>NZ_JAHLPR010000003.1 GCF_018918005.1 Paenibacillus sp. MSJ-34 | reverse complement strand
GATTATTACAAAGGAGTTCATGGCTATGAATACAGGATAAATGATGTGAAAAAGTAGACTGGGGACAGGGGAAGAAGATCCCCATACCCCAGCTTACTTTGGTACGTATGAACGGAGATGCACGAACTTAAAGGACGCCGTCAGGCGTTTTTCTTACCGTAATGCCGCTGAAAGCGGGGCCGATAATGGCAGCCAGCCCCACAAAGGTGCCGGTGAAGGCGACTTTTTTCCCTTGCTGGTCTTTCACCGTCGTATTGGCAGAGAAGGTGAAGGCGGCCGGAACAATCAATCCCGCGACAAAACCGTGAATGATGCGAACGGCGATCAACGCGGCGGGCCGGTCGACGAACTGATACAGCAGCAGGGCAACGCTCGATAGAATCAATCCCGCCATTAACATTTTGAAAGGCCCGACCTTGTCGGTTTTAATGCCGGATAGAACATTGCCCAGCGTATTAGCCAGCGAATACAACCCGATGACAAAGCCGGCGATAAACGGGGTGGCGCCGACGGAAGTCGCGAATGTACTCATGACCGGCAACTGCGAGAACAGATCGAAGAAAGAGAAAAATACGATACCGTATACGAGCAAGGAATAGTTAAACGGCCGTACATCGTATTTGGCTTGCGCCTTCTTCAGCTTTCCGTCCAACACAAAATTGGCGAACGGGACGAAGGCCGCGACAAGCGCTGCAACAGACCAAAGAATATTCCACTTTACTCGCAGCCCCGCATAAATGATGGCCAGCGCATACAGCATGAAGATCCCGCCGTGCAGGCTTCCGACAACCGTTACCGCTTTGTCTATCCCCCAAATATACTTCAAGGGCATAGCGATGCCAAGCAATACTAGTAATGAAATACCGTCAAAAATACCTGCTATACGCAACATATAGATTGGATGTGCCCGCACTTGTAATAACCCCTATCGATATATGGAATGGATGACTCTATTCTATCATTTTGCCGGACGTATCATGCATACCGTGCGAAGGGAAAATGTTAAAAATCCATTACAATTCCAACCTGCGATGTTCCGTCCGCTTGTTCCGAACTTCCAACGGTCGATACCAAAAATCATAATATAATCAACTTTTTACAGGAAAATATTCAATTCCTTTTGTTTCCATGCGCCTATAAAATGAAGTCACGCACAATACGGGGGGTGCAGCAAATGAACGAAGAGAATCAGCCGTCTAACGCGGCGGGGCCGCTCGTCCTGATGGAAGGGATCGAGAAACGCTTTCCCGGGGTTCATGCTCTCGACCAATGCCGGTTTGAATTGAAGGCAGGCGAAATCCATGCGCTGGTCGGGGAGAACGGAGCGGGCAAATCGACGCTAATGAAAATATTGACGGGCGTTTATCGGAAAGACGCCGGCCGCATCGTTTACAAAGGGAAGGAAGTTGACATTCCGAACACGAAGGCGGCGCAGCATTTAGGCATCGGCATCATTCATCAAGAACTGAATTTAATGCCGCATTTAACGGTGGCGCAAAATATGTATATCGGCCGCGAACCGCGCAAAGCGTTCAAGCTGTTTCTGGACGAAAAGGAATTGAACGCACGGGTTGAGACATTGTTGAAGAAAATGAATGTGCAGCTCGATCCCCGGATCAAAGTGTCCGAGTTAACGGTTGCCAAGCAGCAAATGGTCGAAATTGCGAAAGCGCTGTCATTCGATTCGGAAGTCCTCATTATGGATGAGCCTACGGCGGCGTTAACCGATGCGGAGATCGAAGAATTGTTTCGCATCATTCGGCAATTGCGCGAGAATGGCGTAGGGATTGTCTATATTTCGCATCGAATGGAAGAGTTGAAGCGCATTACGGACCGGATTACGGTGATGCGCGACGGCTGCTATATCGATACCGTACCGACGAAGGAAACTTCTATCGACAAGATTATCTCGATGATGGTAGGACGGCAAATTTATACGGATTCGAAGCCGGAGATCGAAGATCAGGCGCGGGAAACGGTTCTGGAAGTGAAACATTTGCATGCAGGCTCTACGCTCAAAGATATTAATTTCAAATTGCGCAAAGGGGAAATTCTGGGCTTTGCGGGGCTCATGGGCGCAGGACGCACGGAAGTGGCGCGGGCTATCTTCGGCGCAGATCCGATCGATTCCGGAGAAATTTATGTTCATGGAAACAAAGTGAAGATCAGAAATCCTCACGATGCGGTCCGGCAAGGAATCGGTTATTTATCCGAAGATCGGAAACGGTACGGCCTGATTGTGGATATGAACGTGAAAATAAACAATTCGATGGCGGCCATGAAGAAATTTACGATTTGGGGCTGGGTGAACAAAACGAAGATGCGCAAAACCGCCGCCCATTTTGCCGAAGCGTTGAAAGTGAAAACGCCGAGCGTCATGCAGAAGGTGAAATTTCTGTCCGGGGGCAACCAGCAGAAAGTCGTAATCGGAAAATGGTTGACGCGCGATTGCGATATTTTAATTTTTGACGAGCCTACGCGCGGGATCGACGTCGGCGCCAAAAGCGAAATTTATAAGCTGTTGATCGATTTGGTCGGGCAGGGAAAATCGCTTATCGTCATTTCGTCGGAATTGCCGGAAGTTCTCCGCCTCAGCCATCGCATTATCGTGATGTGCGAGGGAAGAATTACGGGAGAATTGGATAACAAAGAGGCTACCCAAGAAATGATTATGAAATATGCGACGATGCGTGAACCCGAGATGAATGAGCATGGTGTTATAAAGATATGAAATCGAGGTGTTCTTACGATGAAAACCGAAATAATTCCAAAACAGCAACCGTCCCTCAAAACAGGCGCGACACAGAAAATATTGGCTTTTGCCAGCTTGATCGTCCTCGTCGTCATCTTCTCCGTATCCTCCGGCAACTTTTTGCGTTTTGACAATATTATGGGCATTTTGCTGTCGACCGCTGTCATCGGAGTGCTCGCGCTAGGGTCCACCTTCGTCATTATTACCGGCGGTATCGACTTGTCGGTAGGAACGGTCATGACTTTCTCGTCGGTGATGGCCGGCGTTATCATTAATTTCTGGAATGTGCCGATGCCGTTCGGCATTATCGGCGGCATTGCGACAGGCGCCTTATGCGGATTAGTGAGCGGGCTTGCGGTAGCCAAAATGAAAATACCGCCGTTCATCGCGACGCTCGCCATGATGATGATCACGAAAGGCCTCTCGCTCGTCATATCCGGAGCGAAGCCGATTTATTTCAACGACACGCCGGCATTCAAGGAAATATCGACCGGATCCGTCATCGCCAAATACGTGATCCCGGGACTCGAAATTCCGAACGCCGTCATCATTTTCTTTGCCTTGGCGATTGTCGCCAGCGTCATCTTGTCCAAAACGATTATCGGAAGGTATAATTTCGCGCTCGGCAGCAACGAAGAAGCGACGCGGCTTTCCGGCGTCAACACGAAATATTGGAAAGTGGTTATCTATACGATTACGGGCATATTTTGCGGAATTGCCGGCATTATGATGGCTTCCCGTCTCAATTCCGCGCAACCGGCGCTGGGACAAGGATATGAATTGGAGGCGATCGCAGCCGTCGTCATCGGCGGAACGTCGCTGAGCGGAGGCCAAGGCTCGATTCTCGGCACCGTGATCGGAGCGCTGATCATGAGCGTGCTGACGAACGGCTTGCGCATTTTATCCGTGCCTCAGGAGTGGCAAACCGTCATTATCGGATTGGTCGTATTGCTCGCGGTATACGCGGATATTTTGCGGCGGCGCAAAAATTCGGTATAAACTCCCGTTATGCGGGAGCTTCATACAAAACAAAATCGATTGCAAAGGGGAACGGTGGAACATGAAAAAATCAAAGATGTTGTTGCTTTCCGTCATTTTGCTGCTGACGATGGCAGCGAGCGCATGCGGCTCCTCTTCCGGAACGGAAGGGCAACCGGCTTCAGGTCAGCAAAGCGAAGGCGGGCAGCAAACGAGCGACAAGAAATTGTACATTCCGGTCATTTCCAAAGGATTCCAGCATCAGTTCTGGCAAGCGGTGAAGCAGGGCGCCGAGAAAGCGGCGCAGGAATTAAACGTCGAGATTACTTTCGAAGGTCCCGAAAGCGAGTCCCAAGTAGACAAACAAATCGAGATGCTGCAAGCCGCGTTGGACAAAAAACCGGATGCGATCGCCTTTGCGGCTTTGGACAGCCAAGCGGCATTATCGTTGCTTGAGAAAGCGAAAGCGGCCAACATTCCGGTCGTCGGTTTCGACTCCGGCGTAGAGGGGGATATTCCGGTCACGACCGCCGCGACGGACAACATTGCCGCTTCCGCGCTGGCCGCCGACAAGATGGCGGAACTGATCGGCAATGAGGGCGAGATCGCCATGGTCGTTCACGACCAAACGAGCCGAACGGGCGTCGATCGCCGCGACGGTTTTAAAAACCGCATCGAACAAAACTATCCCAACATCAAAATCGTCGACATCCAATACGGCGGCGGCGACCAATTGAAATCGACGGACCTTGCCAAAGCGATCATGCAAGCGTACCCGAACTTGAAAGGTATCTTCGGATCCAATGAAGGTTCGGCTATCGGCGTCGTCAACGCGGTGAAGGAAATGAAAAAAGAAGGCCAGCTAGTCGTGATCGGATACGATTCCGGCAAACAGCAAACGGATGCCGTCCGCAGCGGGCTCATGGCCGGAGCGGTCACGCAAGATCCGATCGGCATCGGCTATTGGGCGGTGAAAGCGGCCGTGCAAGCGGTGAACGGAGAGCAGCTGGAGAAAACGATCGATACCGGTTTCCACTGGTATACGAAAGACAATATCGATTCCGATGAAATTAAGCCGCTGCTGTACGATTAGAAAAATGCTAGAATAAGACGAATTTACGAAGACCCTATTAGGAGACTAATTTCCTGACAGGGTCTTTTTGGGTTACCGATAACCTGGATACCGGCGCAAAAAGCAAGAATATTCGACATGCTTGTAGCTTCATAGATGATCATAAGAACGTTTGTCGAAAGTGTTGATATTGTTTTCGTTTTTTTATACTTTAGTTGTATTCCACACCTTGTCTAAACGATTGCAAAGTGTAACGATCCGCACTGCTTATAAAATAGTAAGGCAACTTCCCACCAGACACGTGTTACCGGCAACCCGGGCATGAGCGAAGAGAAGTTTATCTTATTTCCATATTGGAAAGGATGCGATCGAATGAAACGAAAAATCGTACTCATGCTGTTGGTCAGTCTCGTTTCCCCGTATATGATGTTATCCTCCTCATTGGCGGCGGATGCTCCGGAATTTCTCATTACCGCGGATAAGCAGAGTTTGAAAGCGGGAGAAACCGTTACGATGACGTTGAGCGGCAAAAACTTGAAAGATTTGTACGCCTATGAAGCGAAGTTTGACTATGATCCCGCCAAATTGGAATTGCAAGAATCGGAGTCGAAAATGAAAGGATTCTCGGTTTTTCCGATTAAGAAAGATCGGGAGATTACGGTAGCGCATACGAAAATAGGCAGTGTCGAGGGCGAGAAGGGAGACGTCCAGATCGGTACGCTTACCTTTAAAGCGAAGGGAGCCGGATCGTCCGAAGTCAAATGGACTGCGATGAAGGTCGTCGACCATAACTTGAAATCCGAAACATACGAGGTGAACCAATCCGTATCCGTAAGCGCTTCCGGCACGGCGGAGCCGCCTCAGCTCTCCTTCACAGACATTAAAGGGCACTGGGCGGAAGAGAAGATTATGGAAGCGGTCGGCAAAGGAATGATCGAAGGATTCCCTGACGGAACGTTCCGCCCTAACGATTCGATTACACGGGCGCAGTTTTCCGCGATATTGGCCAGAGCGTTGAAGCTGCAAGAAGAAGAGAATATGGCGTTTGCCGACTTGGATAAAATCCCGGCATGGGCGAAATCGGAAATCGCCAAAGCGGTGAAAGCGGGCATTATACAAGGATATGAGGACAACACGTTCCGGTCGGATCGCAATATTACGAGATCGGAAATTGCCGTGATGGTTGCGCGCGGCTTGAACCTGGAAGAAGGAGACGGCTCGGGATTAACTTTCGCGGATACCGGCAAAATTCCGGCATGGGCGAAAGGCTACGTGGAAGCCGCGGTAGAGAAAGGCGTCATTCAAGGCCGCGGCAACAATATGTTCGTTCCGGGCGCGAGCGCGACGAGAGCGGAAGCTACGGTGCTTGTGCTTCGAATGCTGGAATCCAAGTAAAGAGCGGAACAGGAGCTTGCGAGTCGGGGTACCGCCGCCAAACTCATTATAGAAGCACAAGGTAACAGCTGTGGGAGGAGACTATTCTCCTCCCTTTGCGCGTCGAGAAACGTGGAGCACAGCATATGCCGCGATCGGCCTGAGAATCCCCGGTTTTGTGAAGTGGCGGCAAAATAGAGCCGTCAAATCCACTAACTCGCCAAAACGGCGTTTGTGGACAAAATAAGGCGATTAGAGCCCAAATCCCCAATCGGTGTATGAAAGTTCGAATAAAATCGACTGGTTCGATCCGCACGCCGCACATAGTGTACGATTTTTCGCATACATCGTCCTTCTTCCCGCAATCGCTGCATTCCGTAGCATTCCTTTCCTTACAACGATCCAAAGAGACAAGCCACTTATTGGTACCATATTGAAATATTGTGTACAATTGTTTTATGATTAGACTTTAGAAAGAGAAACGCGGATCGGGAGAGATAACGACGTCGGGGATCGCGGAAAGATGCGTTCGCCTCGGCAATTATGTAAGCGCAACCAATATTGGGGGATGGTCGGTATATGTCGGATAAAAAATGGACGCTGCTCCTCGCAACACTTGTCATCGCGTTCATGTATTTGCTTATTCAATTTATGATCTCGACCTACGAGAATCAGGCGTTAATTCAGCATTTAAGCGAACATGAGACGGACCTGGGCTCCAAGCCGCATGTGATGCTCATTTCGCAGGAGCTCGACAATCCGTATTGGAGATTGATCGAGCAAGGGGCCAAGGATGCGGCGAATCAACTTGGCATGGCGCTGGAATACGTCGGGCCGCTCCGCATTAATACGGACGAGCAAACGACGCTGCTGGAGAAGGCGATCGCGGCCAAAGTCGATGCCATTATCGTTCAAGGCGTTCATAATATTATATATAAACGCCTGATCGATAAAGCGGTCGATCAAGGAATCGCGGTCATTACCGTCGACGCCGATTCGGCCGACAGCAAGCGTTACAGCTATGTCGGCACGGACAATATCGAATCGGGACGCAAACTGGGCGAGCTTGTCGTCGAAGCGGATAAGAAGTCGCCCCGTTCCGGCAATACGAATATCGGCATTATGATCGGCAGCAACCTGGCGGAAAATCAAATGCTGCGTCTGGAAGGGTTCCGGTCCGTTGTCAGCCAGCACCGCAATTTACGGATCGTCGACGTGCGCGTGTCCAACATTTCGCGGATCGAAGCGGCGCAGAAGGCGTCCGAAATGCTCTATATGCATCCCGAGATCGACATGATCGTCGGGATGAGCGCGTTGGATGCGGTCGGCATTTTGCAGGCCGTCAAAAACTCCGATCGCGACAATATCCGCATCTTCGGCTTTGACGATCTCGAAGAAACGAAACAGGCGATCGCCCGCGGGGAAATCGAAGCGACGATCGTGCAAAATCCTTACCGGATGGGATACGACGCCGTCACGCTGATTCACGACGCTTTGGAGGGCATTCAACCGCCGCCGGTTCATCTGATGGATATCGGGGTATTGGCCAAAGACGGCAACGGATGGAGTGACGGGCGATGAATATCCGTACGAAATTGTTCGTCTTCATCCCCGTCCTCGTTATTCTCGTCAGCGCGGTGACTTATTTTATTTACTATAGCAGCAAGACGATGCAGGAGAGCTATAATTTGATGATGGAACGGATTTTGCTGTACAAGCAAATCGCCCAGCAAACGCAGCAAAATCTGCGTACGTTAAGCAGCTATTTAATCGACCAGAAAGAGGAAACTTATCAAGCGTTATTGGAGCAAAATAACGAACTTCAATCGTTGAAACTCCATTTGGGCAAACAAGCGCGTACGGAAATGAATGTGACGTCCATCAAAAACTATGAAAATATGATCGAGTCTTTCCTGGAAAAAGAAGAGCAGGTACTGGAAGCGACCGATGTGCGCGGCTTGCAATCCTATGTCGCGTTGTATGAAGAAACCGAGAAAATCGCCGGTTTCATCCAAGACCACGGCCAGTCGCTGGTCGATCTCGAATTAAGCAATTATCAGCCGTATTACAAGCAAATTTTGTGGAATACGCAGCAGATGAACAATATCGGTCTCGCCTTGTTTGTCGTCAATATGCTGCTCAGCATCGTTTTTGTCATTTGGTTGTCCCGAAGCATCACCCGTCCGATTCATCTGCTCGTCCGAACGGCGAAGCAAATTTCCAAAGGCAATTTGCAAATTACGCCTCCCGTATTTCGTCGGGACGACGAGTTTCGCATTTTATCGGAAGCGTTCCATCAAATGTTAACGAACATTCGCAAGCTGATTGCGAAGGAAAGGGAACATTTGGAGCGGGACCGGCTCGTGAAGGAGTTGGAATTGAAAGCGCTCCAAAGCCAGATTAATCCCCATTTCCTGTTTAATACGCTCAATGCGCTCTCGAAGCTGGCCTTGATCGAAGGCGCGGAACGAACGAGCAATTTGACCATATCGGTATCCAATTTGCTGCGCTACAATTTGCGCAAATTGGATAAGCCGGTGACGCTGCGGGAGGAAGTCGACAATACGAAAGAATACTTCGCTATCCAACAAGCCCGTTTCCGGGATCGCATTCGCTTCGAGATGCATATCGAGGAAACGGCGATGGATCAACAAATTCCTTGTTTATCGCTGCAGCCGATTTTGGAAAATGCGTTTATACACGGGGTGGAAGGAATGGAAGAAGGAGCGGCGGTCAGCCTGTCCATTACGCGATCGGAGGATGAGGTGCTCGTGACGATCGCGGATAACGGCGCAGGCATGAGCGAAGAGGTGCGCAAGTCGCTGCTGGACCTCGGTTCGCCCGAACCGTTCCGCCCTTATATGGAACGGAAATCGACCGGACTCGGTTCGCGGAACGTATTCAAGCGGCTTCAACTTTTCTATGGGCGCAACGATATCGTCGAGTTGGAGAGCGAACCGGGCAAGGGAACGACGGTCAGGCTCCGATTACCGATGAAAGAGGGGGCAGACGCCAATGTATCGATTGTTAATCGCTGATGACGAAGCGTTGGAACGCGAAGGATTGGAATTGATTATTACCCGGGCCATGCCGGGCACGTTCGAAATCGTCCATGCGGACAACGGCCGCAAAGCGATTCAGCTTGCGGAACAATACCGGCCGGATATCGTGCTTATGGACATCAAAATGCCGGGCATTCAAGGTTTGGAGGCGTTGCAAGAGATTAGGGCGATGAACAGTCAAGTGAAGATGGCGCTTGTAACGGCATACGACTATTTCGCTTATGCGAAGCAAGCTTTAACGCTCGGCGCCAAAGATTATATCGTCAAACCGGCCAAGCAAGAGCAAATTATTGGCCTGATAACGAAGCTGGTGCAAGAATTGGACCAGGAGAGAAGCAAACGTTACATGGAGCTAAGTCTGCGCGATAAAGTATCGCAACTGCTGCCCCTGGTCGAGAACGAGTTGGCGATGATGCTGATGAACGATCAGGTGCTGGATTGGAATGTGGAGCAAATGGCCGAATTTGCCGAGTTTTCTCCCCAGCGCGGTTATGCGATCGTGATCGCTTTGCCGGATCGTTCCCATGATGGGGAACAAGGGAGCCGCTTGCAAAAGGAACGGGTCTATCAGACGGTGAAAAGCTTTATTGCTTTACAGCTGCCATGCATCGTCAGTCCGATCGTGCACGATCATATGGCGATCTTCGTCAGAATGGAGGCGGGCGCGATGTATTCCAAAGGTGAGACGATGTCATGGGGAGACCGTCTTCATCAATTGCTCTACGGTACGGAACATTTGCCGGTTCGAATCGGTTTCGGGTCGTTGAAGCACGGCATCCGCGCTTTGCGCGCCTCCTACTTGGAAGCGGTATGGGCCGCGAAATGCGGTATGACGGACGTTGTCCATTACGAAGATATTCCCGCCCCGTCGGTCGGCTCGGAACCGGAACGAATGGAGCGGCTTGCTTCCATTCGCAACGGTTTGGCGGATCAAAGCGCGGTCCAGGCCGTTATGCGGCAAGTGCGGAGCCGGCGGGAGCAGGAAGCGGGTTCCGTCATGGAACAGGCGAAAGCTTTCGTCCATGAGCATTTTCAAGACAACATATCGATGGAAGAGGTGGCGGAACAAGTTCATCTCAGCCCGTTTTATTTCAGCAAATTGTTTAAGCAGCATTTCGGGGAGACGTTCACGGATTATATTACGCAGCTTCGCATCGCGCACGCCCGCACATTGATTGAGCAGAGCAGGTTGTCGTTGAAGGAAATTTGTTTTGAGGTCGGGTATAAAGATCCGAATTACTTCAGTAGAGTCTTCAAAAAAGTGACGGGTGTCGCTCCGACGGAGTATCGCAATTACCATGTCAAATAAATGCGCTCAATACGCGGCCTGCCGGCAAAATCGGAACGTTCCGATTTTGCCGGCAGGTTTTTTCATGGATTTATATGCGATTTCCGATCGTATTAAAATGCTAGTTCGGGAAAATTTCGGACTATGCGCCGATCATGTTAAATCCGTCCAGCTACATGCCAAACGAGTGCAGATGTTTCGCCGCCGGAAGGCGCGAGGTCTATGTTATGCTTTTTTTGTAAGCGATTTCGCGACAGGAAGCAGCCGAAATTCGCTTATCAATACGATGGAGGGGGATTTACATGAGACAAAAAATGTTGCTTCTCATTTCCGTCATGATCGTCTTAAGCATGTTTATGGCGGCTTGCGGAAATTCCGGCTCGGAGAAGCCGGCAACAACGGGTGATCCGGCGCCGACGGCGCAAGAGCCGGAGAAAAAGGAGGAGACGAAAGCGCCGGAAGGGAAAAAATCGGTTGAAATTTTCAGCTGGTGGACGGGGGCCGGCGAAGAAGCGGGCTTGCTCGGCCTCATCGATCTGTTCAACCAGAAGCATCCTGACATTGAAGTGATCAATGCGGCCGTTGCCGGCGGCGCGGGCACGAACGCGAAGGCGGTGCTGGCAAGCCGGATGCAAGGCGGCGATCCTCCGGGAACGTTCCAAGTGCACGGCGGCGCCGAATTAAATACGGGATGGGTCGCCGCGGGCAAAATGGAAGGCTTGAACGACCTGTTCGAGAGCGAAGGCTGGATGGATAAATTTCCGAAAGATTTGATCGACATGGTTAGCGACGGCGGCACCATTTATTCCGTACCCGTCAATATTCACCGGGGGAACGTCATTTTTTACAACAAAAAGATATTCGACGACAACGGATTGACGCCGCCGACATCGTTCGAAGAGTTCGTTACCGTGGCCGACGCGTTGAAAGCGAAAGGCATTACGCCGCTCGCGCTGGGCGATAAAGAGCCTTGGACGGCGACGATGGTATTCGAAAACGTATTGCTTGGCGTGCTCGGACCGGAAGATTACAAAAAACTGTTTACCGGCGAGATTGCGTTCGACGATGCCAAAGTGAAAGACTCTTTGGAGAAAACGAAAAAAATGTTCAGCTATATTAATGACGACCATGCGGCACGCAACTGGCAGGACGCTTCCCAACTCGTTGCGAACGGCCAGGCGGCGATGAACATTATGGGCGATTGGGCGAAAGGGTATTTTACGACCGATTTGAAATTGCAGCCGAACGTAGATTTCGGTTGGATCGCCACGCCGAATACGGCGAACAGCTTTATGGTCATTACGGATACGTTCGGACTTCCGAAGGGCGTGAAAGATCCGGACACGGTCAAAGAATGGCTGAAAGTCCTCGGCTCGGTGGAAGGACAGGATGTATTCAATCCGCTCAAAGGATCGATCCCCGCACGCGTGGATGCGGATGCGAGCAAATACGACGTATACGGCCAATCGACAATCGAAGACTTCAAGAAAAGCAGCCTGGCGGCAAGCTTGGCTCACGGTTCCGCGGCTTCGGAAGGATTCCTGACGCAGGCGAACCAAGTCATGACGATCTTCGTCACGAACGGCGACGTGGAGCAAGCGGCCAAATCGCTGCGCGACGCGCAAGTGTCGAGCGGCATGGCGCAATAAGCAACCAGATTAAGCGAACGGGGCCGAATGAAACTGCTTATTCGGCCCCAAGGTTAGGAGTGTGAGGAAAGAATGAATGCAGCTAGCTCGAGGCAGCAAGCGCAAACCATACGCGAAACAGCGCCCCGTCCGAGAATGAGCCGGATGAAACGGGAAAAGATCGTTCCGGTCTTGATGATTACGCCGTCGCTCATTGCAATCGCCATTTTTGTATACGGTTTCATCGGTTGGACCGGATACGTCTCGTTAACGAACTGGAACACGCTTGTTAAAAATATGGATTTTGCCGGGTTGAACAACTACGCTTTTCTATTCCAAGATTTCCGTTTTCAATCCGACTTGCGGAACACTTTTGTTTTTACCGTTCTGTTTATCGCAGCGACGATGGTATTCGGCCTCTTCCTGGCGACGATCGTCGATCGGAAAATTCGTGCGGAATCGCTGTTTCGCAACATCTTTATTTTTCCGATGGCATTGTCGTTTATCGTTACGGGGGTCGTATGGCAGTGGATTTTGAACCCTTCGACCGGCGTGAACTTAATTTTGAAGGCGATCGGTATGGAGAATTTGCCGAAATGGTATGTCAGCACCGAGATAATTCCCGGCTTCAAACCGGGGCAGATCGAACTGGGCATTCCGATCGCCTTGATCGCCGTCGTGATCGCGACTGTCTGGCAAATGTCGGGCTTCGCCATGGCGATGTATTTGGCGGGACTGCGCGGCATATCCGACGAATTGAAGGAGGCGGCCAGAGTGGACGGAGCCGCGGAATGGACCGTATTCCGCCGCATCGTGCTGCCGCAGCTAAAACCGATTACGATCAGTTTGGTCATTATGCTGACGCATGTTTCGCTGAAAATATTCGATCTCATCTATGCGATGACGGGACCGGGGGCGATGTTCGTGACGGACGTTCCGGGCGTCTACATGTTCGAAACGACGTTCCGCGGCAACCATTACGCGCAGGGCGCGTCGATTGCGATGATCATGCTCATTCTCGTCTCTCTGCTCATCGTGCCGTATATTATGAGCAGCATGAAGAAGGAGGATGCGTAAATGGGTGTGAAACGGGCAAATCGTCTTATTTTGTATGTCGTATTGATTCTGTTGGCCGCGCTCTTTCTCGTGCCGATTTACGTGCTGCTCGTCACCAGCTTCAAAGGGGTGGACGAGATTACGCTGGACCGGATGTGGGCGCTTCCGTCGAGCCTCGATTTCTCGGGCTACCGCGAAGCGTTCGGCAAACTGTTCCCGCATTTGGGCAACAGCTTTATGCTTGCGATTCCGGCAACGCTGCTATCCGCTTTGCTTGGATCGCTAAACGGCTACGTGCTCTCGAAGTGGCGGTTTAAAGGGTCGGATGCGCTGTTTGCGCTCATGTTGTTCGGCATGTTCATTCCGTACCAGAGCATTTTGATTCCGCTCATCCAGTTTATGCAGGGCATCGGACTGTACAATTCGATTCCGGGACTGATTCTGATTCACGTCGTCTACGGTTTGCCGATTTGCACGCTGATGTTCCGCAATTTTTACGTTGCGGTTCCGAATGAAGTGCTGGAAGCGGCGAAGATCGACGGCAACGGATTTTTCGGCATTTACAAAAATATTATGGTTCCGTTATCGGTAACCGGCTTTGTCGTTGTAGGCATTTGGCAATTTACGAATATTTGGAACGAGTTTTTGTTCGCGGTGACGATGACGACGCAGAAGCAGCAGCCGATTATGGTTGCGCTGCAGAACTTGTCGGGCAGCCAAATCGTGCAGTGGAACATCCAAATGGCGGGAGCTCTGCTGGCAGCGCTGCCGACGCTGCTCGTCTATATTTTCCTGGGGCGTTATTTTATTCGAGGATTGCTTGCGGGATCGATCAAAGGGTAACGCAGCGAAGAATAAGAGAAGACCCCGCCCTATTTTCGCGAAATTGTGGTTTGCGGCCCAAATGATCGGAAATAAGTGAGGTCTTTCCTATGACTTTAATCCTAATGTCCTTTTTTGTCAAATATTGAAGGACGATTAAGGGTTTCAATGTTATCCCGATTCCCTGCGATTGGAGTATGAATGGGAGGTTATAGGGTGAAGAAACAGTTTCGGAAATGGTTTCATGCTATCATTTGTTTCACCGTGCTAGCAGGCACAGTAAATATGCCGTCGGCATGGCAAGAGACGGCCGCGGCGGCGGAAGCCGGGGCAGCGGATTTTTTCAGTTCGTTCGAAGCGGACGGCCCGCCCCTGAACTGGGTGAATACGGCCGAAACGAAGGACGGAGAGAAACTGGCCAAGAATATCGACGGCAACGCCAGTTCGCTCATCGGCAATATTACAGATACGGTCGTGAAGGTGACATCCAATAGCAAGGACAGCCCGTCGAGTGAGCAAGACGTCAACTTGACGGACGGCAATTCGGGCACCAAATGGCTTACGTTTGCGAATAAAGGGTGGGTTCAATACGAGCTTGCCGAACCGGCGGCCGTTGTGGCCTATACGATGACGTCGGCCAACGATTCGCCGGATCGGGATCCTGTCGACTGGACGGTATACGGCTCGACGGACGGGACGAATTGGAAGTTGTTGGATGCGCAAACAGGTCAATCTTTCCCCGACCGTTACTTGACCAAGACATACGAAATGGCGAATGAAACGAAATATTCGTTTTATAAGCTGGATATTACGAGAAATAACGGCAGCTCCAATATCGTGCAGCTTGCGGATTGGCTTATTTCCGACGGAGTTGATCGGGTGTTCGATATGAAATCCCGGATCACCGCCGGCCCGGCCGGTCTTTATACGGGCAAATCCGGAGTCGGATGGACCGGGTTAAAAGCTTTAACTTTGTCGGGGACAATTACCCAGAGCGGCGAAGCGTACGCCTATAATAAAATTTACGAAACGGACATCCCCGTTACGCCGAATATGGAACTTTCGTACTACATTGCGCCCGAGTTCACCGACCGGCAGCAAACGGAGTATACCAGCACCTATGCTGCGGTCGATTTGGCATTTGACGACGGCACCTATCTGCACGATTACGAAGTATACGACCAGCACGGAGTGAAGCTCGACGCACAGGCGCAGGGCGAGTCCAAAACATTGTACAACAATCAATGGAATTTCAAAAAAGCGAAAATCGGTGCGGCGGCGCAAGGCAAGACCATCGAACGGATTCTTGTCTCTTACCGTCACCCCGACGCCAAGCAAGGAAGAACGTTTAGAGTAACCGTCGATGATATCAAGCTTGAAAGCAACCCCGTTCCCAAAACGTATTCCCATCTGTCCAGTTATGTCGACACTCGCAGAGGAACGAATGCTAACGGGTCATTCTCAAGAGGCAACAACTTCCCGGCTGTTGCCGTACCGCATGGATTCAACTTCTGGACGCCGAAAACCAATGCCGGTTCGGACTGGATTTACCAGTATCAGGAACGCAATAACGCCGCCAACCTTCCCGCTATCGAAGCGTTTGCGCTTAGCCACGAGCCGAGTCCATGGATGGGAGACCGTCAAACGTTCCATGTGATGCCTAGCGCCTCCACGGAAACTCCGCCGATTGACCGTAAAAGCCGCGCGCTGGCGTTTACGCATGATAATGAAATCGCGAAGCCTTATTATTACGGCGTTACGTTCGAAAACGGGGTACAGGCCGAATTGACGCCGACAGATCATGCCGCCATGTTCCGATTTACGTTTCCGGGGGCTTCTTCCAACCTGATTTTCGATAATCAAGAGAATAACGGCGGCATTACGCTGGATGCCGAAAATAGAACGATAACAGGGTACACCGATAAGCGAAGCGGACTTTCCACCGGCGCGACGCGGATGTTCTTCTATGCGGAATTCGACAAGCCGGTACTGAGGGGCGGCAAGCTGTCCGGCAGCGGCGGCGGAGGAACGAACGTCCAGGCTTACTATCAATTCGATGCTTCCGCGGATCGAACGGTAACGATGAAAATCTCCACCTCGCTCATTAGCGTGGAGCAAGCAAAGAAAAATTTGGAGATGGAAATTGCGGACACGGATACGTTCGAATCGGTGAAAGAGAGGGCGCAAGAGCAGTGGGATCGGAAACTGGGCATCATCGAAGTGGAAGGCGCGACGGAAGACCAGCTCGTCACTTTGTATTCGAATATGTACCGTTTATTCATGTACCCGAACTCGGCGTTCGAAAATGTAGGCAACGTCGACGAACCGAAGTATCAGCATGCCGACCAGACGCCGATTAATCCGTGCACAGACAGTACGGCGACCCGAACTTGCGCTGCGATTAAAGAAGGCAAAGTATATGTGAACAACGGCTTCTGGGATACGTACCGGACGGCATGGCCGGCATATGCGCTCTTAACTCCTTCGATGGCGGGAGAACTGATTGACGGTTTCCTTCAGCAGTATCGCGACGGCGGTTGGGTATCCAGATGGTCGTCCCCGGGATACGCCAACTTGATGGTCGGCACAAGCTCGGACGTCGCTTTCGCCGATGCGTATTTGAAAGGCGTAACGAATTTCGATGTCCGCGAGTTTTATCAATCCGCCGTGAAGAATGCCGCCGTCGTCCCGCCGAACGGCAATGTCGGCCGGAAAGGAATGGACAGCTCGGTATTCAACGGCTATACCGATACGAGAACGGGCGAAGGCATGTCCTGGGCGATGGACGGCTACATCAACGATTACGGCATCGCCAATTTGGCTGCGAAGCTGGCCGAAGAAGCGGATCCGGACGATCCTTACCAGCCTTATTACGAAGACGACGCCCTCTATTACATGAATCGCGCCCGGAACTACGTCCATATGTTCAATCCGCATATCGGATTTTTCAACGGCCGCAATGCGGCCGGCGAATGGCGCTCGTCGCCGGATACGTTTGATCCGGCCGCATGGGAAAGCGATTATACGGAAACGAATGCCTGGAATATGGCCTTTCATGCCCCGCAGGACGGGGTAGGCCTGGCAAATCTATATGGCGGCAAAGAGGGGCTTGCGGCCAAGCTGGATGAATTTTTCGATACGCCGGAATCGGGATATACAAGCCGCATCCATGAAATGAGAGAAGCTAGAGATGTGCGAATGGGCATGTACGCGCACAGCAATCAGCCCGCCCATCATATCATTTACATGTACAATTACGTCGGGCAGCCTTGGAAAACGCAAGAGCTTGTGCGCGAAGTGCTCGACCGGCTGTATATCGGCAGCGAGATCGGGCAAGGTTACGCGGGCGACGAGGATAACGGCGAAATGTCCGCTTGGTATATTTTCAGCGCGATGGGCTTCTATCCTTTGAAAATGGGCAGTCCGGAATATGCCATCGGCGCGCCATTGTTTACCAAAGCGACCATTCATCTGGAGAATGGCAAGGACATCGTCATTAACGCTCCGAACAACAGCAAGGAAAACAAATACGTTCAAAGCTTGAAATTGAACGGAACGGAGTATACGAAAAACTATATTATGCATGCCGATCTGGCTGACGGAGCCGTGCTGGATTTCGATATGGGGCCTAGTCCGAACCGGGATTGGGGAAGCGGGGAAGCGGATGTGCCGATATCGATTACGCAAGGGACGGACATTCCAAGACCGCTGATAGACAAGACGGACCGGCTTATCGCGCAAGGCTTGGGCAGAGCGGTCGACAGCGAAGGAACGGCCGCTGCGGAGTTGAACAAATTGTTCGACAACACTTCGGGCAGCGCGGCGACGATCAACGGCTCGGCGCCTTGGATTCAATTTCAATTTATGTCAGGCAAAGAAAAAATAAATATGTATACGTTGACCTCCGGCGGGGGAAGCGCAGCAGCCGATCCGAAGAGTTGGATATTGAAAGGCTCCAATGACGGACTGGAATGGACGACGTTGGATACGAGAACCGACGAAACATTCCAATGGCGTAAATATACCCGCGCTTTCGCCATTGACGGCGACGCTGAGTACGCTTATTACAGGCTGGAGATCGCCGCTAACAACGGGGGCACTACTACGTCCTTGGCGGAGATGGAGCTTCTAGGCCAAGATATTAAGGATCAAGATGCGGTAGCCGCCGCTGTTGCGGCGCTGGATCTGGGAGACGTAAGCCATGTAACGACAGGGATTGCGCTTCCGAAATTCGGCGCGCATGGCACGACGATATCGTGGATCAGCTCCGACGACTTGGTGTTGAGCGCCAAAGGCAAAGTGATATCGCGTCCCGACGTAGGCCGGCCGGATGCAATCATTACTTTAACGGCAACCGTAAGCAAAGGAACGGTAAGCCAGAACAAAACATTCGATGTTGTCGTGAAAGCGTGGAGCCGGGAAGATCCGCCGCATGTCGTCGATTTTGCCACAAGCTTTGAGAGCGGGCAAAAACAGCCGAAATGGAATAATTCCCGGATCGATTCGAAGAATGTTGTGGAATATTGCTGCGGAATAGGCGGCATGGAATCGAAAGTCGGCAGTGTGGATTACGATCAAGCCCAGGGAGAAACCAACAGCGCTCTGCTGTATTCGGGGAATGCGGCGGATGCGGCGTTGAACTACTCTTATAACCAAGTATTTGAAGAAGCGCTTGAGATTAAGCCATCGACCTTCCTTACCTACAGAGTTCATCCGGAAGGTCCGAATGCGGCTACGCAACCCGAAAATAAAAGAGAAACAAGCCAATATGTGGCGATGGATCTCTTGTTTACGGACGGCACTTACCTGCATGATCTAGGCGCTGTCGACCAGAAAGGAATCGGGCTGAATCCGTTAGATCAAGGCAAGGCGCTGCAACTGGACGTCTGGAATACGGTCACGTCGAAAATCGGGGATGTGGCTGCTGGGAAAACTGTAGATAAAATTGTCATCTCCTATAACGCGACGGGGCATACCGGTAAATTTAGAGGTTATGTAGACGATATTCAAATCTATCATCTGGAGGATATTCCTCCGCTCGGCGACGACGCCAGACTGCAAGAGCTTCGCATCGACGGCGAGCCGCTCCCCGGATTCGAACCCGGCACGCATCAATACGAGGTGGAATTGCCGGAAGGAACGACGGTCGTTCCGAGCGTCACGGCGGTGACGTACGATCCGAACGCTGCGGTGCGCATTGTCGACGCGACCGTATTGCCGGGCACGACCTATATCGATGTAACAGCGGAAGACGGAGAAACGACTACGACATACAGCATTTATTTTAAGCTTGCGGATCGGGAAGTGCCGAAAGGGAACGATGCGACCTTGACATCGATCGAGTTGGACGGCCGGCCGCTTGCGGACTTCGAGCGTTACCGCATGAAATACGAGGTGGAATTGCCTGCCGGCACGTCGAAAGCGCCGACGGTTACGGCGACTGTTTACGATCCGAACGCGCATATGCTCATCCTGCCCGCCGAAGCGCTGCCGGGGACGGCGACGATCCGGGTAACGTCGGAAGACAGGGCCGCGGTGAACACGTATGAGATTCATTTCACGGTGAAGGAAGAGGAACCGAAGGGCACGGACGCGACGCTCGCCGCGATCGAACTGGACGGCCGGCCGCTGGCGGGATTTGCGCGAGACCGGATGGAATATTTTGTGGAACTTCCTGCCGGCACGAGTAAGTCGCCAACCGTTGCCGCGCGTGCCACGGATGGGAAAGCGAACGTCGAGATCACACAGGCGGGCAGCGCTAGAGGCAAGGCGGTTATCGTCGTGACGGCGGAGGACGGCATAACGAAGCGGACTTATACGATACAGTTCTCCGTCAGAGTGCCGAATCCGGAACCTAATCCGGGGCCGAGCACGAGTCCAAGTCCGCAGCCGAGTCCGAAACCGGCGCCGAAGCCGAATCCGGAACCGGAACCGGGCATATACAAGGTGAAGCCGGAAGATTTCAAGCCGGCGGCAGGCGGCAAGGTCGTCCTTGAAGTGCCGGCCGAATCCAAGGCAGTTCAAATTCCGCTTGACGCGGTAAGCAAGCTCGGCAATAACGTGCTGGAAGTGAAGGCGGGTGGGCTGATGCTGCAAATTCCGTCTGAAGTCATCAGCCAGGCGGCAGCGCTGCTATCGCAGGAGCAACAGACCAACGGTACGATCACGCTGAGAATGACCCGGCTTACCGAAGGCGAAGTCAAGGCGCGGATCGGCGGGCAGCACGTGAAGGCGGCGGGCGGCGCCTACATACTTGAGCTCGTTGCAACAGCAGCGGACGGGACATCCGTAAGGTTGGATACATTCAATAAGCCGGTCACAATCGGCTTGCAAGTTAACGCGACGGCGAATCCGAAGCTTGTCGGCATTTATGGCGGCGCTAACAGCGGACCGCTTGCCTACATCGGCGGAGAATACGCTAGCGGCGAAATAGCTGCCCAGATTAGCCAATCCGGCGCATATGCGGCGCTGGAGATGAAGAAGGCGTTCATCGACGTGCCGGCGACCCATTGGGCGGCGAGCGTCATCGAGGAATTGGCGGCGAAGGGCATCGTCAACGGCGTGAGCGCGACACATTTTGAGCCGGGACGCAGCGTGACGCGCGCCGAGTTTGCGGCGTTGCTCGTCAAGGCGTTCGGGTTCAAGGAGGAAGCGGAGCTCTCCTTCGAAGACGTACATGCCGGCGACTGGTACGCGGAGGCGGTCGCCATCGCGGTGAAAGCGGGCTTCGTGCGCGGCAGAAGCGCTGCGCAGTTCGATCCGAACGCGCCGATCACCCGCGAGGAAATGACCGCAATGATGATTCAGGCGTACGAAGCGGCTCGCGGCAAGACAGAGGCGAATGGGAACGCGGCGTTCACCGACGAGGCAAGCATATCGGCATGGGCGTTGCCGTATATCAATGCGGCGGCGGCGCTGCAACTGGTCCAAGGACGAGGCGCAGGCATATTCGATCCGCAAGGCATGACAACCCGGGCCGAAGCGGCGCAAGCCATATACAACGTGCTGAATCGATAAGCTTTATCATTTATATTGGCCCCTTTTAGCGGCGCGTTCGCTAAGGGGCCTTTCCTCCACATCTTACATCTTTCCTATCAACATCTCATTCATAGCACCCTTCATAAATCATACGCTTCACTATGTATCCTAATCTTCCTATTGAGGAGGTTTTCAAAAGCATGGCGAGAAATGGAATGCGAAAATGGCTGAGTGCATTATTCGTTTTTACATTATTGACAGGGACGCTGTATGTGCCGCCGACATTGGTCCCGACAGCGGAAGCGTCCGTCGCGCCGAGTTTCCATACGGGACTGGAAAACCAGGACGCGATACAGCCGACATGGATCGATGAATCCGAGTTAAGCGGCAACGTATCGCGGCCCGAAACGAAGGTAACGGACGAGATGAGCCATAAGGGCATAAACGCCTTGTTATACGCAGGACAAAGCACGGGCGCGGGCCGGTCGTACGCGTACAACAAAGTGTTTGAAACGAATCTTGCGGTAAACGCCGACACGACGGTCTCCTATTGGATCTATCCGCAGAGCCGGTCAACCGGCGAAGGAGGAGCCGAATATCACGGCAAGAACAGCATGAATGTCGCGATTGATCTGGCATTCGACGATGGTACATATTTGCATGAGACCGAAGCGAAAGACCAATATGGAATCGGCATGCACCCGGAGGCGCAGGGCAACGGTGGCAAATTGTTTCCGGACAAGTGGAATTTCGTGACGGCGAATATCGGGGAGGCGGCAAAAGGCAAAACGATCAAACGCATACTTGTCTCATACGAGCAGCCGGGAAATGCAGGCACATACCGCGGATTTATCGATGACATTCAAGTTTGGAATGCCGGTTTCGATCCAACCGTCTATGCGGATCCGATGCTCGGCACCGCGAACAATGAATTGGACATTATCGGGTTTGGCGGCAATCGGGGCAATACGTTCCCAGGCGCTGTCGTCCCGTTTGGCATGATCCAATGGAGCCCGGACACCGGTTATAACGATCTCGGTTCAGGCAAAGCGCCCTTAGGTTCCGGCTACGATTACGACAAGAAATCGATTGCCGGCTTCAGTTTGACGCATATCGACGGCCCAGGTTGCGATATCGCCCAGAATGTGCCGTTCCTCCCGATCGTCGGCGATTTGTGGAAGTCGCCTGCGACGAACTTTGAAGATTACGGCTCCTCGTACAGGCGGGAGAATGAAACGGCGATTCCGGGATATTACAGCGTATTGCTCGATCGCTACCGGATTCAAGCGGAATTTGCCCCGACCGAACGGGCCGGCATCGGCCGATTCACCTATCCGGCTACGGACAAAGCGACGATGATCATCAATACCGGCATCAACGCTTCCGGCGTTCGCGACGCGTTCGTCCAAATCGACAAGGAAAACCGGATGGTGACCGGCTGGGTCAATGCGGGCGGATTTTGCGGCAGCAAAGGAAGCGGCGGCACGCTTAAAGAGGACACAAACAATTATACCGTATATTTTGCCGCCGAATTCAGCCATCCGTTTGCCGAAGTCGGCACATACAAGAGCGGAGTCATAACGAAAGACAACGTAGAAGAGCGTTCCGAGAAACCGGATCACCGGAAAGTCGGCGCTTATGTGAAGTTCGATACGAGCGAAGATCAGGTTGTTCAGGTGAAAGCGGCGATTTCTTACACGAATATCGACAATGCGAAGTTAAATCTGAAGACAGAAATTCCCGGATGGAATTTCGACGAAGTGTCAAAGGCGGCGCGGGCGAAGTGGAAGAAGGCGCTAAGTTCCATCCTTGTGTCGGGCGGCACCGAGAAACATAAACGGATGTTCTATTCGTTCATGTACCACGCCTTCGTACATCCGAGCGTTTACAACGATGCAAACGGCGATTACCGGGGGTTCGACCAGAAAATATACAACACCGGCGGCAAATATACGCATTACTCCGCCTTCTCCGGCTGGGATGTGTATCGTACGCAGATGCAGCTCATCGCGATGTTGTTCCCGGACGTCGGTTCCGATTTTGCGCAGTCGCTCGTTAACAGCGCGAAAAGCCGAAACGGGTTCCTGCCCAAATGGAGCATCGCCAATTCCGAGACGAACATTATGAACGGAGACCCGGCTTCGGCCACGATCGCCAACATGTATGCATTCGGGGCAAGGGATTTCGATCTTCAAGCGGCGATGGAGATTATGGATCATCACGCCTCGACGCCATCCAGCCTCAACGGCCGCTTCAATCTGGAAGATTATCTCGCCTTGGGCTATATTCCGATCGAAAGAGGAGGATGGGTAACCGGCTATAGCGTCGAGTACGCCGTCGCCGACTATGCCATTGCGCAATTCGCCAAAGCGATCGGAGACGGCGAGCGGTACCATACGTATATGAGCCGCGCGCAAAACTGGAGAAACTCGTTCGAGGACGGCTATATCCGGCCGCGCAAGGCGAACGGAGAGTTCGAGGGCAACTTCGACCCGGCCAGCGAACACGGGTTCCAGGAAGCCAATTCGGCGCAGTACACCTGGGTTGTCGCATTCGATTACAACGGGTTGTTCGAAAAGATGGGAGGCATCGACGCGGCGAGAGATCGGCTGGATTTTTTCTTTACAGAACTGAACGGCGGTTCGCGGAAACCGTATTCGTTCCTCGGCAATCAACCGAGTTACGGCGTCCCTTGGGCTTATAACTTCGCAGGGCAGCCCTGGAAAACGCAAGACATTGCGCGCAGGGCGATGTTCGAACTGTTTCACGACGGTCCCGCCGGCATGATCGGCAACAACGACCTGGGCGCGGGGTCTGCGTGGTTTATTCTCGCTTCGCTGGGATTGTATCCGGAAATTAACGGTATCGGCGGATTTTCCTTGAACGCTCCGCTGTTCGAGGAGGCGTTGATCCGTCTTGGAGATCGCAAAACGTTCACCATTCGCGGACATAACAACCAGAGCGAAGAGGAAGCGCTGCGGATGAAATACATTGACGGCGTCACGTTGAACGGGCAAACCTACGCAAGCACATGGTTACCGTATGAATATATGACGGACGGCGGCGTACTGTCATTCGCGGTCAGCGATCGGGCCAACATGACCTGGGGAACGGGGCCGGTCGATCCCGAGCACCCATCCGACAGTTATTTAGGCTCGCAAATCGTGAATAACGGCCTGTACCGGCTTGTCAATAAAGCGACCGGGCAGGCGTTGGAAATACCTGACGAGGCTGCGGAAAACGGAACGGCGGTGCAAACCGGCGCGGTCGCGGCGACTAACCGCCAGGTCTGGTCTATGAACGGCAATCCGTACGCGAACTATACGATCGCCAATGTAAGCGCGGGTCTTGCGCTTGGATTGGATACGGAATTGGCCAAACCGGTTGTCCGCCAGGCGGATGCGAATCATGCACTGAAATGGGAAGCGCTTGCGACGGGCGACGGATATTACATGGTTAAGAACGTCGAAACGAAGAAATGGCTGAAAGCCGACGATACGGGTGCGGTCGCGGCAGACGAAACAAACGACCTTACGGACGCCCACCAATGGAAGTTTGTACAGACGTTGAAGCCGGGGGCGACCTATCGAATTGTGAACGCCAACGGCGGCAAAGCGCTGGAAGCGAACGAAGAGGGACAATTGCAGCTTGGGGCTTATTATACCGGTGCGGACAACCAACGCTGGACGGTTAGGCAAGCCGGAGACGGCGGTTTCCGCTTCGTGAATGCTGCGAGCCGGAACGTGCTTAGTCTTGCAAACGGCAGCAGCGCCAATTCCACCCGTGCGGTAACGGAAGTTCCCGATGACGCCAAAGCGTACCAAACATGGGATGTCCTGTTTGCATACCAGAACGCTTATCGGATAACGAACGCCGCGCTGACGAATGCCGGCGGCCCGCTGCACCTTGGCGCCCAAGGGACGGCGGATGCCGCGCCTGTCGTCGTGACGGGGACGAACGCGCCGGGTAACGCGCAGTTGTGGAAAATGATCGAGGTTATGGATCCGTTCGAGAGGAGGTTCGACGGAAATGAAAACCAAGATGAATAAAATGTTGCACGCGCTGTTCTGTTTCGCTCTGATATTGGGCGTGTATCCGGCTGCGGGAGCGAGTGCCGCGCCCGGCGATTTGGTGAATGTAGCCTTGGCCGAGACGGTCACGATCACAGCCAACGAAAATAACCCGCCCAACGAGACGGCCGAGAAATTGATCGATCAAAATCAGAATACGAAATGGCTGGGCCGTTCGAATGCGAATCTGTGGATTCAAGTTCAGTTCAAAAACGGCGATACGCAGGCCGTTACAAAGTATAGTTTGACAACCGCCAACGACGCGCCGGGAAGAGATCCGAAAAATTGGCGGGTGGAAGGCTCGAACGACGGAAAGACATGGGACATAATTGACGAACAGACGAACCAATTTGCGGGAGCCGCGCGTTTCTCGACCGAAGAATATACGATAGCAAGCAATAAAGCGGAGGAGTATGCCTATTATCGGCTATATATTACCGCGAACAACGGCGAACCGTTAACGCAACTGGCCGATTGGAAATTGTTCGCCATAGAGCTTGACGATGCGGCTTCCGTATCGATGGCAATGTCCAAGCTGGATCTCGGCGACACGAGCGCCCTGAAGAAAGGGCTAGCGCTGCCTGTCGGTTTTGTCAAGGGAACGAGCATCCGTTGGGAGAGTTCCAATCAAGAATACATGACGAATCAAGGGAAAATCCGGAAACGCCCCGGCATCGGACAGCCCGATGTGAGTCTCATGCTAACGGCAACGATATCGAAAGGTTCGGCAAGCCAAACCAAAACGTTTCCCGTAACGATATTGGCGCTTACCGCAGCCGATTTCGAATATAAAGCGGGCATTGATTTCGAATCCGGTTTGGAAGAGGGAGACCCGCCCTCGACCGATACGGCCGAACCGAACAGCCCGTACCGGATATTGGCTCTGACGAAGAATATGGGCGCTATCTGCTGCGGAATCGGAGGGATGGAGTCGAAGAAAGGTTCGCCCGGCATGCTCGGTTCCGGATCGCTGCTATATTCCGGCAACGCGCTTGATGCAAATTCTTCGCACGCCTATAACTCGGTTTTTGAAGTCGAAATCGTTGTCCGGCCTTCCACGAGGCTGTCCTATTGGGTATATCCGGAGAAAAAGCCTTCGGTGCTCCCGGAAATTGCGCGCACGACAAGCAAATATGCGGCGCTTGATCTTCTGTTTACCGACGGTACTTATTTGCACGAACTGAACGCCTTGGACCAGCACGGCGTCGCTCTTCACCCGAATGCGCAGGGCAAAGGCGGTTTTGTCGTTGAGGATCAATGGAATTATATTTCCGCGAATATCGGCTCGGTTGCAAACGGCAAAATGATCGACAAAATTTTGTTCGGGTTCGATTCCAGCACAGCGGCCTCCGGTTATTTCCGCGGATTCGTCGACGAGATCGTTATCGAGCATGATTCGAATATCGACGAGGAGAACATGGAAGCGGTGCTGGCGGCGAAGGACGCGCTCGATCTCGGCGATCTGTCGGCCGTGTCCGGCGATTTGAGTTTGCCGGCGGAGGGAGAACAGGGGACGACGATCGCCTGGACCAGCTCGAATCCGGGCTTGATCGGCCACGACGGCAAACTGGCTGCAAGACCTTTGCCAGGGTTGCCTAACGGCGAGCTCACGCTCACCGCAACGATTCAAAAGGGCAAAGCAGCCGCTGCGAAGGCTTTCACCGTCGTCGTGTTGGCGCTGACCGATGCGGAAGCGGTCGCCTTGGATCAAGCCCAATTGGATTTGGGAGACATAAGCGCGGTCGCGTCGGACCTATTGCTTCCCGCCAAAGGGGGATTCGGATCGGCCATTGCATGGAACAGTTCGGAACCAGGCACGATCGATTCCTCAGGGAAGGTCAGTCGGCCGAATCAGGATGACAAGTCTGTCGTCTTGACGGCTACGATGACGAGCGGAAGCGAGCGGGAGACCAAAACGTTTGAGGTCCTCGTCGTCGCCTTAGGCGACAACGGGGATGTCGCCAGCGATACGGCCGCGTTGAATCTCGGAGATCTTAGCGCTGTCACAGACAATATTTTCTTGCCTGAATTTGGACAGCAGGGCTCCGCCATCTCCTGGGGTAGTTCGAAGCCGCATGTCATTGACGAGAAGGGGCGGGTCGCGCGTCCTGCGCCCGGCAGCGGAGACGAGGGCGTTACGCTTACGGCGGCGTTGACGAAAGGGGCGGCTAGCCGGACGAAAGAGTTCGCCGTTACCGTTAAGGCATTGACCGCGGATGAAGCGGTACTGCTGTCAGCCGTTCGGGCCCTTGATTTGCCGAGCGCCGATGCGGTGAAAGAGAATTTGAATCTTCCAGCCGCTATTGGGGGAGAGGACGGCGTCGTCGTTTTCTGGGAGAGTTCCCATCCGGGAATTGTCAATTACCGCGGGGAAGTAGCCCGTCCGCGCAACGGGGATCCCGATGTAACCGTGGCGCTCACGGCAACGCTCCGCTATGGGGCGTCAAGCGTGAAGAAGTCGTTTGCCGTCACGGTCAAGGCAATCGGCGCGGAAGAACTGAGCAGCGATGCTGCGCTAAAGGATCTGCGGGTAAACTTTGCTACGATTGCCGGATTCGATCCGGGCAAGCTGGAGTACAATTACGAATTGCCGGCAGGTACGGAGCGGATGCCAAGCGTAACGGCTATGACCTACGATCCGTACGCGCATATGACGATTGCACATGCGAAAACGGCGACGGGAACGACAGAGATTCGGGTTACGGCGGAAGACGGCTCAGCAAATACGTACAAAATTCATTTCACGGAACATAGGGGCAATGATGCGACATTGAAAGCCATCTTCGTGGACGGCCGGCCTTTGGCGGAATTTGAGCGGTATCGCATGGAATACGATGTGAAGCTGCCGGAAGGCATGACACAGGTACCGACTGTCACTGCGGCAACTTACGATCCCAATGCGCAGACGGTCATCACGCCTGCCGCAGCATTGCCAGGGACGGCGACGATACGGGTAACGTCGGAGGACGGTTCGACTGTGAATACGTATGCCATCCATTTTACGGTTGACGGACTGGAAGAGCCGGAAGGAACGGATGCGACCTTGACATCGATCGAACTGGATGGCCGGCCGCTTGCGGAATTTGAGCGATACCGCATGGAATACGAGGTGGAGTTGCCTGCCGGCACATCGATCGCGCCGACGGTTACGGCGGTTGCTTACGATCCGAATTCGCATAAGCTCATCCTGCCTGCCGAAGCATTGCCCGGAACGGCGACGATCCGGGTAACGTCGGAAGACGGCGCCGCGGCGAATACGTATGAGATTCATTTCACGGTAAAGGAAGAGGAGCCGAAGGGCACGGACGCGACCTTGAAGGAAATATACGTAGGCGGCAAAGCGTTAAGCCGTTTCGATCAACACCGGTTCATATACGATGTGACGTTGCCGGCGGGGACGAAGCGGGCGCCGGAAGTGACGGCAGCCGCTTCGGATTCCAAAGCGAGCGTTCGGATTAAGCCGGCGCAGC
The DNA here is from genome assembly GCF_018918005.1 of Paenibacillus sp. MSJ-34. Lineage (GTDB taxonomy): Bacteria > Bacillota > Bacilli > Paenibacillales > Paenibacillaceae > MSJ-34. Next base: position 145,903 of record NZ_JAHLPR010000003.1, on the reverse strand, counting down.
GGCTTCCGGGCGTGACGGAAATCGTCGTAACGGCGGAGGACGGAATAACGTCGCTCACGTACCGCATTCATTTTACGGTACAATCCTCTTCGCCTGATTCCGGCGGCGGAGGAAATCCGGTTTACGGCGTGCCCGTTCATAATGTAGCGAAACAAGAGGAGAAGCAGAAGGTGGAAGAAAGACCGAGAGTCGACGAAACGGACCGGGGCGAAGAAGGGAAAACGCCGGAACGGCACGCTCCGCAAGCAACGTTGAGCGATATTGCCGCGCATTGGGCCAAGGAAGCGATTGAAAAGGCGGTGAGGCTCGGCTTCGTGACCGGTTACGAGGACGGCACGTTCCGTCCGAACGCCGAAGTGACGCGCGCGGAATTCGCGGCCATGCTGGCTCGCGCCATGAAGTGGGAGGGAGACGGCGCAAGCCTCAGCTTTGCCGACCGGGATGCGATTCCGGCATGGGCCGGAACGTCCGTGGCCGGAGCGGTCAAGGCGGGAATGATCCAAGGTTACGATGACAATACGTTCCGTTCGGCACGAAACGTAACCCGCGCCGAGATCGCAGCCATGATCGTACGGGCGCTCGGATTGAAAGTCAATCCGGATGCGGAGTTGACGTTCGCCGATACGGATCGGGTGCCCGCATGGGCCGTGCCTTATGTAGCCGCTGCGGCGGAAGCCGGACTGATGCAAGGCAGAGGGAACAATCAATTCGCTCCGGGCGACAATGCGGCCCGGGCGGAAGCGGTGACGCTGATCCTCGCCATGCTGGAGTCCAAGTAAGAGATAAACAACTTAAGGGCAACCGTTATTGGCGGTTGCTTTTTTTTTCTCTTGGAAGAACGGATCGTATGTGGTATGGCCGGCAGCGTCGTTGGATTTTGTCCAATGTTTTCGCTAATCCGGCTCCGTTATACGGCCTTACACTGGAATTTATCCAGTAGATTGCTCGAAAATTCGGAAAATAGAGAAATGGGGGAGAATCTATTGGATGTTTTCCAATCGTGCCCTGCTTCTCCCCATAAAAACTTCATTTCTATTGGATATATTCCAACGGAGACGAAGGGATTGCGTTCCCGGTCATAACGGAAGCGAACGAAAAGGCCGCGACGCAGCTTCAATCCCCTCCGATTTTTTGCTATACTAAAGTATTGGAATGGAACTTGCCGCAATCGAGGGAGGGATGGCCGATGACGGAGCATGAGGAACCGGAGCAAAGCTCATATATGGACAATATTCGCAACAAACTGGCGCTGCTGCCGGATCAGCCCGGTTGTTATTTGATGAAGAACGGCGAGGGCACGATCATTTACGTCGGGAAGGCGAAAGTGCTGAAAAACCGGGTGCGTTCGTATTTCACGGGAAGCCACGACGGAAAGACGCAGCGGCTCGTCTCGGAAATCCGCGATTTTGAATATATCGTAACGTCGAGCAACATGGAGGCGCTCATTTTGGAGTGCAACCTGATTAAGAAGCATTACCCGCGATATAATGTTTTGTTAAAAGACGACAAGTCGTTTCCCTATATTAAAATAACGAACGAAGAGCATCCGCGGCTCGAGGTGACGCGGCGCGTCGTGAAGGACAAGGCGAAATATTTCGGACCGTATCCGAACGCCTTCGCCGCCCAGCAAACGAAGAAGCTGCTGGATCGGATGTACCCGCTGCGCAAATGCCGCACATTGCCGGACCGCGTCTGCCTCTATTATCATCTCGGGCAGTGCATCGCGCCATGCGAATACGAAGTGAAGCCGTCGCAATACGAAGAGATGGTGCAGGAAATTGGCCGCTTTCTGGGCGGCGGCCACGAGGAAATTAAGCGCGAGTTGCAGAGCAGGATGGAGGAAGCGGCGGAAGCGCTCGAATTCGAGCGCGCGAAAGAATTGCGCGATCAGATTATGAGCATCGATGCGATTATGGAGAAGCAGAAGATTACGACATCCGACGCGATGGATCGCGACGTGTTCGGCTACGCCGTCGACAAAGGCTGGATGTGCGTGCAAATCTTGTACATGCGCCAAGGGAAAATGATCGAGCGGCACGCTTCGGTCTTCCCGTTCTACGGAGAGGCGTATGAAGATTTCATCTCTTTCGTGACGCAATATTACAGCGACAATCCGGCGCTGCCGAAGGAAGTGCTTCTGCCCGAGCAGCCGGCGCTCGTCGCGGAGAGCGTAGCGGAGGCGGAGGGCGATTCTGGCGCTCATCAGGCCGAGCCAGGCGTCGCGGCGCAAGAAACTGTCGGCGCCGAAGCGCTGCAGCAATGGTTGAATATTAAAGTGCATGTCCCTAAACGCGGTTTGAAGAAACAGATGGTGACGATGGCGCTCGATAACGCGCGCATGGCGCTGCAGGAGAAATTTCTGCTTATCGAACGCGACGAGGCCCGCAGTTCGAAGGCGGTCGAAAACTTGGGCGGATGGCTTGGCCTCGGCAAGGTAGGACGGATCGAGGCGTTCGACAACTCCAACATTCAAGGGACCGATCCCGTTTCGGCAATGGTCGTATTCATCGACGGCAAGCCCGCTAAGAACGAATACCGCAAATATAAGGTCCGCACCGTACAAGGGCCGGACGATTACGAAACGATGCGGGAAGTGATCCGGCGCCGGTACGAGCGGGTGCTGAAAGAGAATTTGTCCCTGCCGGACCTGATCGTCGTGGACGGCGGCAAAGGCCAAATATCCGCCGCGGTCGATATTTTGGAGAACGAGCTAGGATTGTATATCCCCGTCTGCGGCTTGGTGAAGGACGAGAAGCATAAGACGGCGCAGCTTATGATCGGCGATCCGCCGGAAGTGGTGCCGCTGCCGCGCGACAGTCAGGAGTTTTATTTGCTGCAGCGGATCCAGGACGAGGTGCATCGCTTTGCCATTTCGTTCCATCGCCAGCAGCGCGGCAAGTCGATGGTCGCTTCGAAGCTCGATTCGATTCCCGGCATCGGCGAGAAACGGCGCAAGGCGCTGCTGAAACATTTCGGCTCGCTTAAAAAAATAAAAGAGGCTTCCGTCGAAGACTTCAGGCCTCTTTCGATCGGCGACAAGCTCGCCGCATCCATTATACAAGCGCTTCAGGAGGAGGAGTCGTAACTTGCGGCTCCTCTTTCGTATTGCGTCTGCGGTACAGCGCACGGATGATCCAGGCGACGAGCGCGGGAAGAATCAGATAGAAGATTCCCCACAGGATGTTGCCGGTCCCTCCCATAAACATAAGATTGAGCGCGAACAGCACGCTGTCGAACACGACATGCGCAAAGACGGCCGCGATAAATCCGTACCGCAAAAAGATAAAGCTGAAGATAAGGCCGAGAATCGTGAGCTCGATCACCCGCGAGTAAGTCGGATACACTTGATATCCCGTATGTCCGAATGCCCATATGAGCGTCGGAATGAGGCATGCCAGAAACGTATTGCGCACCAGCTTCTTCATGATGGCGATGCCGAAAAGACGATAGACCGCTTCTTCGCCGATTCCCGCGCCCCAGGCCAGAAGCGGAAACAGCCACGGATAAGTCATATTGTACGGAGATTGCGACGCATCCGTCGTGAACCAAGTTCCGATCCCGCTGCTCAAGCCGATGAAAATAACCGGCTGAAGCCCGAGCAGGATGAAGGCGGTCAAGTAACCGATCCACATGCTGCGGAACGTATAGTCCCCGTATCCCGCTTCCCGCGGGCGCGGCCAAGGGTTGAGCCCGCGCTTGCGCCACAAGCCGTCGCCGGCCACGAGAGAGAAATAGATGGAAGCGCCGAGCGCCAGCGTAAACAAGCTTTGTACGATAATGCCGAAATAGATGGCGACATCGACGGTCGGCGTTTCCCCAAGCATCGATTTCAGTGCCGGAAACATGTTGAGCGTCCCGATAATATTGACGGCCGTATAGACTGCCGCAAGCAAGATGCCGCGCTTAAACGAGGTGAAAGAGCGGGTCAAGGCGCTGTATACGACAGCCAGAACGGCGAGCGCCAGCGTCAACAAACCGTAGCCGATGCCCGTCATCCAACTTGCATACCTCGATTGTTTCTCAACATAGGCCGCATGCGATTCCGGCACGGTAAACGCCGGTTTAAACCCGACGATGTCCGGGCCGCGGAATTGAACCCGAAGCTCCAAGCCGGATTGTCCGATCGTCCGCGACATGTCTTGCAATACGACCGTGTATAATCCGTTCTGTGCATATCCTTTCGATATTTCCTGTAGCTGCTCCGGCTGGTACCCCATTTGCCCGGCAAATTGCTTAGCCGATTCCAATCTTCCATCCGGATCGGCCGCAGCCCCCTCCTTGTTCGCGGCGGGCGGCGTGTAAATGCTCCAGCGCGCGACTTTGCCTGTTTGCATATGTACATACACATAATATACTTTTCCTTTGACACTGCGGTCCTTCAACTCCACACGATACGTATCGTACGGGAATTCCCGCTCGAACTTCCGGTTGTAGTCGTTTAATAGCCGGTTGGCCGTTAAATATCCGTACAGCAATTTGTCCGTATCGTAAATCGCATATCCCGACGCAAGTTCCGGATCGGCATCCTTCCACTGTGTCAAAGTGAAAGATAACGCCGCGTCGATCGCTTTCTCTTTCGAAATGACCGCCCCGCTCTCCGCGCCCGGAGATTCATTCGTAAAGACCGGCAGCACTTGCAGCACCAAAAATACGATGAGACCGATCCCCGCCAGTATACCGAGCAATCTACGGTCGGCGCGGAGCGATAAACGTTCCCCCAATCGGTTCATGAAAATCCTCCTCGTCATATCGCAGTTGCAATTTCATTAAGGTTAATGATGCCATATTTTCGGAGCGTTCGCAAAAATGAAATAAATTGTTGAGACAGGTCGGTGATTTGGCAAGATAGGTCATAATAAAGATTATGATATGCAAATTCGTTTCTATGGAGTATACTTTGCTTTATAATTTTTCTCATTCATTGGCGGGCCGTTTTTTGAGCGAACATTTTATTAGAGGTGATGATGAAATTGAAGCGGCGATTGCATCCTTCCCGGTTATCTCCTCCCCGCATTTTGGCGATCGGTTTTGCGGCGATGATCCTGGTCGGGACATTGTTGTTAATGATGCCGATTTCGAATGCGGAGGGGAGAACGCTCGCGTTCGTCGACGCGCTGTTTACGGCGACTTCGGCCACCTGTCTGACAGGTCTGGTCGTTGTGGATACGGGAACTCACTTTACCGTTTTCGGCCAGATCGTGATCGCGATTCTGATCCAAGTCGGCGGGCTGGGATTTATGACGATGGCGACTTTATTCGCGCTCGTGTTCAAGAAGAAAATATCGCTGCGGGAGCGTCTCATTCTTCAGGAAGCGATGAATCAATCGAGCATCGAAGGGATAGTGCGTTTGATTCGGAAGGTGCTCATTTATGCGCTGACGATCGAAGGATGCGCCGCCATACTGTTTACGATCCGCTGGTCGTTCGATATGCCGTTCGGGCGCGCGCTGTATTACGGCGTATGGCATGCGGTGTCGCTGTTCAATAATGCGGGCTTCGACCTGTTCGGCCATTTTCGCAGTTTGACGATGTATGTGAGCGATCCGCTAACCAACTTGGTATCCATGTTTCTGATCGTTTCGGGGGGCATCGGATTTATCGTCCTTTCCGATTTGGTCGAATACCGCAAGAAACGCCGGCTGTCGCTGCATTCCAAAGTCGTACTGACCATGTCGTCGTTTCTCATCGTAATCGGAGCTATCGTCATGCTTATATTTGAATTTACGAATGCGAAGACGCTTGGCCCGCTTGATTGGAGCGGCAAAATATTATCTTCTTTCTTCCAATCCGTCACGACCCGAACGGCGGGAGCGAATACGCTCGACATTGGGGAATTGCGGCAAGCGTCGCAATTTTTCATGATTATATTAATGTTTATCGGAGCTTCCCCGGGCTCAACCGGAGGCGGCATCAAAACGACGACGTTTGCGATTTTGATCGGTGCGGTCGTCGGGATGGTCCGCGGCAGAGACGATATCATTATGTTTCAATTCCGTTTGGGGAAAGAGCGGATATTCAAAGCGTTGACGGTTGCGCTGCTTGCGTTGTCGCTGATCGTATTCGTATCGATGGTGCTCTCAACGACGGAATCGCATTCGTTCTTGGCCATATTGTTCGAAACGACATCGGCGTTCGGTACGGTCGGCTTGTCGATGGGAATTACGCCGGACCTGTCCGTATTCGGCAAAATCGTCATCAGCTTCATGATGTTCGCCGGCAGATTAGGGCCTTTGACGCTTGCTTACGCATTGGGGCCGAAAAAAGAGAAAGAATTGTACCGGCATCCGGAAGGAAAAATGATTATAGGATAAGGAGCTTTGGCAGGAGATGAATACGGAGCAATTTGCCGTCATCGGACTGGGGCGTTTCGGCTCCAGCTTGGCGAAAGAATTGATCGAGTTAGGAAACGAAGTGTTAGGAATCGATAAGGACGAAGAAGTCGTGCATGAATTGAGCGATGTGCTGACGCATACCGTCGTGGCCGACGCGACGGAAGAAGAGATGCTCCGTTCGCTCGGAATCCGCAATTTCGATTGTGCGGTCGTGGCGATCGGGGACGATATCCAAACAAGCATATTGGCGGCTATTCTGATGAAGGAGTTAGGCGTCAAAAAAGTGGTGGCCAAAGCGATTTCGGTGCTTCATGGCCGCGTATTGGAAAGAATCGGCGTCGATCGCGTCATTTATCCGGAACGCGATATGGGCGTTCGGGTGGCGCATCAACTGGTGTCGCCCAATTTGCTCGATTATATCGAGCTGTCGCAAGATTTTACGATTGCGGAATTGTCCGTGCCCGATTGTTTGTCAGGCATGTCGCTCAAGGAATTGAATATCCGCGCCCGCTTCGGATTCAGCATCGTGGCGCTCAATAAACCGTACGGCGTCATCATCGCCCCTACGGCAGAAGATATTGTCGAGAAGGAAGATATGATGGTCGTCATCGGTACGAACGAACAAATCGAAGCGTTTCAGGAAACGGCATTAAATCAAGAGAAAAATGGATAGCCTATAACACTTTTCTGACAAAACTGATCATTTATTTACGGGTAAATGATCAGTTTTTTTCATGATTAGAAAGGGAATGGTCTTAATTATACATGATTTTAGACAAACGTTTGGGCAGTATAAAACTGCTGATATATAAGGTTTTATCGAAAGTTGATTCGCTTCATTTTACGAAAATTATTGACGAAATTAATGCTATAATATATGATGAATTCAATTCATAAATGACCATTTTTGCAAACGCTTTCCGGAAAGGAGGGAGAACGATACCTACATTAAAAGATGTCGCTAAACTGGCCGGCGTATCCGTTTCTACGGTGTCGCGCACCTTGAATGACGATAACAGCCAAATGGTGAAGGAAGAAACGAAAAAGAAAATTTTCGAAGCCGCGGCGCAACTGGGCTACAGGCGCGCCTCCTTCGAGAATCGGCATGAAAGCTGGATGCAGCGCAAAGATGCGCCGCCGCAAATCGGTTGTTTCCTGTCGGTCACTCAACATAAATACAACCATCCTTATTTCTCCACGATTTTATCGGGAATTGAGAAGGGGCTTCGGAATGAAGGCGCATCGCTGGCATATGTTTATACGCTGGAGGAGTTCAAGGATCGGGACAATTTGCGGCGGATCGTCCATGGCGCGAAGGTGGACGGCGCTATTATTATCGAAGGAATGGAGCCGGAAACGTACCAATTTATCAAAAATTATATTCCGTCGATCGTCGGCGTCGATATTGCCGATCCGGATGTTTCGGTCGTTTCGTACGACCGGGTGGCTGCCGCCAAGGAAGCGGTTAATCATCTCATCGGCCAAGGGCATCGGCGCATCGGTTTTATCGGAGGCGCGGGATTAAGCGGAATGATCGAACGGGAAAAAAGATTTCGCGGCTATCAATCCGCCTTACAGGAAGCCGGCCTGCCGCTTCGATCCGAATGGATTATGGATGCGGGGTGGAATGTCGACGAAAGCTACCGGGCGATGAAGGAACTGCTGGAAAACGATAAGGGCGACGATCTTCCGACGGCGATGTTCGCGGCGAGCGATATGATGGCCATTCCCGCGATGCGGGCCGTGTCGGAGAAGGGACTGAACATTCCCGAACATATGGCGTTTATGGGACATGACAATATCGATTTGTCGGAATATACGATACCGCCGCTGTCCACTATGCATGTGCCTAAATTCGAAATCGGCCTAATAGCCGCGAGCTTGATCGTGGATACGATCGAAGGACGCTATCCTCTGCCGATCAAAATGATCGTCCCGCATGAAATGAAAGTCAGGTCTACATCGGATTGCGAAAGATAATCATTCGTTTTATGAAACCAGTGTAATGGAGGAGTTGTCATGAAAAAAAGTTGGGTCGTTATGCTGCTGCTTCTATTGTCCTGCGGGTTCGCGATGCCTGCCGGGGCGGCAACGCCGCGAACGGACGCCCCGCTCGTCAAGGACGGAATCCGGTTTTACCCGAAAAACAAATTGTCGGGGGTTCAAACCTACACAGTATACTACGGCGAGGACAAAATCGAAGAGATGAAGCGGTTCGACCTTGCGATTTTGGAAACGGCTTCGCAAACGGAGGAAAGGATACGCGATTTGACAAAATCCGGTACGATCGCTCTCGGCTATATCAGTATCGGGGAAGCGGACCCGGAGACATGGTATTATCCGTTTGTCGATAAAAAATGGATGCTCGGAGACAATACGAACTGGAATTCCCAATTTATCGACGTGCGCCATCAAGGATGGCATGATCTGGTCTTGAACAAGATGATTCCGCGGATTGCCGGATATGGCGTTCAAGGGCTGTTTCTCGATACGGTAGATACGGTCGACGTGGAACCCGGCATGAAGGATGCGATGACGGATCTGATCCGGGAAATTCGCGAGGCTTACCCGGACCTCATTCTCGTCATGAATCGCGGTTTGACGATTATGGACGAAGCGATCCCGTATATCGACGGGCTGATGTTTGAATCTTTCTCCGGCAACGTCGATTGGGATACGGTCGATTGGGATACGAATCCGCCGCGGGCCGTCTATCGCCAATGGACGGGCGGCGATGAATTATGGACGACGGATGTCGCAAGCAAACTCGGCGAATGGCAGCGAAGAACGGGCCTCACGGTGCTGGCGCTCGATTATTCGAACCCGGGCGACAAGGAATCGATCGAATACGCTTACGAGCGGGCAACCGCATTCGGCACAGGATTGTGGGACTTTGTCCCTTATGTGTCGACCCTTGATTTGCAGCATATTTACAAGCATAATATCGACTATCAACGCAGCGACGCTTTCCGCGATTCGGACGGAGACGGCGTGACCGATGCGGAGGAAATCGAGGCCGGCCTGAACCCCGCCAAGCCTTTTTCCAAGAAGAAAGGTTTATCCGATCTGAGCGTCTTCGAAGCGCTTAAAGTAAAGCAATGGGCGGAGGAACGGTTAAAGACGGCAGCTGACGAGAAGGCAAAAGCCGCTTTGTCGCAAGTCGCGGCATGGATGGATTCGTTCATGCAAAAACCGGATTTGGAAAATATCATGTTCGCGCGAATGTTCCTGCTCCAATACCAGGCGACTGCCGAGCCGGATCCGGGCGTAACCGAAACGATGAGCCGGCTTAACGATTTGACGTGGCAATTGAAATCCAAATAATCTTCGCAGATATCCCGCAGCTATAGGGCCGTCTGCCGTTTGAGAGCCGTACCTTCTTCAAGGTGCGGCTATTTTTTGAAAAACGCCTTCGCTTCGTCGATGAAATGCCGCGCCGTCATGCTAAGCGTAGCGGGATCGACATAGATAAGAGCGGTCGTGCGCTGCGTTTGCTCCAATTCTTTAAAGTTGACGACGACCAGTTCGTTGTCCGCGAGCAGTTGCGGCCGCAAATACGATTGAGGAAGGAGCGTCGCCAGTTTGCATGTCGCCAGCAAACGGAGAATCGCCTCGAAGGAGTCGATTTCCATGCGCACGTCGGGCATAATGCGGTACCGATGAAACAGCTCGTCCGTCAAGATGCGGTACCACGTTCCTTTGGAGAACAGAATCATCGGCAATCCGTTGAAATCGTTCATCCCGATCGGATGGTCGGGCTGGCGGCCGAGGAGTAGCGGATGATGCTTCGGCAGGACGAGGCATAAATGATCCTTGAACAACGGCAAGCAATGCAACGTTTTGTCGTCGATGAACGAGGCGACGAGCCCGATGTCTACTTTCTTCTCTTTGACAAGCGAGGCGATCTCGTGCGTTTTGCCTGTAATGGCTTTTAATTCGACGTCCGGATGTTTGGTCATAAAGATGTTCATCATATCAGGTAAGGTGGATTGCAGCGTGGTCAAGCTGGCTCCGATCGTTATCGTGCTTTTGCCTTCTTGCCTGTATTCGTTGATGGTCCGCAAATAGTTATGCTGCAATTGGCGAAGCTCCAGCGCGAATTCGTACGTCAACTGCCCGATTCGCGTCAGTTCGAGCCGCTTGCCTTTGCGCACGAACAGCTGCACGCCCAAGTCTTCTTCCAGGCGGGATATTTTGCGGGAGAGGGCCGGTTGCGATATATTTAACACTTGCGACGCTTTGTTCAAACTGGATTGTTCCACGACGACTGTAAACTCATGCATGATATCTAGCATCGTCATTTCTCCTTCTTCATGTATATATGCAAAAAAGTTATAATAAGTAATACCAATTAAGCAATTCCATTATAAGCTAAAAAGGAGTAAGATGATAGATGGTGAAAAGGTGATATAGATCACACTTTTTCGAATGAATAATAATGGACAATTGAACGCATCTATTGAAAGGAGAACGCTTACTTATGAAAGGAACTTCTTTTTATTCACGGAAGTTACACTCTTTGCTCGGGGTCATTCCGCTCGGCTTATTCATTATTGAGCATATGCTGACGAATTACTCGGCATTTGAAGGCGGTCAAGAGGGGTTTAACGCCAGCGTAAAGTTTCTGAACGACTTGCCGCTTATTTTTTTCCTGGAGCTGTTCGGGATATGGCTTCCGCTGCTGTTCCACGGAGTATATGGACTGTACATCGCGTATCAAGCGAAAAACAATGTCGGCAGCTACAGTTACGGCCGCAACGTGATGTTCATGCTGCAAAGGCTTACAGGGGTCATTACGTTTATTTTCGTCGTATGGCATTTTTACGATACCCGCTTCCAACTCGCGCTTGGCACCGTAACGCATGAAGGATTGGGCGGGCATATGAACGGAATCGTATCGAATCCGCTCTTCTTTGCTTTTTATGTGATCGGCGTCATTTCCGCCGTATTCCATTTCAGCAACGGGATCTGGTCGTTCCTCGTCAGCTGGGGCATTACCGTCGGTCCGCGTGCGCAACGCGTATCCTCGTATATTTGCATGGGAATGTTCGTGATCGTGGCAACATTGTTTATTTTATCGCTGGTCGCATTTCGCGGAGATGAATTCCAAGCGGCCACGGCTATGTTGAATTCCGTGACAGCGGTACTTGGTTAAAAGGAGGAAAAGCGAATGGCTAAAAATAAAATCATAGTAGTAGGCGGCGGATTGGCAGGACTCATGGCGACGATTAAAGCCGCAGAAGCGGGCGTTCACGTCGACCTCTTCTCGCTTGTACCCGTCAAACGTTCTCACTCCGTGTGTGCGCAAGGCGGAATTAACGGCGCGGTCAATACGAAAGGGGAAGGCGACTCGCCGTGGGAGCATTTTGACGATACGGTTTACGGCGGCGACTTTTTGGCGAACCAGCCTCCGGTCAAAGCGATGTGCGAAGCCGCTCCGGGCATTATCCATCTGATGGACCGCATGGGCGTAATGTTTAACCGCACTCCTGAAGGTCTGCTTGATTTCCGCCGATTCGGGGGAACGAAACATCATCGTACGGCGTTCGCCGGAGCGACGACAGGACAGCAGCTTCTGTATGCGCTAGACGAGCAGGTGCGCCGTCATGAAGCGGCAGGACTTGTAACGAAATACGAGCATTGGGAATTCCTGTCCGTCGTGCTTGACGACGAGGGGGCTTGCCGCGGCATTTGCGGACAAGATTTGCGTACGATGGAAGTCGTTACGTTCGCGTCGGACGCGGTCATTCTTGCGACCGGCGGACCCGGCATCATTTTCGGCAAAACGACGAACTCGGTCATCAACACAGGCACGGCGGCAAGCGCGGTGTACCAGCAAGGCGTTTATTACGCGAACGGGGAATTCATTCAAATTCACCCGACGGCGATTCCGGGAGACGACAAGCTGCGGCTTATGTCGGAATCGGCTCGCGGCGAAGGCGGCCGGATTTGGACATACAAAGACGGCAAGCCGTGGTACTTCCTGGAGGAAAAATATCCTGCATACGGAAACCTCGTTCCGCGCGATATTGCAACTCGGGAAATTTTCCACGTATGCGTCGATTTGAAGCTTGGCATTAACGGCGAAAATATGGTTTATCTCGATTTGTCGCATAAAGATCCGAAGGAATTGGATGTCAAGCTCGGCGGCATTATCGAAATTTACGAGAAATTCGTGGGCGACGATCCGCGCAAGCTGCCGATGAAAATTTTCCCGGCCGTTCACTATTCCATGGGCGGCATGTGGGTCGACTACAATCAAATGACGAATATTCCCGGACTGTTCGCGGCAGGGGAATGCGAGTATCAATATCACGGCGCCAACCGTTTGGGGGCGAACTCGCTCGTTTCGGCTATCTTCGGCGGCATGGTGTCGGGACCGAAAGCGGTCGAATATATTCGCGGTTTGAGCAAATCGGCTGAAGATCTTCCTTCTTCCATCTACGAACAAGAGAAGAAGAAACAAGCCGACAAGTTCGAAAGCTTGCTGAAAATGGAAGGCACGGAAAACGCCTACGCGCTTCATAAGGAATTGGGCGAATGGATGACGAACAATATGACGGTCGTCCGTTATAACGATAAATTGGAACAAACGATCGGCAAAATCAAAGAATTGAAGGAGCGTTACCGCAACATCAATATTACGGATACGTCCCGCTGGAATAACCAAGGCGCTTCGTTTACGCGTCAATTGTGGAACATGCTGGAGCTGGCCGAGGCGATGACGAAGGGTGCGTTGCTCCGCAACGAAAGCCGCGGCGCGCATTACAAGCCGGAATTCCCGGAACGCGACGACGAGCAATACTTGAAAACGACGAAAGCGAAATGGACGCCGGACGGTCCGGAAATCGGCTACGAAGATGTGGACGTCTCTTTGATCAAGCCGCGCAAGCGCGATTACTCGACAGATAAGAAGAAAGGAGAATAAACGATGGCGGAAACTACGGCGACACCTAAAGCAGTAAAGTTTATCGTATCGCGTCAGGACGGACCGGATTCGAAGCCGTATACCGAGGAATTCGAAGTGCCGTACCGGCCGGGCATGAACGTGATTAGCGCATTTATGGAGATTCAACGAAACCCGGTCAATACGAAGGGCGAGAAGACGTCTCCGGTTTGCTGGGAATCGAACTGTTTGGAAGAAGTATGCGGCGCCTGCTCCATGGTTATCAACGGCAAACCGCGCCAAGCCTGCGCGGCGCTCGTCGACAAGCTGGAGCAACCGATCCGCGTTGAGCCGATGCGTACGTTTCCGGTCGTTCGCGATTTGATCATCGACCGCAGACGGATGTTCGACTCGCTCAAGCGCGTGAAAGCTTGGATTCCGATCGACGGAACCTACGACCTCGGTCCGGGACCGCGGATGGCGGAATCGAAGCGTCAATGGGCGTATGAATTGTCGAAATGTATGACATGCGGCGTTTGCCTGGAAGCCTGCCCGAACGTAAACGATAAATCGGATTTCATCGGCCCGGCGCCGATTTCGCAAGTTCGCTTGTTCAACGCCCATCCGACGGGCGAAATGAACAAGGAAGAGCGTTTGGAAGCGTTGATGGAGGAAGGCGGAATCGAAGGTTGCGGCAACTCGCAAAACTGCGTCCGCTCCTGCCCGAAAGGCATCCCGCTTACGACGTCGATCGCCGAAATGAACAAGGAAACGACGAAACATATGTTCAAGAAATGGTTAGGGGTATAACGATCGTACCCAACGCCCCGATTGTTAAGCTAAAGACATATCTGCCTGCGCTAATATCCGTTACGGGATTCGCAGCGGGTATGTCTTTTTTTTGTTTAAAAAAATAGATTTAGAGGCGAAAAATTACAACAACTGAAGCTTGATTTAAAAAATCGAACATGATAACCTAACATAAAGATTGCCGCATCATGCCGGAGGCAGGCGATTACGATCGGAGGTGGATGTATGACGGGAGCCCGACAACTCAGGTTTCATAGCAAGCCTTTCGTAAGCATTATGATCGTACTCATGATCTGTACCGCCTTCGTTCCCTTTAGTATGGAAGCGGGTTCGAAGCCGCTCGGGGATGCGATGCACGAAGTAAAGGTGATTAAAAGCCATCATTCGGTCAGGCACATTTTTTTCCCTGCCATGCATTGGTTTGTAAAAATCGGAACCATCGTTCCGCCGTCTTTTTTGTTGCTTATATGTATCTTTGTTTACTCTATCGTAAGTTACCGAACGTTCATCCCGATCAAGATGAAACGTCTCTTTCTAATGCCCATTAAGTTTACGTCGAGCTTCGTGCCCAGTACAGCATGTTCTTAGACGAAAATATAAAAAAAATAAGTCAAACTCATATTGGAGGTTATTTCTTTGAATATTAGAGAAACGGATTTGCCGGGAATCGGACATAAATATGTGCTTGAAGCGCGCAGCGGCGACAAACTCGTTATCATTATCCATGACGACGGGCGGCGGGAGGTCTATCATTTCGACCATGACGATGCGGAAGAGAGCGTTTCCATGGTCAGCTTTGACGACGACGAAGCCCGTTTGATCGCGGGAATTATCGGCGGCATGACTTACCGCCCGAAAGCGCTCGAGACGATCGAGGTGGCGCTGGACGATCTGGTAATCGAGTGGTATAAGGTAGAACCAGGCGCGAAATGCATCGGATATACGATCGCCCAATTGGATGTCCGCCAAACGACGGGGGCGACAATCATCGCCATTATCGAGAAAGACCATAAAAAACATATTAATCCCGCTCCGGACTACAAATTTGCGCCGGAATCGACATTGGTCGTAGCGGGGGAAAGACATCAAATCAAGAAGTTGAAAGAATTTTTACTCAACGGAAACGAAGCGCAGAATACATCGGCTTAGCCGGTACAATGCAGCCAACGGTATCGCTCTTTCCTTCGCGGGAAACGTGATGACGCGTTGGCTGTTTTGTTTAATTTGCCGGAGCATTCCAAAGAAAAAAGTCAACAATGTCGCCCGCCATTCGTCTACTAGGTGAGGTGAATTTTATGCGGAAAACAATTGTCTTTATACTCATTAGTTTGCTGGTTCAATGGAACAATTGAAAATAATCGTTTTCAGCGTTTGTCTGGGAGTTGTATTCGAATGGCCCGGCTGCCTGAAAATATTGAAAAAACAATTTGCATTTCGTTATTGGCTTGTTATCCCGTTAATCGTATGCTTGTTATTATCCATTCTGCCTCTCTTTCCGATTAACAGTTGGACGACCACCATAGTTGGATATTTATTTTTCCGCTTACATACGAATATCATTTTCGGCATCTTAAGCGGCATTTTAATGGTTCGTATGATCACTAGAAACGATAGTATAACGCGTTGAAGCACTTGGAGATGATAGCATGTTCTTGCGCAGACTTGAGATTATAAATAAAACCGGAACGGTTGATTATCCATTTAACATTCCAGCGATAAGGAAATTGACTTCCCTTGAGTTTAAGACGAACGTGACGTTCTTCGTCGGAGAAAACGGATCGGGCAAATCGACGATTCTCGAGGCGATCGCCTTCCAATGCGGGTTCAATACGGCGGGCGGCGGCAGGAACAATTACTACGAAGTGGATGCTTCCCACTCCGGATTAGGCGATCATATCCGGCTTTCCTGGATGCCTAAGATTACAAACGGTTTTTTTATGCGGGCGGAAACATTTTACCACTTTGCTTCCCATTTAGACACAATGCCGGATAGTTTACGGTACTATGGCGGTCGATCCTTGCATCAACAATCGCATGGCGAAGCCTTTCTCTCCCTGTTTAGCCACCGATTCGGCAAAAAGGCGATCTACTTGCTGGACGAACCGGAGGCAGCTCTGTCACCCGCAAGGCAATTGGCATTCATGCGAATCATCAAAAATTTGGAGAATGAAGCTCAGTTTATCATTGCAACGCATTCTCCGATTTTGCTTGGTTACCCTAACGCGCAAATTTTGAATTTTGACGCGCAGCCGGTTCGGGAGATTCGATACGAAGATACGCTGCATTATATTATAACCAGACGCTTTCTTGAGAACAGGGGAAAGGTGTTAGATGAATTGTTTTCTGATTAAAACGGTCGAGCATCTCTGGAATTGATAGAGCGGTATGATGACCATTCCTTCCCTTTGTCGATATCCCTTTCGTTCAGAAACGCCGGATTTGATGTACTTCCTCCCTATCCTTAGCGAAGGGGATTTCGACAAAAGGGCGGAAAAAGAGGGAACAAGGCACTAGCGTTGCATCGAAAAAGGCTGCGGATTCGAGTTCATGGAAGTTGTCAGCGTGATTGGCCGGCAACTCACCGATAACCCAACATTATTTTAGAAAGGAAAACGGTATGCCCTTCACCTTCGCACATCCTATATACGCCCTCCCCTTGCGCAAGTTGAGACCCGCCTGGTTCAGTTTGACCGGGCTCGTACTGGGGGCGATGGGGCCGGATTTTGAATATTTTCTTGCTCTGGAGCCGTATGCGACGATCGGACATTCGATAAAAGGACTAATACTGCAAGTGATCCCGTTGTCCGTCCTGTTTGCCATTTTGTTTCATTTCATCGTGAAGCGGAAGCTTGTACGCCACTTGCCGGCATTTTGGCAGCTTGATCGAAGGGCCGCCGCGCTCATTACGCCTTGGCAGCTGCGGACATGGAGGCAATGGATCGTCTTTGTCGGATCGGTAGTCATAGGTTTTGCCACGCATATTTTTGTTGACGCATGGACGCATGAGGGCGGTTCCTTCGTACAGCAATGGGCATGGCTGCAGCAACCGATATTGCTAGGTTCTCCTGCTTATAAATTGCTCCAATACGGCTTGTCCTTGCTCGGCCTCATCGCGGAGTTCGGACTTATTGTTTGGCTATTGGCCGCCGCGCCGGCGAACGGCAGCGCCGTACTGCACGAATCGAGAGCCGATGCGGTCAACCGTACCCGAAAGATGCTGTATTGGGCCGGTGTTGCGCTCTGTGGACTGCTCACAACCGCATTCAAATTATGGCTGTCGCCTAGCTATAATACGATTGGGATCATCGTCGTTGCGCCCATCTCTGGCTCATTGCTTGGCTTATTGCTCGTATCCTGTTGGAGCAAGCGGTCGATGCAAAAGCGAAGATGACCGTGTGCGGACGGACGCACGTGAATAGATCGATTGTATTTGCGCGCCAAAATGCGGTAAAGTGAGATAGATAGCAATTATTTTCATAAAAGGAGGATGGCCTCATGAATGTTGCCGCCGCATACTTGCAAGATGCGATAAGGACGTTTGAAAGCATGAAAAAGCTGGCCGACAAAACATTGGAGCAGTTGGACGATTCGCAGTTCTACGTGGCACTCGACCCGGAGTCCAATTCGATGGAGATTCTTATTCAACATATGCATGGCAATATGCTGTCCCGCTGGACGGATTTCCTGACGACCGACGGGGAGAAGGCAGACCGGGACAGAGACGGCGAATTTGAAGCCGGAAGGCTCGACCGCCGCGAACTGTTGGAACGCTGGGAACAAGGCTGGAACACGGTGTTTGCCGCCCTCCGCGCATTGACTGCGGACGATTTGCTGCGCACCGTCTACATACGCGGCGAAGCGCATACGGCGCTGCAAGCGATCCAGAGACAGGTGTCCCACTACGCGTACCATGTCGGGCAAATGGTTTTCTTGGGCAAGCATTTGAAGAGCGGCGACTGGCAGACGCTCAGCATCCCGCGGAGAAAACCGGAATCGAAATAATCGCGCCTCCCGCAATGAAGCGGGAGCGCTTTTTTTTTGGGCTTAATGCCGCCGCTAGCCTTTCGTCCCCCCTTGCAAGCCGAACCCTTTCGACATGAAGCGTTGCGATAAAATGTACAGCACGACGGAAGGACAGGCGTACAATACGGAGAAAGCCGCTAACCGGCCGTAATCGACCATGCCGTATTGTCCGAAAAACTGGTACAGCTTTACGGAAGCCGGAAAATTATCCGGCGATTGCAACAAAATATACGGTACGAAGAAGTTTCCCCAACTGCCGGAAAAGGTGAATATGGCTACGGTGCAAATGCCGGGAATCATTAACGGCGCAACCACTTTGCGAATGCCCGTAAAGATCGACGCACCGTCCACCCATGCCGCTTCTTCCAGGTCGTTCGGCACCGAATCCATAAAGTTTTTGAGCATCCATATTCCGTAGGGCATAGCCGATGCGACATAGAACAGAATGACGCCTATAATATTGTCGTACAGTTTAATGCTAAGAAAAAGCTGGTACACCGGAACCATGACGGCCGTAATCGGCAAAGAAGTCATAAAGAGAACGGTCAGCATAAACGGCTTCTTATATTTTAATTGGTAGCGGGACAACGGGTAAGCGGCCAGAATCGCCAAGGCGACGACAAGCACGGCTTGGCCCAGCGACATGAACAGACCGATCAGGAAAGCGCGCTGATTGGCGGCGTCGGATATGACATCGATATAATTGTTCATCGTTATTTGCTTGGGCATTTTCAGCGTTTGCATGGCGTTCGGATCGACCGAGGCGACGAAAACCCATAGCAGAGGCAGCAAAAAACAAATTCCGATGAAAGCTAAAATGGCATTCGGCAAGATACGGTACACCATGTTACGTTGTTTCGCATTCATAACAATTCTCCTTGTCAATGTACAGTTTTCATAGAGCGGATATAGAACAAACTGAGAATGATGCCGATCAACAACAACAATAAGGAAATGGCCGTTCCATAACCGAGCTGGTAATTGACGAATGCTTGATTGTACATAAAAATAGGCAGCGTCGTCGTCAAGGTTCCCGGCCCCCCGCCTGTCATCGCGTAGATGAGGCCGAACACGCCAAGCGTCTGCAGCGTAACAAGCATCATATTGGTTGTAATGGATTCTTTGATGTACGGGATAATAATGCGAAATAAAATTTGCAGTTTGGAAGCGCCGTCGACCACTGCCGCTTCTTCGATTTCCGCAGGCACATCGTCAAGCGCCGCCTGAAAGACGAGCATGGAGAACGCTGTGCCGTGCCAAATATTCGCGATAATGACGGTAAGCATCGGAACGGTAAACAGCCAAGTAACCGCAGGGATGCCGAAAAATGTAATGATCGAGTTCAAAGTCCCTTCGTCGCCGAAAAAACTGTACAAACAAAGGGCGCATACGATTTCGGGCGTTACCCAGCCCGCCAGAACGATCGTGCCGACGATACGCCGGAACGTCTTGTTTTTTTTCTTCATCAAGAGGGCGATGAGAAAACCCAACACTTGCTGGCCGATGACGGCCGAACCGATCAGGAATATCAACGTATTCCATATGCTGACGGTGACCGTGGGGTCTTGAAACATGCGAGTATAGTTGTCGATTCCGATAAATTGCAATTGTTTGGCCGATTCTCCCGTTAGGGCCAAATTGGTGAACGAATAGAAAAACGTCAATAAAATCGGATAGATAAAAAATAAAAGCATGATAACAACCGACGGAAGCAAATAGAAAAGCCAAGTATACGTGCTGTTCTTCTTATAGGCAGAAGCTGCGGTCAAACTGCTCATTGTATTCCTCCTTCCGCATGCATCGATCATGAGAATGAAAAGCTTGCTTAGACCCCCTTGTTTGCAAGGAGAAGCCTAAGCAAGCCGGAGCGTTATTTCTCCACAACAAAATCCTTGCCGACAATTCGCGTCACATCCGCCGCATATTTATTCATCGCATCTTCGGGGGAAGTGCCGGTCGCAACCGACTCGACCATCGTTTGAATTTGCGTCGATACTTCCGGGTATTTGTCCTGTGCCGGCCTGAATTCCGCGTTTTGCAAATAGTCGGTGGCGATTTGATAGAAAGGCATTTCCGCATAACCGGGATCTTTCGCGACGTCCGCGCGAACGGTCAAGCTTCCCGAAGCGGTAACCAATTTTTGCGTATTTTCTTTATTTAGGGCGAACTTAATAATGTCCCATGCTTCATCCTTGTTTTTCGAATTGCTCGGAATCGATAGTGCCCAGCCTCCCGCAAGGGTGATCGATCCGGGCGCCTGCCCTTGACTTGTCGGCATCGGGGCGAATCCGAGCACATCTTTATATTCCGGCCAAGGGGACGCCCCTCCATCTAAATAGTTGCCGGTAATCCACGAACCGTCGAGCGAGATGGCCAGCTTTCCTTGCGGTAAATATTCTCTTGTCGACGTGTTGCCCGCCTGCCCGTTCAACACTTTGGAGAGCGGAGGGCCCAGTTTCTCCTTATTGACGGTTTCTATAAAACGAAGCGCGTCGAGAATTCCTTGGCTTTTAATAATCCACTTGCCGCCTGCGTCGTCGTATAATCTTTCGCCGGTGCCGTACAGCAGCATTTCATAGGTTTGCATCGACGTCGCCTCGCCGGTCGCTTTGCCCATGTTCATCCAAATAGGCACAGTATCGCCGCCCGCTTTCTCTTTGACCGTTCTGGCTGTCTCCAGCACGTCATCCCATGTCTTCGGCTGCCAATCTTCCGGAAGCCCTGCTTGCTTGAAAATTTGCTTATTATACCAAAGTCCTCTCGAATCCGTGTTATACGGCACGCCGTATACTTTGCCGTCGCTTGCCGTGACCCCTTTCTTCATCGC
The DNA here is from genome assembly GCF_018918005.1 of Paenibacillus sp. MSJ-34. GTDB lineage: Bacteria > Bacillota > Bacilli > Paenibacillales > Paenibacillaceae > MSJ-34. The sequence goes on along the minus strand of NZ_JAHLPR010000003.1, from coordinate 125,025 downwards.
TTCGATAAACGAACCGTTGGTCCAATCCTCCCAATCTTTCAGTTTATCGTCCAGCGGTTCGAGGTAACCGGCACTTGCATCCGCATTCAATATAAACGTGTCTTCCGTAACAATATCCGGCGCCGTATCTTTCGATTTCAACGCTAAGGCGACTTTCGCGAAATAATCTCCTTCCGACGCTTGGATCGGTGCAGGTTTCAGTTCCACGTCTTTATTGGGGTATCTAGAGGAGACATCCATAATCCATTTATAAAGCGTTCCATTCTGCCCGGTGCCGTCGTCACGGTAGGTTATCGTGATCGTTTTCTTCGTTTTGGAGCCCCCTTCGTCTTGACCGCCGGGATCGGCCGTTCTATTCGTCGAACAACCAAATAATAGAACGGCGCACAGCAAAGCAATGATAACCGCCGATACGCTTCTACCTTTATTTGAATCCGCTTTCATCCTTTCTCCTCCTTTTTTCTACCATAACGGTAAACTTGTATTTCTTTTATTAGTATTAGCCGTTTACTATTTTATAACTTCAAAATCGCGCCTTTCTTCGCTTCAGCGAGCAGGGCGCGACGATCAGTACGTTAACGAAATATTTTGCTTACCTTTTGTTGTTGACAGCCCGGTTTACTTGGTTTACGATTTCATCACTGCTTAATCCTTGGGCGTTAATGACGGAAGCTTTCGTCTCGATTCCGCTCATGCCCATAACGTTTTTATCTTGTCCCGAGATGACGCAGCAATCGCAATCGGCCACATTGTTCATGGATACGACTTCATGCCCGTCCCTTTGCAATGCGTCCGCCACCGAATTCAGGCTGTCTTCCAGCGCGACTTTTGCCATGATTTACATCAACCTCCCGCGATATTTACTTACTGGCATTCGAGAGTATTGTAAACAAAATGTCGTCAAATTATCCGTTTCGGAAACTTTAGGCGCAGAAAATCGTTTATGTATGTACGAGCCGTTTTCATAAAATGATGTAAAGGAGTATTGAAACAGACATGATGATAAAAAAAGAACCGATAACCGTGGACCGGATCAAGGCGGATTTACAGACGCTCGGCTTGCGGCCCGGCATGACGATAATCGTCCATTCATCCATGAAATCGTTAGGAGGGTGGATCTTGGGAGGGCCGGTTGCCGTTATTATGGCGTTGGAGCAACTGCTCGGCGTCGAAGGTACGCTCGTCATGCCGACGCATACCGGAGAACTGAGCGATCCTTCGACATGGGTCAATCCTCCTGTCGATCCCAAGTGGTGGGATGTCATTCGAAATGCGATGCCGGGATACGATCCGGATTTGTCGCCAACCTATTATATGGGAGCCATCTCCGAATGCTTCCGCAAACAAAAGGGAACGCTGCGCAGCTCTCATCCGCAAGTATCTTTTGCCGCCCGCGGCCGGCTCGCGGAGCGGATCTGCGGCGAACATTCGTTGGAGAATTGCTTGGGAGAAGCGTCTCCTTTGGCAAAAATTTACGAAGCGGGCGGATACGTGCTCCTGCTCGGAGTCGGCTATTCTGTGAATACGTCGCTTCATTTGGCGGAATACAGGGCAAACTATCCGGGGAAAAAGCAGATCGTCCACCGTGCCCCGATAATGCGCGGACAAACTTCCGAATGGGTGGAGTTTGCGGATATCGAATTTGACGAAGGAGACTTTGCGGACATCGGACAACAGTTCGAAAAGGACTGCCCGCATATTGTGCGAAGAGGCAATATCATTGAGGCGCCGTCCGTTCTTGTGCCGCAGAAAGATTTGGTCGATTTCGCTACGGTGTGGATGGAGCGCAATCGGAACCAGTCGACAAAATAATGATGGGAGGTGTTCCTCGATGGATCAAATCGCGATTATATCGGATATACATGGAAATATGCCGGCTTTGGAAGCCGTATTGGACAATATCGAGAAACGCCGGATCGCCAAAATTTATTGCTTGGGAGACTTGGTCGGGAAAGGTCCGTGCCCCGCAGAAGCGGTCGATGTCATTCGGAATCGATGCGAAGTCGTCGTGCGCGGCAATTGGGACGAATTGATGAGCAGCGCTGCCGATGACGAAGAATTTACTTGGCATTCAAAGCGGCTCGGGCAGGAGAGAATCGATTACTTAAGCGGTCTTCCGTTTTCGTTCGATTTTCTGCTAAGCGGCAAGCTTGTCCGTCTGTTTCACGCGTCTCCGCAGAGCGTCTTCCATCGGGTGCATCCTTGGGAGGACGAAGCGAAGCGGCTCGCATTGTTCGAGAATACGCCCGCCGTTCAAAGTGCAGGGAAGGAAACCGGGGAACCGGATATTGTCGGGTACGGCGATATTCATAATGCGTATATGCAGCATTTGTACGGCAAAACATTGTTCAATGCAGGCAGCGTCGGCAACCCGCTCGACATCTTGCATGCGTCGTATGCCATATTGGAAGGGGAGTATGGTGGGCTTGATCCCGCCGGTTTTTCCATTCAATTCGTGCGGGTCCCTTACGATGTGGAACGCGCCGTCCGCCAAGCGGAAGAAGCGAGGGTACCGAAGCTCGAAGCCTATATTCGCGAACTGCGAACGGGCATATACCGCGGTCTCCAAACCTAGGTACATCATGAAGATTATATTTTGTTACACAAATGAAATATTTCTGTTATGGCTTCATAACATTGAGGGGTTACACTAGATTCATGACCCCCCTTTTAATCATATATAGACCTTGGAACCTGTGGAAGACAGGTTCTCTTTTTTTGTTTATAACGGTACGACCTGCTTTCGCATTTCTTTATAATATACCCATGAGGTAAACCCGAGCTCTTTCAAGCGCGCGCGGACCAGTTCCCATTCGTCCCCGACTCGATCGGGAATATGGGCGTCGGAGCCGAAGGTTACGTCTACGCCGTAAAACAACGCGCGTTCCAGTATATCGTCCGAAGGATACCATCCGCCGCTTAGTTTCGTTTTGCCCGAAGTGTTAATTTCAATGGCGATGCCGCATTCGCGGATCGTTTGCAGCGTTTCGTCAATCGCTTCGGCAGCCGGGATGTCGGTGAAGGCCGGATAGTTTCCTTTCATCGCGTCGATATGCCCGAGAATTTGGAACATGCCGCTGCGGGCCGAGTCGCGGATCATTTCGTAATACAATTCCTTCTCGCGCCGATGTTCTTCGTCCGAAAGGTTTTTCCACCGGTTTTTATTGAAGATGCTGACCCCGCTCGTATAATGTACGGAACCGATAATATAATCGAACGGGTATTGTTTATAAATCGATCGATACGTTTCGGCTTGCTCCGGGAAAAAATCGGATTCAACGCCAAGCAGCACATCGATTTTACCCGCATATTCCGCTTTTAATTTCAGAACCTCTTCCACATAACCGGCGAATGCGCTTTTGGCCATCGCGATACGGGGCTGAGCCTGGTCTTCTTCGCTGCCAAAGTACGGCGAATGGTCCGAAATGCCGATGACTTGCAGATTGGCGCGAATGCCCGCTTCGATATAATCGCGAATATTGCCGTCGGCGTGTCCGCAACGGAAGTGATGAGTGTGTAAATCGAATTTCATCCTTAAAATTCCTCCTTCACTCTGTGCTCATAAATTGCGATTCGCGCATCCCTTTCAAGTCGCTCAAAAACTGCTGCATGGCTGAATTTAAATACTTCCCGGATTTGTATACGACGCCGACCGGATGCGTCTTCTCGAACTCATTCACTTTAATGATCTGCAACGTACCCCGTCTTAGTTCGCCGGAGATCGACATTTTGGAGACGATGGCCGCGCCGAGGTTAAGTTCTACCATCCGTTTAATTTCCTCGCTGCTGGACAGTTCCATAACGACAAGCGGCTGGATATTGTTTTGTTTGAAAATTTGATCGACGAATTTGCGGCCAACCGTATCGGGCGACAACATAATGAACGGAATTTCGCGCAGCGATTCCAAGGTCGCATGCTTGGTTTGGCTGAGCGGATGCTGCGGCGAAACGACCATTTCGAACGTGTCGTAATACAGGACGGACGATTCGAGATTAGGATTTCCTTCCGACAAGTAACCGATCCCGATGTCGACCGAGCCGCTTTCGACGCTTGCCATGATTTGCATGGAGGACATCGTCAAAATCGACGTTTTAATGAGCGGGAATTGGTTTTGAAAATAGGACAGCACCCTCGGCAAAATTTGCATCGCGATGGAAGTCGTCGTACCGAGCACGATATGGCCTTGCGGGATGTGGCTCAGATCGGTAAGACGTTGTTTCAACTCGCTGACAATGCTTAATATCCTTTCGGCATGATCCAGAAACACCTTCCCTTGATCCGTTAACGTGACAGGCTGGTTCCGGTCGATGAGTACCGTCTTGAATTCGTCTTCCAGACTTTTGATTTGCGCCGATACGGCAGGTTGCGTGAGATTAAGCAATTCGCCGGCTTTGCGAAAACTCATCGTTCTGGAGATCGTGATCAAAGTCTCAAGCTGATTAATGTTCATGGGAACCTCCTTAGGATATATTTTTGACTTCCCGCAACGTAAGGCTTCGATAAAAGCTTTTTTTATCGACCGATCAGAAATTATAAATATGTTTTCTCATTCTAATTATAGGTTATTCTTCGGGAGCGAGCAATATTTATAAGATACGGGAAGGAAGAAGGAAAGCGCGAATCCGATGTCGAACAAAATGTTGAAAAATCGACATGGGCCATTGGTAGCAAATGCGGTTTCAAACATTGTTGAAGGAGGTCGTTTATGAATCGAAAATTGGTACGAAGCTGGCAAATGTACGACTGGGCCAATTCCGCGTTTGCCACGACGATGCTGGCCGCGGTGCTCCCCATTTTCTACGCGGACGTGGCGGCAGGCCATTTGCCCGATTATCAGGCATCCAGCTACTGGGGATTTACGCAAACGATTGCGATGATCGCCGTTGCGCTCATGGCTCCCATTCTGGGAGCGGTGGCGGACTTATCAAGCAGCAAGGTGCGGTTTTTGCGCGTTTTCGCTTACCTTGGCGTATTGTCTTGCGCGTTGTTGTTTTTTGCGGGCCAAGGGGACTACATCTACGTATCGGCGCTGTTTATTCTAGGAACGATCGGCTTTTCCGGCGGGAACACCTTTTATGATTCATTGCTGCCCGAAATCGCTCCGGTGGAAGTAAGAGACGACGTATCCGCGCAAGGTTATATGTTTGGGTATATCGGCGGCGGCGCGCTTTTGGCGCTGAACATCGTCATGTTGGAGAAATGGGATTTATTCGGGTTTCCGGACAAAATCGCCGCGACCCAGGCCGTTTTCGTCAGTGTGGCCATTTGGTGGTTCGTATTTTCGATTCCGATTTTCCGAAATATGAAGGATCCGAAGCGGGAAACGAAGCAAAGCGTCGGCTTTTACGCCAAGCACGGGTTCGGCCGCGTGTTCGGAACGCTGCGCAAAATCGGGAAATACCCGGAGTTGCTGAAATACTTGGTCGCTTTCTGGTTTTTTAACGACGGTATTTCCACGATCATCAGTATGGCGGCTATATACGGCAAGACGATCGGTATTGAAACGACCCATTTGATCGTTGCGCTGCTCATTACCCAGTTCGTCGGCATTCCTTTTACGTTCGCGTTCGGCAAGCTCGCGGTCAGAATCGGCTCGAAACGCTCCTTATACATATCTTTAAGCATTTATGTGATTGTCGTGTTATTAGGTTATTTTATGACGAGCGCGCTTCATTTTTACTTGCTCGCTTTTATCGTAGGCATGGTGCAGGGAGGAAGCCAGGCGGTGGCGCGGTCGATATACAGCCGGTTAATCCCGAAAGAGCGGGCGAGCGAATTTTTCGGATTCCTCAGCCTATCGGATAAGGTAACCGCTTCGTTGGGACCTGCCTTATTCGGAATCGTCGGTTTGCTGACCGGTTCGACGCGTACGGCAATATTATCCATTCTGGCGTTTTTCATCATCGGCATTCTGTTGTTGACGCGGGTCAATTTGGAGAAAGGGCATCGGGACGCGGAAGAGGTATCGGGATAAGCAGGGGTTGTGGAGCAATGGTTGGGTTAGCGGCCTCTTTTGTCGGTATCCCGTTTGTTCAGGGGGAGGGGGCGAGGAGCCTTCTGTCGCTGTACCGGTTGCTCAGGGGAGGGGTCAGGTGTCCTTTTGTCGATATCCCGTTTGTTCAGGGGGAGGGCGAGAGGAACCCTTTTGTCTACATCCCAGTTGTTCAGGAAAGCGGCACAAGTCCTTTGTCGCTGTATCGGTTGCTTAGGAGTATCGGGGGTTCGGACCATGTTGTTTATTCCGTATGCTCAGGGTAACAGAGCTAGAAACCGATTGTCCGTACACTGTATGATCGTTATCCCTTTAGTTCAGGCGAGAAAACGTGTGAACTGCAACCACCTGTTAGTAAGGAAGAGAGCTGAAACAGCATGACTACAATAGGCAGATGTTTCGTACACCGAAACCTGCCTATTTCATTTGTAGAATTAGGTCTGAAAAGGTAATAATCAATAGAGTCAGGCAATCGGCAAATTGTTTCTGAGTAGTTGGGATAATGCTAAGAGTTTCTGAGTATTTGGGATAGTGCTAAGAGGGAAGTTGCAGAGGTACAGGGGGGAAGAGGAACAAGCTTTAATGGGGTAAAAAGGTTAAGGCGGCTGTAAAAAAGGAGAGAGATGAGGTGTGATTGAGTGGGGATAGTGAGAGATAAAGCAAGGCATAGGGAGTAGAAATAAAAAGAGAAGAATAAAGGAGAAGTAAAAGAGAAGTAAAGTAAAGATGGAGTCCATGCGACACATGGCTAACGGAAGCAGAGGACTCTATTTGTGAAAAAATGAGACTTTCTAAAATGTAACGGAAGTGAGGGACCTTATTGGCGGTCATTCGAGCATTTTTCGCTAGAAAGACAATAAATAAGAGCGCTGATTTCCGTTAGAATTCGAAAAGAGTGCTTTTTGCCGATTTAAGGTCTTTCACTTCCGTTAAAAATTGTATGTCTTGACTTATTGACAGACAGTCTCGCCTGCAAAAAACCGTGCCAACCGACGCTCATACGGAGCAGGTCGCCGGGCCGATCGGTTATATGATCGGCTCGGCGACCTGGATGCGATGCCCGCTGTCGCAGGGCATCCCCGTCTCGTAGGAGCGGTTGCCCACCGCGCGGGCAACCCGCTCCTTCGCTTGCGCCGCGGCGCTGCTCGCGGCGCCTTCCGCGCGCGCCGCCGCCCAATAGGCGGCCACGGCGCGCACGATCTCCGCCGCGTCTTCGCGCGCGGCGGTCCATTGGTCCCAGACGCTCGTCGTATACGACGCGTCTGCCCCGGTCGGGTCGCGCCATTCGGTGCGCGACTCGTTCAAAATATCAAGCGGCTTGTTCCGCCGCTTGTACACGAGCGGCGAGATCCGGCCGAACGTCGCGATGCGCTTGAAGCCGCTCGGATCGTGGAACAGCCGCTGCGCCCGGATCATGTCGCGGTTCGCATCGTCCCAGGCATCCCGCTTGATGCGCGCGGCGATGTCCGGATAATAACGTTCCGCGACCGTTTGGAACAAATCGACGATGCCGTCCGGGAAACGGCCCCCGGTGTCGATTTCCTTCCATACGGGCGTCCTCCATGTCTCCAGTCCTAGCTTCCGTTTCACGATCAGCGTATCCATCCATATTTCGAAGCGTTGATGACTCCACTTTTTGAATCCGGAACGATAAAATACGTATGGATGCATATTCCGGTCCAACACATGATGAAGCGCGAACCCCAGTATGTAAATGCGCGCCGGGTCGTCTTCGGCGCGTTCGGATACCGCTTCGATCATATCGAGCAAGACGCCGCCGCAGTGCAGGGAATGCATCGCGCTCCCGAGCAGGTTCATCGTCTTATCTTTTTTCCATGGCCAAAAATGATGATAGAATAAAAAATCAGGCCCTTGACACCCCATATTGAATACCCGCTTCAATTCCGGCTCATCTCCGTATGGAAGATACCCTTCCGCTTGCAATACCTCCTGGCCGAAAATAAGATGGGTCCAAATGTTTGGCATATGCTACCGACTCCTTTTGAGAGGTTGTTCCGCTTTCTATCGTATAAAAAGATGGCGTTTAAACTGTAACAGCTTCATTTTATACGAAAAAGGTCTTAATCGTACAGTCGCAAAAGTCGCCATCTTTCTACCTTGTGTTAAGTCTTTCATCCTAAAAAAGAGTGTTAATTTTTCATGTTTTGCAGTATAATAGGTATAAATTTCAATGGGAATGGATGGTTTTATCGATTTTTTATTATTTTTGTCGATTATGGGAGGGACATTAATTAGATGAAAGCGGAATTTATCAATCCATTTTTGGAGTCGGCAAGAATCGTAATCGAGCAAGTCGTGCAGGTTCGCCCTGCAACGGGAACGTTGGGAATTCGCGAGTTGACATATATCGAGGATTATATATGGATTCATATCGGCATGTCGGGCCAAGTCAGCGGCAACGTCATTTTCGGTCTGAACGAATCGGTCGCTCTCAAGATGGTATCTGCCATGATGGGCGGCTTCATGGTGACGGAGCTGGATGAAATGGGCCATAGCGCCATATCGGAGTTAGGCAATATGATTAGCGGCAATGCGAGCACGATTTTGTACAATCAGGGCGTTCGTGTTGATATTACCCCGCCGAAAGTGTTAAAATCGACGGAAGGAGACGTCAATTCCGCCAAAGCGCTTACCGTTCCGTTAATTATGGACGGAATCGGCGAGTTGGACATTCAAGTGCTTATCTCTTAACGATACATAATGGAAAACGATCAGAACAGCTCCGGACGGAGCTTTTCTTTTTTTGCGAACGGGGTGATCATGCTTGTTACACGGGAAAGTAGCGCTTATTACGGGGGCTTCCAGCGGCATCGGCGCCCTGACGGCGCAAATGCTGGCCGCGAAAGGGGCGATTCCGGTCCTGACGGCCCGGAACGCGGAGAAGCTGCGCGATGCGGCTCTGGGCATCCGCGGCGAGTACGTTGCGATGACGATGGATGTGACGGATACCGGGCAAATATGCGGTACGGTAGAGCGCATCATGGATAAGTTCGGGAAAATCGACATTTTAATCAACAATGCCGGGTACGGTATCTTCGAATCGTTCGACCGTTTGCGGATCGAGCAATTCGCCGACATGATGGACGTCAATTATATGGGCGTCGTCCGCTGTACGAAGGCCGTTTTGCCGCATATGCTGGAGGCTGGGAGCGGACATATCGTCAACGTGGCGTCGATGGCCGGCAAAATCGGCACCGCCAAATCGACTTCGTACACGGCCACGAAACACGCGGTTCTCGGCTTTACCAATTCGCTCAGGCAGGAGCTGGCGGGAACGAACGTTACCGTCTCGTCCGTCAATCCGGGACCGATCGATACGCCTTTCTTCGAGAAGGCGGATCCTAGCGGAAATTATGTGCGCAACGTTTCGTTTTTTATATTGAAACCGGAGAAAGTAGCCGGGGAGATCGTCAAGCTGATCGAACGGCGCAAGCCGGAACTGAACCTGCCCCGGGCTGCGGCGGCCGGTATCAAATTGTATCAATTGTTTCCGCGGCTTGCGGATAAACTAACCTATAGATGGTTGAACAGAAAATAGGAAGAAAGGATTTATGCTTATGTCTACTTTTCAGGATCTGCACATTGCGGAACCTTTTATTTCGCAGCTTGCCGAACGGAACATTACGGAGCCCTCGCCGGTGCAAATCGAGGCGATTCCAGCCATGATGGAGGGAAAAGACGTCATCGCGCAATCGCAGACGGGGACGGGCAAAACGCTTGCCTATTTGCTTCCGCTGCTGCAACGGATCGATACGGGGAAGAAAAACCCGCAAGTCTTGGTGCTTGCGCCGACGCAAGAACTGGCGATGCAGATCGTGCGGGTGGCCGAGACCTACGGCGAACGTTCCGGGGTAACGGTGCAAGCGCTGATCGGCGGCGCCGCTTTGAAGCGGCAAGTGGAGAAGCTGAAGCTTCATCCGCAGTTGGCGATTGGCACGCCGGGGCGCGTTCTGGAGCTGATTCGGATGCGAAAGCTCAAAATGCACGAAGTGCGTACCATCGTGGTCGATGAAGTCGACCAAATTTTCCGTTTAGGCGCGGCGAAAGATACCGAAGAGATTTTCAAAAGCGCTTTGCGCGACAGACAGCTAGCGTTCTTCTCCGCGACGATGACAGGCCAAATCCGGTCGATCGCGCAGGAGTGGATGACGGAGCCGGTCACGATCGGCATCGAACCGGACAAGCGGATTGCACCGACGATCGAACATCTTTATTTCGTCTGCGAAGAGCGCGACAAAATCGATACGCTCCGGCGCTTGGTCCGTTTATATGAGCCGAAGTCCGCGATCGTCTTCGTGAACGATACCGATTCGATCGCCGAATGGACGGAGAAGCTGCAGTATGTCGGACTTACGGCCGAACCGTTATACGGAGACGCGAACAAGCAGGAACGCGCCCAAGTATTGCGGCGGTTTCGCGAAGGCCAGTGCCAACTGCTGATCGCCACGGACGTAGCCGCCCGCGGACTGGATATCGAAGGATTGCCGTTCGTATTCAATGCGGATCCCCCGCTCGACGCGGAACATTACGTGCATCGCGCCGGCCGTACCGGCCGAATGGGCAAGAAAGGAACGGCGGTTACGATTATAACGGGTCGTGAAAGATTCATTATCGAAAAATTTGCGAAACAACTGCAGATTGATATACGGGAGAAAGTGATGTACTCGGGAAAAGTTCACCCGGCGGGCGAGCGGATTCGCCGAAATCAAGGCGCGGGAAAACGGCAAAAATCGAAACGATAGGAAAGATAGATGACGATTGGTGGAAAAAACAGGTTTTTAATTGACTTTATTTTACTACATTCTTACAATTAGGTTCAAAGATATGAACTTGAGCAAAGGGTGGAGGTACATGGAAGAATCAACCGCTTATACGATTCATAGGGTGTTAAGCAATAATGCGGTTCAAGTTTCCGGGGAAAAGACCGGCGCCGAACTGATCCTGATGGGGAAGGGACTCGGCTTTGGCGCCAAGACCGGAATGTCGATCAGTCCCGCGGATACGCGGATCGAGAAGAGATTCACGCTCGACGACCCGCAAGCTCAGAAGCATTATCAAGTTTTGTTGGAACAAGTCGATTCTAAAGTGCTTGACGTATCCCAAGACATCATCGCGTTGATCTCCCAAGAATTCGGAACGGAAGAGTTGAACGAACAAGTGTTTATCGCTCTTCCGAGCCACATTCAGTTTGCTCTTCATCGTCTCAACAGTCACATGGAAATTGTAAACCCTTTTCTTTATGAAATCCAAGCCCTCCATTCCAGGGAATTCGCGCTGGCCAAGAAAGCTTCCGAATTGATCTCCAATTCGTTTCAAATTGAGGTGCCGGAGACGGAAGTCGGTTTTCTGGCCATGCATATCCAATCGGCGGTTTGCCATATTTCACTTGGGAATATCGTCAAATTGACGCATTTGATTCAAGAAACCGTCCACTTGATCGAATCGGAGACAGGCATTAAAGTTCCGCGCGACAGCATCGATTATATTCGTTTAATCACCCATTTGCGATTTGCGCTCGAGCGTTTGCTGGACGGGAAAATTTCTCCGAATCCGTTTGCAATCAAATTAAAGAAGACGCTTACAAGCGAGTACCGTCTCGCCCAAAAAATCGCAATACATATTGAGGAGCGCCTCGGATTGTCCGTGCCCGAGGATGAAGTCGGTTACATCGTCATGCATCTCTACCGGCTGCTGCAACAATATGAGAGACTCAAGTAATATACAGGACCGTATATGTCTTACGGACTGTCCCGCCAATTGACTTCATAGAATATCAGACATGCGATTAGCGTGCAACTAGGTAAACTAGGCATGAGCTAAGTGCGGCAGAAGAGTCATTTACGATTTTTCGTGTCCGTTTGCTCATGCTTTTTTTTCTGTTTGCATAAGTCATCATGTTATGCGCGGGTCGCAGAGAAGGAGGTAGCACCCATGATTTTCAAAAAGAAAAAAGTAGTCACCCTTATACCGCCGCTATCGGGAATTTCAGTTGCGCTGGAAGAAGTGCCGGATCCCGCGTTCGCCCAAGGCTTCATCGGCGAAGGCATCGCCGTGAAGCCGACAAACGGCCAAGTCGTGGCTCCTTGCGACGGCAAGGTATCGTATATGTTCGACACGCACCATTCTTGCATTATCGAACATGAATCGGGAGTCGAAGTATTGATCCATATCGGCATTAATACGGTACAGTTGAGAGGAGAAGGGTTTCGACCGTATGTGAAATCGGGGGAGCGGGTCAAACAAGGACAACTGCTGATCGAGTTCGATATCGAGCGGATTGAACAAGCAGGCTATCCCGTCATTACGGCGGTTGTCATGGCCAATGGCGACGCCGTTGAGAAAGTAACGTCATACCGGGGCGAAGTAACCGCAAACGTTGGGGTGCTTCTGGAAATACAAGTGAAATAAACTCATGCACCGAATGGGATGAAAGGGGGAGTTTTATGCTAGGTTTTTTGCAAAAGATCGGCAGATCGTTCATGCTGCCGGTTGCTACGCTTCCAGCCGCGTCCTTATTGCGCAGATTCGGCGAAATCGATTATGTGAATCAATTTCAGTTCGGCGAATCGGCTGGCGGATTTATCAACCAGTTTATCGCTCCGTTCTTGCTCGCCGGCGGGACGGCCATATTCGACAACTTGCCGCTCATTTTCGCGATCGGGGTAGCGATCGGTTTTGCCGGCGACGCCGTTGCGGCATTGGCGGCCGTGATCGCCTATCTTGTCTTGGGCAAAGTGCTGGCCGTCGTACCCGGCGTGTTTCGTTTTATCGACGACGATGCGATCTTGAATATGGGCGTGCTCGGCGGCATCATTGCCGGCGGAATCGCCGCTTATATGTACAACAGATATCATCGAATCAAGCTTCCGGATTGGCTCGCGTTTTTCGGCGGCAAGCGGTTCGTGCCGATTATTACGTCGATGTCGATGGTCATTGTCGCGATCGCATTCGGCGCGATATGGGGCCCGATTCAGAATGTGCTCGATAAATTCGGAAACTGGGTCGTCGGTTTCGATGTGGCCGGAGCCGTCGTGTTCACGGTTTTGAACCGTTTGCTGATTCCGTTCGGGCTGCATCATGTCATTAATACGATCGCATGGTTTCAAATCGGCACCTATACGGACGCTGCGGGAAACGTCGCCCACGGCGACTTGCACCGGTTCGCCGCAGGGGATCCGTCCGCGGGCATGTTTATGACCGGCTTTTTCCCGATTATGTTGTTCGCTTTGCCCGGCGCGGCGCTTGCGATCATTCACACCGCCAAAAAGGAAAAGCGTAAAGCGATCGCCTCCGTATTCATCGGCGTGGCGTTTGCCTCCTTTTTGACCGGGATTACGGAGCCGATCGAGTTTGCCTTTATGTTCGCGGCGCCGATATTATATATCGTTCATGCATTGTTGGCGGGCGTATCGGCTTTCATTACCGTTTCGCTCGGGATCCATCAAGGATTCGGATTCTCGGCCGGTTTGATCGATTTTTTGCTCAACTTGCCGATCGCCACGAAGCCGTGGTTGCTGATTCCGATCGGTCTCATATTCGGGGTAATCTACTATTTTCTATTCCGAATTATAATTGTGAAACTTAATTTGAAAACGCCCGGACGCGAGGAGGACGATTTGGAAGAATCCGCGGGGGGCGAATCGGGGAAAAATACGACGCTGCGCGATAAAGCGGCGAAAATTACGGAACTGATCGGCGGCAAGGCAAATATAGAGAGCATCGATGCGTGCATTACGCGGCTGCGTCTTCAATTGATAGACGATAAGAAAGTGAACGACGCCGAGATAAGGGCATTGGGCGCCGCGGGGATTATGAGATTGGGATACGGCGCGGTACAGATCGTGTTCGGCATGGAGTCCGAATTGTTGAAAGACGAGATGCTCAAGCTGTAGCGAGCATATGGGCAAACGTGGGGGAATCGGAAAAGGAGTGGACCTTATGCAACAACGATATATCATCAACAACCCTACAGGCATACATGCCAGACCGGCGGGAGCCATTATAAAAAAGGCGGAGACGTTTCCGTGCAGAATCGAATTGGAGACCGAAGACGGAACGCGGATATCCGCCAAAAGCTTGATCGGCATTTTAAAATTAGGTTTGAAACAAGGGGATCGGGTCGCGGTGATTGCCGAAGGAGAGGACGAAGCGGAAGCGGTTCGGCAAATCGGCGAAATCGTACAATCGATATTCGAATAAATGCCGGGAGGGCGAAACAATGAAATTAACGGGAATAGCGGCAGCGCCCGGGTATGCATGGGGACATGCGTTTTTGTTGGAGCAGGCGAAGGAAGTGGAACGAATACAGCTTCGTCCCGAGAAGTCGACCGAGGAGGTTGCGCGTTTCACCGCGGCCGTGGAGCAGGCCGTCTCTCAGCTAAAGGAACTGCAGGAGCGAACTCGCGCCACAATGGGGCTCGATTACGCCGAAATTTTCGAGTCGCATATTATGGTGCTGAAAGATGAAGAATTCGTCGGACGCGCGAAAGAACTCATTGCCGGGCAGTTGATCAACGCCGAGGCGGCACTATCCGATGTGACGCAGGAATTGGTCCAATTTTTCGAAAGTATGGACAATGTATATATGAACGAACGGGCTGCGGATTTTCGCGATATTAGCAAGCGTCTGCACGGATTGCTCACCGGAAGCGAGCAACTGTCATTATGCGATCTTGACGGGCCGGTTGTGCTAATTGCGCACGATTTGACCCCTTCGGACTCTGCCCAACTCGAGCGCGAACGCGTCGCCGGGTTTGCTGCGAATATCGGCGGCAGTATGTCGCATTCGGCCATTATGGCCAGATCGATGGAAATACCCGCCGTCGTCGGTTTAAAGAACGCGACATCGTCGTTGAACAACGGGGATTTCGTTATTCTGGACGGGGTGAAAGGCGAATTGCTTATCAATCCGACGGCAGAGCAAGTGTCCGCATACCGAAAAGCAAAAGAAACGTACGAACGGCAGCGGGAGGAATCCAAAGCGTATTTGCATGCTCCTTCCGTTACGGCGGACGGCAAAATTGTGGAGTTGGCAGCCAATATCGGCAATCCGGCGGATGCGGTTCATGCGCGCAACAACGGGGCGGAAGGCATAGGGCTGTTCCGAACGGAATTATTGTTTATGGGACGCCGGAATTGGCCGACGGAGGAGGAACAATTTTACGCTTATAAACTGGCGGCCGAAGCTTTCGGCGGCATGTCGCCGATCGTCATACGAACGCTCGATATCGGGGGAGATAAAGAACTGGATTATGCGAAACGGCCGCGGGAGAGGAATCCGTTTCTCGGTTATCGGGCGATCCGTCTCAGCCTGGACGAGCGGGATACGTTCAAGGCGCAGTTGCGGGCGATTTTGCGCGCGAGCGCATTCGGCAACGTGAAGATCATGTTCCCGATGATCGCCACTTTGCAGGAATTGCGCGCCGCTAAGGCGCTGCTCGCCGAAGCGAAGGCGGATTTGGACGCCATAGGCGTCAACTATCGTCATCGCATGGAAGTCGGAATCATGATCGAGGTGCCAGCCGCCGCCCTTATATCGGATCAACTTGCGAAAGAAGCCGATTTCTTCAGTATCGGCACGAATGATCTCGTACAGTTTACGATGGCGGCCGATCGTACGAACGAAAAGTTATCGCATTTGACGGATCCGATTCATCCCGCGGTGCTGCGTTTGATTCGACTCGTGATCGACAACGGGCATAAGGAAGGCAAATGGGTAAGCCTTTGCGGCGAAATGGCGGGCGATCTTGCCGCGATTCCGATTATGCTCGGCCTCGGACTGGACCGGTTTTCCATGAATGCCGGCGCCGTTCTTCCCGCACGCATTGCGCTTAGCGCAATAACGGCGGCGCAAACGAAGGAAATGGCGGAAGCGGCGCTTCGCATGGAGTCTTCTGACGAAGTTAGGGACTATGTGCATGCAATCATGCCGCATCTACGCGAATTGTTCCAGATTCGACGCTAATTTAAATATTAAGCCCCGGGCTATGCCTGGGAGAACGGAACAGGAAGTGCCGTGAGGCATGACGGAGCAAAGCCTCCGTTTGCTATACTGAGAATTGCGGTACCCATGGGCGGCAGCAGTTTAGCCCACCAGGCATCTCAATAAACCCCTTGAGGGGGTAGCCGGTAAAATTGCTGCGAAACCGCGCCTTTAGGCGCTGCCAGGCCAGTATCATGCCCCTTATAGGGGCCGAATCAAGCCACCCGTTGAACGGTACTGTGACTTGCTATCATTTCCATGTTAAAATATACTAACTAGGGAAAGCCCGACTTTTCCAGGGGTAACTAATTAAGCATTTATTAAGGGTTTCATTAGCCGTTCGTTAAGAACTGTGTATTACTCTTATAGTCAAACAAGGAACATGCGTTATCGCACGCTCTCCTGAAAGTTTTGCGCAGCAAAACTCACTTCGGAAGCATGGGCCAAGGGTTCTCGCAACCTTCTCGGTGCTGAAAAGTCTACTTTTTGAACACGCACTATTAAAACGGGTACGCCGAAAATATTTTCCATATGGATAAACATTATGCCGGTGAACGCGTCTATTAATAGGGATGGTATTTTATCATTTGGAAATTCATAGTTGAATGGAGGAAACGTAGGAGATGTTTAGTAGGTGGAAGCTCAAAGGATTGCTGGCCGTGCTGCTTGTTGCGGCGGTGGTACTAGGCGGCTGTGGAACCGGGGCGAAGGAAGCGTTGCCGAAATTGGATGCGGAAGCGGAAGGGACGCTTAGAGTCATGTTTTGGGATGAAAACTATTTCTTCCAAAAGTACGGAAACTTGTTCGCGACCCAATTTCCGAATATCGAAATCGAAGTCGTGAGCACGAGATCGATGTACTCGGATATGGATGAAAGCGGCGTATTTGATTATAAGAAGGCATTCCGCAAATTTGTCGACAAAGAGCAGCCCGATGTTTTGATGATGAACATCGAAAGTTACGAGGAATTGGCAGCGGAAGGAATGCTGTATGATTTGGAGTCCGTTATCGCGCAAGATAAATTTGACACTGCCGGCATGCTGCCATCCGTTGTCGAGTTGCTGCGGGAAAAGGGCGGCGGCAAGCTGTACGGATTGGCGCCGACATTTTACAGCAATGCTTTGTACTATAACGTGGATCTGTTTAACGAACATCAAATCGACCTTCCGCGGGATCAAATGTCATGGCAAGAATTGTTCGATTTGGCGAAACGTTTTCCGACCGGCGGCGACGAGAAAGAAAGAATTTACGGCTTGCAATTGCGGAGTTACCAAAGCAGCATCTTCGACTTGATTAATTCGATGGGGCAAACCGAAGATTTGGCTTTCCTTAGCGGGGACGGGGAGAAGCTGACATTCGACTCGGATAATTGGCGCAGGGTGTTTGACATGGGAGTGAATGCGATTAAATCCGGGGCCGTCTACACGCCGAAGCAACAAGATATGATGGGCGGCATGACGATGGAGGAATATTACAGCAGAGATTTGTTTATATCGGGCCGGGTCGGAATGATTTTGGGCGCAACCTACTATATGCGGGAACTCGAACAAGCGTCGGAAATGTCCAAAACTATTAAGAAATTTCAATGGGATCTTGTGACAATCCCCGTTAATCCGGCCGATCCTGAAACTTCTAGCGAACTCAGCCTAAGCGATATTTTTAGCGTGAACGCCAACTCGGCGAACCAACGCGCCGCTTGGGAATTTATCAAATATATTAACGGCGAGCAATTTGCCAAAATTCAATCCCGTTCGTTTGACGGCGATCTGTTGACGCGCACATCCATAATGAAAAATACCGACAATCGCAACATTGAAGCGTTCTACAAGCTGAAACCGAAATCGACGACAAACAATACATGGGAGAAGATGCCGTCGAATTTCTACGGAACGTTGACGAACCTCTTCAATGAAGAAGCGCAGCAAGTCGTCGACGGCAAGAAAACGACCGAAGAAGCGTTAAGCGCCATTCAAGAGAAGGGACAATTGGAACTGATCAAAGCGAAGGAAGAGGAAAAGAAGCAAAAAGAACAGCAGGAGCAAAACCCGGAGCAAACTGAGGAGGTATCGGAAGGCTCGGCTCAGTCCGAAACGGTGGCTGACGCGCCTTAACGCGCCCTTTGCGTTGCTTATAAAGATCCCTCCGTACGATGATCGTACGGAGGGATTTCGTTATGCGGATTCGCAACTTCCATTTCGCTTCGTTATAATGAGGAATAAGAGGTGAGACGTATCATATGAATCCGATCTTGCAAGTGGAACAATTGACAGGCGGTTACAGCATCGGCAGGCCGGTGCTGCATGACGTAACATTTGAAGTCAAGCAAGGCGAGATGGTCGGTTTGATCGGTTTGAACGGCGCCGGCAAAAGCACGACGATGAAGCATATTCTGGGATTGCTGCAGCCTCATCAAGGCCGGGTCCGGCTTGACGGCAAGACGCTGGACGAAGCGCCGGAGCTATACCGCGGTTCGCTTGCCTATGTGCCTGAATCGCCGATCCTATACGAAGAATTGACGGTTCAGGAGCATTTGGAGCTTTCCGCCATGGCATACGGCGTCGAGCGCGACGATTACGCCGAACGGGCGCAAATGCTGCTCGATTTATTTCAAATGCGCGATAAGCGCGAAAATTTCTCGAAACATTTATCCAAGGGAATGCGCCAAAAGGTCATGATTATGAGCGCTTTTCTTGTCCATCCGCCACTCTATGTCATTGACGAGCCGTTTCTAGGACTGGACCCGCTTGGAATCCGTTCGCTGCTCGACTTTATGGTGGAGACGAAGACCAGCGGCTCGTCGATTTTATTGAGCTCGCATATTTTATCAACCATTGAAACCTATTGCGATCGATTCATCGTTCTTCATTATGGCCGCATCATCGCGCAGGGGACGCTGGACGATATACGAGCTGCGGCGGGATCCGATCGGTTGACGCTGGAAGAATGTTTCTACACGCTGGTCAAAGGCGGGGGGTAGATCGATGCGACTGGATCAATTATGGCAGCGGCGGCGCCAGCAATATTGGAAAGAGCTGTTCCCTTATTTTCGCTATGTGATACAGGGCGGATCGGCCACACTGCTTGCTTTCGTCATTATCGCATTTTCCGCTTATTACGTTTGGTTTTTACAAAACATACCGGAATCGTTTCCAATTCGCTACATAGCGCTACTGGTGCTAGCGCCATTTGTCACATTCAGTTCTTTCCGCACATTTTTGCAACCTGCCGACATTATATTTTTGCTTCCAATGGAGCCGCGGATGAAGGAATATTTCCGGGGCAGTTGGAAATACAGTATGGTGCAGCAGTCGATTTGGTTATTCATCGCGTTTGGAATATTGTGGCCGCTGTACGTTCGGGCCGACGCCGATCCGAAACCTTTCGTGCTGTTACTGGCGGTATGGCTCATCTTAAAGGCGATAAACAGCCACGGCAGTTGGCGGGAACGGAATATGAACCGCCCGTTGGCGCGAGAATCGTTCCGCATGGTACGTTGGGCGTTTAGCGTCGGCATGATTGCCGTCTGGTTATGGCAGCCTGTTTGGAAAGCGGCCGTTTTCAGCGCGATTGCTGCCATTACCTATATCATGGCGCTTCGTTTGCCTTTGCGGTACCCGGTGGCGTGGGAACGCCTCATCCGGCTGGAGCAAGAGCAACAGGGGCGCATTCTGATGTTTATGAATTTATTCGTCGACATGCCTGCAACGCCCCAGCGCGTCTATAAGCGTTCCTGGATGAACTGGGCCGCCGGCCGTATTCCGTTTCGGCGCGAGTCCGCATACTTTTACTTGTTTACAAAGTCGTTTTTGCGCGGCGAAGTGTTCGGCATGGCGATACGGTTGACGGTTCTAGGGTTGTTTGTCCTCTTCTGGGTGCGCGACTCGGCTTGGGCCGTTGCATTGTACGGCTTCTTCGCGCTTGTCATCGGAATGCAATTGACGGCGGTGCGACAGCTGCATTCCTATTCGTTCTGGCGGTCGATTTATCCGCTGCCGGACCTATGGCGCAAACGAGCGATCGTGCAATTGGTTTTTCGGGCTCATTGCGTCTTTGCCGTTATTTTATATATTCCGCTCGCGTTCGGCGGGCTGGAATGGTTGCTCAAGCTTCTGCCGTTGCCGGGAGGACTGCTGCTCGCCGCAGCGTTCCGTTCGGTATGGTCGCGGCAAAAGTGGTTTACTTCGGAAGACGATGTCTAAGACATGCCTAACGAAGGAATGTTGAAATATAACAAATTTATTGCCGGGAGGATACGATGGCGGATCCGAGAATTGCGAAACTTGCGGATATTTTGGTGAACCATTCCATTAAAGTAAAATCGGGGGACAAAATTTTGATCGTCGGGGATGCCGCGACCGGGCCCTTGGTCAAAGAAGTGTACCGGAAAGTGCTTCAGTGCGGAGCGCTCCCGCTAACGCAGATCGGTTTGGCGGAGCTGGAAAAAATATTTTATGACGAGGCGGGCGACGATCAACTTGCCAATGTGGACCATATCGATTGGCTGTACCGATATGCGGACGGATACATACGTATTCTTGGCTCGGACAATACAAAGGTACTGAGCCATGTCGACCCGGCGAGAATCGCGCGGCGGCGGAAGGCGACCGCCCCGCAAATGCAATATTTAATGTCGGGCGGCCTCCGTTGGGTCATTACGCTGTTTCCGACGAATTCGCAGGCGCAAGAAGCGGATATGTCGCTTGAAGAATACGAAGATTTCGTATATAGCGCCACCAATGCGGATTACGCCGCCTTGGAGAAGGAAATGCAGCATGCGGCGGAGTTGTTTAACAAAGCGTCCAAGGTGCGCATCGTGGCGAATGAAACCGATTTGACGGTAGATATCGAAGAGCGTCGCGCTGTCATTAGCGCCGGCGAGCACAATATTCCGGACGGCGAATTTTACTTCACGCCGAATCATTTGAAGACGGAAGGATACATCTATTTCGAATGGCCGACGCTGTTTAACGAGCAGGAAATTGCCGGCATCCGCCTTACCTTTAAAGAAGGGAAGATCGTTGATTATTCCGCGGAAAAAGGACAGGAATTTCTCGCTTCGGCTTTAAACACCGATAAAGGCGCGCGCTACTTGGGAGAGTTGGGAATCGGCATGAACTTCGGCATTCGGCAGCCGACGAAAAACATTTTGTTCGACGAAAAAATCGGCGGATCCGTTCATCTCGCCGTCGGGCGCGCCGTTGATTACGCGGGCAAAGGCAACGATTCCGCAATCCATTGGGATATGGTGAAAAGTTTGCAGCGCGGCGGCGAGCTGTATCTCGACGATGTACTCGTGCAACGGGGCGGCAAATGGTTGTTTTAAATTTCTCGGTTGCAGAAGGTTTTTGGATGCAGATGAAGAAAAAGTTAGGAAATGAAAGATTACATACTGATACCATTAAAAAGCGCAAAGGCTGGTGAGTGTATGGCGAATGAAAAACTAACGGTCAATGTGGGCATGGTAGGTTATAAATTTATGGGGAAGGCGCACAGTCACGCTTATCGCGATGTCGGTATGTTTTTCGATATGGATGCGTCCGTCAATATGAAAGCGATTTGCGGCCGGGATGAGAAGGCGGTCCGGCAGGCTGCCGACAAATTCGGGTGGGCCGGTTATGAAACGGATTGGCGCGCGCTAACGGAACGGGACGATATCGATCTGATCGACATCAACGCGCCGAGCGACGCGCATAAGGATATCGCGATCGCCGCTGCGAAAGCGGGCAAACATATCTTATGCGAGAAGCCGCTTGCGCTCTCCTTGCAGGATTCGCGCGAGATGCTTGCTGCTGTCCGCGAAGCCGGGGTCAGACACGCGATTTGTTTCAATTACCGATTTTTGCCCGCCGTCCAGCTTGCCAAACAATTAATCGACGAGGGCAGATTGGGCGAGATTCATCATTACCGCGCAACGTATTTGCAGGATTGGTTGGTCGATCCGATGTTTCCGCTCGCCTGGCGGATGCAAAAAAGCGTGGCGGGTTCCGGCGCGCATGGCGATATTAACGCGCATTCCATCGATTTGGCGCATTTTCTAATCGGCGACTTCGACAGAGTCGTCGGCCAGAGCAAAACATTTGTGACGAAGCGCCCGCTTCCTTCCGGGACAGGCGGACAGGATGCGCCCGCTGCCGCCCAAATGGGAGACGTTACGGTTGACGATACGACTTCGTTCTTGGCGCAATTCAAAAACGGCGCGCTCGGTACGTTCGAAGCGACCCGTTTCGCTACCGGCTGGAAAAATGGCAACACGTTCGAAATTAACGGCAGCAGAGGAAGCCTGCGCTTTAATCTCGAACGCTTGAACGAGTTGGAGGTATATTTGCTGGACGACGAGCCGCATTTGCAAGGCTTTCGCACGATTAAGGTGACGGAAGGCGTTCATAAGTACGCCGGCAACTGGTGGCCCCCGGGCCATATTATCGGATACGAGCATTCATTCGTTCATATTGTATACGAGTTTATCCAAAGCATTGTAACCGGCGGATCATTCCATCCCGACTTCGCCGACGGCGTCAAATGCCAGCAGGTGCTGGAAGCGGTGGAGCGGTCCATCGAATCGGGCGCATGGGTGAATGTGGACGACGTGTAAGTTAGAGTTCAATATTTGCGCATTAAGTAAGCCTGGGGGGGCCCAGGCTTTTTGATATTTTGGTGTGAGTCCGTTCCCTTTATGTTGCAAGGCGCTTCCCTCGTTGTGTTGCTTTTTCCGCTTTTGTCGGTATCCCCCTCGTTCAGAAGGCTTCGGAAAACTGTTCCGTTCGATCGCCAAGCCCTAACTTCCTCGGCTATCCCATTTTCATCCCCTTTTGTCGAAATCCCCTTCGTTCAGAAGACTCCCAAAACTAGCTTTGTTCAGTGCCGCCAAGCTAGACGATCGCTTTCTAAAGGGAAGTTTCCAATTCAGCAAGAGAGTGATCAGTTTTTTTCCAAAAAATAAAAATCGAAAGTTGAAATAGGAACATTAGTTTGGTATAATAAATGGGAACGAATGTTCCGATTATCGTGCCAGGAGGGATTGTCATGACCGATTTGTTATCCTTTGAAGCGTTCTCAGCTTATTATGAGAAGGAAGAAACATGCGTGAAGGCATGGTTCGAGATGAGATGGCCGGACGGGTTCCGATGCCCCCGGTGTCAGCATCATGCCGCTTACGTCATTACGACCCGCAAACTCCCTCTATATGAATGCCAATCCTGCAGAGCGCAAACTTCGCTCATTGCCGGTACGGTCATGGAAGGCAGCCGCACCTCGCTGCGCAAATGGTTTCTGGCGATTTATCTCCATGCAAGGCCGGAGGGCGTCAACGCGATACAATTATCCCGAATCATCGAGGTAACTTACAAAACCGCTTGGCTCATCTGCCACAAGCTGCGGTATGCCATGTCCCAGACGGAATCGGCGGAGCTGTTGTCCGGACTGGTTCGCATTTCGGAAGCGATCTATGCCTTAAGGATCACGCCCGGCTCGAATTGGCATAAACAAGCACAACCTCTGCTCATCGGCGCTTCGGAGGACGGGAACGGGGTTATCGTGAAAATAAAAATCGAAAAACAGCGGAAAGAACCGATCAAAACTTGCTTTAAGCCTTTTCCGGTGGAGCATTTTATCGATCGTTATGTGGATCCGAAGGCGGCTGCCGGTGCGATTGTGACGCGCCGCATCGGACGCGACAGGAACCTAACGTTAATACGGCTTGCAGGGGAAGTGGAAACGTGGCTTGCTTGCCGGTTCGGCGGCATTGGAAGCAAGCATCTGCAAGCTTATTTGAATCATTATTGTTATATGTTCAACCATAGCAATTCCTCGCTGAAATCGCTATTCAACAGCTGCGTTACTTCACGAACGATTACTTATCCTGAGCTTGTCGGCCGTACCGCCGATTCCGGTATGGGTCATTATAAAATCGCATCCTAATGGGGTGTCCTTACTGCGATTGTTTTCATGGAATGTCTGTTTTCTTTGAATCCAGATACGTGCACTGTACCCCTGTATTGATGCAATTGCCCATGTTTTTTATAACAGCATTGAAAAAGGGCATATCTTACCTGTTTTTAATTCATTTTTGAAACTTTCTACTCTTTATTCCTTTATCCTGAGCGAGCGGGATTCCGACAAAAGGCGGGGAAAAGAACATAAGCCCAGGATCGCCGAAGTACTTCGTCAGAAGTTATTCGTTAGTGTATAGTCCCAGGCTTATTAGCGGACGCTCGCTTCGCAGTAGAATCGAACGGCGTTGCCGTAGAGGGCGGAAGCGGTTTCTTCATAAGGGAGAGCCTTCAGCTCGGCAATAGCCGCCGCGACATCCAATACCATCGCCGGATGAGTCTGCTTGCCGGCGAACGGCCCTTCGAACGGCCACGGGCCGTCCGTTTCGGTCATGATGCGATCCAGCGGATACTGTCGAACGAGCGCTTGAATCTTTGGCTCGTAGAGCACGTCCGGCGTGACCGAAACATAATAGCCGTTCCCGATCATTCGCTCGATCGTCGCCGTCGCCCCTTTGAACCAATGGAAGTGGGCGCGGGTTACGCCGTGCTTTTCCAACAAGTCGCAAGCGGCGTCGGCATCCTCATAGACCGCATGCAGTACGATCGGGCGTTCCAACATTCGCGCCAGCATGACGAAACGCTCCAGCAGTTCCAAATATGCTGCATTCGGGAACGTTTCGGCCGTGCGCATTTTTTCGGCATCGCGCCGCATATAGTACGGCAGCCCGACTTCGCCGATGGCGAAATATTCGTCCCGCCGTTCGAGCATCCAGGCGATAAGCGCATCGACTTCCGCGGCGTCCGGCAGCGGCTGCTCGGGATGGAAGCCGTACGCGGGCACGATCTGCCCGGGGAAAGCTTGGAATATCGCCCGGGTTGCACGGCAGGATTGCAAATTTCGGGACACGGCGACAAGCTTTCGGACGCCGCTTTCTTTCGCTTTGGCGAGCAGCCTTTGCATGTCTTCCGGCGCATACATATCCAGATGAATATGCGAGTCCATCGCTTCGATCCGCGGCGAAGTCGAACTATTCATACGCATCTTCATTCCTTTTAAGCAACCCGTAAATGTCCTGTTTCAATTGAAGGAACGCTTCGCTATGCAGCATTTTCTCGTCCCGCGGCCGCGGGAACGGAACGGCGAATTGCCGCACGACACGAGCCGGCGAGGACGACAGCACATAGATGCGGTCGGATAAATAGATGGCCTCGTCGATGCTATGCGTCACGAGCAGCACCGATCGCCGGTGACGCTCCCACAGGCCGAGCAGCCATTGCTGCATATGGAGGCGAGTTAGCGCATCCAGCGCGCCGAACGGCTCGTCCAAGCAGATGAGCTCCTGCGGGCTGAGCATGGCCCGCACGAACGAGGCGCGCTGCTGCATGCCGCCGCTCAAGACGCGCGGATATTGCCGCTCGTATCCGCCGAGTCCGGCGCGCGCCAGCCATTCATGCGCCTGCTCGCGCACCGCCTGGCGGGAGGGTTTGGCGCCGCCGGCAATGTCCAGCGCCATCGTCACGTTCTCCTCGATCGTGAACCACGGAAACAGCGCCGGCTGCTGCGGCATATAGCTGATCAGCCCTTTGCGGCCGGTAACGGTTTCCCCGTCGATGCGAATCCCGCCCGAATCGGGCAGCAGCAGTCCGCCGATCAATTGCAGCAGCGTGCTTTTCCCGCTGCCGGACGGTCCGACGAGCGATACGAATTCGCCTTGGCCTACGCTGAGCGTAATGTCGTCCAATACCCGATGTTGCCGGCCGTCGCGCAGAAACGATTTGCCGATGCGATCCACTTCCAATTTTGGCGCAGCCATACCTTACCGTCCTCCCTTCGAACCGGTTCTCGTATCCCGCTGCCACCGGATAACGCAGCGTTCCAACGTTACGACGAGTGCGAACAATAGCAAACTCAATGCTACAATAACGAAAATGGAGGCGAATACCCGATCCGTCATATAACCGTTGGCGGACAATCTAATAAAGATGCCAAGCCCTTCCTTCGCGCCGATCCATTCGGCGACGACGGCGGTCAATACGCTATAGGATGCGGCGATCCGCAAACCGGAGAACAGATGGGGCAGCGCGCTCGGAAACTCCAGTTTCCGCATGATCTGCCATTTGCGGGCCCCGATCATTCGCATATAGTTCAACAAATGCGGATCGGGCTGCGTCAAACCGGTTAATGTCGCGACGATGACCGGAAAGAAGCAGACGAGCATAATAAGGATTACCTTCGGCAACAGTCCGTAGCCGAGCCACATGACGAGCAGCGGCCCGGTCGTAATGACGGGAATGTTCTGAGACAAGACAAGCAGCGGATAGACGGCTGCTCGCATGCCTGGAATCAGGTGCAGCGATATGGCCAGCACGACGCCGAAGACGGCGCCCGCCCCGAATCCGAGCAAGGCGATTCGCGCCGTAGCGAACGTATGCGACCATAATCTCGCCGCAACGTCGGCGTTGCCGAATACTTCGACAATTTGCAAAGGACCGGGAAGCAGCCAAGCTTCGATATGCCCCACCGTAACGGCGGTTTGCCATCCGATCAATAAGACAAGAATAACCGCCAGCGGCGGCCATCCTTGTCGAACCCAATGTTTCACTTTCATAGCGGTCTTCCTCCCGCGTCAGTCGTATTTATGCGTCAATCTGTTCATGGAAGCGCCGCTCTTCGGATTGTACAGCACTTTGATCTGGGAAATGACGGACGGACTGCCCATCTCAATCATCGCTTCGTTCATCTGTTTGACGATATCGAGCAATTGATCCAAATCGCCTTCCATCGTCGTTTCCAGGGGGGCCACGCGATACGGTACGCCTGCTTTGGCGATCACCTCGATCGCGCGGTCCACGTAAGGAATGACGTCTTCGCCGTTTGGCGTTTTCGGAATAATTTGTATGCTTACGAGCGCTTTGGCCATGTTCATATCTCCTTTAATCGATTGATTTTCTTAAGTTCCGGATCGTTATCTCTATTCCGGTAAAAATTCGTTCGTAAACGCCTTGTCCGCATCGAGCTCTTTCTCCAGAAGATTATGCTCAAGCATCCAGTCGGCATAATTCACCCAGACTTCGCGCTTCTGTTCTCCCCAACGAGCCGCATCGGATTGGTAGTGCGGACTTAGCCACTTCTGGCTCGTCTTGACCAAATCGGCGTTCAAGTCCGGCTCCGCTTGAATGAGCACGTCGGCCGCTTCCTCGGGGCGGTCGATCGCGAATCGATACCCTTCCGCCGCGCCGGCGACAAACGCTTTTACGATGTCGGGTTTTTCCGCGATCATTTTCTCGCTGGTCGTCAATACCGGCGTATAATAATCCAGTTTGTCGCTATAATCGGTCAAATAGACGATATTGAGCGGTTCGCCCCGCAATTCCGCCTCGATTCCCGTCCAGCCGTAAAAAATCCAAGCAAAATCGATATCTCGTTTCACCGCTGTGAAAAAATCGGTCGATCCGATGTTTACGTTGTTTACCTTGCTTGCGTCGGCTCCGTCTTTTTCCATCAACGATTGCAGCATCGCTTCTTCCACGGGCGAACCCCAGCCCCCGTATGTTTTGCCTTCGAAGTCTTTCGGCGTTGTAATGTTTTTGTCGACAGGCGAAGCAAATCCCGATGTGTTATGTTGAATAATCGCCGCAATGGAGACGAGAGGCACGTTCTGAATGCGGGCGAGCGTAATTGACTCTTGTACGCCGACGCCGAATTCGGCATGGCCGGAGGCTACCATCTGATTGGAGCCGCTATCGCCCGGCTGAATAATTTCCACATCCAATCCGCGCTCCTTGAAAAAGCCTTTATCGCGCGCCACGTATAAACCCGTATGGTTCGTATTCGGAACCCAATCCAATACGACTTGTACTTTGGTGAGCTCCTGCTCCGTGTTCGCTTGTCCATTCTCCGCCGGCTTGCCGGCACCGCCGCAACCTGCCGTAATGAGCATGAATGCGCAAAGCGCAAGCCACCACGATCGTTTTCTTTTCATCCGCATATTTTCTCCACTCCTCTTTCTATTTCTTGACAAACAAAAAACGCCCCCTTATCCGGAGACGTGCGCATGGCAAAACAAATCGAAATCCTTGTTTCCTACGCTGGCATTACCCAGATCAGGTATACGGGTCAGTGTCTAACGGGACACAATCTCAGCCGGCCGATTCCCAGCACCCCGGAGGAACGTATTCTGTTATCAATTGATTATGATTATAGCAAACGCTGTCGAAAAAGCCACTATTTTTTTATTTTAACGCAAGAAATATTTTTCGGGCGAATATGAAGCCTTGCATGGCAAACTATCGTATAATAGATGGATAATGAAAAATATGGTAGTTGAATTCATGGGAGGGAGAACGAATGAAAAACAGTTTCACCGTTTTTGTATCGCCTCAATCGACTTTTGAAAGAGTGAGGGAAAAGTCGGGCTCAAGCTGGATTGCGCCATTAGTCATTGTGATCGTTTTATCCTTAATTACGATTTACTTCCAAATGCCGACGCTGGAGAAGGAAATGATCAAGACTTTCGACGCGCAAGGAATCGATCCAAGTATGCAAGAGATGGTTATCGCTACGAGTAAAGTAACGAGCTACGTGTTTGCCGTAATCATGCCTGCGATGATGGTGTTTCTCGGCGGACTGTTATTGATGCTGGTCAATTTGTTCATCCGCGGCGAAGCGAAATATATGCAGCTAGTCAACGTGTCGGCTTATTCGTCGCTGCCGTCGGCGATCGGCGGGCTTCTAACCGGTTTGCTTATGTGGACCTCGAACGTCCAGTCCGTTACCGAGGTCAGCTTAAGCTTGGGCGCTCTGGTGGCGGACAAATCAAGCGCATTATTTAAAATGGCATCGATTTTGAACCCGTTCAGCATTTGGGGTCTCGTTCTGATGATCATCGGCATGACCGTAATGAGCAAACGCCCGCGTAAACTGGTGGCGGCTTGGATCGTCGTCGGCTGGCTCTTGATCTCGATCGGAAGCTCGTTTCTATATTGAGCACAGATACATAGAATAGGGTGATGTTTCCATGAACAAAAAAATAATATGGGGCGGTTTGCTAGGGGTGTGCATTCTCGGGCTCGCGGCGTTCAACATGTACAATGTGAACAAAAGCGTCGAAGTCCGCTTAGGGGAAGCGACGGAAGGACGGATCGTCGAGCAAATCTATACGAACGGAAAACTGGAACCGCGCGAGGTGACCGATTATTTTGCGCTTATTGGCGGTACGGTAAAACAAGTCGGCATAAAAAAGGGCGACGTGGTTACGGAAGGGCAAGTGCTGTTCAAGTTTAACGTGGAAGATGTAAAAGAGCAGCTTACAATGGAACGCATCAATTTGCAAATGATTGTGGCGGAACGGGACAGCGCCAGCAAGCAATATTTTGAAAATTTTAAAAAGTTGAAGCAGGAAGATCCGAATCAGGAGATCGAGAAATTGGACTTGTCGCAATACGATTTACGCCTTAAAAACAGCAAGGTAAAAATCGAATCGCTGGAACGCAAGTTGAATAACGACGAGTTAAAGGCGAAAACGGCCGGCGTCGTGACGGAAGTGGCGGTGAGCGAAGGACAAATGGTTGCGCAAGGCAGCCCTGTCGCAACGATTGCCGATCTTACTTCATTTCAAGTAAAAGCGAACTTAAACGAATTGGATGCGGGCAAAATCGAGCCGGGAATGGACGCCGTCGTTACCGGGGACTCGATTGAAGGCGTATATAAGGGGAAAGTGACATACATATCGCCGATCGCCGTGTTGGCCGACCAGACGTCGAGGGATCCGTCCGTCGAAACGATCGTTTCCCTCGACAATGCCGCCGCGGAGCTTCGGTCCGGATATAATGTGACCGTCGAATTCGAAATTCCGGATCGAACTCGTATTTTGGTGCCGATCGACGCGGTCGTACATGCGGGGGACAAATCATACGTTTATAAAGTGGCCGACGATAAAGCGGTAAAGGTCGAAGTGACGACAGGCAAAGAAAACGAGGAGCAAATCGAAATCGTTTCAGGCGTCGGGATCGGCGAACAAATTGTTGTCGAGGGCGCGGAACGGCTGGACGACGGGATCAAGGTGAGCGTACGATGATTACACTGCGCGGGATTTCCAAAGTGTATCGCAACGGTTCCCTTGAAGTACAAGCATTGTCTCCCATCGATTTAACGATCGAAAAGGGCGAATTTGTCGCGATCATGGGTTCGTCGGGTTCGGGGAAATCGACGCTGATGAATATTATCGGCTGTCTGGATGTGCCGACAACGGGAAGCTACATGCTCGACGGGGAAGAGGTGCACACGTTAAGCGAAGAAAGTTTGGCGCGCGTCCGCAACCGGAAAATCGGATTCGTATTTCAAAGCTTCAATCTGCTGGGACGGCAAACGGTGCTGCAAAATGTGGAATTGCCGATGATGTATGCCGGCATCGCCAAGCCGGAACGAACGGAGCGGGCGCTCGCGCTGCTGGAGAAGGTGGGGCTGAAGGATCGCGTGAAGCACCGGCCGACCGAGCTGTCCGGCGGGCAGAAGCAGCGCGTCGCGATTGCTCGCGCCTTAACGATGAACGCTCCGATTCTGCTCGCGGACGAGCCGACAGGAAACTTGGACACCAAATCGTCGCACGATATTATGGGCTTGTTCCAACAAATCCATGGCGAAGGAACAACGATCGTGCTAGTCACCCATGAACCCGATATCGCGGAACATGCCGGCAGGGTCGTATGGTTTGGCGATGGGAAGCTCATCAAGGATACGCGCAAAGGAAGTGCCGTCACATGAGTATTTGGGAAAGCGTTCTGGTTGCATTGGACAATTTGCGGCTGAACAAGCTGCGTTCCTTTCTGACGATGATCGGAATCGTGTTCGGCGTGGCGGCGGTTGTGACGGTCGTGTCGATCGGCCAAGCCGGACAGTCGTCGATCGTATCCGCGGTTTCGAACTTTAAAGACGGCTATTTTGTCATCTATGCGAATCCGATGGAATCGGTTCAAGGGGATACCGATATCCGCATGCGCGACATTACGGAAGTCCGCAAGCTTGACGGAGTCCGTTATTCTTCCTCCTCCAATCCGTATTCCATGACCACCAAATTTAAAAAGGATACATTAAAATTTACGGTAACGGCGACGATGTCCGATTCCTTTAAAATGCAAAATATCGATTTGGCGGCAGGGAGGTTTTTTACCGCCCAGGAGGAGCGCGCCCGGCTGAAAGTGATCGTAGTCGATGCGGATTACGCCGAGAAAGTGTTCGGATCGGCGAAGCAGGCGCTAAACCGCAAAATCGTTCTATCCGGCGGGACGTTCCGCATCGTTGGCGTGTATAAGCCGCAAAAAAATATTTTGAGCGGCATAGGCGGCGAGCAGTATACCGGTTTTGCGCCGATTGCCGCGATGCCGGCTTCCGGCGACGGGGGCGCGGAACGCTTTCAGGCGATGGAAGTGCTCGCCAATTCGCCCGAGAACATCGACGAAACCGTCAAAGCCGTGAAGAAATGGCTGGCCGACAAGCATAACGTCTCCGAGAACGCGTATATGACGCAGACGGGCAAAGAGGCCGAGGAGATGGTTTCAAGCACGTTCTCGATCCTGCAAACGATTATCGGCTCGATCGCCGGCATTTCGCTGCTGGTCGGCGGCATCGGAGTCATGAACATTATGCTCGTATCGGTTACGGAAAGGACGCGTGAAATCGGAATCCGCAAAGCGATCGGGGCGACGCCGGGTGCGATTATGCTGCAATTTATGATCGAGGCGGTCATTTTATCGTTCATCGGAGGGACGGCAGGGGCGCTGTTAGGGCTGTTTTGCGCGTTTCTATTCTCGGTTCTGTCCGGCTGGCCGTTCGTCGTGTCGCTATGGGCGATCTTGCTTGCGTTCGGCTTCTCCGCGGCGGTCGGCATCTTCTTCGGCTTGTATCCGGCGAACAAAGCTTCGAAGCTGCATCCGATCGAATCATTGCGATACGAATAATGGAATATCCGTATCCGTTCAAAGGAAAGCGCCTGTCGCGGGAAACCGCTGGCAGGCGCTTAGTCGTTTAAATGACGTTGCTGTATTGTTCTTCCGTCAGAATGCGTTCAGACTGGGCATAAGCCGGCTTTCCCGGCATATAATGAATCGCGCGCAAAAAGCGGATCGTGCGCGTCTTGGCGCGCATGACGACGGAATGCGTCTCCGCCTGCTCTTCCGGCAAAGCGCGCACGCCGCCGAGGAAATGGCCCGGCGTAATGCCGGTCGCTGCAAAAATGACATCGTCGGTGCCGATCATGTCTTCCATTCGCAGCGTCTTGAACGGATTGCCGATCCCCATGTCGAGACAGCGCTGCAACTCAATGTCGTTGGCCGGCATGAGCCGCCCTTGCAGTTCGCCGCCGAGGCAATAGAGCGCGGCCGCGGCGAGGACGCCTTCCGGAGCGCCGCCGGAGCCTACGTACAGATCGACGCCGGTATCGGCGAAGGCGGGAGCCATGGCGCCCGCAACATCGCCAGCGCTGAGCAGTTGAATGCGGACGCCGGCGTCGCGCAGCACGTTCATTTCGTTCGCATGGCGGTCCCGATCCAGAATGGAAACGTTCAGCTCGGAGAGCTTCTTGCCGAGATGTTCCGCGGCTTTGCGCAATGTCAGCTCGAGCGGATCGTCGAGGCTGAGCTTATTCTTCAATGCGGGACCTACGGCAAGTTTCTGCATGTACATGTCCGGCGCATGCAGCAAATTGCCTTGGTCGGCAATCGCCACGACGGCAAGCGCGCCGTTTCCGCCTTTCGATACAAGCTCGGTGCCTTCGACGGGATCGACGGCAATATCGACGGCCGGGCCGTCGCCGCATCCCAGCTTCTCGCCCACATACAGCATCGGGGCTTCGTCCATCTCGCCTTCGCCGATGACGACTCTGCCTTGGATCGCAACGGAATTGAACATTTGCCGCATCGAAGCGGTAGCGGCTTCGTCCGCCTCGTTCTTGAGTCCCCTTCCGATCCATTGCGATGCGGACAATGCGGCCGCTTCCGTAACACGTACGATTTCTAAAGATAATTGTCTCTCCATGTGGTTCCCCTCCACGATATTATATAGTATGTCATATATACATTGAAATATGTTATAACAAATAATATAATATACATCAATGAAAATCAACCCGTATTTTTAAAAACAGGCGGCATAATTTTTGTCGAGGTACAGGCCGGACGAGAAGAAGGAGGGAATAATGGAAAACATGAGTGTGTAAATATTTTGTATCGGGAAAACTATTTATAAGTCATATGCTTGGTTATATATGACGTCATAATGGTCCGATGTTGAAGTACGAGCTTTTGAGCAGGCAATTGCGACAACAGGCAAGAAAGCGGTGCGGAACAAAACTTAACAAATGAGGAAACATGGGAGGGCTTTCAATGAGCGATTCGGGAAAAAGCGGGCATGGCTTGAAGCTGGGCGTTATTTTATGCAAATGGTGCCATCGTGTCATTGATGAAATGGATACCGAGAAAGTGGTCGTTTACTATTTGGAATGCGATCGGGAAGATTGCGCGAAAGACCGGGACAGCCGATTGGAAGTCGGATAAATAGATTGTCTAGCGGCGCTTTTTCCATTATCATTAGAACAAAGAACAAGGTACTGGTAAAATAAGTTTAAGCGATTTCTTGGAATCGCCGGAAAACATCGTTAGGAGTGAGTGGTCATTCAACTCTCGTCACGCCAATATGAAATATTACAACTCGTTCAAAAACAGGCTCCTATCACCGGAGAGCAAATTGCGGAACAATTGGGCGTCAGCAGACCGACAATCCGTTCGGATTTGTCGATTCTAGTCATGCTTGGATATTTGGATGCTAAGCCGAAGGTGGGATATTTTCCGGGAAAATCGGTGGCGGCTTACAATGCGCCGTTCAAATTGGATTTGAAAGTGAAGGACGTACAACTGCTGCCGGTCATCGTTCGGGAGACGGCAACGGTCAACGATGCGGTTGTATCCTTATTTCTCGGCAATACGGGAACATTGATCGTGGCGGATGCGGACGGAATCCTGCTCGGCGTTATATCCAGCAAAGATTTGCTGAAGGTGACGCTAGGGAACCCGAATGCCGCTTCCATGCCGGTCAGCATCGCGATGACGCGAACTCCCAATATCGTGACCATATCTCCCGAAGATCATATTATCGACGCGGCGAAAAAAATGGTGGAGCATCAAATCGATACGCTCCCGGTCGTCGTTTCGCGTTCGGACGAACATAAGCAGGATAAATGGGAAGTTGTCGGCAGAGTGACGAAAACGACGATCACGAAATTAATATTGCGCATGGGCGCAGATTTATAGAGAGAGCCTAACAGGGAAAGGGGAACTATGCGGATGGGGCAGAAGCCACAGCAAACGATTACGATTTGTTCGGACTCCGTTGGGGAGACGGCCGAAATCGTCGTAAAAGCGACGATGAGGCAATTTAGCGGCCACGACGTGCGGCTGCAGCGGATCGGACATATTAAACAAGAGGACGAAATAAGGACCATTATGGAAGAGGTAAGCCGCAACGGCGGTTTTGTAGCCTATACGCTGGTTCAACCGGAACTTAGGGAAATGATGAAAGCCGAGGCCATCCGTTTGGGCGTTCGCGCCGTCGATATTATGGGTCCGATGATGCAAGCGTATATCGATACGTTTAACGATTCGCCGCGGCGCAAGCCGGGCTTGCTCCATCAAATGGACGAAGACTATTTTCGCCGGATGGAGGCGATCGAATTTTCGGTCAAATGCGACGACGCCAAAGATACGACGTCGCTGCTGCAAGCCGATATCGTATTGCTGGGCGTATCAAGGACGTCGAAAACGCCGCTTAGCATTTTCTTAAGCCATAAAGGCTACAAAACGGCGAACCTCCCGATCGTGCCGGAGGTGAAGCCGCCGAAAGAGCTGTTCGATTTGCCGCGAAATCGGGTGATCGTACTAACGATGGATGCGGGACAATTGCTCAAGATCCGTACGGAACGTCTCAGGACGCTGGGGCTGCCTTCCGTTTCCGCCTACGCCACGATGGAACGCATTCAAGAAGAGTTGGAATACGCCTCCGTCCTGGCGGCGCAATTGGATTGTCCCGTCATCGACGTTACCGATAAAGCGATCGAAGAAACGGCCGGCATTATTTTAGGATATTTGAACTGAAACATAACAAAGGAGTTGCCTGATAGCGAACCCGCTAAGGGCAACTCCTTGTCGTTGCAAGCTTTATTTCGTCAAATCGCGCACGCCTTGGTAGATCGTATCGAACAATTCGTCCAAATACTCCTCCTCGATGCAGGAGAAGGCGACGCGAAGATCGGTTTCGCCCAAGGCGATCGTGCCGATGCCGTATCGATCGAGCAAATGCGTGCGCAGTGTTTCGGCGTCAATCGTTTTCAGCTTCAGGCACATGAAATATCCGGAATTGAACGGATAGTAGTCCCACGCCTCGTCGTACTTGCCGCTGTCAAGCAGCGATTTGACGCGATTGGCGCGGCCTTTCATAATTTCGAATTTCTCGCGTTTCTGCTCTTCGAATTCGGGAGCGTTCAATGCTTGAAGGACGAACGTTTGCGACGGATGCGAGCAACTGGATACGGTAGCGCGAATGATGCCGATCGTTTTTTGTTCCAACGCGCTAAGGATCGCTTCGGACTCGGCCGCGAACGTAATGAATCCGACGCGGAACCCCCAGACGTATTCTTCTTTCGTCGCGCCGTCGACTTTCACCGGCAGGATGTTCGGATGGAGTCCGGCCAGCTTGCCGAACAACGATTGATGCAGCGAATCCTCGAAGAAGAGGCCAAAGTACGCATCGTCCGTCACCGCGACGACTTTGATTCCCGCTTCGGCCGCGTCAAGGATGGCCGCTACGATTTCATCGCCCTCCTGCGGGCCTGGCGTATAGCCCGTCGGATTGTTCGGGAAGTTAAGCACGAGGATGGCTTTGCCTTTATCCTTCTGCGCCAGCAGCGCTTGACGCAGCCCCTCGCTGTTAAATCGATTGCGCTCGTTATACAGCGGGAAATTAACGATTTGCGCGCCGCGGCGAATGCCGAACGTCAACTCGTAATTCTCCCAATTTTTATCCGGGAAAATGACCGCGTCGCCCGTCTCGGCGAACAAATCGGCCACGACGCTTAAACCGTGCGTGAGCGCATTGGTAACGATCGGATTGCCGAACGATTTATTTTCAAGCGCCGGATTTTCCTGAATCATCTTCTTGCGCCAAGCCGCCCGCAATTCCGGTTTTCCCGCAGGAGGAGCATACGGATACAAATCTTTCGGTTGATACGCGGATAATGTATCTTGGATCACCTTCAGGTGCATCGGAGCGTTGCCCTCCGTCGCGATCCCGATCGTGGCATTGTATTTTTTCGCTTTGCTCGCCGCTTCCGCCGATTGGCTTAAAATGCCTTCTTTCGGAAAATAAATGTCCTTTCCCAACTGTGACAACATCGCATACACATTTGCATTTTCGCGTTGAATGGTGTCGTTCAACTGCTGAGCCAGTGGATTCATCTCATGCCATCCCTTCCAAAATCTTGGTTTTTAGTTTCCCATCGCTTGTATCCGAATTATATCATTTTTGCAAATGCGGTGTCACTTACATTCTAGACGGCAATAGATTCATAAAGGATGGGCGGATCGGGAAAAACGCGCTCCAAACTGCTGGCCGGCGCAGTGACGATGATGTCATTTATGATGCGGACAGTATCGCTTCATCAATTCGATTGTGGCGGCGTCCAGCGGTTCCTGTCTCTGCTCCAATCCTGCGACAACTTTATCGAAACGGGGTTCCTTCATATTTTGGCCGAATTTAAACTTGGCGCTGACCGACTCCACGCATATTTTGACAACGGCAACGCCGCGCAGTTGTTTAGCATAATCGGCATCGTCCGGATCGATCGGCTCATATCCGCCTTCGGGCTGCAATTTCTCCATAAAGGCGGTTAAGCTTCGCGCCTTCTCCGCCAAATCGTCGACGGCTTGCGCCGTTCCTTTGAACAGCACGGATTTAAAATAAGACGTTGCCGGGCAGGCGAGCTTCGGATCGGAAAAGTAGGAAGGGATAATGGCATATTCTTTGGCTACAGCGAATGTCACGTTCGGATGGAGCCGCAAATGTTCCATCTTCTCTCCGATCTTGCTGCCGTGAAAATAGACCGCATCGTCCGTATGCACGAAATTCAACGGGGTGACTCTCGGCCACCCGTCTTCCCCGATCGTACCTAAAAAACCGCAGCTCATTTCCGCCAAAAACGTATCGATTTCCTGCCGCTCCGCAATGGAAAATTCTTTTCTGCGCATGGGATTCATCTCCTGTCGATTTTGATATTCTCCTAGAATAGTCGGTTTGTTGACAATAAAAAAGATCCAATTTACAGTGGAATTATTGGACCAATGATCCGGCTTATTTGACAGGAGGCGATTCAATGGATTTTTATATCCCTTTCGATTCGTATTTACGGGAATACCGCTATAAATATTTGGCTTTGTATCATGCGATGCGCACGGCGATTGTGAGCGGGACGGTTCCCTATGGAACGAAGCTGCCCTCCAGCCGCGAAATGGCGAAATTATACGAGGTTTCGCGAGGGAGCGTCAATCAAGTGTACGAGATGCTGCTATCGGAAGGCTTTGTCGCGGCCGAAGTGGGCAGAGGGACGTTCGTCAGCTACCGCTCGCCCGCTTCCTCCTCCG
The DNA here is from genome assembly GCF_018918005.1 of Paenibacillus sp. MSJ-34. Lineage (GTDB taxonomy): Bacteria > Bacillota > Bacilli > Paenibacillales > Paenibacillaceae > MSJ-34. The sequence goes on along the minus strand of NZ_JAHLPR010000003.1, from coordinate 87,355 downwards.
CTGTTGTCGAACAAGCGGAAATCTCCATGTCGGATTGGGGCAAACGGGTAGCCGTCATGCCGTCGTATCACGGAAGCCGCGCTGCTGCGGGAATGCATGACCGAACGGGAAAGGGAAAGGTTGATCTCCAAGCATGGCATATTTCTACGGATCATTTTCCGGCGGACGAATGGAACCGGGCGCTCTATGCCGAGGTAAGGCGAACGCTGCGCCAAAGCGGGACGGATTCTCTCCATCCATTCGGGCATTTGCCGCTCCGGCAAGCGATTTCTCATCATTTGCGCAGAATGCGCGGCATCGCGGCGCCTGCCGAGCATATTTGCATATACAACGGGTCGATGCAGGCGATCGCATTGCTCGCGCAATTATTGGTGAACGAAGGGGACCCGGTTGTGATAGAGAATCCTTGTTATCCCGGCACCGCAAGGGCTGTTCGCATGTTTGGCGGCAATATCGTAAAGGGCCGGGTGGACGGGAACGGAATCGTGCCGGACGACTGGAACGCCAATCTACTGTTCGTGACGCCGAGCCGGCATTTCCCGACAGGGGCGGTGCTTCCGTTGGAACGAAGAAGACAGCTGCTGACATGGGCGGCCGGCAGGAAGGCGATCATCGTCGAGGATGATTACGACAGCGAATTCCGTTACGGAGGACGGCCGATCGAACCGTTGAAAACGTTGGACAGCCAAGGCTGCGTCGTATATGTCGGCACGTTCTCCAAGACGATGTATCCCGACTTGCGCATCGGTTACGCGGTGCTTCCGCCGGGGCTGGTCGAACCGATGAACCGCGCGAAGCATTTATACGAGCCGTATCCGTCATCGCTGCTGGAGCAGCGTGCCCTCGCCGCGTTTATGAAATCGGGCCATTACGAACGCCACTTGCGCAGAATGAAGCGGATTTACGGCAGAAAATACGCCGTATTGTACAAAGCGCTGCAGGAGATGGCCGCCGATTTGTTCGATATCGTTCCATGCGACGCCGGACTGCATATATACGGCGTATGGCGTCATTCGGCCGAAGCTTACGAGCGATGGGGCAGCCTTGCCGAAGCCAAGGGCGTCATATGGAGCGACGGCCGAAGATATCAGTTGGAGGGCGGTCATCCTGCGGCATGTTTCGGCTTTGCCCATTTGGTGGACGAGCAGCTTGAGCGGGGCGTTCGGATCATGGCGGAAGCTTGGCGGGAATATGAAGCGGAAGCATCGGTTTAAGGGAAGCGAGAAGATATGGTACACTATGGTTCAAGAGGTTGTTCAAAAAGTCCCCTTTTGATCACGAAGATGAACTGGGAGCGAGCTCGACATCGAATTTTGCGTTCACCCTCGAAGTCCGGTGCTCGTGTAGGTTTTGCCTACACTCCGCTCCTCCTTCTTCGGGTTCTCGCAACCTTCTCGGTGCTGAAAAGTCGACTTTTTGAACACGCACTTCAATAGAGATTGATTCACAATGATCGAAATTCGCTTATAATCAGGGAGGTTCGTTACGCATGATAGACGCATCGCCATCCTCATATGTTTTGAAGCCCTCGTTTGCCAAAATCGTATGTGAGCCGGGGTGGAAATGGGCGAAACGGGAAAAGCCGATGCCCAATTACGATTTATTCTATGTTTGGAGCGGCGAAGGCGAAGTGTTGTTGAACGACCGGGCATACCGGGTTTCGAAGGGAAGCTGTTTTCTGTTTCGGCCGGGAGACCATACGAGCGCGACGCATGATCCGCAGCGTCCGCTCGTGCTGACCTATATTCATTTCGATGTAAGCGAACCGGTCCGGTCCATACCGGCGCCTTACCGTAAGCTGCGGGAAACGGTCGATTTCGAATATATGCTGTCGCGTTACGTTCGTTTGTTCCTGGTGAAAACGTATGCGGCGGAGGAAGAGGCAAAGCTCATATTGAAGCAAATGATGATCCATTTGCTGAGGGAGGATTTGGAGGAGCCGGTCGAGCGGAAAGCGAGCCATCGCGTCACGGAAGCGATCCATGAAATCGCCAATTATGTGCGACAAAATCCCGGCGCCGCGCACCGCGTTGAAGATTTGGCGGCGCGGGCGCAGCTCTCGCCTCGCTACTTGTCCATCAAATTCAAAGAATTGATCGGCGTGCCGATCCAATCGTATATGATTCGCACCCGAATCGAACGCGCCGAGCATTTGCTTCATCATGCGGGGATGAACGTCACGGAAGTGGCCGAAGCGCTCGGGTACCGCGACATCTTCTTCTTCAGCCGCCAATTCAAGCGATACACCGGAAAAAGCCCATCGGAAATCCGTTAGTTAGAAGTCGACTGTCGACTCTTTTTCGAACGCGCATTAAGACGTTCGGCCGTTCTCTTGCGGCTGCAGCGTTCCCAACGCTTCGCCCATTCTCACCTTATGCCCGACGGCTAAGTCTTCGCGCGGCGCAAACGTGCCGTCTTCGGTCAGCAGCACGACCGTCGAACCGAACTCGAAATAAGCGAGTTCCTGACCGCGTCCCCATAATTGCGCCCGCTCGTCCACATACTTGATGCTGCTGACGTTGAGCGCTCCGACCTTGACGACGGCAACTTCGCCGCCATCGTGGCGGATATAAGTAACGAGCCGCTCGTTTCGGCTTAATACCCGCTTCATATGGCGAAGGCCGAAATCGTTGACGGGGTATACTTTGCCCGGAATATGTTCCGTCTCGATCCGTTCGCCGGCGACCGGCGTATGGATGCGGTGGTAATCGGTCGGACTTAAATACAATACGAAATAATAGCCGTCTTTATATTTCTCCATGCGCGGCGACCGGTTCAGAAGTTCCGCCAGCGTATAGTCCTGTCCTTTCACATTGACGATCAACCCCGTTTCGATCGTACCCATTCCGGTAATGAGCGCGTCTACGGGGCTGACCAATATTCCCGGACGGCTATCGATCGGGCGCGCTCCCGGCTTCAGACGTCTCGTAAAAAATTCGTTTAACGAATCGTATTCGTGCAGCGCTTTTTCCGCATCCTCCACTCGAATGCCGTACATTTTCGCAAATTTCGGAATGAACGGTTTGCTCGCTCCCGATTTTGCAAACGCTCCGGTCAACCGCGACAACCATTTGCGCGAGGAGAGCTCGGTTAGCAGCCGCATCCAATGTTTTGCCATATTTTATGCTCACCTGTCCTTCCCGTTAATCTTGACATAGAACGGCGGGCAAATCAATATTTTTCGCACGCTCAAATGAATAGAGAGATCTTGTCTCCGCAGGCGTATCGCGTAATCGGCGCATCGTAAAAAAGGGGTTGCTCATTCCGCGATTATGGTATATGTTATAGTCAATTACATAACGATACGGGGGCTTGAGGATTCAGGCTGAGATTGTAGCTAGTCAACCGCTACCGACCGTTAATCTGATCTGGATAATGCCAGCGGAGAGAATCATGATTCGACAAAGGGCCCTTTCTAACCGTCTGTGTATTTCCAGACGGTTTTTTTATGTAAAATTTCATAAAAAAGGGAGAGTTTGACAAGAAATGAATCAAGCGATTGGTAATGCGTACCGGAAAGGCTTGAAGTTTTCCGATATTTTAGTAACGGTGTTTCTGGCTTTGGTGCTTGGCGTCGTGTACCGGTTTTGGGGCGTCGTCTACGATTTGTTCAAGCCGTTCTTTTTTCAATCCGATGAAATCGTATACGGCATGTGGTTTATTGCGTCGACAATCGCCTTTCTGATCGTCCGCAAACCGGGCGTCGCGCTGTTGGCGGAACTGGCCGCGGCCCATGTGGAATTGCTGTTCGGCTCGGAATGGGGGATCCAAATGTTTCTTTACGGACTTGTGCAAGGGTTGTGCGCGGAGCTTGTATTCGCGGCATTCCGTTACCGGAATTACGGGATCGCGGCGGCATCGCTCGCCGGCGTGGCGATGGCGGTCGGTTCCGCGCTTGTCGATTATTCGTACGGGTATATCGCCGATTACGAGGCATGGATGTTTTTCGTCAAATACGGTTTGCGCTGCGTTAGCTCCGTCTTAATCACCGGGATATTCGCCTATTATGTCGTCAAAGCGTTGGAAGCGACGGGAGTTACCAATTTGGTGCGTCCGGTGGCCGCGTCGGAATATGAATCGTTGAAGAATGAGAACTGACGAAAGCGAGGCGGGAAAATGGCGGCGATTGCACAAACGGAAGCGGTAGGCGTCGGTCAATTGCGATTAAAGTTTCCGGGAGAACAAACCTTTGTGTTCCGCGATTTGTCCTTAACCGTACCGGCCGGGCAGAAAGTATTGCTGCTCGGCCCAAGCGGATGCGGGAAATCGACGCTGCTGCAGGTGCTCGGAGGGCTCATTCCCGATTCGATTGAAGTGCCGCTCGTATACGATTCCATTCGCGTTCCCGACTCGTGCGGATTCGTATTCCAGGATCCGGATACGCAGTTCTGCATGCCGTATGTCGACGAAGAATTGGCGTTCGTGCTGGAAAACTTGTCAGTGCCCAGAGAACAAATGCGGGCACGTATGACTGAAGCGCTTGCGCAGGTCGGCCTCGCGCTGGACGATCTCCATACCCCCGTAAAGCGCCTGTCCCAAGGGATGAAGCAGCGGCTCGCGCTCGCGTCCGCGCTGTTGCTTGATCCGGACGTATTGTTTCTCGACGAGCCGACGGCGCTGCTCGATCCGGAAGGAACGCGGCAAGTTTGGGAATCGGTAAGCAAGATTGCGGACGGCAAAACGATATTGATCGTAGAGCACAAAATCGACCGGATTGCCGAGCTCGCAGACCGGGTCGTCTTGCTGAACGATGAAGGAGCCATTATCGCCGACGGCGAGCCGAACGTCGTATTCCGCACCTGCCGGGGTCAATTGCAGGAATACGGCATCTGGCATCCCGGCGTGTGGGAGAATTATTCCGCTTCGCCGTCCTATCGGCGGTTGACCGATCAACATCGTGTGCCGGAGGCCGCTCAAAGGCCGGTTATCGTATTGCGCGACTGGAAAGGGTTCCGCGGGAATGAAGGGCGCATCGCGGTAGAAGAGGCGGAAATCTATCCCGGCGATTGGATCGCCGTCGTCGGAGACAACGGAGCGGGCAAAAGCACGCTGCTCCTCTCGCTTATGCAGCTGCTGCGGACGGAGGGGAAGTATGAGCTGAACGGGCGCGATCTGTCCGCAAGCGGCAGCCAAGGCTCCCGCAACCGGCAACGCCCTATGGCGGACGATGTCGGATTCGTCTTTCAAAATCCGGAGTTCCAATTTGTAACCAATACCGTCTATGACGAGATCGCATACTCGCTAAGGCGGGACGGCGCGAAGAGCGCCGCTCGGATCGAAGCGGCCGTTGCGCAAATGCTCGCGCTGTTCGATCTTGATGTAGGTCCGGGGCGTCATCCGTATCAGCTCTCAACCGGACAGAAGCGTCGGCTTAGCGTCGCGACTGCGGTCGTATGCGGACAGCGGGTGCTGCTCCTGGACGAACCGACCTTCGGTCAGGACGCGCGCAATACGTTTGCGATTCTTGAAACGTTGGAACAATTGCGGCAGCAAGGCACCGCGATTGTAACCGTAACGCACGACCCGCAGGCGGTTCGTCATTTCGCGACGCATGTTTGGCAAATCGCAGACGGCAAGCTCGTCCGGCGCGATCCGGCCGAACGGTGCCCATTCATCGCAAGCGGCCGGGCGGAACGGGAGGAGGAGAAGCGATATGAACTTGCTCGAACCCGCTAAAGAGACATGGCTGCACAGGGTGAACCCCGCCTTGAAGCTTGCCGCTTTTCTCGGTCTGTTCGTCGTCGCCTTGTTGACCCATCGGCCCGATTTCGCGTTATTTCAAGCGATTGTGTACATTGCGCTGCTGTTCTTGTCCAGCGGCCATTCGCGGTGGAAGATGGCGGCGCTTATGCTGCCGTTTCTGCTCGTCTTCCTCTCTTCGTCGTCGACGATGATCTTGTTCGGCAGGGGAGACACCGTTTGGTGGACATGGGGTTTGCTGAAAATTTCCGAGGAAAGCTTTTACCGCGGCATTCATATCGGATTGAAATCGGTTTGCTGCGCGGCCGCGGGTTTGCTGTTTGCGCTTACGACCCGTCCGTCGCTGTTGTTCTACGCCCTGATGCAGCAATTTCGCATGCCTCCCCGGTTCGCATACGGCTTTTTGGCGTCGATGCGTCTGCTGCCGATCGTATGGGAAGAGTTTGTCACGCGCAAGCATGCGCTGCAAGTGCGCGGCGTACGCTATGCCCAAGGGGTGAAAGGCTTGTACGAAAGGCTGTCTATGTATGCGGTCCCGCTTCTTGCCCAAAGCATACGGCGGGCGCAGCGGATCGCGGTTGCGATGGAAGCGAAGCGGTTTCGGATGCGGGCGAAACGTACGTACTATTATGCGACCTCCTATTCGATTGCGGACCTCGTATTTATCGTTTGTTTCGCCGCGCTTGTGACAGCCGCTTATGCGGCGGCGTTCCGCTTCCCGGTTTTCGGCATCGACGATGTGCGCTATATGAGCAAATCGCTTTGACAGCCGGTCTCGTTCTCGCCGCCGCCCGATTCCCCGGAGCCGGAGCGCAGCAAAAAATCGGCGTAAGCGATAGGATTGCTATAAGTGGCCCGCCATATGTCGTACATGCGCGCCTTCAGAAAACCGTATCTCCGGCCGCATCCGTTGGATTCGATAAACTTGACTTCCCCTTGGCTGGTAATGCCGATATCGAATCCGAGATCGGCAAGATGAGGCAGCTTCGACTCCATCCGCTTGGCGATGGAAAGCGATACGGCATCGATCCGTTCCTTCAGCTCTTGCACAGGGAAATGCGGCAGCGCCGCGGGCAGCAATTGTTCAATGCGGCTAACCGATCCGCCGTTCGCCACATTGGTAATATATCTGCCTGCTCCCGCCACTTTGCCGATGATGCCCGTAACTTGCCACTGGCCGCTTCCGTCACGCTGCACGACGACGCGCAGGTCGAAGGGGCGGCCGTTGTAAGCGGCGAGCGGAATATATTGCTGGATGATATATTTTTTGTGCGAGGTGAACGCCGAGACCGCTTTCGGCATTTCCTTCGCTCTCGCATACGCCGTCTTCACGCCCGCTTTGCCTGCGGGATAGTACAGTTTCCATCCCGACGAGTAACGAAGCAGTTTGATGACCCCTTGCCCCAAACTGGCGTTGTTCGGCTTTAAAATCAAGGAGTCGTGCCGTTGCATCATCAATTTGAGATTATCCGCGGTGTACAGCATCGTATCGGGGAGATGGCCGATTACTTCAGGTTCCTCGCGCAATATGCGGTCGATGACGATTTTGCCGTACCGGTTCGTTTCGTTAAATATTTGAATCCCTTGCCTGACGAGTTCTTTGATGCGATCATGCGACTCTTTGCGGAAGTATAATGCGCGATTATGAATAACCCGCGGAATCGGAACGGTTTTTCTCACATATCCGTACTTGCCTTTCACATAGGCGACGGCTTCTTTCTTATCAGGATGCAAATCCGCCAACCGTACATAACAAGGCGTAATGCCGTAACGCTTGCCGGCTTCTTCGTAACAGGACAGCGACTCCTGTTTCGGTTTCCCGCTTGGGATCCCCCGATACGTTCCTGAGTTGACCAAAATGCCCACATAATTGTTCCCCATGAACGAAAGTCCCTCCTGCCAGAAGTAGTTCAACAAAAGCAAATCGTAGAATACGCGCTCGAAGATTTCTGTCGTACAGTTTATGCCGCCGCCCTGTCGGCCCGTATGGTCGAATGTGTCCCCGCATTCGTCTATTTTTCCGCCATTGTCACCATCGGATAGGCCGGTTGTATATGCTAACGTAGCATACTCCGGCGCAGTTCTCTCCCACTTCCAGCTGCCGGAGGCTTCATCACTTCTCGAAGGAAAGGGGTTGATCGTTTGAGCGCGCCAAAAGTCGCCGTCGTAACGCCGGGATCTTTCACGATTCCTTCTAAACGAAGCAGCTCGGTGGAACGCGTGGTCGAGCAAGTATGTCCGCTAATCAAACATCGGGCGAATGTGCGCATTTTCGGCAGAACGGGCAAGGGGCTTCGCAGATTCGGCCTCATTAAGGGCGTCCCTTGCGAACGGTTTCCGGCAGGGAAAGGCGGGAAGTATATCTCGGCCGTCTATTTGCGGTTAAAAACGTTTAAGCCCGATCTCATTCAAGTGGAGAACCGGCCGCGCTTCGCTTATTTTTTGAAGAAGAAAATGCCCAAATCGCGCGTCTGGCTATACCTGCATTCCACGACGTTTCTTTCCAAACGTCATATCGGAACGCAGCAACTCGCTCGCAGTTTGCGCGCCGTCGATCGCATCGTCGTAAACAGCGCGTTTCTCAAAAATCATATCGGACAGCTGTTTCCCGGTATAAAGGGGAAAATCTCGGTCAATCATCTGGGCGTCGATCCGGACAGTTTCACGTCGCGTTGGAGCAAAAAAGGAGGGCAGCTGCGGGAGGAGTGGCTGCGCAAGCACAGAATGCAGGGGCGCAAAATCATTCTTTTCCTTGGCCGATTAATTCCGATGAAAGGCGTGCATCATTTGCTTCGCGTCGTTCCGGACGTTGTAAAAGAAGATCCGTCGGCGCTTTTTGTCATCGTAGGCAGCGCTTTTTACGGTTCCAAACGGAAAACGCCCTATGTGCGCAAGCTGGAACGGGCGGCAAAGCCGTATTCCAAGCATATCCGTTTCATTCCATACGTGCCGTACGACCAGGTAGCGCGTTGGTTCGGCGCGGCGGATATCGCCGTCGTCCCTTCGTCCGCGCGCGAGGCGTTCGGCTTGGTCAATGTGGAGGCCATGGCGGCGGGAATTCCGGTCATCGCAACAAGGGCCGGAGGAATGAAGGAAATCGTCGCGGACGGCGAAACCGGATATTTGCTGGACCCGCAAATGTTGCGAAGCCAATTGAAAGCGCGTTTAACGCAGCTTTTGCGCGACGAGACGCTCAGGAAACGGTTGGGAACAGCGAGCGCGGAACGGGTTCGGGAACAGTTTACATGGCGTCATACGGCCGACCGTTGGATCAAAATGATCGAGAGCGAAGTCACGTAAATGGCTGTAGAATCGTATCGATGAAATTTCATTGTCCGATTTTTCTAGGCGAGTGACGAGTATCTGGGTGAATGCATATGATGCAAATGACGATCTATGCAGGAAGGAGAGGCCAATGAAAAAGCAAAGGAAAACGGTGAAGTCAGGGAAAACGAAAAAACCGCTTTACTATGTGCATAACCCGAATTCTCTTGAACTGAGCTGGCTTGACAGCATGAAAAAAGAGAAAAAAGACGGCGAAGACGTCAAAGAGACTTCGCAGCGGAAGGAATTCGCCGTTAGCGCTGTGGCGGAATCCGTTCTCGAACAGGCGCCGTCCGAGCAATGGATGCTGAATGCGATGCATGAAGTGGCTCGCGAAGAACCGTTGACGAACAAGGATGAAGGCTTTAATCGCGCAAAAGCGGTCTTGTTTGGCGACAAGACGGCCGCTCAGGGGGAAGCGCGGGCGGAAAACGTAGCTCATGAAGCGAAGGCGGAACGGAAGGAAGCGGATGTTGCCGAGTTGCAGTCGGAGGCGGAGAGCGGATCGGAAGCGATAAAGGACGAATTGCCGGATGCAAAGGAAGCCAGAACCGCACCGCGAACGGAACGCAGAGCGCCTAGGGCCGCGGCGAAACCGGAAGCGAGAAGCGGAGCGAAGCCGGATAAGTCCGGCTCGCTGCAAGAGCCGAATGAAGAGCGGAATAGCGAAGCCGCGCCTGAGGGACCCGCTGCGAAAGGCCAAAAAGCGTCATTCTCTTCCGCGGCCGAGCCCAACCCGTCTCCCAAAAGGGGCAGCGAAGCTTTATTCGAATCCGCAGCGCAGCAAGCGCCGGTTCGCAGCGCGAAGAAAGAAGTCGTGTATACGGACGATTTAGCGGACGGTGCGGTCACGAACGAAAAAATTGCGCCTTATTCGATTGACGGGACGAAGTTGAAAAGGGACAGTATCGGGACCGAAGCGTTGCAGGACTACGCGGTGCTCAGCATAAAAATCGCCGACGGCGCCATCAATGCCTCGAAAATCGCGCCGGAATCGATCGCAGGCGAGCATTTGATCCGCAATGCGATATCCGGACAGAAAATCCGGGATCGTTCCATTACGAGCGAAAAAATTAAAGACGGAAGCATCACGTCGGAGAAATTGGCGGATAAAACGATCGACTCGAGCAAAATCGCCGAAGGTTCGATTCAAACGAAACACTTGAGCGCCATGATCATCTCTGCCGACTTGATTCAAAATCAATCGATTACGGCCGAAAAAATTCGCAGCGGCGCGATCCAAACGGAAAATTTGGCCAACGAGTCGATCGACAGTTCCAAAATTAAAGATAATGCGGTCACATCCGCCAAAATACGCGACGGAGCGATTACGGAAGCGAAAATTGAAAACGAAAGCATTACGGCGGCCCATATTCGCGACGGAGCGATTACGAAACAGCACTTGGCGCCCAGATCGATACAAGGAGATCATATTGCGGACGGACATGTAAATTCGAATCATTTGGCTTCTCGGTCGATCGGTCCGAACCATATTCAGCCGCACGCGATTGCGTCCGCCCATTTGGCGCCGTCGTCCGTCAATTTCAACCATTTGCAAGAAGAAGCCGTGAAACAGGAACATATCGGCCAGAACGAAATTCAAAGCTGGCATATTGCCGATCAAACTGTTTCAACATCGAAGCTTGCCGACCAATCGGTAACGACCGTCAAAATCGTCGATCATGCGATTACGACTTCGAAAATCGCCGAACAAAGTATTTTGCCGCAAAAAATAGCGGACGAAGCCGTGCAAACTCGGCACATAGCGAAAGGCTCGGTCGTCTCGGACCGGATCGCCCCGTTCAGCGTAGGAACGATTCATTTGCAGAAGGAATCGGTTGGTCCCGAACATATCCAAGAAGAAGCCGTACAGGAACAGCATTTGCAAAACGGCGCGGTCACCTCCGACAAATTGGCTTATCTTGCCGTACAGGAAGACCATATCGGGCTGGGCGCGGTGACGACGTATCATTTGGATGCTGCGGTCGTTACGGATGAGAAATTGGCGGCAGGCAGCGTCGTTACCGAAAAAGTGGCGGACGGCGCGATAACGGAAGAGAAGATCGCCTCGCAGGCGGTAACATCCGATAAAATCGCGGACCAATCGGTTCAAACGTACCATTTGGCGGACAGCGCGGTCAGTTCGTTCAATTTGCAAGAAGAAGCCGTGCAATCTTACCATATCTCGCCGGGAGCCGTTCAAAGCGTTCATATCGAGAATCACTCGATCGAGCAAGGAATGATCAAGAACGAAGCCGTTACCTCCGATAAAATCGCCGCGCATGCGATAAAGGATCGTCATATCGGGGCCGGAATGATCTATTCCCATCATTTGGCCGATCATGTGATCACTTCGTTAAAGCTGTCGCCGGAAAGCGTCTCGACGGATAAATTGGGCGATATGTCGGTTACGACGTCCAAAATCGCCAATCAAAGCATAACGGCCGACAAGCTGGCCTCGGAGGCGATCGAAAGAAAACATTTGTCCGAAGGAGCCGTCACCGGGTACGCCTTGGCTGAACAAGCCGTTCAATCCGAACATGTGAATGCGAAGGCGATCCGCGCCGAGCATATATCGGCGGAATCGATCGAAACCGGCATGCTGTTGGATGGGGCGGTTACGAACGGAAAATTGGCGGAGCATAGCGTTTCGGGCACCAAGATCGTTCCCGGCTCCATCGAGGGCGATCATATCGGGAACGAAACGATCGGCGGCAGGCATTTGCAGGCGCATGCCGTTCAATCGGTTCATTTATGCAATTCCAGCGTTACGGAAGAAAAGCTCGCCGAGCGCAGCGTCAGCGGATCCAAGCTTCAGCCGGAAAGCGTTGAGGAAGAGCATTTGGCGGACCGTTCCGTTTCCGCCGGCAAGCTTCAGCCGGAGTCCGTTACATCGGAGCATCTGACTCGGCAATCCGTCGATTCCAACCATTTAAAAGATCTTGCGGTCGGAGAACGCCATTTGCAGCCGCAATCCATTACGGCGGAAATGTTGCAGGACGCGGCGGTAACGAACGACAAAATCGCCATATCGGCCGTAACCGGCAAACATATCGCGCTCGAATCCATCTCGGGCAAACATCTGCGCGTCAATTCCATTCAAGGATATCATCTGAAAAAAGGAAGCGTAACGGTCGCTCACTTGGCGCAGGATGTTTTATCCGTGGATTTGGTTCCCGACGAAAGCATTCACGGCAACAAAATCCAGTCCAAGGCGATCGACACGAGCCATATTCGCGATCAGGCCGTTCGGACGGATAAGCTGAAGGACGGCGCGGTAACGTCCGCCAAGCTCGGAGAGGGCGCCGTAAAATCGATTCATATCGAGCCGGGAAGCGTCTCCGGCGGTCATCTGCAAATCGGCGCGGTCGGCTCAAGCCATCTGCAGGCCGCAAGCGTCCATTCGGATCATATCGCGGAAGAAGCGATCGAGTCGGCGCATTTGCAAAAAGGGGCGGTTACGCAAGAACATTTGCGCGCGGACGCGGTTAACGCGGTTATTTTGCAGGACGGCAGCGTAATCGAATCCAAACTGGCCGCAGGATCGGTCACTTCCGGCAAAGTCGCAAGACGCGCCATCCTTGCGGATCATATTGCGCAAGGCGCGATCGAAGCGGAGCATGTCAACGATTCCGTTATCGGTTCGTCCCATCTTCAGGCGGAATCGGTCGACAGCCGGCATTTGAAATCCGGCATTATTACGTCGGAGCATCTTACGGAAGGCGTCATTCTGACCCATCATTTGCGCGAACAATCGATCGGCGAAGCCCATATCCAGGACGATTCCATCCATTCCGGCATGCTGCAGGACGGAAGCGTGACGAGAAGCAAATTGCCGGATCGGGTCGTTTCGGGCGACAAAATCGCCCTCAAATCGATCGGTTCGATTCATTTAACGGAAAACGCGGTGCAAACGGAACATTTGACGGACTCCTCGATCGAGGGGCGGCATATCGGTCCCGGCGAAGTGACCGGCGAGCATTTGCAGGTGATGGCCGTCACTTCCCGCCATATTCAAGACGGGGCGCTGTCGACCGTACATTTGCAAGACGGGGCGGTCACGGCGGATAAATTGCAAACCGGTTCCGTAACGACGGCCAAAATCGCCTTAAAATCGATCGTAGAAGACCATATTCAGGATCAAGCGATTACCGAGGCTCTTCTTCAGGACGGGGCGGTCGGCACGGATAAATTGGCGGACAGCGCCGTAAGCGCAGCGAAAATCGGCGCGAAAGCGGTGCATTCGCAGCATTTGGCGGAACAATCCGTCCATGCCGCCCATATTGGGCAGCAATCGGTAGGAGCGGAGCATATTCGAACGGGAGCGATCTCGGGCCGCCATATCGAATCAGGGGAAATCTCCGGCGATCATTTGGGCCCCGATGCGGTAGCTTCGTTTCATTTGCAAACGGACAGCGTGCATACGGGACATTTGCGGGACGGAGCCGTTCGTACCGAAAAATTGCAGGACCGCACGATTACCGGGGAAAAAATCGCAATTAAGACGATTGCGACGGAACATCTGCTTGACGGTGCCGTCCAAACGCCGCTGCTCGCGGATTCCGCCGTTGCGGCTTCCAAATTGGCCGACGGCAGCGTCACCGAGAGCAAAATCGCCCGCGGAGCGGTGGGGCCGCAGCAGATCGCGGACGAGGCGGTTTCGGCCCAGCATATCGTTCCGTATGCGATCGGCTCCGACCATATCGGGGTGGCGGCCGTTGAGGCGCGCCATATCGGTTCCGGTGAAATCGGTCCGGAACATTTGCAGGAAGGTGCGATCGGTTCGCAGCATATTCAAGCGGGCGCAATCATGCCGGAACATTTGCCGGACGATTCGATCACGGCGGAGAAGCTGCAGAAACGTTCCGTTACCGGCCATAAAATCGTCCTGAAAACGATCGCGGGGGAGCATATTCAAGACGATTCGATTACGGCCGACATGTTGCAGGCCGGAAGCGTCACCGGCGACAAGCTGGCCGCTGCGGCGGTTGCCGGCGATCATATTGCGCAGCGCTCGATCGGCTCCGGCCATTTGGACGCCGAGGCGGTGCGGTCGGAGCATATCGCTCCGCAAGCCGTCGAGACGGGACATCTGGCCCAGGAAGCGGTCCGGTCTGAGCATATCGGTTCCGCCGCCGTTCACGGAGAACATGTCGCGTCAGGGCAAATCGCCGCCGATCATTTGGCGGAAGGAGCCGTCGCGACGAAACATGTGCAGGACGGGGCGGTTACGGCGGATAAATTGCAAACCGGTTCCGTAACGACGGCGAAAATTGCCGTGAAATCGATTGTGGAAGATCATATTCAGGATCAAGCGATTACCGAGGCTCTTCTTCAGGACGGGGCGGTCGATACGGATAAATTGGCCGACAGCGCCGTAAGCGCGGCGAAAATCGGCATTCAAGCGGTCCATTCGCGCCATTTGGCGGAACAATCCGTCCATGCCGCCCATATTGCCCGGCAATCGGTCGGGGCGGAGCATATTCGGGCCGGAGCGATCGGAGGACAGCATATCGAATCCGGAGAAATTTCCGGCGATCATCTCCGCCATGAAGCGGTAGCATCGTTCCATTTGCAATCGGGCAGCGTGCGGACGGAACATTTGCAAGACGGAGCCGTAAGCGCGGAGAAGTTGCAGGAGCGCAGCGTTACCGGCGACAAAATCGCGGCCAAGACGGTCGCAGCGGAGCATCTTCTCGATGGAGCCGTTCAAACGCCGCTGCTTGCGGATTCCGCCGTTATTGCCGCCAAACTGGCGGACGGCAGCGTGACGGAGAGCAAAATCGCACCCGGAGCGGTAGGGCCGCAGCAGATTGCGGAAGAGGCAGTATCGGCAGAGCATATCGTTCCGTATTCGATCGGCTCCGACCATATCGGGGTGGCGGCGATCGAGGCGCGCCATATCGGTCCCGGTGAAATCGGCCCCGATCATTTGCAGGAAGGTTCGATCGGACCGCAGCATATTCAGCCTGGCGCCTTCTTGCCGGAACATTTGCCGGACGAATCGATTCCGGCAGAAAAGCTGCGGAAGGGATCCGTTACCGGCGATCGAATCGCCTCGAAGACCATTGCGAGCGATCATATTCAAGACGGCTCCATTGCTGCCGAATTGCTGCAGGTTGGCAGCGTCACGGGCGAGAAGCTGGCTTCCGAAGCGGTAACCGGCGACAAAATTGCGGGACGGTCGATCGATTCGGGCCATTTGGGCGCCGAAACGGTTCGGCCGGAGCATATTGCGCCGCTAGCCGTCGAGTCGGGCCATCTAGCCCAAGGGGCGGTCCGGTCCGAGCATATCGGTTCCGCCGCCGTTCTCGGCGAGCATGTCGCTTCGGGGCAAATCGCTGCCGAACATTTGGCGGAAGGCGCCGTTGCGTCGAATCATTTGCAGGCGGGAGCCGTGCAGGCGGATCATATTGCGGACGGTTCAATCGGAGCGGAGAAATTGCAGCCCGGTTTGATCGACGCAGTAAAAATTGCGGACGGTTCGATTCGCGGCAGCCATTTGACGGACGGAGCCGTCCAGGCCGGGCATATAGCGGAGCGCGCCATCGAGCCCGCCCATATAGCGGAGCGGGCCATCGAGCCCGCGCATATAGCGGAGCGGGCCATCGAGCCCGAGCATATAGCGGAGCGCGCCGTGGAGGAGCGCCATATCGCGGATGAGGCGGTACGCGGCCGTCATATCGGCGACGGCGAAATCGCATCACGCCATTTGCAGCCGATGTCGATCGGAAGAGAGCATTTGCAGCCTGACGTTCTCCAAGTCCAAGAAACGAAATTCGATTCGTTGGAAGGAACGCTGATTGCCGACCGTTCCATCAACGGCGATAAGCTCGCTCTGCAAATCATTTCCGCCTCCCATCTGCAATCCGGAGCCGTGACGGCGGACATTTTGCAAGAAGGAAGCGTGACGAACGACAAAATAAGCGACGGAGCGGTAACGGCCAACAAAATCGCCGCCCGTGCCGTCAGTTCGACGCATATCATCCCGCACTCGATACGGCCGGACCATCTTGGCCCCGGTATCGTCGGTCCGGAGCATATCGGCGCTTCCGCGATCGGCGGAGAGCATATCGCATCCGAGCAAATTTCGGCCGCTCATCTGCAGCAGGATTCCGTAACAGAACGGCAATTGCAAGCGGGATCGGTGCATTCGGAGCATTTGCAGCTTGGCGCGATCGGAACCGAACAGTTGCGGGACGGCGCGGTAACCGGCGACAAATTGGCGGCGGAATCGGTAAGCTCCCGGCATTTGCAGCTCCAATCCGTCGATACGGATACGCTCAAGGACGGCAGCGTCAGCAGCGAGAAAATTGGCGACGGAGCAATTACCTCGGATAAAATCCGCGGGGGCGCGGTCGATTCATCGCATTTGGCGGCGCAGTCCGTACGGCCGGAACATATCGGTCCGGAGGCTGTAGGAACCGTTCACCTGCAATCCGGTTCCGTCGGTTCGGAACAACTGCAGGAAGGAGCGGTCACGGGAAGCAAGCTGGCGGCGGAAACGATAACCGGCGAGCATATTCAAGCGCAGGCGATCGATGCGGCACTACTGCGCGACGGTTGCGTGGCGAGCGGCAAAATTCAGGATTCTGCGGTTACGGCCTACAAAATAGCGCCATTGTCGATCCAACCGTTCCACCTTTCGCCGCAAACTGTTCAAACCGGCCATATTGCAACAGGGTCCATCCGGGCGGAGCATATTAAGGAAGGTTCCGTCGACGAATCGCATGTTGCCGACCGGGCGATCGAAGCGAAGCATTTGCAGTCCGGTTCCGTCGGCGCGGAGCATTTGCAGCCGGGGGCCGTACAGCCGGAACATTTGCAAGACGGGGCCATCGGCACGGATCAATTGCAAGACGGTGGCGTTACCTTGTCAAAGCTTGCCCCGGAGGTCGTTGAAACATTCTATCTTTCGGATGAATCGGTCGCCTCGGAGCATATCGCGCCGCGCTCGATCGGTCCGGATCATCTTGGCGACCATATTGTTGAAGAACGGCACATTGGCGAAGCAGCGGTTACGGGCGGACATATCCGCAGCGGTTCGATCGGGGAAGCCCATCTTCAGCGGCATGCGGTGCAAACGCAGCATATCCGGGATCAAGCGATCGGCGCCGACCAGCTTCGGGACGGATCGATTACCGGGGAGAAGCTAACGGGTGATGCGATCGGCACCGAGCATATTCAGGCCCATGCGATCGTAACGTCCTTGCTTGACAACGGAAGCGTAACGAACGATAAGTTGGCCGATCGTGCGGTGGGCGGCAAGAAGATTGCCTTCGGATCGGTTGCCGCCGAGCACTTGCAGGACGAATCGGTTTCGCCGGACAAAATGACGTTTACTCCGGTTCAAACGGTTGCATCGAGTGCGCCGCCTTTGCAGCAGTTCGGAATGACCCCTTTCGCATTTTGCGATCAAGACGAAAAAATCGAAGTGACCGTTTCATTTGCCGAACCTTATGCGAATGCGGATTACGTGATCGTCGCGATGACGAACCATTCGGCCTGCTACGCGGCATTGCGGGCGAAGAACGAAAAATTCGCCGTCGTCGAAATTGTGAGGGGCCGCATCAGTCCGCAGCCGTTCGGATACATTTCCTGGATCGCGATAGGCCAAAAATGAGCGAGAAGCGAATCAATATGATACGGGGACAGACGTTAGAACACGCGGGTCGATAGACTCGCGTGTTTGCTTTGTCCCGACCGGTAGCCTGCCATGCAATGCCGAAGGAGGGGGCAGTACATAAGCCGTTGCAATAGAAAGTGTACAACATAGAATGTGTGTAAACGCGAGCGTGAAGCGCGTTTCACGCGAATTCGGTATGCGGCCTCGCCGATACTCACAATTTTTTCCGAACATTAGGAGGTGGATGACGTTGTTAATCCGTCATCGTCGAACGATTCGTAAAACTTTGACTCGCACTCGCCTCAATACGGATGCGGGGAATGGCTCGAAACCGTACGTTTCCGTCATTATCCCCGTCAAGAACGAAAGAAAAACGATCGCCCGCGTGATCCGGGAGGCCCAAATGGTGCACCCGCATACCGAAGTTATCGTCGTGGCCAACGGATCGAAAGACGGGAGCGGAAGCATTGCCGAAAAATGCGGGGCTACCGTATTGTCGTTTTCCGAATCTTTGGGTCACGATGTCGGCCGAAGCATTGGTGCGCAGGCGGCAAAAGGACATATTTTATTGTTTATCGACGGCGACATGATCATTCCCGTCAAGCAACTGCGGCCGTTCGTCAAGGCCGTCTCCGGCGGATTGGACGTCGCTTTGAACAACTATTCGGGACCGGTTCGAAAACATAGAGTGCATGGCGTCGTCTTGGCCAAGCATGCGTTGAATGCGATGCTTTCCCGCCCGGATCTGCAAGGATCTTCGTTGACGGCCGTTCCGCATGCGATCAGCCGGAGGGCGCTGGAGGCGATCGGCGCGGAGAATCTGGCGGTTCCGCCGCTTGCGCACGCCATTGCAATCGGACGCGGATTGCAAGTGAAGGCGGTTTACCGCGTGAACGTAGGGCGATTGAATCCGCTCCGCATGCGCGGGCGCAGGCACGATCCGCTGGAAGGCTTGATTATCGGCGATCATCTGGAGGCGATCGAATGGATAACGGCGAATGAGCCGCGCGGCGGCTTCGGAGATTTGTCGAGGACACGGGAAATCGTGAGGTGAGCGAATGAAGCAGAGCGGAAGAAGCGTACGGAAACCGATGAACGGGGTCCGGAGAAGCAGCGTTGAGCGCCCCGCGGCCTCCGCAGCGACCGTCGCTGCGATCGTATCCGTGAGCAACGAAGAAGAGTCGATCGGGAAGGTGCTCGGTCAATTGACCCGGCTTGCGCTGGATGAACTGATTATCGTGATGAACGGCTGCAGAGACCGAAGTTTTCCGCTCGCGCGATCATATCCGCAAGCGGTCATCTTGCACTATCCGCATCCCATCGGACATGATGTGGGCAGAGCGATCGGCGCCAAAGCGGCGCAATCGGATATTTTATTGTTCGTGGACGGCGACTTTCCCGTTCCGGCGGAATCGCTTGCCCAATTCATCGAGGCGGTGCGTCGCGGAACGGATGTCGCACTAAACGATTTGTCGCCGTATCTGCCAATGTTCGATGAACGCGATGCCGTTACGCGATGCAAGGAATTTCTGAACCGCTGCTTGGGGCGGCCGGACTTGGGGGCCAATTCGTTAACAGCGGTTCCGCACGCGCTGTCGCGCAAAGCGGTCGAAACGATCGGCTGCGCGAATTTAATGGTGCCGCCGAAAGCGCATGCGATCGCGCTGCTGCAAGGACTGAAAGTGGAGGCAAGCGTCAGCGTAAACGTCTTCCATCATAATAGGGAGCGGAAAATCAATATCGGGACGATAAATCCGGTTTCGCAATTGATTGTGGGCGACCATCTGGAAGCGTTCCGGCAGGCGATGGATATACAAGGCGGAAGGTTGCTGTTCCCCGATCGTTTCCGCAGAAGAGCGGCGTTAAGGAGGAAAGGCCGGTGAAAAGGACCAGCATTATTATTCCTACATTTAACGGACTTCACCTGCTGCGGCAATGTCTCGCATCGATTCGGCAATATACGGACGTACCGTACGAATTAATCGTGGTTAACAACGGATCGACGGACGGAACGGCGGATTATTGCCGGCAGGAGCAAATTCCGTTTATTTCGCTGCCGTCCAATACGGGATTTCCGGCCGCTTGCAACAGAGGATTGCGGATGGCAAGCGGGGATGCGCTGCTGTTGCTAAACAACGATGTCGTCGTAAGCGCCAATTGGCTGTCCAATTTGTTGGCCGGACTGTACAGTGCGGATCATATCGGCATCGTCGGCCCGATCGCCAATTATGTCAGCGGCAAACAACAAGTGGCATATCCCTATGCGGACTTGGCCGAATTTCAGCGGCTTGCCGCCGAAGCGAACCGTCCCGACGCTTCCAAACGGAAATTGGCGGAACGCATCGTCGGTTTTTGTTTTTTGTTCAGGCGGGAAGTGTTGGATACGATCGGCTTGTTGGACGAACATTTCAGCCCCGGACATTATGAAGACGACGATTACTGCTTCCGGGCGCGCATGTGCGGCTTTAGTTTGATGATTTGCGGCGATGCGCTCGTACATCACGAAGGAAGCGCGAGCTTCAGAGAGCATGCCGCCGGCCGGATCGAGGAGTTGATCGAACGGAATTATCGGTTGTTTCAAAATAAATGGGGTGTGGATCCGCACATTTATATATGACGGGGAGGGATTTCGCATGAAAGGTATCATATTGGCTGGAGGAACCGGAACTCGCCTGTACCCGCTCACTAAGCTTGTCAATAAACATTTGCTGCCCGTAGGCAAATATCCGATGATTTGTTACGGCATCGAACGTTTGCGCCGTGCGGGCATACGCGACATATTGATGATTATCGGCAAAGCCTCCTCCGGACTATATATGGATTTTTTGGGCGACGGGTCGGAGTGGGGCGTCAGCCTTACCTATAGAATTCAAAGCAATGCCGGCGGAATCGCCCAAGCGTTAGGCTTGGCGAAAGGCTTCGTATCCGAAGGAGAGAAGTTTGTCGTTCTGCTCGGCGACAATTTGTTCAAGGACGATTTGGCGCCATTCGTCAAGTCGTTTCGGGAACAGGCCGTCGGGGCAAGGGTGCTGCTGAAGCAAGTTGCAGATCCGCACCGCTACGGCGTTCCCGTATTTCATCCGGAACGCAAAGATGAAATTGTAAAAATCGAGGAAAAGCCGTCGCAGCCGAAGTCCCATTATTGCGTCACGGGGCTTTATATGTACGATACGAACGTTTTCGACATCGTCGAACGGCTGGTTCCTTCCGCCCGCGGCGAATTGGAAATTACGGATGTGAATAATGTATACGCCGAGGCGGGGCGTCTGCAATACGATGTGCTGCAAGAATGGTGGACCGATGCGGGAACGTTCGAATCGCTCTTTGAGGCGAGTGTAATGCTTCGGGGGGTAGAGCCGTGATCAAAAAACAGGATAAAATAAGAAAACGAAAAAAACGGGTCGCCATGGGGCGGAAACGCCGGCTTGTCGTGAAGAAGATCGCCGGCAAAAAAAGAACATACAAGTTCAAGAAGAAAAGGCCGGCGGAGACGGCTGCGGACGCTCCCGTCATAGCTGAGCCCCCGCAGCCAGTGCCTGTCGCCGCAGCGGCGCCCGAGCCCCGTGCGCATGCCGACCGATTTGAAGAAGGGTACAAAATCGGCGTATACGACGGCGGTGAGAAGCTTCTATCCGACATGCTTCCGGCATTTACGATTTTGCCCGAATTGACGGTTCGGGATGTGATAGCGGCCGGCTTTGAACAGGTGCGCCATCGTCTGTATCCGCTGCTCGATCCATTTACCGTATTTCGCGAAATGCAGCAGGCGTTAAACATGCGGAAACCGTTGTCCTTGGTTCGCCTTGGCGACGGCGAACTGCTTACGCTCGCCCACGATAAAGTCGTAAGCGCGGATCAAGCGTTGCGGGAAGGTCCTTTCTTGAAATATGCGGGAGTCGACATTCCCGATCCCGAGGCCGGAGACCTGCTGGCACAATCGATTCGCCAGGCAACGATCATCGGCATACCCGTTTCCCGCTCGCCCAATTTCCAACAGTTATTGTTCCCGGTGCTGCATCATTATCAAATCGGTTATAGCGATTTGCGAATGACGATATCCACGATGAATTATTTATTGTATCAATTGGGGTATCTAACGATGTTGATGGAGGGAAGAAGAGTGCTGCTTGTCGGAAACGCGGCTCCGGCACTGAGCGGGGTGCTCGCGCGCAGATGCGTTCAAGTCGCCGGCGTCGTCGCCCCGGTGAACGGCATGAAAGACATTCAACGCGTGATGGCGGAGGTGGCGCAATACGATTTCGATATGGCGCTTGTCGCCGCGGGCATTCCTGCCGTCGTCATTTCGCAGCGGATCGCCTCCGAATTGGGCAAAGTCGCGCTGGATTTCGGCCATTTGGCCAATAAAATCGCCACTGGGGAAAGCATTTGATGCAATCGCGCGAAGCGGAGTCGGCATGAAGGCAAACGGTGCGTTATCCCGTAAATCCTTGAATCCTTGAAGGAGGTGACAAGCGGTGAAGGCGGAGCAATCCAAACGGAAAGGGGCGAGGCGACGCCTCCGGAACCGAAATTCGCATGGCAGGCCGTCAATCCGGAAGCGAACGCGCGAACGTTCGTATGAAGAAGGATATGAGAGAGGCTATAATGAGGGCGTCCAGCTCGGCCGGCTCGGATACGGCACGAAGTTTCACGGTACGAGCATTATTATCCCGACGTACAATCAACTGGAATATTTGAAAGCATGTATCGACAGCATACGGATTCATACGCCGACTCCTTACGAAATTATCGTTGTCGACAATGCATCGACCGACGGAACGGAGCAATATTTGCAAAGATTGGGCGGGGAAGTCCGTTATCGCGTTCACGATCGGAACCTCGGTTTTGCCGGCGCGATCAATACAGGTTTAATGATGGCCAAAGGAACGACGATCGCGTTATTGAACAACGACGTAATCGCGACAAGAAATTGGCTTGCGAATATGCTGTCTTGCTTGCATAGCGATCCCGGAATCGGCATGGTCGGTCCTGTGACGAATTATATCGGAGGCGATCAGCAAATCGAAGTGCCGTACCGGAATTTGGAGGAGATGCATGCGTTCGCGGAAGGGCATAATCGGCCGGATCGAACAAAATGGCAAAGAACGGATCGTTTGGTCGGCTTTTGTTTGCTGTTTCGGCGCGAATTGTTCGAGCAAGCCGGTTATTTGGACGAAGGGTATGAAATGGGCAACTTCGAAGACGACGATTATGTGATTCGCGTACGTTTGCTCGGCTATTCCCTCATGACGGCAAGGGATACGTTTGTGCACCATTTCGGAAGCGTCAGCATGAAGGCGTTAGGAGACGGTTTGCAAACCGTGAACGATCGCAACAGCGCCTTTTTTTCGCAAAAATGGGCCAATCCTTACGCATTGGTTGATGAGGTCAAACAAATAGTTGCAGCGATGACGGTCCCATTGCCGCCCGCTCGCACTTCTGTTCATTTCTATCCGTCTCACGTGCTGGTGAAAGGATCGGGCGAAACGATTTACTGGATCGAGGACGGAATGAGGCATCCGGTAGAGGGCCATATTCCCCTTCCTGTCACGCGGGTGTCGCAAATCGAATTGCGCGGATGGGAATTAGGAGACGCCATTGGGGGCGAAGCGGTTATGAGGCGTTACAGAGGGGGCGAACGCGGGCATGCGGCGGTCGCGGAGGCGCCCGTTAACGGGCAATTATTGGCGGGAAGCGACGGGACGCTATATCAGTATATCGGACAGCAGAAACGGAAAATCGTGAGCGAGCACGCGGCCGCCGTCTGGAATTTGCATTTGAAAAATCGAATGCCGTTGTCCGAGGAGCGGCTGAGAGAGATGCCGGAAGGCTTGCCGATCGTTTCCGCTCCGCTAATTAAAGGGATGTATATATAGGCGCTTGACATGTAGCAGGGTACATTCGACGGCATATGTTGTAATAGGGTGGGTTATCGTTAATGGGGAGGGAATGGGATGCATCAAAAAATAAGTGAAATGATCGTACACATGTCTTATTCCCATCAGCACATGGCTAGGGTCATCGATGCCAAACGCCAGGTTGCGGTCCGAATGTCGCAGATCATCCACGCCTTGCCCGACCGGCATCCGGAATTCTCGGGTGTGGACGGTTTGATCGAGAATTCGGCGATAGTAACGAAAAATATCGTTGCCTATCTAAACAGCATCGCCGATTTGCAGGAGGCGGTGGCGGAAAATTTAACCCATGTCATGAAGGAAATCGGAGATCAGGGAGAAGAGTAAAGACGTGAACCCGGGCCCGGAAGCGAGGGGATGGTATTGAACAGAGAGGAGACGTACTTGCATATTTTGGATGCAAGCGCCAAGTTGCAATGGAATATTTCCATGATCCTGGAAGCGAAAGCGGTCGAAGCCGAGAAAGTGCGCAATTGGGCGTTGAACCATTTATCCGAACACGCTTTTACAAGTCATGAAGATCAATTGAAGGAGCCGATCGCGATTCATGAGCAACTTGTCGAGGTGATCGACGGATTAACGAAATTGGAACACGGCCTGGCCCATAATTTGCGGGTCATATTGAATCGGGACGCGGATTCGGGCGGAGACGGGTTCGACGGAATGTTTGGCGGCAATTTTGATATAGGGGACACAGGCAATGGACCTCTGGACGAAGGAAAGGATCGTTAAGCTAAAGCTTGTTGATTCGATTGCGCACAGCCAACAAGCGATCGCCCGCATACTAAACGTTATTGCCGATGTGGCGGAACATGAGGAGTCGAAGGCGCTCGCGCACCGTATCGGCGAAAATATGCAAGTCGTAACCGGATACCAGCAAGCCTTAAGCTCGATGGCGGCCGGCGTCGCGTCTCGGCGATTAAAAAAAGGAACTCCTACTAAGCCGTGGTTGGCTCCAGCTTTCAACGCACTAACGAATGGGACCCGAGGAGTGCAGGAGGATAAGCGGAATGAAAAAAACAAAGACAAAGGCGCTAAGAAAGAGAAAAATTCGCATCGTGAAAAAGGGGAGACGGTTATTCAAAGGAAAACGCCGTTTCATTCATAAAAAGTTGAAGCGCCGAATCAAAAGACGGATCAGACCGATTCGCAAGCGCCGTTTAAAACGGCTTAAACGGAAAGGTCATGCCCGCCGCAGCAGGCCGGTCATTCAGGACAATGCGGGCCCGCCGCAAGGGAATGAATTCAATCAGGCGTTCGATCAGGCGTATAACGAAGGATTCAACGCCGGCTTTGCCAAAGGGTTCGAAGACGGCCATCATATTGCATATGCATCGCAATAACCACCGAATCGGTGGTTTTTTTGCTTGAAGAAGGAAATATAAGAATTTTGTCGAAATGGTAATGTAAAATATTCCACTTGGAGCGGTTACTTAGTATGGTTTATGACGGAATTATCATCTCTATTGTTTTGGGATTGATTCGCGGCGGCAGCTTGAAAAGCTTTGCCGATTTGCGCCTTAAGCACGGCTGGATTTTCATTGTGCTGCTGGCTGTGCAAATCGTTATGTTTATATTTCAGTCCCGCTGGGACTGGCTTTCGTATGCAAGCAATTATTTTTATATGGCCGTTTACGTCGTCGGCTTGTATTTCTTATGGATCAATCGCAGCCATACCGGTTTTCCCTGGATATTCGCCGGCGTATTGCTGAATTTTATCGTCATGGCGGCCAATGGGGGAAGAATGCCGGTTTCGCCGGAAGCGGCATCCGTCCTGGATCCGTTCTTTACCCAAGCGCTGCAGGAAGGCGTTTACGGCAAGCATCAATTGATAACCGACTCGACCCGGCTCGGGTTTCTGGGCGATATTATCCCGTTATCGAGTCCGTATCCCCGGACCCAAGTGATAAGCGTCGGGGATGTCGTCATGAATATTGGCATTTTCGTTTTTATTCAGCATTTGATGCTGGCGGATAAAATGAAGAAATCTTCGCTGAAATCGATAGAGGAGTGAAGCGCACAACCATTAGATTATAGAAGGAGGTGAATTCGATGAAACTTGATAAAGCCAAAGCGAAAACAATTCTTTTGAATTTGGCGATCGTTGCATCTCTGGTTATTGCTCTAACTTCCGGCTATAGACTAGTATAATCTTAAGTCGGAAGGCCCCACCGAGGAAGAAGTGATTATGCTTCTTCCTTTTCACCTTCTCTAGGAAAGGTAGAAATTTGAATATGAATCATACAGCTAAGTTGAAATCGTATTTTACAATCCCATCCAATCTGTATTTAACAGGTCTATGTTTCGTGGGGATTCTCGTGTTTATGCTAAATTCTCAAATTCAATTGCCTTCGACATCCGGTTGGGTATTGTTGTTTTCACTCACGGGATCGATATTGCTATTAAATCAGGTTTTATTCCGTTTGCCTCCTGAGGGAAATGCTCAATCGATGGATTCGGCATTGTACTTGGCTTGTATTTTCACTTTTGGATTGCAATTATCTCTCAATGTACTGTTAATCAGTTCAGTGATTTATATACTATATCAACGAAGAATCGTTTGGTGGAAACATATTATCAATTTCGCCGTCTATGCTTTAATGATCGTTTCGGCCCATTACGTATTCGTGCAAACGGGAGGACATACAGGTCCGATGGAGCCGACTGCGCTATATTCTTATCTTTTGGCTATGACCGCATATTTTACCGTTAATGTCATTGCGCTCGGAATTTATTTTATGTTGTTAATTAAAAAAAGCTTGTTCCAGGTTATCCATGGATTCGTTAAAGAAACGATAACCGCCTATATAAGCACGTTACTGCTTTCCTTAATGTTAACGATGATGTTCGAGACGCATTTTTATTTCGGATTGTTTCTGTTTTTAATCATCGCCGTCCTGTTGTCCGTCTCGTTTAAACAGCTGTTTCGCTTGTATCAGGAAGTTTCGGATAAGGCCGCGAGAGACCCGCGCACCAATTTGTTCAACCACGGTTATTTCGAAGAACTGCTGGAAAAGGAGCTCGCCCAAGCGAAGGCGTCAGGCTCTCCCTTAAGTCTCGTTATTTTGGATGTGGACAGCTTCAAAAAAATATAACGACACGTTCGGCCATCTGAAAGGCGACAAGCTGCTTGAGTTTTTCAGCAAATTGCTTTTGCAGGAATGCGATCCCCATCATTATATCGCAGGGCGTCACGGAGGCGACGAATTTACGATATTGCTGCCGGGCAAACGGGAAAGGGAAACATTCTCTTTTATCAATTCCTTGAGGAAAAAGGTTAACGATTCCTATTTCGAAGGCGTTGAAATTTTCCCGCACGGCTGCCTTACGTTTTCGGCCGGAATTATCGAGTATACGGGGGGAATTTATGATAAGTCGCAACTAATGGATAAAGCCGATCAAGCGCTGTATTATGCGAAAGCCCAAGGCAAAAACCTTGTACATATTTATAACGAACAGTCGCCGATTTCCAAGACGATCGATATCGAGCAAGATATACAGGAAATCGAGCAGCAATTGAAAATCTTCCTATCGAAAGATATTTATACGTTCCAGCATAGCAAAAGAGTATTCACGTACGCCATGGATCTATGCGATTATATTCCGCTCAGCGATGCCGAGAAGAGAACGTTAATTTTGGGAGCGCTGTTCCACGATATCGGTAAGTTAGAAGTGCCGAAGCATATTTTGCAGAAGAAAGAGAAGTTGACCGCCGAAGAATGGAGCATCGTGAAGAAACATGTTATATGGGGAAAAGAAATCGTATCCGCCATCGATAAATATTCGGATCTGATTCCGCTGGTGGAGCTGCATCATGAACGCGTTGACGGCAAAGGTTACCCGTACGGCCTGGCCGGCGACGATATTCCGAAGCTGGCACGCATATTATGCGTAATCGATTCGTTCGACGCCATGACGACGGAAAGGCCTTATCAGAAAACGAAGACGTTCGATGAAGCGATACAAGAACTGCGGCGTTGTGCGGGGCAACAATTCGACGAAGCGTTCGTCGAATCCTTCATTCGGATGATCGCGAACAAGTATGATTTTAAACTGGAAGAAATGAATTCCGTTTCATAACGATAGAATCCGACTCTATTTGCGAATGACGCATTCGCAGATAGAGTCTTTTGTTTTTTTGGACATTCGCCAATTTTCAATCTTAGCGGATAAGCGTCCATGATGTGTCTGCCTGTATCGCATATATTTATACATACCTATAAACCAATGACGGACAGGATGAATGTTGTGAAAGATAAGATTTTCCGACGCAGGGGCAAAGGGCATCGGCATGGGTACGAAACCGGTTGGAGGCATGGCTACCGTCTGGGAGCGTGCCAATCGGTACTGAGGCGAGTCGCGTCCCGCCCGTTCCCGGTGCGGGATGTGAAGGCGATGTATGTTCCTCAAGGATTCGAGGCGATCGACAGCGGGGTCATCGAGGCGCTGCAGGCGTCCGTCCGGGAATGCATAATCGCCGAACCGCAGCGGATGCTTGATTTGGCACTGGAGACGAAGCCCGATCTGTTGCTGGTTATGAACGGGCTTCACGTCTTTCCGGAGGAACATCACGATCATCTCGACCGGATTCGCGGCAGCGGAATCCGCACGGCCGTTTGGCTGGCGGACGATCCGTATTTTACGGACGATACGGCACGCAATGCGCCCCATTACGATTATATATTCACCCATGAGATGAATTGCATCGAATTTTACCGAAGTCTCGGCTGCGGCCAAGTTCATTATTTGCCGCTCGCCACAAGCAGCCGGATATTCCATCCGCGCCGCACGGGATTGGAGTACGAAAGCGATGTCTGTTTTATTGGAAACGCCTTTTGGAACCGTGTTGCTTTGTTTGACGAATTGGCTCCGTATTTGGCTGACAAGAAAGTGGTTATCGCCGGAGGACATTGGGAGCGCCTGTCCCGATTCGAAACGTTAAAGCGTCATATCCGGCCCGGTTGGACGCCGATTGAAGAGACGGCGAATTATTACAATGGGGCCAAAATCGTAATCAATATGCATAGGCCGATCGAAGCCGGAAGCGACAATCGAAACGGCCGCAACATTCGCGGCACGTCGATCAACCCGCGCACCTATGAAATTTCCGGCTGCGGTACCTTGCAAATTACCGATGTGCGCGAAGATTTGCATCATTTGTACCGTCCCGGATCCGATATTGAAACGTTTGCGTCGGCATCCGAATTGCGCGACAAAATCGAATTTTATCTAAGCCATGAAAAAGAACGCCTTGCTATCGCGCTGAGAGGGTTGCGGACGACTAGAGAAAACCACATGTTCGCGGACCGGTTGAATCGCCTTTTTGAAATTATATTTTCATAATGCAAAGGAGTGTCGTCATGTCTTTAATCGTTCATCGTCGGAAAAAAACGAGAAAGCGCCATGCGCTCAAAAAACGGAGAATCGTCGTAACTAGATTAGGCCCAGCCGCTATAGCCCGCAGAGAAGGGCGGAAATTGGGGTTCAAGAAAGGGTTTGACGAAGGTTACTTGCGCGGCCGTGCCGACGTCATCGTCAACACGGTTCAAGATCCGGTTCCGTTTCGCAATATTCGGATTCTGTACGTTACGACGGGGAAAGGTTTTCCGTATTCGCCGATCGACGAAGCCGTGATCAGCACGCTGCAAGGGATGGTGTCCGAACTCATTCCGACCGATCCGCGGCAGCCGGTTGCCGATCTTGCAAGCCAAGTACGGCCAGATCTTGTGCTCTCGCTCGACGGCATGGAGTTTTCGACCGAACAGGTGCAGTCGATCCGGCAACTCGGGTTCCGCACCGCGATTTGGCTAACGGACGATCCGTATTATACCGATTTCACGTCTAATATGGTCGGCCATTACGATTATGTTTTCACGCTTGAGTTGAACTGCGTTCCTTATTATCAATCGCTCGGCTGCCCTAATGTATATTACTTGCCCTTCGCCGTTCAGCCGACGCAATACCGCCCGAAGCCGACTCAATCGACCATTCGCAGCGATATCAGCTTTGTCGGTTCCGCATATTGGAATCGCGTCGGATTTTTCGATCAACTCGTGCCTTATTTGCAAGACAAGAACGTCAGCATTTCAGGGTTATGGTGGGATCGGCTTGCAGGGTTCGAAACGCTGAAAGACAAGATCGAATTGGGCAAATGGATGGGACCGCAGGAGACGTCGGAAGTGTACAACGGTTCGAAGATCGTCATTAACTTGCACCGGTCGCATGATGACGATTCCGTCAATAACAATACCAATAAAATACACCCGGTATCCCCTAATCCGCGCACATTCGAGATCAGTTCATGCGCCACGTTGCAGCTAACCGATATTCGCGACGATTTAGCCCGGTTCTATACGCCGGGCGTGGAGATTGAGACGTATGCTTCTCCCCAGGAATTGATGGAGAAAATCGATTATTACTTGGCGAACGAGGAAGCCCGCCGCGATATCGCATTGCGCGGATTGGCCAGAACGATGCGCGAGCATACGTATGCCAGAAGATTGAATGAAATGCTGGCCCATATATTCGGGTAAAGGAATCGATGCGCGATCCGGTACAAATTGCTGTACCGGATCGCTTGCATCATGAAGCGATGCAGGGATACGAAAGGGAAATTGTACGAATGTGGAGGGTTCAATGTCGTGGCGATACGTATGTCCTTTCAATATATTGTACTACCTGGGAAAGGAGGTGAATCCATACCGTTAGGTATGATTCGTGCCGATGCGTAGAAAACGAAAAATGATATTGTTCTCTCACGTCTGCAACCCAACCTCCATAACCGGCGCGGAAAAATTGCTTCTCTTTTTTACGAGGGAAATGATGCCGTTCTACGATTGCGTTCTGGTTGTGCCGGGAGAAGGGGTTCTTTCGCGCCAAGCGCGTGCCCACGGAATTAAAGTAGTCGTTCAGCCGTGTCCGCTGTTTTTTCTTATTTACGATCCCCCGGCCGATTTGCCGGATCAGTTGGAGAGGTTGAAGCAATGTGCGGAACTGCCGAAATTAATTCGGCTGTTAAAATCGGAACGCCCCGATGTGGTGTTAACCAATACATGCGTGCATATTTTGCCGGCGGTTGCCGCCAAGACGCTGCATATTCCGGTTGTGTGGAAAATTACCGAGACGATTAACGAAAATGCGAATACCGCTCAATCCGTTGCGCTTATCGATCGCTATTCGGATCTGATCGTCGGCATATCGAATACGACGATGCGTTCATTTCGCGGCGACGCGATCCGCCGTAAAATCGTTATTTTGCCTCCATCGTGGCGAATGGAGGAATTCGAGCCCGAGAAATGGCCCGCCGCCAGAAAGTCCAGACGCAACCAGCTTGGCATTGCCGAGTCGACGCGGCTTATCGGCTATATTTCCACGTTCATCAATCCGGAAAAAGGATTGGAGCATTTTATTAAAATGTCGCTCCAAATTTGCGAAAAATTCGCCCATACGCAATTTATTATCGTCGGGAGCCCAAGGGATATGGACTATTACAACCGTTGTCTCGCGATGATTCAAAGGTCGAAACACGCGCATCGCTTTCGGTTCAGCGGTTTTGAAGATTCGATTCAGGCGATTTACCCGGCGATGGATATTTTGGTCGTCCCAAGTCTAGTTCAGGAAGGATTCGGTATGACCGCCTTGGAAGGCCTTATTTTCGGCAAACCGGTCATTACGTACCGTTCGGGCGGTCTAAGCGAAATTCAAAGCGCAACGGGCAACGATCGCTATGTCGTCGAGCAAGGGAATGTGGAGCAGTTGACGGCATGTGTCAGCGAGTTGCTGGCCGATCCGCATGCCGAAGCCAGAGTAGGCCGATCCAATCATCAAACGGTGCAATCGATGTTCGGCATC
The DNA here is from genome assembly GCF_018918005.1 of Paenibacillus sp. MSJ-34. GTDB lineage: Bacteria > Bacillota > Bacilli > Paenibacillales > Paenibacillaceae > MSJ-34. Next base: position 55,939 of record NZ_JAHLPR010000003.1, on the reverse strand, counting down.
GAATCCTACCGAAAGAACTTGAATCATTTGGCTGTGCGGATCAACGCCCTTAGCCCGCCGAGACCGAGACGCGCGCTTTCCGCGCGCAGAACGGGAAAAACGATGCGCTTAAGGCGATTGATGCGAGTAAGGAAGCAACGTGCAGCGAGGCTCGGAAGAAAGCTGCGTTTAAAGCGGAAGGCCGCCATTGCCAGAAAAAGAGTTGCCGCCGCAAAGCGCAAAAGCGCAAGGCGCAGAATCGGCAAGCGAATCAACGTTAGAAGACGGCTTGCCAACCGGAAGCGCAAGAAGGTGCGAACGAGAGTCTAGCCCGATTTTCATACGATAAGAAGGTGAATTTTTTTATGCGCATCATGACTGTCTTGGGTACGAGACCTGAGATTATCCGGCTAAGTTTGATTATTCGGAAATTGGATCAGTATGCCGACAAGCATGTGCTCGTGCACACCGGCCAGAACTTTACCGCGACTTTGAGCGATATTTTCTTCACGCAGTTGGAGCTGCGGACGCCCGACTACAGGCTGAACATGAAGCAGCAATCTTTTGGCAGCCAACTGTCCGCGATGTTTGGCGAAATCGAACAAATCATATTGCGCGAAAAGCCGGATAAAGTATTGCTGCTCGGAGATACGAACAGCGCTTTATGCGCGATTGTCGCGGAACGTATGGGAATTCCCGTCGTGCATATGGAAGCCGGAAACCGCTGCTTTGACTTGGCCGTCCCCGAAGAGAAAAACAGGCGGGTTATTGATGCGATTTCCTCTTACAATATGCCGTACACTCAGCAGAGCAAAACGAACTTGCTGCGCGAAGGCTTTCCAAGCGAACGCATCGTTCTGACCGGGAATCCCATTTATGAAGTGCTGCTCCGTTTCGCCCCGCAAATCGAACAAAACGATATATTGGAACAATTGGGCTTATCGCCGCGGAACTATTTTCTCGTGACAGCCCATCGCGCCGAAAATGTAGATTCTCGCGATCACTTGTCCCAAATGATGAGCGCTTTGAACGAAATCGCCGCGCTTTACGGGCAGAGAATCGTTTGCAGCATCCATCCGCGAACCAAATCCCGAATGGAGCAATATATGGACATTGACATGCACCCGTTAGTCGAGTTCCACGAACCGTTCGGATTTTTCGAATTCGTCAAGCTGGAACGGAATGCGCGCTGCGTCATGACGGACAGCGGAACAGTGCAGGAGGAATGCTGTATCTTTCATATTCCGACGGTAACGATGCGCAATACGACGGAAAGGCCGGAAACGGTCGATTGCGGCAGCAACGTCGTCTCAGGGCTCAAGGCGGCAAACATCGTGGAGGCCGTAAAAATCATGACGGAACTGCCTTCCGACTGGCAGTGTCCGGACGGATATTTGGCGACCGACGTTTCCGTAAAAGTCGTAAAATTTCTGCTTGGAGGGAAGGTTGATGTTTGAGAACGAACGAATTTTGGTGACCGGCGGCACCGGGTCTTGGGGATACGAACTGATTAGCCAACTGCTGCCGCAAAAGCCGAAGGAGATCATCGTGTTCTCCCGAAACGAGACGAGTCAAGTGGCTATGAGCCGTCATTTCGAAGATCCGCGGCTTAGTTTTTTTATTGGCGATATACGCGACAGAAAGACGATTTCGCGCGCATGCCAGGACGTGGATTACGTGTTCCATCTTGCGGCGCTCAAGCATGTGCCGGTATGCGAGGATCATCCCTATGAAGCATTAAAAACGAACGTCATCGGCACGCAAAACGTGATCGAGGCTTCGATTGAAAATCATGTGAAAAAGACGGTCTATATTTCGACGGATAAAGCGGCGAATCCATCCAATTTTTACGGCATGACGAAGGCGATCGGCGAAAAGTTAATCGTGTATGCCAATTTACTGCGTTCGGACACGAAATTCGTTTGCGTGCGCGGCGGCAACGTGCTGGGCACTAACGGCAGCGTCATTCACTTATTTATGAACCAAATTAAACAGAAACATCAGATCGGATTGACGGACAAAAAAATGACTCGCTTTTTTTTAACATTGCAGGATGCGATCCGGTTGCTGTTTAAAGCGACAAAAGAGAGTTATGGCGGCGAAATTTATGTGATGACGATGCCGACTTGCAAAATTATCGATTTGGCGGAAGTGTTAATCGAAGCTTCCGGCAAATCGGATGTTCGGATCGTGGAAACCGGCGTAAGGCCCGGCGAAAAAATACATGAAATATTAATGAGCGAATACGAGAGCACATCCACTGTCGTTTACGACGAGCAATATTTGGTTATTTTGCCGACGATCAATATCCCCGGTTTAAGGGAGCGGTACGAACATTGCGCCCCGGTAGAATTCACCAGCTTCAGTTCCTCGCAAAATGTAATGAACAAGGAAGAAATCAAGAACATGCTCGTGCGGGGAGGATTTTTGTCATGAAATTGCTCGTCCTCGGCGGCAACGGAATGGCTGGCCATATGTTGGTGGGGTATTTTCGCGCCGCCGGCCGACATTCCGTTTTCTACACGACAAGAGACGAGACCGACGATTCCGGATTGTTGTTCGACGCGGAGGATCCCTCCATGGTGGAGGCGCTCGTTCGAACGGTTCGCCCGGATGTCATCGTGAACGCGATCGGCATTTTGAACGAAGCGGCCAAACGGAATCCGGTAGCGGCATATGCCGTTAACGGGCTATTGCCGCATCGTCTGGCGTCGGCGGCCGACTCTGTCGGGGCGCGGCTCATTCATATTAGCACCGATTGCGTATTTCGCGGCGATCGGGGCGGTTATGCCGAAACGGATGCGCCGGACGGCATAACGGTGTATGCTCGAACGAAAGCGCTTGGCGAAGTGAACGCCAGCCGCCATCTTACCGTTCGAACCTCGATCGTCGGACCGGAAGTCCGGTCGCATTGCATCGGATTGTTGCATTGGTTTCTGCGGCAACAAGGCAACGTTCGCGGTTACCGGCAAGTGTTGTGGAACGGAGTCACGACGCTCGAACTCGCTAAGGCGATCGAACATTGGATTGACTGTCCGGTTAACGGACTCGTCCATCTTGTTGCGCCGGAGCGTATTAGCAAGCTGGAATTGCTTCGTTTGTTCCAAAGATCGTTCGACAAGAACGATGTTGAGATCGTACCCGACGACGAAATCGCCGTCGATCGAACATTGGCGGTCACCCGTTCGGATCTGGACTATTCCGTGCCCCCTTATGAAGAGATGATTCGCGAACTGGCACAGTGGATGCGGTCGGGATGAACGGGCGCGGCACGATTCTCGTTACCGGAGCTTCGGGATTTACCGGCCGTCATGCTTGCAGTTATTTTGACAGCATCGGAATGAAAGTCGCGGCGCTCGTAAGGAAGGCGGGGGACACGCCTGAGTACGGAGAGACGGTCGTTTGCGATATGACGGTCAAGGAGCAGGTGTATGAAGCCATACGATCGGTTCGTCCCGATTACGTGCTGCATGTGGCGGGGAAAAATTCCGTTCCCGAATCGTGGACGAATCCGATCCAATATATCGAAACCAACATGATGTCTACGCTGATCCTGTTGGATGCGCTGCGGGAATTGCCGCACTGCCGCATTCTCGTGGTCGGCTCGAAATTGAAATTCGATTTGGCGCGGACGGAGAAACCGCCGCATCCATATAGTTGGAGCAAGACGATGCAGCAAACGGCGGCGCGCCATTGGATGCATTTATTCGAGCAGCATATTATGCTGGCGGAGCCTTCGAATTTGATCGGCCCCGGCCCTTCGACGGGGATTTGCGCACTCTTCGCCAGCAAAATGATACGGATGGAGCGGGGATATAAGGAGGGGCCTTTCCGCTTATCGTCCGCCGGAGAACAGCGGGATTTTCTCGACGTGCGGGATGCCGTGCGGGCATACGGATTTATTTTACGGGCGGGAAGCAGGGGGACGGTCTATCCGATCGAATCGGGAATATGGCGCCGCCTTGACGATGTGATCGAAGCGTTTCAACGTCATGCTTCCAAACGAGTGCCCGTAATTGCCGGAAATGACGATGTACGGACAGAGCCTGTGCCGGCAAACCCCGCTTTGATGCGAGAACTTGGTTGGACGCCTCAAATCTCCTTTGAGACGTCCGTTCAAGACATTGTTGACTATTACAGGAAGCGGCAAGAGGTGAAATGATGAAACCTAGAGTAACGATCGTTATTCCGTTTTACAATTGTCCTTATGTCGATCAAGCGATCCGCAGCGCGCTGAACCAATCTTATAATCATATCGAGATCATTGTCGTCGACGACGGATCCACACAACATACGGAATTGATAGCCCCTTACCGCAGCCAGTTGAATTATTTGGGAAAAGCGAACGGGGGAACGGCCTCGGCATTAAACCACGGCATCAGAATGGCTTCCGGAGAGTATATCGCCTGGTTAAGTTCGGACGATCTGTTTTACCGGAACAAAATCGAACAGCAGCTAGAGTTTATGCTAAGCCGAAATGCCAAAATCAGTTATACTTCCTTCGATAATATCGACGCGCATGGCAATGTGACGGAAGCCGACGTCGGCATCCGGTTTCCGAACGCTCTCGAGTTTTACCGTTCTTGGCATCATTACAATCCGGTCAACGGTTGTACGGTAATGATGAAAAAAAGCATGCTGGAGCGGGTAGGGCTGTTTAACGAAAGTTATCCTTACACGCATGACGTGGATTTATGGATGCGCATTATATTGAAGGGGTATTATTTTTATTTTTTGAACAAAAGTTTGACCGGTTACCGCTGGCATAACGAGATGGGAACGAGGAAGCATCAACCTGCCGTCGTGCAGGAATATGCGCAGACTAGAGAGAGATATCACGCCCCGTTATCCAATTTCATCGCCAAGCTGGTTAACCGGTAAGGGGGCGTCGATGAGAGCGGTCGTAACGGGGGGCGCCGGTTTTATCGGTTCGTATCTTGTCGAATCATTGCTTGCGCAAGGCGATGAAGTACATGTGATCGACAATTTGAGTACGGGTTCGTTAGCGAATGTGCCTGGAGCGGCGGAGTTTTACGAAGCGGACGTTCGTTTCGAACAAGCGTCGCAAACGATTGCCCAGATTCGCCCCGAAATCGTCTACCATTTGGCCGCGCAAGCGGACGTCCAAACATCGGTGCGCGATCCGTTTCTGGACGCTCATGTCAACGCGCTTGGTACGGTCAATTTGCTTCAAGCGTGCGTCAAGGCAGGCGTGAGCAAATTTATTTTGGCATCCACCTCGGCCGTGTACGGCAACTTGGAGCGGACGGCGATCAGGGAAACCGATCCGGCGAACCCGATATCTTTTTACGGTATATCTAAGTTGACGGCGGAGAATTATGTCCGCATATTTGGTGCGCTTTTCGGCATTCGTTATACGATTTTACGGTATGCCAACGTATACGGGGCCAGACAAACGCCAAAGGGCGAAGGCGGAGTCGTTGCGTTATTCATGGAACGGATTCGGAATGGATTGCCTCTGATCGTTCACGGCGACGGGGAGCAGACCCGCGATTTCATTTACGTGAAGGATGTCGTGCTTGCCAATTTGTCGGCAAAGCGGTTTGGAGACGGCGAGACGGTGCACATTAGCACAGGCTTACCGACATCCGTCAACATGCTCGCTTCCGAGCTTCAGCGCATCCATGACAAACCGCTTCAAGTCAACTACCATGATCCGCGTTTGGGCGATATACGCCACAGCTGCCTGAGCAACAGCAAAGCTCGCGAAACGCTCCGGTGGAATGCAAGGTATAATATTCGCGAAGGGTTGCGCGAAACCTATGAGCATTTGTTCAACAAACGCATATAATAAACCTGCCAACCCGTACTTTCCGAAAAGTGCGGGTTGTGTTCATGCGAACATAGCGCTATGCGACTCTTTAAACCAATTCCCATTGGCAGTATTCTCTCATCGAACCTTCTAAGCACTATCCCCTCGACTCAGTATCCTCTCATCGAACTTTCTAAGCACTATCCCCTCGACTCAGTATACTCTCATCGAACCTTCTAAGCACTATCCCCTTGACTCAGTAACCCCTCTTGAGAATATACAATCGAACAAGAAGGAAGATGAACGTCTTAACGACTATACCTCACCCACCTGCATTTTTTGTAATTTTATCTATATTTATATTGAAATACGAACTAATGTTCTGTATAATGTAAGTAGAACATCTATTCTTATTGGGGTGAAATAAGTGGAGGAACGAGCCGGAAAGTATGATTATTCGGACGCTTCGTCGGAACGTTTCGTTAGTGACGTTCAGCGGGATTTAAGCTCTGTATGCAATCGGGATGAGGGATACCCGAATGGCATTTCAAGTTGCTCTGATGCGGCGAACATGAGCGATTCAACGGCAGATTGCCTTGTGGCGATGTTTGATCGTCAATTTGGTACGGAGGAAGCTTGCGCCGATTACTTATTCCAAAAGAAGTGGCCGGGCGGGTTTCATTGTCCGCGTTGCCGCTATGATCAAGCGTATACGATTGAGTCGCGAAGACTTCCGTTATATGAATGCCGCGCCTGTCGTCATCAAACTTCTCTTACAGCCGGAACGATTTTAGAAGGGAGCCGTACTTCATTGCGCAAATGGCTTTTTGCGATCTGGCTCGTTTCGCGACATTGCGGTGTCAATGCAGTACAACTCTGTTCGTATATCGGCGTTACATACAAAACGGCTTGGTCGATGTTGCATAAGATTCGCCAAGCTATAAGTCATGGCGATGCAAACCAACCGCTTACAGGAATCGTCCGAGCCGGTCAAAATTTCTATGGCCGCCCTTACAATTCGACTATATTTCGGCATCCCCAGGAACATCATTTACTCGTCGGCGTCTCCCTCGACCCGCAAGGAGAGCCGCTTTACGTTAAAATGAAGCAAATCTCTCTTGAACATCTGGACGAAATGCGCTTACGGAAGTCCGGTTTGAAGGCGTTTGCAGAACAGCATGTCGATCCTGAAACGTACGATGTAGTCATCGAGCGGGGGCGCATGCATTTCAATCGTCTTCCCCATTTGCGGAAGTTATTTAATCAAGCGACAACATGGATTAATAAGACGTTTCGCGGAATAGGCCCCGCCTATTTGCAATATTATTTGGATGAGTTTTGTTTTCGCAGAAATATGCAATTCCGCAATGCCCCTATTATGAATAGTCTCTTGGACTTATGTATGACAACTCGCCCGATGACTTGCTCCGTCGCATCGCGACAATACCTGCGTACAACCGGCACGAGTACAACTCATCTAAGAACAAATACGTTGAGCCGCTACCAGCGAAACAAACTTTATTTGCAAAACCTTATTCATAAAAGCAGACAAATTCGAAAAGTTCTTGCTGAAACTCTGGCGTAGCGGGGATCCTTGTATGGAAGCATACTTTTCATTGAAACACTTTCTTGCAACCTGTCGAAAAGTTTTGTTGAGATTGGATTATTGAAGTTGAAATTCGACGCCTATTTGTTGAAGGAGCGATATACTATAAGTTTTACTAATGCCCACTAAGTTGGGGACTACCTCTGAGCGACCAGGATATCGGATGTTGTTTTGTGCTGTGTCTGTATTTCAAAGGAATATAGATTATTTAGTACGGCCCTAAAGAGGGGCAATAAAGTTTTAGTTTTGAGATTTGCTAGTTTTTAGTTCATATGGCTACGCAGAGAGACATTAAGTTTAGAAGTACTAGGTTCGCCGCTACTGATGGGATCGTGTTTAGAGGGTTTAATGGGAATATGCAATTCCCCTGAGTGGTTGGGATAGCGAGTGATTGGGATAGCGGTCAGAGGGATGAAAAATTGTTATATTTTATTGGCTTCTGAGCTGATGGGATAGCGGTCAGAGGGATGAAAAATTGTTATATTTTATTGGCTTCTGAGCTGATGGGATAGTGGTTAGAAGGTTTTAAAAAGGAGGCAATAGGAGGGGGGGGGTTATTAATGGTTTGAAGGGCGGTTTCCCGCCCGGTTCGCAAAGGGTTATATCGATTCGATCATATTGATAAAATTTTGCGCATAGCGTTCCAGAGTAAACTCGGTACGGACGAGGCGTTGCGACTCGGTGCGAATCGATTCTCTAAGCTGTTCGTTGCTTAATAAAGAAATGGATTCTTGCAACGCTTCGACAATATCGCCTAACGTATATAGTTTGCCCGTTTCGTTGTGTATAATCGTGCTTGCAACTCCGTCTTTCCGCGATGAGACGACCGGGCAACGACAACTCATCGCCTCCAGCACACAATAAGGCCCGCCTTCTTCTTTGGACGTTAAACAGAGGAAGCCCCCGGAATCGCCAATCATAGAAAAATAATTTTGCATCTGATCATTCGGCACGTTTTGATACATCGTAAGATACGGCTTCAATTTCAACCGCTCGATCTCGCTTTCGAATTGCTCCCTTTCCTGCGCGTTCGCTAAATTCGGATCTTCAAACATCCATAAGCGAATGTAAGGATTGTAATAATGAATCAAATGGCTTCCGATCGTTAAAAACTCTCTCCAATTTTTATTATCCTCGATTCTCCCGACCCAAGCGATAATAGGGTGGCTCGTTTTAGGCAACTCCCGATACGTAAACATTTCGCTGTCAAACGGATTGTTGAAGTGGAACTTGGGGATGTAAGGGAACAACTCGTCGAACAGAGCCGCGATATGGAACGTTTTCGGATTTAATAATGCGGAAGCGTATTCCGCGATACAAGCAATTCCTTTCGTCAATTCGTTTCGCGCGACTTCCTGCGGTCCGTATCCCTGGATTTCCAAAATGAATTTTCCCGTATAACCCAGACTGCGAAATCGCGGAAATGCGCCGTAGTCGGTCGTAGCTATAATCGCATCGTACCGTCCGTGCTCGATAACTTGTATGAGTCCGGCGTCGTCGCTCGCGATAAATGTGGGAATATCGGAAATATTTTGCATTCCCGAGCCGGGAGAATAGTAGAGACAATGCCCCGTATGTCCCAGTTTGCGCAGCGCCCGGCATCGATGGCGGTTCAAAGAATCGACACCGCCGCTCGGAACGTAATGAATAAATAAAAAATTCATGAGCTTCGGCGCGGCGAAAGAGCGGAAATAGCGCGCCTTCTCTCCCTTCGTTTTACGTTTAATTCGGATCCGCGATTGTTAACTGCTCTTTGTTAATAATTGCGATCGGGGAACCGTTGTTTTTGGCGAAGATCGTAATATCCGTAAATATCGGGGACATAATGTTCGTTACGAATTCAAAGGAAAAAGGCATGTATTCCGTGCGCAGATCGGCGATCGTAACGATAGATCCGGTTTGGGGATACAGATCGAGATGATGTAGGGAACGAGCGAATATGTTGCCGTTGATATAACCTTGGGTCAGGATATCAAATGGCAGATCGCCCCGGTTTTGAACGACGATATCGACGGCTTGAATGTACCGCGAATCAAACTCGGCTCCCGGGAAACAATTTAGTTTGAAAACGGACATAACAGCCTTTCACTCCAATCGGCTTCTTTCAATTATTATTATGATATGATACATGGCTAAAAACGGACTGGACAAATATGTATTTTATGAGTTGAGGAACTATACCCATGCATTCGGGGACGGCGGCTAATATATTGTAAGGACGGAAAGAAGCTACGGATATCGATTGGGGAGAGCGGAATGAAAATATTGTTGGCGACGTATTTCATTTCTCCGCATGTAGGCGGAGTATGGGAGTTTATGACTCAAATGAAGCGCCGGTTGGAAGGGTTCGGCCATGTTGTGGATTTGTTCAGTTCGGGTCCAGGGCATCAAACATACCATATTTCGAATGCGAATCGGGTTCTCCACAAGGAACAGATTATGCCTTTGCTGTCGGCCAAAATAAATGCTGCGCTTTATCCGGAGCTCGCCGAGGACGGTTGGATTCGTCATTTTGAGTTCGAATGTCTCAGTATGGAAATAGCGGCCGCATATTTCGGATTGAACGAGTACGATATTATCCATACTCAGGATGTTTTCGCCACTCGCGCGTTTTCCAGAGTCAAGCCGATCGCAACGCCGTTAATTGCCAGTTTGCACGGCTCGGCGGCGGAGGAATACAGGCTTCATTTTATCGAAAATGATGAAAACTTGAGCCTTTCCCGCAGATGGAAATACCATCAAGTATTAGAATATTTGGGCGCGTCCTCCGGAGATGTGACGGTGACATCCTCCCATTGGCTGAAGAACAAATTGGTGAAGGAATTTGCCGTCCCAAGCGACAAGGTGAGAGTTTTTCAATACGGTTACGATATCAACCGGTTTATGGAGCGAATGTCGGTCCCTTCCGGAATCGATCGGATACCAGGGAAGAAAACGATAATTTTTACGGGACGTCTGGTGGAAATAAAAGGCGTTCATTTCTTATTATCCGCACTGGCGGAATTGAAATCGATCCGCCAAGATTGGCATTGCCGAATTGTTGGGAGCGGACCGGAGCAGGAGAAATTGCATCATCAAAGCTTGGTTCTAGGATTGCAGCATTACGTTTCTTTTATGGGAAATAGGACGGATGTTCCGTATATGTTGGCGATATCCGATATTTTCGTCTGTCCGAGCATACTGGATAATCAGCCTTTATCGCTCATTGAAGCGCAAATCGCCGGTCTTCCCGCTGTTGTAAACGACGCTGCGGGAATTCCGGAAATGGTCGAACAAGGAATTACCGGGTTCGTCTGCCCTACGGGGAAGACGACCGCAATGGTCTATTATTTGAATGTGCTGCTGGAAGACGAATCCTTGCGGCGCCACATGGGGGCTCAAGCGCAAAGATGGGCCATAGATCATTGGTCGTACGACCGGATGCTGCAGCGATTTCTGGATTTGTACGAGGAATTGAGGGGAGGGAAAAAATGAGCCATTTCCAGGTCATGAGCGATTTGTATAACGGCCTCTTTTTAATACAATGTTCGAATCCCGAAGTGTCCGTAAACTATACGATGTGGAATCGAATCAAATCCGGTTTGCCTCAACATTATGTTATGCCCGATCCTAAGATGCTAACGATACTTAAGCAGATGAAATGAGCGGATGCTCCGTTCTATGTTTGGGATTTCATTTCGTAGGAGGGATCTTCATGAAATTAGCTGAAATTAAGGGGGTTTATCACTCGATTTTTAGCTTGGGATTTAACTGTACGCCTGCGATTCAACTGGAAGCGAACAAGCTGCGGCCGTTTGCCGGCGTGCTGGATTGGACGGTAAGCGCGTATTTGTCGGATGTGAACCGGTTATTGAAAAACCGGTTTGCGGGTTTTATGGAACTCCCGAATTTGAAGATGCTCGACTTTATTCCGAACCATCCGAATTATGTCGTCCAAGATACGTATTATAACATGGTGTCCAGCCATGATTTTCCGATTCGCGCCGGTTCGGATTCCTACTTGTCCAGCTATCCGGAGTTTAAGGAAAAGTTAAATCGGCGCGTGGCGCGGACGTTGGAAAAAATGGCCTCCGATCCGAAGCTGTTGTTTGTCAGGTTAAACGGAACGTTTGAGGAAGCAAGCGAACTGCAATCCGTTTTGGCTTCGATGGTTACCCATGATTTTCGCGTATTGCTGGTCAATTACACTCAGGTTCCGTATATCGTCGATTTGGAGTGGCCGCTCGAAAAAGTTTGTTCGGTAGAGCTTCCCGCTTTCGATATGTATGCAAGCAACTATGATCCCAATTGGAATATTTTGCTTGAGGGCATTCAATATGTGAACGCTTGACCTTTCATTAGCAATCGAAAAGCCTTGATCCCTTTGTCGTAAAGAGATCAAGGCTTATTTGCGTCAAGGCGGTTACGGCATCATGGCCGATACGACGAAGGAAACGTTACCTGTCAATTTTGCTTGGTTTACCGGCGAATCGGTGGACTTCACGGACAGGTAGTAAGCGTGCGAAGGATTGACAATTTCTCTATCGACGTATCTAAGCGTGCTGTAAGTTGAAGAGAAGCAAGTTTCTTCCGCCTGATATACGATCGTCCCATGAGGAGAATCTTTGCGAATGATAATTTGCAGTTGCCCGATATCCCAGTTCTTTTGCCAGCTGACTCCGGCCTCGATGACGACATGATCGCCGGCGGTTAAATTCGGCATCTGAATAAAGGATAAAAAAATTTCTTGCTCGCCGATATGAAGCGGAAAGACGTATTGTCCAAGATTGATGCCGCTGGATAGCGAATATTTGATGAGCATACAGGAATCCCTCCTTGGCTATTGCGACGTTGGTCGAGGCGTTCGCCTTAACCGGCGTCGCTAACGATAAAATTTAATCGCAAGCGAGATACGACATGCAAAGTGCCGCCGCCAATTCTTGATCGGTGATCGCCCGGCTGTCGATATGGTTGATACGATAGACGGCGGCATCGTCCGGAATGATGCGGCGCTCCATAAAGAACTGCGCCGCCGACCTGAGCAGCAGCCCGGGATGCGGATCGTCGGGAAGAGGCGGCGACGCCTCGGCCGATCGCTCCTTTCTGCGAACAAGCAAGGAGTTGGGGGCGTTCACGAGAATTTTGCCTTGTTTGCGCAACTCGTACGAGACCGCGATATCGTCGTAAAAATAATAATAATGGTCCGGTATCATAATTTGCTTATACAATGTAGCCCCGCCTGGGTTCCAATCGGTCTCATGCCGCTGAAACGTGGGAAGTTCCAAAAAGGATTGCCCGGCATGATGCAGCTTGAAGGAAATTCGCTGCCCCTCTATGCGCTCGTATCCTCCCGCATGCTGCACCGTAAAGTCGGAGTATATGACACGGCATGCGACCGATCCGATATCGCCGCTTTCTTCGGCACGAACGAGCAACTCTTCGATCCATCCTTCCGTCGCCACATTGTGAGGATCGATGAAAATATAATAGGCGTCTTTTCTGGCATGCTGCAAGGCGGCTTTTTTCGCTTCGGCCGAGCTCAGTTTGTCCGTTGAACGGACGGTTGTTACATTTGCGAAAGATTGCATGCAATCCCGGATCCATTGTCCGTTTGCCGCCGACGAGCCGTTGTCAAAGAGAATAATCTCATGCGGGATGCGAACGGTATTTTCGATCGAATGTACGCACTCCAACGTATGTACATTCGCTTCATGAACGATGACGACGAACGTGACGAATGTATGGAAGAGCCCTTCGCGAATCTTTTTCCGCAAGACCGCTTCTCCGGAAATAAGCGCGGCTTGATGAAGCTGATGCTGCAAAATGATATGGGTTGTCTGTCCGGAATGGATTCGGTATTTGTATATCGCATACGGCACGTGGACGAAAGCGGAGCGCGGATAATGGAAAGCGGCTCTTAACGCCAAGTCGTAATCTTGGGCGCTATCGTATTTCGGATTGAAAATGCCGATTTTATAAAACACGTCGCGGCTGATCATCTTGAAATGGGTTGCATACATATTCCCGTCCAGATGCTCCGTAAAGATATCCCGCTTCGGAAAACGCTCGCTGCCGACGCGTTCGGTATCCCTGGAATATTCGTCGATATGCATACGGTCGGAAAAAGAATATTTCGTTTCATCGGTCCAATGCAATAAGGACAACTCGACAGCGTGGGGTTCCAGCATATCGTCGCAATCGAGAAACGCGATGATGTCCCCGGAAGATCGGAATAAGGCCTCGTTCTGCGTGTTGGAGATGCCAAGATTTCGTTCGTTTCGATACACGCGCACAAGTGGATGGCCGCTGTACCCCGCTACGATGCCGGCTACCTCCGGATCGGTCGAGCAATCGTCCACGATGATCAATTCGATATTTCGATAGGTTTGGTTAAGCGCGGAATTAATGGCTTGCTTCAAGTACGGCGTATTATTGTAGACCGGAATAATGATGGAAACTTTCGGATTGTTTCGAAGATGATCCATATGCTCATTCCTTTCCAGCGCAATATGCTAAACTGACGATGTTTTCTCGCACTATTCTTTATTAAATGCGATGCCTGAACGAAAGGAAACGGTAAACGTGGAGGGCTTGGTTGGGATTTGCGCCTTTGCCGGCAAGATAGGTAATCTGTCCCTATCCATTCGCTTATAGGATGCATTAAATATAAAGATTGGATTATGGAAAGGGTGGATTCGATGACGGATGGGTTTAACCGTAATCCGACCGGCCAAGGCTCTATGGCCGAAGGGATGAACACGGTTGCGGAAGGGATCACTTCCCATGCGGAAGGCTCGGGCACATATGCGCAAGGGAACGCTTCTCATGCGGAAGGCTACGCAGTTATCGCGGAAGGTGTGGCCTCCCATGCCGAAGGTTCGAATTCCAGAGCGATCGGGAACGTATCGCATGCGGAAGGCTACGCTACCGCTGCGAAAGCCGAAATGGCGCATGCGGAAGGATCCAGCACGGCAGCGGAAGGCGTAAGCTCCCATGCGGAAGGGCACGCGACGATCGCAGCCGGCATTGCATCGCATGCGGAGGGAAGCGCGACCCATGCGAAAGGGGACCAATCGCATGCGGAAGGCTCGGGCACGGTTGCGGAAGGGGAATCCGCGCATGCCGAAGGGAAGGGAACTTCCGCGGGCGGCGAAGCGGCGCATGCGGAAGGAGCGAACACGACCGCTGCGGGTTTCGCGTCCCATGCGGAAGGCTCGGGCACGATCGCGGTCGCATTCGGCTCGCATGCCGAAGGCAATACGAGCAAGGCTACCGCCTTTGCCGCGCATGCGGAAGGCAATTCGACCGAGGCGATTGCGTTTGCCGCGCATGCCGAAGGGAACTCGACGCAGGCGATTGCGTTCGCTTCGCATGCCGAGGGCTCCGGATCGAAGGCGAACACGTTCGCTTCGCATGCCGAAGGCAACTCCACGAACGCGAGCGGAGCGGCTTCCCACGCGGAAGGAAGCTTTACGATTTCAAGCGGAGCTGCATCGCATGCGGAAGGCGGCAAAACATACGCAGGCGGCGATTATTCGCATGCCGAAGGTTCCGGCACGGAAGCTTCCGCCTTTGCCGCGCATGCCGAAGGCGCGTGCAACGAGGCGGGCGGCATCGCTTCGCATGCCGAAGGGATCCGCACATTGGTCAAAAGCCAGGACGGCGCACATATTATGGGAAAATACGGCAAGGCCGATTCCGGATTGGAAGGGCATTACTCGTGGTATTTGGCAAACGGGACCGACGACGCCAATCTTAGTCTTGCCGCGAAAGTCATCGGCACGACCGGCAATATGTTCGTCGACGGGTTTTACGGCGCGGCCGCGCCGGGGTATGCGGAATTATTCGAAACGACGGACGGAAATCCGATAGAGCCGGGATATTTCGTCACCTTGGAAGCGGATCGCGTCCGCTTGGCCGGCAACGGCGATAAATTCGTGCTCGGCGTGACCGCGGCGGCGCCAGCCGTGGCGGGCGACACGCAGGAGCTCCATTGGCAAGGGAAATACGCGGTCGATGAATGGGGCAGGGTGCAATATCAAGAAGTAAACGTACCGCCGCAAAAAGACGAGGACGGCAAAATTATCGTCCCAAAGCGCACCGAACTTCAGCCGATATTGAATCCCGCTTGGGATCCGGCAAGGGAGTACGTGCCCCGCAGGAAGCGGCAGGAATGGGTCGCCGTCGGTCTGCTCGGCAAATTAACCGTCCGGGACGACGGCACATGCGAAGCGAACGGTTATTGCAAGCCGAACGGTGAGGGCATTGCCACCAAAGCGAGACAAGGCTATCGCGTCTTGAAACGGCTTGCCCCCGGGCAAATCGTTATTTTGTTTCGCGGCTGACGCCCGGCTTGGCGCGAACGAAAAGGAGTCCGTTTCCCTATTGCGCTGTTCAGGCGCGACAGGGAGCGGACTCCTGGCGTTTGGGCCGCGGCATTGATAATGGATCGCTACAGCAAACCAAGCGATTGCAGCCGCCCCTTCATCGCTTCGCCGGACGCTTCCGGCGAAAACGCGTCCCGTATCGTTTGCCGGGCCGCACGGCCGATTTCCATGCGATAAGCGTCGTCGTAAAATAATCGTTCCATATAATGCGCGGCATGTTCCGCCGAAGGTTCGGCCCATGTTTGGTACGCTTCGTAAGGCCCAAGCCGGGTTCCGACGGGGACAAGCTTGTATTGGACGGGGCAGGAATTCCGCTCGTTCATGAAGTCGGTATTACCCGACCAATGAGTAGCGATGACGGGGATTCCTTCCGCCATCGCTTCGGCCAACACGAATCCGAATCCTTCGGAACGGTGCAACGATACGACGCAATCGGCTTGGCGAAGCAATGCATGCACTTCTGCGAGCGTCATCGTATCCTTCAACAATCGAATATTGGGATCGTTCCGGACGTAAGCTTGCAGCCGCTCCACTTCTTCGGGGTGATCGGCGGCATGATTGATTTTGACGACGAGGGCGGCCTTATTATGGTCGCGCCGAAAGGCCAGCCGGAAAGCGTCGATGGCGCCGTACGGATTTTTCCTCTCTTGAAAGCTATAGACGGAGTACATAGATAAAAATGTAAACCGGTCTTCCGTCAGCCGGCGGCAGTCGCATCCGCCCGTTCGAGAAGCGTCCGTACCGGACAGGCCGGGGGGAGACATGGCGATGCCATGCGGTATTCGCATGACCGGGACCGGCGATTTGGCGGCGACCGCGCGCACGATAAATTGCGAGGGCGCCCATACCTCCTGCAGCAGGTCGAAGCTGCCCCGCCATCGATCCGGGAATTCGGGCAGTTCCCAATGCCAATAACCGATATTGTATCTGCCGGCAAATAATTGCAGGCCGAAATGCCGAATGACATCCGGCATCTGATCCGCGTTCGCGTGAAATAGATTCACTTGGTACAGGGGGACGGCGCTTGTTTTATGCATCCAGCCCGTCTCGGCATTGCGGGAAGGATCGCCGAATTCGTAGGGCAAAATGCAGAACGGTATGCCCGCCGTTTCCAACGCGTTTGCCGCAAGGCGGCATGACTGCCCGATGCCGGTCTCGGAACGGATAAAACCGATCAAATTAACGCCTCTTCCGTCATTCGCGCTCGTCATCGGACTTTATCCTTCCTCCAGCAGCCGCTTCATTTGCAGACCGATCGCATACGGCGAATATTGGGTATGAATATCGTAAGCCCCTTGCCTGGCCACCGCTTCCCTTTTCGCTTTGTTGGCGTAAGCTTCGCGCAGCGTTTTCCGCACATTCCGGATCGACACATCCGCCCACATATGTCCGTAATATACGTTCGGTCTGGCTTGCTGCAATTTGGCATCGACGGGAACGAGCCTGCCCTCCGTCTCGATTAGAAAGCTATTCCTGTCATTCATAAACTGGGTTGAGCCGCCCCAACGAATAGCCACGGTCGGAATGCCGAGCGCCATCGCTTCCATCACGGTCATTCCCCAGCCGCAAGCGCGGTCCATAGAGACATATACGTCGCTGCTTGCATATAAGCTGATTAACTGCTCCTGTGTGAACGGTTCGACGAAAATGACAATTTGCTTTTGAAGTCGTTCGGGGGGAATGCAGGAGCAAATCTCCGCCATAACATGCTCGTACGAGTACTCTTGTTTATAGATATATAGTTTTAGAACGAGCGCCACGTCCTCGTCGGCGGCGAACTCCTCGCAAAACGAACGAATGAGCAGATCATACCCTTTCCGGTAATCGAAATTGAACACATAGGTGAATTTAAACGAACCGATGCCGGCGGGAAACGGAAAAGGCTCATGCGGCCTCCCGGGATAGAACTGGGAGACGTCAATCGCATAAGGCAATACTTTCAATTTGGAGGCGATGACGCCGCTTTGCAAAAACGTATTGTAATTGAATGAGGAAGGAACCCATACTTCATCCACCATATTGCAAATGGAAGGCCAGTCTTGCGGCAAACGGTCGGTTTCAAACAATGTAATGAATATTTTTTTCGCTGCATGGGGCAGCGGCGTTTTCGCGAAGCCATCCCAAGGAAGCGAATGAAAAACGTAAACGGCCCGTTCGCCGATATTCGGATTGGACAGCCGCTGCAGCCATTGCTTCGTTTCCGGTCCTATCTCCGCGTGCTCTTCTCCGACCGGATGGATAAACACGGGGATCCCCAACGTCTCCATCGCTCGCAAGTAATTGCGGGAAACGTTCCCGTAACCTCCCATATCGTATACATGTCCTATCCAGTATACCCCGGAGTAACAACTCATTTCGCTTCACTTCCTTATTCGTCTTATTCGCGCCTTACTTAGTATATGTATCGACGGAATGGGGGACATGTGCGTTGGCGTAATGAACGATAAAAATTAGGGAAGGCGTTGGATTGGTCTATTCCACCCGGTATGCGGAGCATATAATACATCATTGATCGGCAATGTTTAGCGAGGGGAATGATCACAATTTGAACAAAATGCCCATGTATTTAGGGGATCATACCGTCTTCACCCATTTGGCCAACGGCCCCCGGATATTCGTGGATCCGCGCGATCCCGTCTGCTTGGAAATTGCGATGAGCGGTTTATGGGAAGACTACGTGACGCAAGTATTCATTTCGACGGTCAAAAGCGGCATGACGGTGTTGGATATCGGGGCGCATTGCGGTTATTATTCGTTACTGGCCGGGATGCTGGTCGGTCCGTCAGGGGTCGTTCACGCGTTTGAGCCCAATCCGTTCTACCATAAAAATATGCTGAAGAGCATTTCTTACAACGGATTTAAAGGCCGGGTTCATTTAAACCGGGTCGCCGTATCCGACACGCGAGGCATCATGACTTTGAAAACGTACGGCGAAGGGGGAGCCAGCATCTTCTTTCCCGGGGCCGAAAGTTTAAACGGCGTTACCGAGACGAACGTTCCGACCGGATTGATTACCGATTATTTGCCCGGCTTGAAAGCGGATGTGGTCAAAATCGATATCGACGGCGGGGAACCGCAAATTATGGATAATTTATTCCAAATGATCGAAGCGAACGGCCCGATGACGATCTTTTTCGAATATTGCCCTGCCCTTTGGTCCAACCGGGATACGGGGCCGATTTTGCGCCGGTTTGCGGAGCATGGATTCAACTATCATATTCTTCACCGCGATTTCAGAGTAACGGGCACGACCGTCGAATTTCTGGAAAGCTATCGCGATATCGAACATATCGACCTTATGCTTGTTCGATAATCCAACGTCCGGTTCGTCCGGATGGTTGTCCTTGCGAAAGCGATAAAGCCGATGAGAGGGGGAATCCCTCTCATCGGCTTCATAACGGCTTGCTTATAATAAGTCCGATCGATGTCGATACATATTGGCCGAGCAGCAGGCGAAGATGCGGGTTGTGCGCGAAAGGCGGCACGTCAACGCATGATTCGACGGGACCGGCGCCCACCGTATAATCGATCGCGATCGAGTATCCTTGCGTCCGCAGCGTCTCCACCATCCATTCGATGTCTTGCCTGCGGAAAATAACGGTCAAATCGTGGTCCAGCGTATCCGTATTCGACGAAAGATTGTATTCGGTCGTATGCACGGCGACGCCGCCGGGACGCAGACAATGCATCTGGTTGACAATAAACTGTTTGCCCAGTTCGATGGACCCTAAATGCTCGAAAGAACAGGACGACCAGGTGAAGTCGAATTGATGGTAAAACTTCGGATCGATCGCATTCATATCCGCATATTCAAAGGTAACAAGCTGCGCAAATTGGGCGGGATCGCATATATTCTCCAGATTCAAATCCTGCAAACTGACGCTATGCTGGTTCGAATCGACCCAGCCGAGCGATTTGGCGGAATCGAAATCCAGGTCGGTCGCCGTAATTGCGCAGCCGTTCGATGCGAAAGCGGCGGTCAAGGGTTCGAGTCCGACGCCGAAACCGAGCCCTTTCTTGCCGGGGGCCAGCATTCCCCGTTCGAGCAGCGCTTGATAAATGTAGCACCATTCCCACAGTTTGCGGTGAAATCGAAACTGTTCCCTGCGCAAATGCCGATGCGATTTCAACAGAAACGTCTCGACTTTCATTTTTGCGCAACCTTCGAGATACCATTCCGTAAGAAAATCTTTTTCATTGCAAATTTTTGACTGCAGCATCTTCCAGCTCCTTTCCGCGCGAATCGCGCAGCGCCCATTCGTATAGACGCGTAAATTTGTCCCGCGCGGCGTAGTATTCCTCCCAATTCGTATCATGCAAACGGTAATGCATCATCCAAGGCTGTTTCTGGGCCGGGACGGCGATCAGGTAACCCTGTGCCGTGAAGCGAATGGAATGCGCGGCGTCGTAGAAATGAAAGCCTTCGACCCGTTCATCCCATTCCAGATCGTACTGGGTCACCATAAGCGCGCCGTCGATCGACCGGACAGGTTCGTAGCCGGATCGAATCTCGTTAATCGTTTGCGTGGAAACGACGTTATCGACGAACGACACCCATTTCGTATAGAGCGGTTCGCCTTCCCACCACGTCCCGGAGGAGGGCTGGTTCCGGCTGCCCATGACGCCGATCATGCCGATTGCCGGTTCTTGTCCAAAAACTTCTAAACATTCGTAAATGAAATAAGGGTTGATCAGAAACGTATCCTGGTGCAAATAAACTTTATATTTCGAGCGGCTGGCCCGCATTCCCGCATTGTATCCGGCGGCCATGCTGCGGGGACGGTAGACCGGAACGATCTCCAGAGAGAAGCCTTGCGGAAGATGCAAGCCGTTGATGTACGATACGGACCGGCTGAACAGCTTTTCGTCCGACACGCAAGAAATGAAAGCGATGGAATGAGGATCGGCCTGCACTCGAATCCCTCCATTGTTAAATTCATGGTTTGCGGCACACGGCAATGACAAACGTAGGCTGGGCGTTTTTGACCCGGCTCAGGGGCACGAGGGAATAATCATAGGACAATTCCATCATCGGCGGGACATATTCGGGATTCAAGCCGCGGGATGCCCTTTCCAACCGGGTGGCGTACCATTCGTAATCATGCACGAATGTTTGCCCGTACAATTCGACAATGTCATACCGCGTCAGGAGCTCGCCGACGAATTCGTTCACGCTGTATTCGAACAAATGGAACGTATGATGCGGTTTTTCGCCGAAGTAAATTCCCGGGCTATGTCTGCTCCGGTTGGGCGTCGAAATGATGAGCAGCCCGCCTTCCTTCAGCACCCTGGCCGATTCGCGAATCCATTCCGCGCCGTCGGGAATATGTTCGATCGTTTCGAAAGAGACAACAATATCGAAGCTGTCGTTCGGGAACGGCAGAGCATGAATGTCCGCAGCCATAAATTGCGCCCTTTCCCCCGCGTAATGCATAGCTGCGTACGAAACGGTCTCCGCAGATGCGTCGACGCCGATGGCCAGCTCCGCTCCGGCGATCTCAAACATCTTCGTGCCGTATCCGACGCCGCAAGCGGCATCGAGAACGGTATTTCCTTGCACGAACCGGCTGGCGAAATCGTAGCGAAGCGTGTGCTCGCGGAACACTTTATCGAATTGCCGTTTCACATGATCGTTTATAATCAAACGTTCGCCGGTGAATTCCGCATCGTTATGCGGCATATTCAACAGTTCGCGGAATTTGCTCTGCGGAATTCGTACCTGACTCTGATTGTATTGGCTGATCGTCTGACGGACGAGCCGTTCGTTTCCTGCGATGTTGCCCACCCCCTGTATCGTGTTTCGCCATGCTATGATATGTAAAGGGCGTTCGCTCCGCTTGGATGGTTAACTATTCCTATGAAATAAAATAAATGCCCTTTCCTTTGCGGCGATGCGGCATAGTATGTTACATAATGTTTTGGTCCGTATTGCGAGAGGTGATAGAACATGAATCCCTATTTGATAGCTTTTATATGCTGCGTGAACGATGAGAAAACGTATGAACGGCATGTGGCGCATGTGAACAGGCTGCACATTCCGTCCGGCATGGCGATCGAACTGATTCCCATGTACGGCGCGGAAAGCATGACCAAAGGGTATAACCGGGCGATGCATCGCACCGGCGCGAAATATAAAGTTTATCTTCACCAAGATACGTATATTACGAACGCGAACTTCATCTCCGACATGATCAAGGTGTTCCGGTTGGACGGAAACATCGGCATGCTCGGCGTCGCCGGAGCCGTCAACGTGCCGGCGACGGGCACATGGTGGGAAGGAAGCCCGCAATACGGGAAAGTGGAGGCGGTCTTCCAGTCGTACGTATATTTGCATTTGGGCGATGTGGCGCAGGAGTATGCGGACGTCGAGGCGATCGACGGGGTGATGATGATCACGCAGTATGATGTGGAGTGGGACGAGAGGATCGGGGGATTTCATTATTACGATATTTCCCAATCGATCCGTTTCCGCCGGGAAGGGTATCGCGTCGTCGTTCCCGCTCAGGCGGCACCGTGGGTGTTTCACTACTGCTTGGACGATGTGGACTGGAACCGGTACGAACAGTGCCGCGCGCGGTTTATGCAATTGTACTCTTGGCCGTTCTAGCCGCCGCCGTTTATTGGTTAAATGCGGTGACGTATTGCTCCGCGCCGGGCGCTCCTCCCCATTTGGCCATATAATAGCGCAAGTATAGCGGGGTTGTGATCGGATGCAGCAAAGAAAGAAGCGGATCCGCCTTATAGGTGTTGCCGCCGCCGTCGTGATGCGTTACCGGCAGCCCGGTGGCCACCCAACCGTACCCGGCCAAGGCGAGCCTGCGGTAATAATCGGTGTCGGCGAAATAACTCGGCAAGTACAAATAATCCCAGGCTCCGACCGCGTTAAGAGCTTGCACATTATAGGCCGCCATCGAGTAGCAGTTCGTGAACGCCACTCCCCAAGGCTGGCCCGATTGCTGCCATGACCGAAGTTGTTCCAGAAACGCTTCGGGCGTTCCGACGATTGCTTCCGTATCGTGATGCATGTAGATGAGCACATCGTAGCTGCCCTCCACCGCTTTTCTTTTTAAATAATTCATCGTCTGGCTGTAACTGAGCGGAATCGGCGACTCGTCGATGGCGACGATACTTGCGAGCGCATGTCCGCGCAAAATATGTTCATACGAATTGTCGACGATCGTCGTATGCGGCCAATAGGCCGGGATGCTGCCTACAGCCTTAACCAACAAGTCAACTCTGTTTACAAATCCGATGCCTACCAAATATTTCACTTGCGATTCTCCTTTCTGTACAGAGGCGATTAAGCGGATATTACCCGTTGTAGGCAATGACCGCATTGGACCAGGAAGTGGGGGGAGGCACGGTCGAATTCGGATCGAAAGGAATCCGGTACGTCTCATGCAAAGGCTCTCCGCCCCATTTGATCTTGTAATATTCCAGCCATAACGGCCCGTACATCGCGGTCAAATTCCATAACATCTGATCGTTCTTGAGCGTATTGCTTCCCCCGTTATGATGCGTTAACGGATAATAGGTTTCCAACATGTCGAAGCCTCCGTGATGGATCCGCTGACAATAATCGTAATCGCTGAATATGGCAGGGAAGAACGTATCCCATAAACCGATTCGTTTGACAGCTTTCATGCTGAGCGCTGCCAGCAAATAACCGTGCGCCGTTACCAGACCCCAGTTCGAGCCCTGATCGTGCAGCTTCTTGACCGCCGCCAAAAATTTCTCCGCCGTGCCCGGATGCGCTTCAACGTCGTTATGCATAAAAATGACGGCATCGCAGCCTTGCTCCTCTGCCATACGGATTAAATAATTCATCGATTGCGTAAACGTTAGCGGCGTAGGCGGTTCGATCGTCTTGACGCCGGGCGGAAACGGCGCTTCATAACGAAGCGACAACCCGGGCGTATTGTCGATCACGACCGTATGCTTCCAATAAGGCTTGAGGCTTTGAATGGCGAGCCGCAAATAATCGAGGCCGTTTCGATAGAAAAAACCGGCAATATATTTCATGGCTTACTCCTCTCCTATTGATCATGACATGTTTCGAATACGTTGGGTCCAATCCTCGGCTTGATTGTTAGCGGAGCCGGGCGAGAAAGGAACGCGGTACGTTTCCTTTAATATTTCGCCTCCCCATTTGATTTGATAGTAATCATGCCACATCGGCGCGTTAAGCAACGTTAAAGACCAGAGGTTCAAGTCGGCTTTCACCGTATTTCCGCCTTCGTTATGATGCGTCAGCGGAAGCTCCAATTTCAAAATTTCATAACCCGACAAATATACCCGGTAACAATAATCGTAATCGCTGAAAATATCGGGCCAAACCGTATCCCAAAGGCCTACCTCGCGAATCATCTTCATATTTTGCGCAACGATCAAAAACTGCTGCGTCATAAGCAGGCCCCAATGAATGCCGCTGCGGTGCAGCTCGTTCATCGTATGCAGAAACCGATCCGCCGCATTGGCATGCGCCTGTACGTCGTTATGCATAAAAATGACGGCATCGCAACCTTGCTCCTCCGCCATTCGTATAATGAGATTCATGGATTGGGTGAACGTTAACGGGGAAGGCGGCTCCACAATGGTTACGCCTTCCGGAAATGCGCGCTCCGAGCGCAAGGACAATTCCGGCGTATTGTCGATAATGACGATATGCTTCCAGAAGGGCTTCACGCTTTGAACGGCGATTTTTAAATATTCGAGACTGTTGCGATAGAAAAAACCTACTAAATATTTCATACGATCCCTCCTAAAAGTGTTGAGAGGTTGTCATATTTTCATAGTATGATCGCGATGGGAGGATGGCTGCGACGAATATCTTGAGCGAACAAAAAAAGGTTATCAATCTATTACGAGGAACTATGCGCCGGCCGGCCGCAGACGATTGCCGTATGGTGTATGCCGTGCGGGCGATTGTTATAATCACAGGCCCCGCTCGACTCATATAATGATGGAAACGAAATGAAAGGGTGGGGGAATCGAAGCTAATCGAAGGGAGGAGAAACAGCTGTGGAAATCAATCAACTGCTCTTGACGATGAGTTACGGAGACGCGATCGGCAACGCCGCGTTGAACATAAAACGATGTTTGAACCGGAGAGGGGTCCGCTCGGAAATCTATGCGCAAAACATACACCCGATTTTTAAAGATTCGGTGCTTCCGGCGAAGCATATCCCGCTCGACAGCCACGTGATATACCATATGAGCATCGGCTGCGAATTAAGCTATCGAATCCCTTCGTTCACCGGACGAAGGTGGATGATATACCATAACATCACTCCCGGCCGTTATTATGCGAAATACGACCAAGAGCTCGCGTCCTTCTGCGAGAAGGGCAGGGAAGAGCTGAAATTTCTCATGCCGCATATCCATTTTGCGCTTGCGGATTCGGAATATAACCGTCTCGAACTGATGCAGCTTGGCTTCTTGCATCACGCCGTTTCGCCGATCATCGTCGATTTCGACGAATATAACCGTCCCCCGGATCATATGATGCTGTACCGGCTGCGCAGCAGCAAAAAACGCAAGGATGTGCTGTTCGTGGGGCGGCTTGTACCGAATAAAAGGATCGAGGATGTAATGGAGGCGTTCGCCTTTTACCGGAACAACATGGAGCCGGGGGCGAGGCTGTTTCTGGTCGGCTACGCCGCTTTCGCCGCTTACGTCAACGAATTGAACCGGCTGATCGCGGAGAAAGGATACGAAGACGTCCATATCGTCGGCCATGTGCCGTTCGAGCAGTTAAAGGCATATTATTTGAACGCCGACTTGTTCCTTTGCATGAGCGAGCATGAAGGATTTTGCGTGCCGCTGCTCGAGGCGATGTATTTCAACGTTCCGATTATCGCCCGCGCAGGCGGAGCCGTCGAAGAAACGCTGGGAGGAGCGGGTTTGCTCGCCGCGAATCAAAACGATCGGCAAATCGCCGCGCTGATGCATCAGGTGACGGAGGACGAAGAATTGAGACGCAATATCATTAGCCGGCAGAAGGAGCGACTGAAATATTTTAGCCGGGAAAATACGGAAAACATATTTTGGGAATTGGTCAAGGCATACTTGTAACGGCAATTTTATCGTAATATTTTCGACTTTTTTAAGGAAAATAGTCCATTCCATACGCTGCTTGTCCCGGATAGAATAAACGTAAAAAGTTTCAGGCAAGGTTGCTCGCCAACGGGCAGCCTTTTCCCCGATTCGATGCGAGGAAATGTTTGCCGAGTATGTTTAAGCTAAGTACAATGAAATAAAATCCGGGAATGTCAGCAAAGGAGTGGAGTTTTTGTACAAAATCATCCTTGTTGAAGACGAAGACGAGGTCAGGGAGGGCATTAAACGGAAAACGGATTGGCGCGCTTGCGGATTCGACCTGGTCGGCGATTTCGGCAACGGGAGGGATGCGCTTGAATCGATGGAACTGCTGCAGCCTGACGCGATCATAACGGATATTTGCATGCCGTTTATGGACGGGCTCGAATTCGCGGAGCGTGTCGTCAACCGTTATCGGGACGTGAAAATCGTCATTTTGACCGGATATGAAGATTTCGAATACGCCAAGCAAGCGATCAAATTGAAAGTGAGCGATTATTTGCTCAAGCCGATCAACTCCGAGGAATTTACCCGTTTCTTGTCCGAAATGAGGAAAGAGTTGGATGAGGAACGGCAAAGAAAAGAAGATTTGAGCCAATTGCGGATTCAATTGAATCAAAGCTTGCCGCTGCTGCGCGAACGTTTTCTGGAGCGAATGGCCGCATCCCGGTTGAAGCGGGAGGAAATCGAGGCGAAGCTGCGCTATTTCCGCCTGTCTCTGCCCGGTCCGGCGTACGTCGCGATCGTCGCGGATGTCGACGAGTTTCAACGAACGTCGTATGAAAACCAAATGACGGAGACGGAATTGCTGCGTTTTGCCGCCTTCAACATTTTTCATGAAATTTTCGAAAAAGAAGCCGGCGACATCGTATTCCGGACGCGCGACGATAAAATTGCGATTATCTGCTCCGGGGCGGAGGATGAAGTCGGACTATCGGCCCAAACGTTGGCAAGCTACGCGAAACAAAGCGTTGAAAAATATGTGAAGTTGACCGTGTCGCTCGGCATCGGCAGGCCGTACGGCGATATCGCGCATATTTCGACTTCGTTTCAGGAAGCGCTTTCAGCGTTGGATTACCGGTTTCTGCTCGGTGTCGGCAAGCTGATCTCGATCAACGATTTGGAATACGGCAAGAGCATCGATCAGATCAGCTTCGACGAATGGGAGCGCAAAATCGTCTCGGCCGTAAAGTCGGGGAAGGGGGCGGCTGTGTCCGCCGCGCTGGACGAATGGCTCGAAGAGATGAAGATGTCCGGCTATTCGCTTGACAAATGCCGCGGATCGATCCAAAGATTGATCGTTTCCTTGCAGAGCGCGGTTGCCGAGACGGGAATCGACGACGCCCAAGCGTTCGGGGACAATCCGTTCGCGCAAATCGCCGCGATGAAAACGATGGACGCGGTTAAGGAATGGCTGGACGAAACTTGCCGCAGCATCATTTCGGATTTGACGGAGAAACGGACAAATGTCGCCCAATCGCAAATGCTCCTGGCGGAATCCTATATCCGCGAACACTACAATGATCCGGACTTCTCGCTCAACCAAGTATGCAATCATGTCTACTTAAGCATCAGTTATTTCAGTTCGTTGTTTAAACAGCATACGGGTGAAACGTTTGTCGAATATTTGACGCGTTACCGGCTGGAGAAAGCGAAAGAACTGCTCGCCTTCACGCAATGGAAGACATACGATATCGCCGCAAGGGTCGGATATAGCGATCCGCAATATTTCAGCGTCATATTCAAGCGGAATACGGGCATGACGCCCAAAGAATATCGGGCTTTGCAGAAAGGACAAGCGTGATGAGACTCGGGAATTTGCTGCGGTTTAAAAGCATACATACGAATATCGCCTTCGCCTTTTCCTGTCTTATTCTATGCACGACCGTTATTTTAAGCTTTAACGCCTACAGGCTGTCGGTCGAAGCGGTGACGAACAATGCGCGGGACAATACGATGGAGTTGGTTCATCAAGTCAATATTAACATTCAGACGTATATCAACAACATGGAGAGCGTCTCGAATTTCGCTCTCGGCAACGGGGATTTGCAACGCTACTTATCGCTTGACGATCCGGGCGCGAAGGAAGGGGAAGAGCTGGCGGCGAGATTGAGCGGATTGTTTCATTCCATTGTCGGCTCGAGAAGCGATATCGCTTCCATTCTATTCGTCGGTTCGAACGGAGCGGTCGTCTCGGACCGCGCGAACGCCCGGACGAAAGCTTACGGGGAGTTGACGCGGCAGGAATGGTATACCGACGCCGACGAAGCGCAAGGGCGCATTATTATTTCTTCGTCCCACGTTCAGCATCTTTTCCATAAAGAATATCGGTGGGTCGTCTCCTTAAGCCGCCAATTGTCCGACGAAGCGGGCGACTATAAAGGCGTGCTGCTGGTCGATTTGAATTATAACATTATCAACGATTTGGCAAGCAATATCCATCTCGGCAAGAGAGGGTACGTCTTTATTTTGGACCCGGAAGGCGATTTGATCTATCATCCGCAGCAGCAAATTATTTATACGCAAATTAAAACGGAGGAATTCGAGAAGATATTGGCCGCAGACGACGGTTCGATCGAAGTCGGCAAAGGGCGAGACGCCAAAATCTATTCGATTCGCACGTCGGATTTCGGCTGGAAAATCGTCGGCGTCACCTACCCGGACGAAATGGTCGGGAATAAGCGGGAGATGCAGTTTTCTTCGGCGATTTGGGGGTTTCTATGCCTTGTGTTCGCATTGGCTATTTCGGTCTTTATTTCGATTACGCTGATCAAACCGTTGAAAAATCTCGAAAAGCATATGAAGCGGGTAGAGAAAGGCGATTTTGACATTCGCGTCGATATTGTGAGCCCGAACGAAATCGGGAAATTGGCCCGTACGTTCAACTTGATGATCGGAAAAATCAAAGAACTGATGAATCAGATCGTGCGGGAGCAGGAAACGAAGCGGGTGAGCGAATTGAAGGCGCTTCAGGCGCAAATTCAACCGCATTTTCTGTACAATACGTTGGATTCGATCATCTGGATGGCGGAAATGAACAAGGTGGACGAGGTCGTCAAAATGACGTCGGCCTTGTCCAGACTGCTGCGCGCAAGCATCGGCAAAGGGGAGGAATTGGTGCCGATTGCGGTCGAACTGGAGCATGTGGAAAATTATTTGATGATTTTAAATATACGTTACCGGAACAAATTCACCTATTCGATCGATGTCGATCCCGAGCTGCTGCAATGCAAAATTTTGAAAATCGTGCTGCAGCCGCTTATTGAAAATTCGGTGTACCACGGCATCAAACATAAAGCCGACGCCGGCCATATTCGCATTACGGGACGGAAAACCGGCGGCATCGTCGAGCTCGAGGTGGCGGACGACGGAGTCGGTATGGACGCGGCGATCGTGCAAACGTTGCTGGATAAAAGACGATTCTTGGAAACCGGCAAAGGGGTGGGGCTGCAAAACGTGAATCATCGTTTGAAACTATATTTCGGAGAAGCCTTCGGCTTGCAATTCGAGAGCGAACCGGACGAGGGAACGACGGTCACCCTGCGCATTCCGGAAATCGTCGATTAGGCCGTACAATCATTCTATTGGAGGTGACGTAATGCTTCGCAAAGCAATCGGGTTGTCGCTGGCCGCCGCTATCGCATGTTTTCTAATCTATGCCGCATTCAAGGCCGCTTCCGCGCAACTGGCGGTGAAAGAGAAGCAAATCGTGTTCGTGCCGAAAACGATAGAGCAAAACTACGAGTTTTGGCAGACGATGAAACAAGGCGTGTTCGCCGCGGCGCAAGAGTACGGAGCCGAGGTGCGGGTCGTCGGGGCCGACTCCGAATTTAACATCGAGGGCCAAATCCGGCTGTTGGAGCAAGAAATTGCGATGGGTCCGCAAGCGATCGTACTGGCGGCTGCCGACTATGAACTGCTCGTTCCCGTCGCCGGCCAAATCGTGAAGTCGGGAATTAAGCTGGTGACGGTGGATTCGGGCTTGTCCGGAAATTTGTCTTCGAGTTTTATCGCCACCAATAATGTGGCGGCCGGCGAAAAGGCGGGCAAATTGATGAATCAATGGTTCGGTCCGGGCGATACGGTCGCTATCATCAGTTTCGTCAAAGGATCGGCCACCGCGATGGAACGCGAGGAAGGGGTGCGCAACAGTTTGAAGGAGGCCGGCATTTCGGTGATCGACACTTATTATTGCTACGGTTCGGTAGAGAGATCGTACGAGATTGCCGCAAGTATTCTGGAAAATCATCCTCACGTCAGGGGAATTGTCGGTTTGAACGAAATTTCGACCGTCGGCGCGGGGAAGGCGATTCAGGAGCTTCAAGCGGCGGACCGCGTCAAACTGGTCGGCTTCGACAATTCGATGGAGGAGATCGCCTTTCTGGAGGAAGGCATTTTGCAGGCCACGGTCGTGCAGAAGCCTTTCAATATGGGATATTTGGCAGTCAAGACGGCGGTGCAAGCGATCGACGGAGAACAAGTAAGCGCCTTGATCGACACCGGTTCGGAAGTCATTACGAAAGCGAATATGTATACGAAAGAAAATCAGAAGCTGCTGTTTCCGTTTGTGGAAAAATAATCGAGGAGCGGGAACGAATATACCCGTTTAACGAATTTATATCGCTAATCAGTTGCTTTCGTTCCCGATATTTGATGGATCGGGTCATTCGGCCGCCAACCCGGCTTCATACTCCGCAATTTGCCGCAGCGTGACCGCCCGCATATCCTCGCCGCGCGCATAGGCGCGCACCCAATCGACCGTTTGGAAGAGCGCCTGATCCAGCTTCCAGATCGGCCGCCAACCGAGTTGTGTCCTCGCTTTGGAGCAATCCAGCCGAAGAGTATGCGCTTCGTAAGGATGAACCCCTTGCGCGATTTCGTACGCGGCGCTCGCTCCCCATTGCAAGCAGAGGGTTTGCACGACAGACTCGACGGTGCGAACATCCTCGTCCGCAGGTCCGAAATTCCAGCTCTGCGCATAGGCGGCGCCGTTCTCGCAGCATTTCCGCGCAAGGGTCAAATAGCCGCTTAACGGTTCGAGCACATGCTGCCACGGTCTGATCGCATGCGGATAGCGGATGGCGACTTGTTCTCCCGCCAGCAAGGAACGGATGCAGTCCGGCACGAGACGGTCGCGGGCCCAGTCGCCGCCCCCGATCACGTTTCCAGCCCGGGCCGTCGCCAAGCTTACGCTATGCTCCGGGTAACGGTCCGGGTGGAAATAGGAGCGGCGGTAGGCGGCGGAGACCAGTTCGGAGCACGCCTTGCTGTTCGAGTAAGGATCGCTGCCGCCGAGCGGATCCGTTTCGCGATACCCCCAGGGCCAATCGTTATTTTCGTAGCATTTATCCGACGTGACATTAATAACGGCCCGCGTTCGGCGACGATTTGCGGCAAGACGCCTGCGGACCGCATCGAGAAGATGGACCGTTCCCATCACATTCGTTTGGTACGTTTGCAGCGGATTCGCGTAAGATTCCCGCACGAGGGGCTGGGCGGCCATATGAAAGACGATATCCGGATCGCAATCGTCCAGCGCGCGAAACAGCCGTTCCGCATCGCCGATATCGGCGTAGACCGTCGGAACGATTTCATGCAATCGGCATGCGTCGAACATGCTGGGCTCCGTGTGGGGGCGGAGCGCATAGCCGTAAGGCTTGGCGCCGAGGGATACGAGCAACAGGCAAAGCCAGGAGCCTTTAAACCCGGTATGTCCCGTCACGAATACTTTTTTATTCCGCCAAAACGTTCGATCCGCCGCCGCCCTCACCATTTTTTCCAGGCCGCCTTGCCCGATTCCCAAATGGTTTCCAAATATTTTTTATCCCGCAGCGTATCCATCGGATGCCAAAATCCGGTATGCTTATAAGCGGCCAACTGCCCGTTCTTGGCCAATCTCTCAAGCGGTTCCTTCTCGAAGCTGGTTTGCTTGCCCTCGATATAATCGAAAATTCCCGGTTCCAAGACGAAAAAGCCGGCATTGATCCAGCCGCCGTCGCCTTTCGGTTTTTCCTGAAACCCGACGACCGTGTCGTCCTCCGCCAAATTTAACATGCCGAACCTCCCTTGCGGCTGCGTCGCCGTGACGGTCGCTAGTTTGCCGCGCGAACGGTGCAGGTTGACCAGACGGGCGATATCGATGTCGGATACACCGTCCCCGTATGTCATCATAAACGTCTCTTCGCCGACATACTTCCGGACCATTTGAATTCTTCCGCCTGTCATCGTGTCCAGTCCCGTTTCGACCAGCGTCACGCTCCACGGTTCGGCCGAGTAGTTATGAATAACGGTCTCGCTTTGCCGGCCGAGATGGAATGTAACGTCGGATTCGAACAAGTAATAGTTGGCGAAATATTCTTTGATCGAGTAGCTTTTATAACCGAGACAAATGATAAAATCGTGGAAGCCGTAGTACGAATAGATTTTCATAATATGCCATAAAATCGGCTTGCCGCCGATTTCGATCATCGGTTTCGGCCGCAAATGCGATTCTTCGCTAATTCTCGTTCCGAAGCCTCCCGCCAAAATGACTACTTTCACTTCGTCAGACCTCCTAATCCAAATAAGTTTTGAAATCATGATAATAGTTCGACCATGAAGTAGGAGGAGGCGCGGTTGACGACGGGTCGTAGGGGATCCGGTATTTTTCCAACAATTGCGGCCCTCCCCATTTATATTTGTACACTTCCGCCCAAATCGGCGCCATCAATTGCGTAACGGAGAAGAGTTGATGATCGTTCTTGATCGTATTGCTTCCGCCGTTATGATGCGTGAGCGGCAAATAGGTGTCGACCAGGTCGAATCCGGCCATATGGATCCGTTGGCAATAGTCGTAATCGCTGTAAATGTCGGGCCAGACCGTATCCCATAGACCGACGACGCGTACCGCTTCCATTCTGAGCGCCGCGACAAGAAAGCCGTGGGCCAGCAAAACGCCCCATTGTTTATCCGATTGCAGCAGCGTCTTGATTGCGGACAAATACGCTTCGATCGTTCCCGGATGCATCTCGACGTCGTTATGCATAAAAATGACGACATCGGCGCCGCGTTCCTCGCCGATTCGAATCAAATAATTCATCGATTGGGTGAATGACAGCGGGACCGGCGGTTCGCAAACTTTAACCCCCGGCGGAAACGAGGCGGTCTGCAGTTCGTGGCCGGGCGAATTGTCGATGACGACCGTATGCTTCCAGCACGGTTTGATGCTGTCAAGCGCCAGCCTTAATAAAGGCAGGCTGTTTCGATAGAAAAATCCGAACACGTATTTCATGGCGGCACTCCTTCGTTCATTTTAACCGTCGAATATAGGCGCTCGGCCAATAGGTGATACGATCCGTAACGGCGCTTTCGTTGAATGGGAAAACGGGTTCCTCGATAGCAAAGTCAGGGTGACGGCGTACGAATTCCTCCGCTGCCGCTTTCGGATTGTCCCATGCCCAATCGCCGCGAATGCCTGGAATTTCGGCAAGCATTTCCATAATGCCGTCCGTTGCGACGATATAGGAATCGACGGACACGAGCGGGGAGTACAACTCCAACTCCCGCAGGACATGCTGTTTCGTATGATTGGAATCGAGAATGACGAGCACCTTTTCCCCTTCGTTCACCAGCGATTTGACATGTTCGACCACAGGCTCGGCAATGGCGTTTCCTTCGATTAACGTAATGTAGCCCGCCAATTCGTGGCTTTCGATCGCTTGGCGGTTATGCGGGCGAATCTCGATATCGACGCCGATGACGCGCCCGCGTCCGATCGCTTTGCATAACGAGGAATAATAAATTAACGTCCCCCCGTGCGCAATGCCGGTTTCGACGATCACGTCGGGCCGGACGCGGTAGATCGTTTCCTGAATCCGGATTAAATCCTCGGGCAATTGGATGACAGGACGTCCCAGCCAGCTGAAGCTGTAAGCGTATTTGTTGACCCAACCGCATTTCAGCCATAGATCGGACAGGCATTCGAACGCTTCTTTGCTGTTTAAATTCAGTGCAACCGGGGCATCCCCCTGTTCGATTTGCATTGTGTTCGCATGTAAATCGATCGTTATTTTCATCCGCTTCACTCCAACTCCGTTAGTTTGATTGGCAATCGATGATTCTCCGCGATCTGGAGCACTTCTTCTTTATAATTCGGGTTCATCAGCAATACGTCGGTAATTCCAAGCCTTCGTAATTCGGTATATGAAACGATAGGATGTCCCGTACCGGGCAAAAATCCTCCTTGCTTGCCCGGATTGGCGTCGACGATGCAAGCGATTTGTTCCCGATGCGGATCGAACAAATTCGCGAATGTGACTCCTTTGGCGCCAGCCCCCCACACCGCCGGTTTGCCGCTATGCGCGAGCTCGAACAGGCGGTTTCTCCATCGTGCGAACACGGCGCTCTCCCGTTCCCGGTAAGCTCGGGCCAGGTTGGCCGTCTCTGCCGCTTGGCCAAGCCGATCGCCGCCTCCGCCGCCAACTTCGCCTTCCGCCGCGATGCCGCTGTCCTTTCCGCCATGTTCGAGCGAAGCTTCCAACCATAAATATTGTCCTTGAAAAATGTGGCGGATCTGCCCGGTACGGAAACCGGATTCCGCGAACGCTGTGGACAAGGAGAATGGGGAGAAGTAGGAGCAATGCTCGTAGAAGAAATCCCAGACGGCCGTATGGCGCAAAATCCATTCGACGCAAGGCGTCTCGAAAAAAACGAGAGCATGCGGCGAATGGGAGAGCGCTTTGCGAATCGACCCCAGCAGCCGGACCGGATCCGGAATATGCTCGATCACATGCCGGCAAACGACGAAGTCGGCTTGGATCGATTCGTACTTTGGCCCATAATTGTCCTTCACGAAACGGAGCCTGCCGTTATAGGCCGTTTCCGGGCCTTCGTAGCTTGGGTCGAATCCGAATCCGGTCATTTCTTCGTCCAGCTCGAACAATTGATGCAGAAAGGTAGCCTTGCCGCATCCCACCTCGATAATTCGTTTCCCGCTTCCCTTCATCCGCTGCGCGATATGGGCGGCGAGCGAATTCGTATACCGGTGAAAGGCGGGCGAGAAATTTTGGCTGTTGTTGTACGCCGCTCCGTAATCAAGCTTGGAAGGCTCGAATGAAGCGTTATAAATAAATCCGCATTGTTCGCAAATCAATAAATGAAGTTCGCCGCGCTTCATGGCAACGGCCTCTTCCTGACTGCGGAACAGCATGTTCTGGTGAACAGGGACTCCGCGTCGCGAAAGAAACGGTTCCGTTTGCGAACTGCGGCAAACCGGGCATTGCAAGTTCGAATTCATGACGTTCCCCCTTTCATCGTTTCTTCCCACCAAGCGACCGTTCGCCCGATTCCTTCGTTCAGTCCCGTCCGCGGGCTCCAGCCGAGGGCCGATAAAGCGCTAATATCGCCTTGCACAAGCGGGAACGGCTCTTGTCTGGAGCCGCCGAAACGAACGAGCTCGGGCTTGCCGAGGCGATAGGCGATACGCAGCGCCATATCGCGCATGCGAATCGTTTCGCCGGAAGCGATATTGGCGTCGCCGTTCCATTCGCTGGCCAATAGAGTCGCGAGCGCGTCCGCCGCATCGCGGACATAAATGTAATCGCGCAAATGTTGGCCCGCCGAGCAAAGCGCCTCTTTATTTTGCAGCAGCGATCGGATGACGTATGGGACGAAGCGCGACGAATGCTCGTAAGGTCCATACAAGAAAAATAGCCTGCCCCACGCGCAGCTGAAACCGTCGTGATCGGCTGCGAAACGGTGCAGCAGGCTGCGGAACGCATTTTTGCAGACGGCATAAGTGCTATCGTGTGCGAGCGGCGTCTCGTTCTCGAACAACACGCCGTAACGCCAATCGTATTCCGCGCATGTTCCCGCCGCAACGACACGTCGTCCGCCGTTTGCGTGGAAATGGCGCAGCAAGCGCACGGACGCCTCGACCCACCGGTAATTGGAGGGGGCATGCCAATAGTACCCCGGCGTTGCCTCCCAAGCCAGATGAAGCAGATGCGTCGGCCTTACCCGCTCCATGAGGGCTTCCGTTTGGCTCTCGTCGAACAGATCGGCCCGATGCCACTTTACCCCTTCGAAGCGAGAAACCGTTCCGCCGACCGCCGGATCGACGGGCGATCTGCCGACCGCGTGCACTTCGAAGGAAGTTTGTTGCAGTACAGCGACAACATGCTTGCCGACAAAGCCGTTCGCCCCGGTGACCAATACTTTGTTCACGGCGCATACTCCGGATAGCTCCGGTCTCTGCCGGAAATGACGGTGCATTCGAGGGGCCATTCGATTTGGAATTGGGCGTCGTTCCAGCGAATGCCGGCGGAGGCTTCCGGATGATAGGCCCGGCTCATCTGATACATCACCTCGGTATGATCCTGCAACGTTTGGAACCCGTGGGCGAATCCTTCGGGCACGTAGAGCATGATGCGGTCGTAGCCGGTCAGCGTAACCGCAAACCATCGTTTATACGTGGCGGATTGCGGACGCAAATCGATAATCGCATCGTAGATCGCTCCGCGAATGCAATGCACGAGCTTGGCCTCCGCATACGGCTCCCGTTGAAAATGCATGCCGCGAATCGTGCCCCGTCTGCGATTGTAAGACAGATTGCATTGTTCGATATGCGGATTCAGCCCTTTGGCGGCAAACGTTTCCCGGCAGTACGTCCGGGCAAAGAAACCGCGCCCGTCCCGAATCGGATCCATTTCAATCAAATAAGCGCCGGATAGCGGCGTTTCCCGGAAGATCACGATATCACCGCCACTTCGGGAATAAGGGTCAGCCATTTGCCGCCCCATTGCCTGATATAAGCCGTTTGCCCGATAATCTCTTCCTTCAAATTCCAAGGCATAATGATGACATAATCCGGTTTCGTCTCTTGGAGCCGCTCGGGCGGAGCGACGGGGATGCGGGTCCCGGGCAGCAGCATTTGCTGCTTATACGGGTTTTTGTCGACGACGTAATCGATGAAATCTTTGCCGATGCCGCAATAGTTTAGAAGCGTGTTGCCTTTCGCCGGCGCGCCGTATCCCGCCAAGGAGCTTCCTTCGTTCTTCAAACCGATCAGACGGCGCAGAATATTTCGCTTCGTTTGTTTGACTTGTTCGGAGAAAGCCAAATACGTTTGCATGGAATCGAGCCCGAATTGCAGTTCCTTGCGGGTGATCCGTTCGACCCGGTCCGCCGCCGGTTTGGTTCCGTCGTCCCGATGCTTGGCGTATATGCGCAGCGAACCGCCGTGGGTAGGCAATTCTTCCGCATCGAATATCGTCAAATCGAATTTGGCAAACACGCGTTGCACCGTTAGAAATGAAAAATAAGAAAAATGCTCGTGATAAATCGTGTCAAATTGATTATGCCGCATGAGTTGCAGCAGATGAGGGAATTCCATCGTAATGACGCCCCCGTCTTTCAGCATCAATTTCAACCCGGCCACGAAATCGTTCAAGTCGGGAACATGGGCAAGCACATTGTTGCCGATCAGCAAATCGGCCGCATGCCGGCGAACCAGTTTCCGGGCAAGAGCGCATCCGAAAAAATCGATGACGGTCGGGATCCCTTTCTCGATGGCGGCAGCGGCGACATTCCCCGCCGGCTCGATGCCGAGCACGTCCACGCCCTTCTCAAGGAAATATTGCAGCAAATAACCGTCATTGCTGGCGATTTCGACCACCTTCGAGCGGGAATCCAGCGCGAAGGCGGCGCTCATATCGTCGGCGTAACGCTGCGCATGCCGCAGCCAACTGTCCGAGTAAGAACTGAAGTAGACGTAGTCGTTGAAAATATGTTGAGGCGATTCGAATTGTTCCAACTGCACCAAACGGCATGCGGGGCAAACATAGGCGTGCAGCGGGTAAAACGTCTCGTACGATAAAGCTTTTTGTTTTGAAATGAAAGAATTGGATAAAGGCGTCAGTCCGAGATCGACAAAGCTGATCATTGCCGTACCTGAGCAGAAGCGGCAGCTTTGCTTGCTCTTCAACGTAAAAGCGCCTCGTAATCTCTCTTTTGAGGAATCGTATATTTCTCCATCCGGTTGATTCCCTCCTCGGGTAAATTTACATTATAGTATTCTTCGCATTTCGGAAAAGTTACCTCGCGCTTGGAAGATAGACTAACGGCTAAAGGCTAATTGTGCGCGGCATCTTGGATTCGTCCAATCCATTCGTATACGAGGCGCATCTAATATTGTAAATATCCAAACCTTGATTAAGAGGGTGTGCTATGAAAACAGCGTTAATTACCGGAGTTACGGGTCAAGACGGCGCGTATCTATCTCAATTTTTGCTTGGCAAAGGCTATAAAGTATACGGATTGATACCGCGCAGAAGCACCTGCTCCACCTGGAGGCTCGAATATTTGCAGATCGAGCGGGAGGTTGAACTGCTCGAAGGAGATATGACGGACATTACGTCGCTTGCGCGCGCATTGATGCGATCCAAGCCGGACGAAGTCTATAATTTGGCCGCACAAAGTTTCGTAGGCACATCATGGGAGCAGCCGGTCATGACCGCTCAAGTTACCGGCGTCGGTCCGCTTCTTTTATTGGAAGCGATCCGGCTGACGGGCGGCTCCGGCCGGTTTTATCAGGCGTCGTCCAGCGAAATGTTCGGCCAAATTCAAGAACCGCTGCAATCGGAGCGCACTCCGTTTTATCCCCGCAGCCCCTACGGAGCGGCGAAGCTGTTCGGGCACTGGATGACCGTGAACTACCGCGAGAGCTTCGGCATGTTTGCCTCCAGCGGCATTTTGTTCAATCATGAGTCACCGCTGCGCGGCATCGAGTTCGTGACGCGAAAAGTGACGGATGCGGTCGCCAGAATCAAGCTAGGCAAACAGCGGCGGCTTGTGCTGGGCAATTTGGACGCCAAAAGGGATTGGGGCTTTGCGGGCGATTATGTGCAAGCGATGTGGCTGATGCTGCAGCAGGAGCGTGCCGACGATTATGTGATCGCCACCGGCGAGACGACAACGGTGAGACAGATGTGCCATCTTGCGTTTGATTATGCAGGGTTGAATTACGAGGATTATGTCGTTATCGATCCGGCACTGTTTCGTCCGGCGGAAGTCTACGTGCTGCTGGGCAATCCGGAGAAGGCGAAGAGGGAGCTCGGCTGGGAACCGGCAACCGATTTGCGGACATTGGTTGAAATGATGGTGGAGGCCGATCTGGCAAGGGTCAAATCCGAGCGATGAGAGTGTTGGTAACCGGAGCGGGCGGATTTGTCGGCGCGAAGCTTACCGAAGCGCTTGCGCGAAGAAATGTTGCGGTCGGGGCCGCGTCGGCCCGGCCGCTTTCGCATCCGCCGCACGGCGCGAATACGATTGGCCTGGAACTCGATCTGCTCCGACCGGAAACGATCCGGCAAGCCCTCCGGACGTTTCGCCCGGATGCGGTTGTTCATTTGGCGGCGCAGTCGACCGTTAGCGAGTCTTGGGAACGGCCGGACGTCACGATCCGTACGAATACGTTAGGCACGATTGAATTGCTGAAAGCCTTGAAGGACGAGGCGCCGGGAGCGGTCGTGCTGACGGCCGGTTCGAGCGAAGAGTATGGCGCAAGCGGAATGTTAGGCATCCCTTTGACCGAGGAAGCCCCATGCATGCCGCAAAATCCATACGCCGTCAGCAAATATGCCGCCGGGCAAATTGCGCTGCAATTCGCCCGCAAGCAACGTTTGCATCTTATCCATGTGCGCCCGTTCAATCATTTTGGTCCGGGGCAGAAGCGAGGATTTGTCGTCGCCGATTTTATATCGCAAATCGTCGCGATCGAGCGAGGATTGCGCGAGCCGGTGATGAGCGTAGGCGACCTGAGCGCGGAACGGGATTTCACTTATGTGGACGATGTCGTCGAAGCTTATATTCAATTAATAGAACGAAAGCCCGATCCCGGCATATACAATGTATGCTCCGGCATTCCGCGCACCATTGAAAGCTTGCTGACGCTCTTGCTGCGACAGAGTTCCGTACCGATTGGCGTGAGGCGGGACGAAAGCAAACGACGGCCTGCGGAGGTGAAATTGTTCGTCGGATCTGCCGCCAAATTAGCCGCTGCAACGGGTTGGATTCCTGCGACCAAAGTGGAAGCGGGCTTGACCGAAACGCTTCAATGGTGGCGTTTGCACTTCTAAACAGCGATCGATTGACAAGATTTAACGACTTTGGAGGTGAAGATTGTTGAGGCTGATCTTGTTATCCGGCGGTTCGGGCAAGCGCTTGTGGCCGTTAAGCAACGATTCCCGATCGAAGCAATTTTTGAAAGTTCTGTTGAACGAGCATGGGCATTATGAATCGATGATTCAACGGGTATGGAGGCAAATCGGAAGGTCCGGATTGGAAGAGGCTTCCGTCATCGCTACGAGCCAATCGCAACAGGACATCGTGCTGGGCCAATTGAACGGGCGGGCTAAAATCATCGTCGAGCCGCAGCGAAAGGATACGTTCCCGGCTATCGCGTTATCGGCTTTGTATTTATATTCGCAAGAGAAGTTGCATCCCGATGAAGTCATTGCGGTGATGCCGGTCGATCCGTATGTGGAGTTGCATTTTTTCGATCTGATCAAAAGGACGGAGAGAGCGCTCAAGCATTCGGGGGCCGATCTTGCGCTCATCGGGGTGAAGCCGACGTATCCGGCCGAAATATACGGATATATTATGCCGCGCTACGAGGACATGAACGAGTATTTGAAGGTAAGCTATTTCAAGGAGAAACCGGGCGCGAGAACGGCAGAACAGTTAATTCAGGGTCGAGCCCTTTGGAATTGCGGCGTTTTTTCTTTTCGCTTGCGGTTCTTATTGTCTATTTTGGAACGGAAGGGTTTGCCTGTCGAGTACGAACGTTTTCGGCAAGCTTATCCCGGACTGCCTGCCAACAGTTTCGATTATGAAGTAGTCGAGCATACGGACAAAATGATTGTGCTGCCTTATGACGGATATTGGAAAGATCTTGGAACATGGGAGACGTTGACAAACGAAATGGCGAATACGGTGGTCGGCAAAGGAATCATCAAAGATTCCGGAAACTTTCCCAACAATCATATCGTCAACGAGCTCGACATTCCGATCGCCGTCATCGGTCTGTCCGATACGATCGTCGCTGCGAGCCCGGACGGGATTCTCGTCAGTTCCAAATCGGCCAGCGCGCAAATTAAGGAGCTCGCTTTCTTCGTCGATAACCGTCCGATGTATGAAGAGAAGCGATGGGGATTTTCAAAGATTATAGATTATAAGAAGTATGATAACGGCAAGGAAGTTTCGATAGAGCGGGTGCAAATATGCGCAGGCAACCGAATTGAATACCCCGTCAGTCAGACGAGAAAAGTGTGGACCGTGATTAGCGGCGAAGGCGAGGCGAATGTGGCTGGCCACCGGCGTACGGTCCTGCCGGGAAAGACGCTGCAAATCGAGCGAGGCTCCGCGCATTCGATTCTAGCGGCAACCGATTTGGATATGATTGTCGTGCAACTAAACATAGATTGAAAGTCCGGCTTTTGCAGTAATGCAAAAGACGGTTTTTTTTAATTGCCGCCATGTTCGTCCAAGCGAATTTTTGCGAGATTCATATATTAGAGTATACCTATCAAGGGAGGTGAACTTAAATGGCCAGATTAATAGATTCGCAAATTTCGCAAAACTCCGGATCCTTTGGCGCGCCGAACACGGTATTGGACGGAACGCCTCAATTATTCGGAACGTTGGGATTAATTACGGCTGGCGCGGGTCCGAACCTCCGCGTCATTTTGAACGCCACCGTTACGATAGGGAGTGTCCTTACCGTTCTTACCCCCGCAGTCGTCCAAATTTTTAGAGGCGTAGGGCCTGGAGCCACTCTAATCTATACGGCTGTAACTACATTGCCATTATTAGGCGTCGCCGCTTTAACAACGATTCCAATTACGGTAACGGCTGCCGATTTCAATCCTCCGAACCCGGGATTCTTAACGTACCAAGCTTTCGTCTTTGTCGGCGGAGTCGCTGTCGTCACACGGATCGGTCCCGAGAGCTTCAACGCAACCGCTTATTCCGACTAATGGCGCCGCAAAGCAAAAATCCCCTTCGCAACAGCGAGGGGATTTTTGCATTCATTGCGCTTCCGCAGTCCACCGCAACAGGAGTCCGGCTTGCACTAAACCGCCGCCGAAACCGAACAACAGCATCAGATCGCCCGGTTTGACGCGGCCGTCGCGCAAAGCCAAATCGATGGCGAGCGGAATCGTCGCAGCCGAAGTGTTTCCGTAGTATTGGAGACTATGCAGCGTCCTTTCGAACGGGAAACCGGATTTTTCGCAGATCGATTCGATCATGCGCAAATTCGCGCTATGCGGCACGAACCAATCGACGTCTTGCAGCGAATATTCGGTTTGCTTTATTAATGCGTTCATGCCCTCAGGAACCGTGGAGACGGCCCAGCGATATACCTCGCGCCCGTTTTGCACCATTTTGCCGCCCCCCGACAACGGGGTTCCGTTCAATTGCTGCGCGAGATTAGCGCGGTATACATGGATTCCGCCTTTGCCCGCCGTCGTATTATAAGCCGCCAGAAACGCGCCGGGTTCGCCGGTGACCCGTTCCACGAGAACGGCGCCGGCGCCGTCGCCGAATAAGATGCAAGTGGAGCGGTCCGTATAATCCGTTACTTTGGAGAGCGTCTCCGCGCCGATCACGAGGATTTTGCGATGAATGCCGGAAGCGATCAATCCGTTCGCAAGTTGCAAACCGGATACGAAAGCGGCGCAAGCTGCGGAAATATCGATCGCGCCGCAGCCATCGATGCCAAATTCGGCCTGCACCAGCGCCGACATGCTAGGAAAGATCGTATCCGGCGTCGTCGTGCCGACGATAATATAATCCACATCGCGAAGCGATACGTTATACCGCTCGACCATATTGCGTACTGCGTTGATACATAGATGGCTCGTAAACTCATTCTCGCCGGCGATGCGGCGCTCGATCATTCCGGTCCGTTGCACGATCCATTCATGGGTCGTATCGACCATTTGTTCCAAATCGGAATTCGTCAGCACCTTTTCAGGAACGTAAGTGCCAATTGCCGTGATGCGGGCGTAGGAATTCACATGACTCACTCCTAATATCAAATATTAGTATTAGGTACTAAATTTATCATTAGATTACTTGATCAGTGATCTATTGTCAACTGTTTTTCGCCTCATCATTTCCGATAAGTGCTTTCGTTAAAAAATACCCGTTCGACACGAAATGACAACATTTTTGCGCTATAAAGGATAACCTGTACTTATGCAGAAATCAATGAATGAGGAGGATTGCCAAATGACAGATCCGGATTTGAATTTGAAATCAGATCGGAACGAAACGAATCCTTATACGGAAAATACGGACGATAAACGGAAGGAGCTTGTATCGGTTGCAAATTCGGCTTCCAGCCAGCCCGTGAAAATCAAGATCGATACGAAAATGGTAATCGATTTGCTGCAAAACCCGTTGAAAAGTTTGGAATTGCATTCATCGGCGCAATGGATATACGGCATTTTTGGCGTTGGAGCGGCTTTACTGGGCTTTATCGTTTGGGCGATCGTTACGATCGCATCCTTTATGTCGCTTTTTTTGAATCCGTTCTCAAGTTTCGGACTGAAAGGCCTGTTCGGTTTCGGCACTTGGATGTTGTTTTTATTCCAAGCGCTTATTTTCGGCCTGTTGTCCCAAACCGTACTTATGACTTCCGTCTGGCTGTTCGGCAATCGCTTTGCCGACGCGAAGCTCAGCCCGAAGGAAATCGTTACCGTTCTTGGCGGAGTGCAGTGGCTTCCGGGGGCGGCGATGATTGTCGGCGGATTGCTTAGCGCGCTCTATTTTCCGCTCGGATTTGCCGTTTTCGCCGCCGCATTGCTTGTTAATCTCGTACTGATTCTGACCGCCGCCTTGGAGATGTACGCATTCCGTTCGACCGTACATAAAGCCCGTATGATCGTTGTTTCGGTAGGGGTATACTTTTTTGTTACATTTATTTTATTCAGCATTCTCGGTTTTAATCCGTTGTAAGCGCTGCGTTGCGATGGACTGCATTTAGCGGAACTGGCAAATTCATTACAGCATAGCTTCATGTGCAGCCGCACATCCTACATCTTGTTAGCCCTCAAATATAAACGGATGGAGGATGGATATGCGAGCTAAAAAAGCAATCAGTTTGTCTTTGGCGACGGCTCTTGCGTTCGGCATGGTTGGTTTGACAGGTTGCGTGCCGAATAACACCGGAACGCCGAAAACGAATAATGTAACAAGAAGCGGCAATTACAGATTGAATACGACGCCGGCGGATTTCAACCGGAATGTGGGGCGCGGTAACATTACGGCCCGTTCCGATAACGGCATTCATCCGATGAGCAATATGCACATGAGCCGGGAAATCGCGGACCGGATCACCGCTTTAAACGGCGTGCAAAGCGCGAATGTGCTGTTGACGGATCGTAACGCATACGTAGCCGTCACGCTGCGCGATCATGTTACGAATCGAACAGACGGAACGGTTGGCACGCACAGGACAAATGCGGTCAACCGAACGAAAGGCATGCATGGAACTGCGGCAACGAAAAAGGCGACAAATTATACGGCTAAATATGCAAAACGTTACGGGGAAAGAGGCATGACAAATTACGGGACGCCTAACGTTACTTACCCGAAGAGATATGTGTCCGGCATGACGGGCTATACGACGCATACGACGGACCGGAATCGAATCGGCACGCATACGGCTCCGCATCATTACCGTGCCAAATCGAACGCGCTCAGAACGGATCATGACGGCCGCATGAATCGCATGGGAAGTACGGCGCGTACCAAACCGATCTATCCAACAACGAATTACAACCGTCCGTCGGTATACAATACGACTCCAAATATGACCAATACCGATGTAGACAGTGCAATGAAGGATCGGATCGCCAAAGTCGTTAAGGAAATGGCCCCGCATGTGAATAA
This sequence comes from Paenibacillus sp. MSJ-34, assembly GCF_018918005.1. Lineage (GTDB taxonomy): Bacteria > Bacillota > Bacilli > Paenibacillales > Paenibacillaceae > MSJ-34. The sequence goes on along the minus strand of NZ_JAHLPR010000003.1, from coordinate 11,181 downwards.
CGTATATGTTTCGTCCAACCCGGATCTCGTGTCGCGATTGAACAACTACATGACTCATGTTAGCAACGGACATCCGATTGCCGGATTCGCCCAGGAATTTTCCACATTGGTTCAGCGCATTTTCCCGACGAACGCCGGCGCTAACGTAACTCCGTCTCGTACGGGTACGACAGGTACGGGAATGTATGGTTATAGAGGATATAATACCAATACGTTGTTGCCTCGTACAACGCCGACCACTCCTATGGCTCCGTTGACGACCGGAACGGTTCATCATAACTACTCGGTAAATCCGGGACCGGCGGTAAGTACGCGATAATGCAATTATAAAGCTTTTATGTTCGTTTGAATGCCCATTTTTTGCGCGGAGCGCACCATTATATATGACGCTTCATAGTATAACTTTGACTGTATCCCTTAACCTTGTTATACCATAAAATCCCGAGCAAGGAGGGGTGACACTATTGAAGCGTAGCGCTCCTTAGAATGACCTTTGCCTTAACATTTGACGGCAAAGGTTATTTTATATTCGCTCGGGGGGGATTGGCGGCATTCTGGCGCCAATCCATACGGCGAAATATCTCCCTCCTTACCGGCAATTCGCATCCATTTCCGCATAACTATTGTAGTAAAGGAAACTAAGCGATGAAGAGGGAGGCGATGAACCTTTGCCGGTATATAAAGATCCGAGGGCGCAAAAAAACGGGTGGTATTACGAAATTGAAGCGGGCAAAGATCCGGTCACCGGAAAAAGGCGGCGCCGCAAAAAACGCGGATTCCGTACCAAGAAAGAAGCGGAACGGGCGATGATCGCCGCCAAGTTGGAACTTGAAAATCAACGAAACGGTTCCGATTCGGCCGGAGATGTCCTTTACGGCGATTACGCGCGAACATGGCTTGCGAGGAGACGCCAGTTAAGCGGCAATACGAAGCAATTGTATGCCTCCTATTTAAAGCGCCACTTGCTGCCGGCATTCGGACAATTGAAATGCTCGGAAATAACATCCGAGAAAATTGCGTCGTTTTTAAACGATCTGTACGGCAAAAGATTGTCCGACGCTTCGATCAAGCGTATTTTTTCCTTGCTGCACGCGATGCTGCAATCTGCCGCCAAAGCGAATGTAATCGTGAAAAACGCCGCATCGTCCGTCGACAAACCGGCAGTGAAACGCAGGGAGTTTACGGTATGGGATATCAGGCAAATCCGTTATTTTCTTAGGATGCTGCGAAGAGGAGGACGTTATTCGATCGCGATCGGTTTGGCGTTATTAACTGGGATGAGACAAGGGGAAATTCTCGGCTTGCGGTGGTCGGATATCGATTTCGAGCATAAAGTGGCACGAATTCGGCAAACGCTCTCGCATGACGGAAGAACATTCCAGCCTGGCGCTAAAACCGATAAAAGCGTTCGCGTCATCGCTTTGACCGAGGAAACGATTGCGTGGCTTGTGGAACACCGGGAATGCGTCATCAAGGAACGCCAGGAAGGCGGCCAACCGGATGAAGGCAATCAGCCGCCCGATTTGGTCGTATGTACGCGCGAAGGCAAACCCGTTCCTTCCCGGACGCTTTACAAAGCTTGGAGGCGCATGCTGGCGCATTCGCAGCTGCCGCCCATTACTTTTCACGATTTGCGTCATACCCATGCGAGCATACTATTAAAGCAAGGGGTGCATCCGAAAATCGTATCCGAGCGGCTAGGGCACTCTTCGGTTTATATGACGCTGGATACGTATTCGCATTTGCTTCCCCATTTGCAGCATGAGATGGTAAAACCGCTCGATCGGCTTTTATTCGGTCAAGAAAAAGAAAGCCGGCCCGATTCGTCCGAGAGCGGCGCAACGGCCGCTGCCGCGGAACGAGCCGGAACGGCTTCGCCAATGCCTTAGCGGTTGGATTGTCCTTTCACCCAAACCGTAAGCAAATTCAAATCTTCGTCCAGGAGCAGCAAATCCGCTTGTTTTCCAACGGCAATGCTGCCTGTGCGGTCGTCGATGCCAAGCGCTTTGGCCGCGTTATAGCTTGTCAGCAATACGGCTTCTTGTAAGGTGACGCCGACGTGGCGAATGAAGTTGCGGAATGCGTTAATCATCGTTAACGTGCTGCCGGCCAAGGAATCCCCTTCTTTCAGGCGAGCCTGACCGTCTTTTACGACGACATCCAAGCCGCCGAGCTCGTAATCGCCGTCGCCAAGTCCCGCGGCGGACATCGCATCTGTAATCAATACAAGGTTGTTGTCCGTTTTCGCTTTGGCTACGATTTTCATGACCGCAGGGTGGACATGGATGCAGTCGGCGATCAATTCCGCGACGATTCCGTCCAAGCTAAGCACGGCTCCGGCCGTTCCCGGATTGCGATGATGAATCGGGGTCATCGCGTTGAAAGTATGGACCGCTTGGTTCAATCCGGTCTTTACGGCTTCTTCGATCTGCTCATATGAAGCGTCCGTATGCGCCGCCGCTACGTTGATCCCTTGTCCGCGCAGCCATTCGATCGCTTCCAACGCCCCGCTGCGTTCGGGGGCGAGGGAAACTTGCTTAATGACGCCCGGATATTTCGCAACCCAATCTTGGAGCCAGTCCAATTGCGGGTCGATCATATAAGCGGGATTTTGCGCCCCTTTATATTTGACGTTAATGAACGGTCCTTCCAAATGGACTCCTTCCAGTTGGGCGTAAGGCATCGGCTCGCTCATATAACGCTGAACTTCTCCCAGGACGCGGTCCAACGCTTCGCGGGATGCCGTCATCGTCGTCGCGACCATCGCCGTCGTACCGTTGTCGCGGTGAAATTTCGTGATTGTGTCCAACACTTCTTTATTGGAATACATAAAGTCGGCTCCGTATCCGCCGTGAACATGCACGTCGATAAAGCCCGGAATAACCCAGCCGCCTTTGGCGTCGATCGCGCCGGCATCCCATTCGTTCCGCTTCTCCGGCGGCAACTCCGGCGGCAAGCCCGCAAATGCGATTTTTCCGTTTTCGACCCGAACATATCCGTTTTCAAGCGTAGTTTCGGGCGTAACTACTTTGGCGTTGTAAATGCAGAATGTTTGAGAGTCGCTCATGACAACATTCCCCCTGCTTCTTTGTCGAGTAACACAACGACATTCGGATGGGTCTGCAGAAGCGATGCCGGAACGTCCGTCGTAATCGCCCCTTGCAAAGCGCGCTGCACGATTGCGGCTTTTTCCGCTCCGCGCACGACGAGCATAATCATCTTCGCTTTTAATATCGTGCCGACTCCCATCGTGATCGCCTGGGTCGGAACTTCGTCGATCGAATTGAAAAAACGGGCATTGGCTTTGCGTGTTTCTTCCTTTAATTGTACGATATGAGTGCCGCTGTTCAACGATTGATCCGGCTCGTTGAAACCGATATGGCCGTTATGGCCAAGCCCCAAAATTTGCAAATCGATTTGTTTGCTGTTCGTCAACATATCGTCGTAGTCCCGGCATTCCTTCTCCAAATCGGCCGCGTTTCCGTTCGGCACATGCGTTTGTTCGAGCGGGATATCGATATGGTTGAACAATTTTTCGTTCATAAAAGTGCGGTAGCTTTCCGGATGGTCTTCCGGCAGACCGATATATTCGTCCAGATTGAACGTCGTCGCGTGTTTGAAGCTGACGCGGCCTTTTTGATACAGCTTGATCAATTCTTCGTAAATTCCGATCGGCGTGCTCCCGGTCGCGAGACCGAGTACGGCGTTCGGTTTCGTTTGCACCAAGCTTGCGATAATGCCTGCGCCTACCTCGTTTAATTCTTCATTCGTCTCAAATGTCAAAATGTTCATGTCGCTTACGTTTCCTCCCTTTTCTTTGCGATATTTCTCAACCATACGGTATGAGCGTTCCAATTTCGGAATAAGATCCGTAAACTGTTCGCTGACAAGCGCCGAAAAAATAATGTCGATCACATGCAATTGAGCGATGCGCGACGCCATATCTCCTCTGCGCATCCCCTCCTCTAACGAAGAGGTGAACAATTTGATGTCCGCCAAATCAGACAGCGTGTTGCTGCCGTATTTCGTGAGCGAGATCGTCGTAGCGCCATTCGCTTTGGCGCATTTCAACGCATCGATCGTTTCAAGCGTTTCCCCCGAATAGGATATGGCGATTGCGACATCGTTAGGCGTTAGATTGGAGGCGGAAGTGATCTGCATATGCGAATCGGTGTAAGCGCACGCGTGTTTGCCGATCAGAACCAGCTTATAATAGAAATCTTGCGCCACGATTCCCGAAGTAGCCACACCGTACAAATCGATCCGTCCGGCCTTGTTCAGAGCTTTCAACGCCCGTTCAAGCTCCGTCAAATCCAGCAAACGCGTCGTATCCGAAATCGAGAGCAAATGATTCGCCTCGATGGCCGATACGGTGCCGGCAAGCGAATTGCCGGCAATAATGTCTTGGTACGATTGCGAGGAAGCATGCTGAGCCATGTCCGCAGCCAATTTTGTCTTGAAATCCGGAAATCCGCGGAAATATAACGATTTGCAAAAACGGGTCACCGTAGCCGCGCTCGTACCGGACTGCTCCGCCAAATCCGTAATGCCCATCGTCACCACATGCCCCGGAAATTGCAAAATATAATCGGCCAGTTTCCGCTCTTGTTGATGAAGATGGTCTAGTTGCTTCCTAATAGCGTGTAATATGCTGGACACGATATCACTTCCCGCATGAAAAAAATTTTAATGATTAAACTTTGTGACATGAAAATAATTTCAACACTATCATAAGGGATATTGAAAATTTTTTCAATAGGATTATCGTCAAATCGGAGGCCATATATTCAATGAAAGAGGGGGGAGGCGCGAAATGGCGAAATCGTCGGCGAAGTCACTCGATCATTACCCGTCTGTTCTGGATGTGAAGGATGTGCAGGAAATACTCGGCATCGGCCGGGGGACTGCCTATGGTCTGTTTCATTCCGGCCAGTTTCATACGATTCAAATCGGAAGACGCCTGAAGGTGTCCAAAGAGGTGTTTATTCGCTGGTTGGAAGGTCAGGAGGAAGGCAACGGGCAATCTTGACGTCCGGCAGGACGCCGGCGTTTGGCGGCGCTTCGGCGGGAAACGCCGCGGCACGCGGCGAGCGAAGAAATAACGTCGCTCCCGGACAGGCGCAAATGGATGAGAGGTAACGATAAGCGGCGTTACGGGAAGGCACGATGCACGGCTTGTCAAGACGTTATTCGCCGGAATGCTGTTACCATTGAAGGGTAGCGACCATAAGAGTAAATTTTTGTTGACAAATCGTGAACGTGAAGTCTTTGAACTGTTAGTTCAAGACAAAACAACTCGTGATATTGCCGGCCAACTTTTTATCAGCGAAAAGACGGTCCGCAATCATATTTCGAATGTAATGCAGAAGCTCAATGTAAAGGGTCGTTCACAAGCGGTTGTCGAGCTGATCAAGCTTGGGGAATTAAAAATCTGACCGATAGCCTTACTTTATTAACCTTCTTTGTACAATCCCGCAAGGGACTGAGGAAGAAGGTTCTTTGATTTTCAATTCGCGGCCCAAAGGAAAAACAAAGAAAAATCAAAGACTTGTATAAGAACACTTGTTTCTGTTCGTGGTATTCTTATACCATCGAGAATCGAGCAAAGGCGAGCACCTGAACTATTCGTCACCTGCGCCGTTTGCGGCGTATATAGGAAAACCGCAGGTATGGATCGCTTTGCCCGGCACTCTTCGATGATACAAAGGCAACTGTAAAGAGCCGCTCGCGAATGACAATCATTCCGGCGGCTTTTTCCCGTTGCCGGAAAGATGTGGGACCGATGAGAAGGAAGTTGAAAAGAAAAGAGGAAGCGGCGAAGGCTGTGCAGCCGGATCAATGCAAAGGCTGCCTATGGGGGAAATGGGCCGGAACGACGCAGGTATGCGGCATGCCGAGATGTGTGAGGGAGTGCTGGTAACGTGACAAGAGATCTTGCATCGTAGCGCGTATCCCTATTTCTATTTGCAAAACTTGTACCCGCTGGCGGCTAACGCTCCGTCGGGCGAGCTAACGAAACGGATACACGTTAATAGTCTGTAAATCACCTTGTTGTTCATGTAACGAAACGGAAACACGCTAATTAAGGGAAAGAGGCGGTAAAACTGCCGATTTCCCATGAATATCGACACGTACTTTCGTTAGCTTGGAAACGCATTAATTTTGAGCCGAATAAGGATTGTCAGTTTCGTTGGTTGTTATGAGTTAAGGTCATACAAACAATCGGCAAAGCCATGCTGGAGTTGCATCTTCATGGGCTTTGCCGTACGCCTGAGAAGAATTCTTCAACAACCTCCACATCGCTTCGGCTGGTATGGAATACGTAAAGCATAACGCGAATTCCTTATCTGCAACACATCCCAAGGATTTCCCTTGGGATGTGTTATCCTATCTATTTCTATTTACTTCGTTAACCTTTATTTTTTCCCGCATTTCCCTCCGCAGCCGCAGCCGCATTTTCTTTTCTTCGGTTTTATCCTCCGGATTGCCCTGAACGATAAGTCTTGCAACTCAATCCAAGTCACCTCCCGCGTATCAAGTTCGTTCACTATATTCGAGATCGTTGAGAAATCGTTTGCGTTTACCCCGCTTCGCCAAAAATAGGGGCCTGCCGCCGCTTTCCAGAGCCTTCTAAAAACATCGAATATCTATTACAATAAGGAAGATAACTAGGCAGAAGAGAGGTTGACAGCATGTGCGAGTGGTTTGAGCGCAGTTTCGGACAAGACTATCTCCTCGTCTATAAGCACCGCGATCTGCAAGGAGCGTACGAGGAAGTGCGCAAAATGATCGGCTGGCTGCGCCTTGCGCCGCGGGCTCGGGTGCTTGATTTATGCTGCGGGATGGGACGCCATTCGCAGGCGCTGGCGGACGCCGGCTATGAGGTGACTGGAGTCGATTTGTCGGAGACGCTGCTCGATGAAGCGCGCAAGAGCGATCGGGAAGGCCGCATTCGTTGGCTCAATGGAGATATGCGCAGGCTGCCGTTGGATAGTATGCAGTTCGATGCAGTCGTTAATTTGTTTACGTCTTTCGGCTACTTCGAGGAGGACGGAGAACATTTGCAAGTGCTGCGGGAAATGAAGCGTGTCTTAAAGCCGGGAGGACAATTCATCATCGATTATTTGAATTCGTCTTATGTGGAAAGGCATCTCGTCCCCTTCTCCGAACGGGAGGAAGACGGTGTAACGATTACGGAGAAGCGGCGGATTGAAGACGGTTATGTAAAAAAGACAATTGCCATTTCCGATCAAAAAGGCGGGAAGAGAGAATATTTGGAGCGGGTGAAACTGTATCGTTTGCCGCAATTGACGGACATGCTGCAGCAAGCGGGATTGCGCGCGGAGCGTGTATACGGAGGTTACGACGAAAATATACCTTACGACGCGACGCTGTCGCCGCGAATGATTTTTGTCGGGCAAGCAGACTGAATTTATCCGTTTATATAGAATTGCCTGCATCAACCGATAAAGGAGAGTCGATCCATTGGGAGTATCATATCCAGAACTAACGCATTGGAGCGGGAACATCACTCAGGTCAAAATACCGCTGCCGTTTTCGCTGCGCTGGGTCAACAGCTATGTCGTTCGCGGAAGCGGCGGATACACGTTGATCGATCCCGGTTTGCATACCGAAGACGCCGTGCAAGCTTGGCGAAAGGCAATGGCGGAATTGGGCCTCGCCTTCTCCGATATCGAACAAATCGTATTGACGCATTATCACCCGGATCATTACGGGCTTGCAGGCTGGTTTCAACGGGAGACCGGCGCCCCCGTATGGATGTCGCGCATCGGTTGCGAGCATGCGCAAATGATGTGGGGACCCGAGCAAACGATGACAAGCCGGCTCCACGCATTATACGTGCGGCATGGCATGGAGAAGAGCGTCTCGGACCAAATCATCCCGCATATGGACGGCTTCTTGCCTCTTGTATCGCCGCATCCGCTTGAAGTGCGTTATATCGACGCCGGGACGGGACAGTCGTTTCGAATCGGCGACAGGCATTGGCTGCTCGTGACTGCTCCCGGCCATGCGGCCGGACATCTATGTTTTTACGACGCCGAGACTCGCGAAATGTTCTGCGGCGATCAAGTGCTGCCGCAAATTTCGCCTAATGTCAGTTATTTGCCGGGCAGCGATCCGAGCCCGCTGGAGTCGTTCCTGGAAAGTTTGCGTTCCTTGCGCCATTATGAAGTGGAGCGGGCTTATCCCGGGCATCGCAATCCGTTTACGAATTTCCAAGAGCGCGTCGGCGAGCTTCTCGCTCATCATGAAAGCCGCCTGAACGATACGATGGAACTGCTCTGCGAACCGCAAACGGCCTATCAGGTATGCGTCGCCCTGTTCGGCAAGAGGCTGACGATCCATCAGATCCGCTTTGCCATGTCCGAGACGTTGGCTCATTTGATCGAGTTGAAACGATTGGATCGAATACGGGAAGAAGAGCGTGACGGACAAATCGTCTTTAGAAAGTACAACCCCCGGTGAATTCACCGGGGGTTCGCTTGCGAATAGGGCGATTTATGCAAGAAACGAGCGAAGCATCCATACGTGTTTCTCCAAGCTCGTATGGATGCCGAGCAGCATATCGGAAGTCGATTCGTCGTTATTCGCTTGCGCGATTTCCATTCCAGCTTGCAATTCGCCAATCAGTTTCGTGAAATCGTCGGCGATTGCTTGTACCATTTGTTGAGCGGTTTCGCCGCCTTTCGCTTCCGCTACGGTTGCGGTTGCCAAATAATCTTTCATCGTCGCCAGCGGCGTGCCTTGCACCGCGAGAACACGTTCGGCCAAGTCGTCAACATATTGCGCGGCTTCCCCGTACAATTCCTCGAATTTGGCATGAAGCGTGAAAAATTGCTCGCCTTTGACATACCAATGGAAATTGTGAAGTTTGACAAACAATACGTTCCAGTTGGCAAGTTGTTTGTTTAATACGTCGACTACAGGTTTCATAGCGCACACTCCTTTTTATTATTAGAATTAATACTAAATTAGAATTATTATAATCTAACTAAAATTATAATAACACGATTCGTCTAAGGAATCAAGCAGGAAGCGGTAAGTTTATTATTCCACTTTTCCCCGTTCCAATTCTTACGGTTACATGAACGCTTCCTTTTTGCCGCATCGTTTACGACTCGGTCCAACCCCAACTCTCCGGTCCGTTATCCGGCGCGGCGTCACTTTCATCCGCATGAGCGGATCGCATTTTTTCCAACTGCTGCTCGCGCTTCGCTTGTTTGCGGTGAGCCATGCGGCTGCTCGCGGACGCGGCGACGGCGCCGACAATATCGTCGAGAAACGTATGGATTTGTCCGTCATGCCGGTCGTTTAAACGGACAAGTATGCCGGGCTTCAGTTTATCGATGTAACCATAGTTCGTAAAGCCGATGCTTCCGTACACGTTCACGATCGAGAAGGCGAGAATCTCATCGACCCCGTACAGGCTTTCGTCATTGCGGATCATATTTTGCAAAGGTTGCAGCAATTCCCCCTTTTCCGCCAACATATCGAGTTGGATTCCGGTCAATACCGCATTTTGGACCTCGCGTTTTTGCAGTACTGCCTCTACATTCTCCAGACATTCTTCCATCGTTAAGTCAGGGTAATACTTCCTTTGCAATATCATAACCAATTCGGCGATTTGCTCGTTTTGTACCCCTCGTTGTTCGAGCAAGGTTTTCGTCGCTTCGGCGACTTCTTTGCTGTTCAAGCAATACGGGGCAGTCGAATCCTCCATGAAATTCACCTCGTGATGTGATTTTGTTTTTTCGGTAAGTAGTTATATCACAAAGACAAGGCTCGTATACATGGTAGTACAAACAGGGAGGTTGTTCTATGACATGGAGCATAGAAGCGCATGCATTTCATCGGCATCCGTAAGGAGAGGGGAAACGGCGCTTTGCAAAAAACGCGTAGGGAGGAAATGAGGATGAATATGCGCACATGGTTTCGGAAGCCGGCCGTAGGAGCGTTGCTTGCCGTACCGTTATTGCTGTCCGGGTGTGGTTTGTTTTCCAGTCCGTCGAGCCGTCCGATCGATCCGCCGCCGCCGGATATTGAAATGCAGATGATGGCGGAGTCGGAGCTGCAACTGTCCGCCGTCCAAGGAACGGTGCAGGAAATCAGGCAGGAAGTAAAGCAGGATCCGAACGCTTCGCCGTTAACGGTATATTTGCGGAACGAACACGGCTTGCTCGCTCCGATTACGATTTCCGTGCCGAAGACCGATAACCCGGCCCAAACATCGCTCGAAATGCTGATCGACGGCAGCGCGAATAAAGACAAAATCCCGTCCGGGTTTCAAGCGGTATTGCCGAAAGGGACGGAAGTGAAGCAAGTAACGATACAACAAGACAAGAAGCGGGCGATTGTGGAGCTGTCGGGGAAATTTGCGGATTACAGTCCGCGGGACGAAAGAAAAGTCGTCGAAGCGATAACATGGACGTTAACGGGAATTTCGGGCATAGAGCAGGTTGAGCTATGGCATGACGGGAAAAAATTGATCGAAATGCCGATTGACCAATTTCCGCTCGATAAACCGCTAACCCGCGCGATCGGCATCAATTTGGAGAAGGCGGACGATGTCGTATCCTATAGTCAAACCGTACCGGTTACATTATATTTCTCGGCGATCACCGCCGACCATTTCCAATATTACGTACCGGTCACCAGGCTGGTCAATCCGACAGACGATCTCGCCGCAACGGCGCTCGAGCAGTTGATTATCGGGCCGATCCATTCGGAAGCGTTGGCTTCGGTCATGACCTCGGGCACAACCGTGAAACATATCGAACACGACAAAGAAAAATCGGTTATTACGGTCGATCTTGAAGATGAGATATTCGAAAAAGGCGATAAAATGCCGTCGGAGTTCCTGCAGGCGATCGTGCTGACCTTGACGGAGAACAATCACGTGAAACAAGTGAAAATCAACATGAACGGAGAGTCCGACATCGTCGGAACGGATGACATTCATTACGGCAAACCGGTCGGCCGCCCTGAGCATATTAATGCCGTCAAATCGTAAAAACGAGTAAAAAAACGGGGAATCTCATCTCAATGTCATTAAGATAAGCCCAAATATAAAATTTGGAGCAACAAATGAAAAGACAAACGGCATGGGGAGAAGTCCTGTGCCGTTTGTTTTTGACGGAAATAGAAATAAAAGCGCACAGC
>NZ_JAHLPR010000002.1 GCF_018918005.1 Paenibacillus sp. MSJ-34 | reverse complement strand
ACTCGATTTTTGAACTGGGTTTAGTTTGGTGTTGTCTTTTTTCCTGACTCATTGACCTGTTCCTTAAAGTAAATTTCCAATTCTCATGAATCAGGGGCTTGACATCTTACCGCTGGACTTAATTGATATATAGACAGCGATTAAGTAAGCGATATTTGCGCCAACACCTCCTCGTTTATTTGCACGTCCGCGTCTCTTATCCGCCGGTCGATCTCTTGCTCGAGCCGCTTTTGGACATAGATTTGAATTAACGGAGCTTTCACCTGCTCGTACGCTTCATATCCTTGGTCCCGAACGGCAACAAGCCTGTACGTTACGGCGCCCTCATCTGTTGGGACGATCTCCGTCAATTCGCCGGCCTGCATCGTCGTGAATGCATCGTGAAGATAACGGGCCATATCGTCGTCCTTGGACCTTTCTTCCAAATCCAAATGCAATGTTTCCATGCGAACTGTGGCTGGAAGTTGATTTTGTCCGATATTCCCCCGTGCCGCAGACGCCGATTTCCGCAGTTCTTGCAACGTATCGATCGCCTCCGTACCGTTTGCGGCCGCGATCTTCTCGTAATCGAACCCGAATCCTTTATGAAAATAATCCCGCTTCACCTGTTCGTGCAAAGGCTTCAACTCGGAATCGGAAAGAGAAGCCCGCTCTTGTCGAACCAAGGTATCGACTAATCGTTGGTAATTGATGCTTTGGGTATAGGAATAAAATTCATTGACGCCGTACGTTTTGGGACCGTAGACGGGTTCGTTGTTTTGAATTTTCCGTTGCCGCTCGCCGTTTTCCTCCGCCAATTTTTTCAAAAATGCGTGATACGACAAATCCTCGATGATGCCGTGTTCTTTCATAACTATCTGTTCGACCTTCTGTTTCTTGATGTCTTCGATCGTTTGTCGCTTGGCATAATGCAACGGATTTTCACCGCCGTAGGTCGAAGTCCAGAAATCGTCGCTGTAATCCGCATCATACATTCGTTTGAAATAGCCGGCAGTCAGCGCCTTGTTGTTTTGCAAAAAAACTTGAAACTCGGAAACGGTAACGGGATAATCGTCAATGGTCAATACGACGGCATCCTCCGCCGCCCGCGACGAGCCTCCCCATACAACGATCATGGCAATTCCGACGATCAACGCGGAGCATACCCACAATACGCCCATGCTTCTTACTGACTGTTTCCGCTTCACAGCAACCCCCCTCCTTAAAAAGAAAGCCCTTTCATGAAAGATTACCTACATTATGGCAGGGTGAAAATAACGATGTAATGAACTAATTTGACAGATGCCAGACGATTTTTACCGATTATATGTTTAGCTCCGAAATCTGCCGTTATATTTGATCTATCTCGCATCATGGCTTCACATCCCCCCCCAATTTGCGCAAAAAAACCTCCGGATTCGATCATCCGAAGGTTTTCCTTGCATACGATTACTCGTACCAATATCCTCTTATTCCTTTTTGCATCCGCACCAGCGCTTCCAAATAATAATAGTCGCCCCAAATCATATAGTCGTCCGGCGCGCGGTTGCCCCTGACGTGGTAGGACCCGTGCCGCAACAACCCTTCCGCTTTGGAATGGCTTGCTTCCGCATAGTTCGTCGACAAGGAATACATGCTTTGCCGCAACGCTTTCTCGAACGATTCCCGATCGGGGTCGCTGTCGCCGAGCCATTCCAGCAGTTCGAGCAGACCGCATGCGGCGATCGCGGAAGCGGAGCTGTCGCGCGGCGTTCCGGGCTCGAGCGGAACGTCGAAATCCCAGTATACGACGTAGTCCTCAGGCAGCCTTTCGATAAAATAGCGGGCAAGCCGTTTGGATGCGTCCAAAAACGCGGCATCCTTCGTATATCGATAGGCGAGCGCGAAGCCGTAGATGCCCCATGCCTGTCCGCGCGTCCACGTCGATCCGTCCTCGTATCCTTGATGCGTGCCGCCGCGAAGCGCATGGCCCGTGCTCGGATCAAAATAAAACGTGTGGTAAGAGGAACCGTCGCCGCGCACGAGAAACTTCAGGCTCTTGCGGGCGTGCCGATAGGCGATGTCGTAATATTTGCGGTCGCCCGTCTGTTCGCAAGCCCAGAACAGGAGCGGCAAGTTCAGCAAACAGTCGATAATGATCCGTCCCCCGTTATCGGGATCGCCCTCGACGCCCCACGCCTGAATCGCGCCCATCCCCGGCCGCCACCGCCCGCACAGCTTCTCCGCCGCCTGCAGGGCCACGGCGCGCGCTTCCTCGCTTCGGGTCGTCCGCCACTGGGCGACGGCCGACAGCGAATACAAGAAGCCGATATCGTGGTGATCCAGCTCCACATGACGATCCAACCGGTCCTTGAAGTTCGGCAGGAACGACTCTGCCGCCTCTTTATAGTAAGCGTCCCCGCTGTATTCGTAAGCCAGCCACATCATGCCGATATAGAAGCCCTCGATCCAATCGTCGTTGCCGCCCCACTCGTAGCGCTGCCCTTCCGTAATATGCGGCAGCTTTCCCGGGTGGCCGGCAATATTATTCTTCAGTATATGCAAAGCTTGTTCGATCGCTTGTTGCCACATCGCTTCTTCCATCCCCTTCCAGAGCTCTATTGCGCATCCGTACGCGATCGCGAAACGGGCGCCTCGCACCATATCTCGCCCGACTCCGGGTCCCGCACGACGATGGCGGATCCTCCCGCCGCGCGCTCGACGCGAGGCGGCCGCGCCCATCGCCGCACGTTCTCCTCGCTATGCGTCGCCCCAATCACGGCGGAGACGAGCCAATGTTCCCCCGGCTCCAACCGGGTCGTCAGCGTAGGAATCATCGTGCGCGGGTGCAGCACATTCGTGTTGGCGTCCGGATAAATCATCTCGGCCTGCCCATGGCCCTCCACGTTCGCGATCCCGCTGACGCCCCATGGCAAGATGGCGGCAATGCCGCATGGCACGGTCATAATCGCGTCTTCTTCGCGGATCGCGAAATCGGCCGGACGCCGCACGGCAAAGCCGCCTTCGGCCGCGTCAAGCGGCCGCCCGGTCGCGATACGGTGAATGCGGACATGCCACACGCCCGCAGGCACGAGCCATGTCCGCACTTCGACGTCGCGCCAAGGCAGCCAGCGCGAATAGACATAGCGCTCCGCGATCGCGAACTCCTCGCAAAACCGCCGCACGCGGTAATGGTCGTCGCATTCGCTGAGCGCCAGCGTCGAATCGTAGGCGCCCTGCACCAAGCCGTAGTACGCCTTCGGCACACTGAAGCCGAACAGCGTCGAATACGCGAACTTGGCGTATTTCGCTGCGCTGTGCGCCATATCGAAGTTGGCCATTTGCCCGGATGCGAGCGCCGTCACATGCCGGTCCCCTTCCGGACGGCAAACGATCATTCGCGCATGCGGCTGCGCGGATGCCGCTCCAAGCGCGGGCAGCGGCTCTTCCTCCGCCAGCCAAAACGGATCGTCGTCCGGCAAGGCCAGCACGAGGAACGTTTTGTAAGCCCAATAAGGCGAGCCCGGCGCATTATAGTTCTCTCCCATGATCAGGTTCGGATAAGCATACCCGATGCTGAGCAATCCGTCCGGCGCAAAGATCGGTTGGCGGAACCACCAGCGCAAATGGCGCATGACAATTCCTTTCAGCACGCCCGGCGTAAACACTTCCACGCCGGCGTACGCGAGCGCGGACCAGAACGACGCCTGCGCGAAACGGTACGTCAGGCTCCGCCCGAACGGCAGACTGCTTCCGTCTTCGGCAAACCAATAGACGAATTGCTCGGCAAAGCGCTTGGCCCGTTCGCGATAACGCGCGGCGCGCCCGGGATCTTCCCCTTCCATCAGCTTCGCATAGATCAGCGTATAGTAATGCATCGCGAACGGAATGTAATAATCGCGCTGATCGGTCTTGCCGTCCGCGTACCAACCGTCGTCCAAATAATAGGAGTCGATCGTGTCCAAATACTCGTTCATAATCGCCCGGTTATAAGGCAGGCCGACCTTCATCAATCCGATATTGACGAGCACGGTGAACATAAGCCAATTGTTCGGATTCGAACGATCGACCAAGTTGATTTGATTGAGCCAGCGGAACAGATTGTCTCGCTGCCGTTCGTTCAGCGGCTCCCACAACCGGTGCGGCGCAAGCGCCAGCCCGAGGCCAAGCGCCGCCTGCTCGACCATTCGCTGGTCCTTCGTGCCGAAATCGCCCCAATACTCCTCATGTTCCGGGTCGGTTCCGTTCGCGATTCCTTGAAGGAAGAGCGGCCACAGATCGCTGTCCCCGCCTCCGGCGGCATGCGGCACAAGCCCCCATAGCGGCCGGGCGAACGCCTCCATCAAAGCGATCGCTTCATTATGTATCGCTCCCGTCGCCCCGAGCTCCAATCCGGCACGGCCCGGGGTAAATCGCGCCCGCAAAGGCTCGAACGTTGCAACGGCCGCTTGCTGCAAGTCGGCTTTCGTGCGAAACGATTGCCAATCCGGCATTTCAGTTGTTTTGTGCATACGGTTCATACTCCTATCCGCCGTCTTTGTTAGTGCCAAGCCGTATATTCGCTGGGCGTCATGCCGACTTCCCGCTTGAACAGTTTAATGAAGTAGCTCTTATTGGCATAGCCCAAATAATCCGAAATTTCTTCCACCGTCTTATTCGACAGTTCCAGCAGTTCCTTCGCCTTTTGCAGTTTGACCATATTGACGTATTCGATAAAATTTTGATTCGTTTCCCGTTTGAACAACCGGCTGAAATAGCTGGAGTTCAAATTCAAGTGAGCCGCCATATCTTCCAGCGTAATTTTCTCGGTTACGTGCGCAATGACGTATTGCTGCGCCTTGATCACTTCCGTACGCTTCGAACGGACCGCAAGCATGCTCAATTTGCGCGAGAGATCGCATACGTATTGCAGCAGCCATTCTCGCAAATGATCGATCGATCGGATTCCGTTTACGGCGTCATGAAGCTTCTCTTCCGACAGGGAAGGCTGATATTGCAGCGTAACCTTCGTCTTCATCTGCAAATCGAGCAGCAGTTGCAGCACCCACTCTTTCACGTCGCCCGGATGGAATTTTTCGGATTTCACCCATTCCGCCCAGCCGCCGACAATGCTCTGCAACTCGTCCGTCCGGTTCAGCGCGATCGCGTCGTTGATGACGGAGAAGAAACGGGAATATTCCCCGTAAATATCTTCCGCGCTGTATTTCTGTTTCTCGAAACGATGAACTTTCGCTTCTTCCAGATAGAAACGATGCCAGGCTTCGTTTAACATCGGCGCAAGCGTTCTGCGGATATCGTCCGGCGTGCGCGCCTCTTGCCCGATCAAGCAGGAAACGGATATTTTCAAGTAATTCTGAAAAGCCGCAATGCATTTTTGCGTGGAATAATAAGCTAATTGAACCTCTCTCGCGGGATCGTCGCAGCATAACAGTACGACCAGATCCCGATTGCTGTACCGGAAGATGACGCATCGATGCATCGAATCCATAATTTCCTGCAAAATATTCTCGACCGCGAAAACGATCGTATAATCGTTCATATTCCGCAGCCGCGCCGCTTCGGCCGCCCGGTCGACCGACACGACCATCGGCACGTAATGCTTCGCCTCGAGCGATATGCCGTTCAGCCGCGCTTGCTCGATCCAATTATCCTTCGTCCACGACGGCTGATACAACGTATCTTTCAGAAACTGTTCCTTCAAAGCCGATTGGTTGATCGATTGCTTCCGTTGATACATCAGCATTTCCGCGATTTTATCCTTTTCCTTGCAGAGATCGGTCGAAATATGCCGCAAAATACGCTGCAGTTGGCCGACGTCCAAACTTTCTTTAAGAATATAATCGCTGACTCTCAATTTCATCGCTTGCTGCGCATAATGGAACTCGTTGTGGCATGATAATATCACCGCGCGGAACAGCGGGTGAACGGCGCCCAGCTTTTCCAACATTTCCAATCCGTTCATTTTGGGCATGCCGATATCGGTAATAACGATGTCCGGCAAGCTCCGCTGCGCGCCTTCCCACGCCTCGAGCCCGTTCGAATAGCAGCCGACGAGTTCGATGCCGAGTTCTTTCCAAGCGACCGTTTCCGAAAGATACCGTACCACCGGATAATCGTCATCCACTAGAATCGCCGTCAACATGATGCTCATCCACCCTTCCATACTCTAATGGAAATATCAACGCAATTTCCGTACCCACATTGGGCTCGCTCTTCATCTCCATTTGGAACCGGTCGCCGTAGATTAAGCGCAACCGCTGGAACACATTGGTTACCCCGATTCCCGAAAAACCGGCCGGGGCGCGTCCCCGCGGATCGGCCGAGCCGTCCAATTTGGACCGCAGCTCATTCAATCTTGCCTCCGTCATTCCGATTCCATTGTCGCGAACCGCGATCCGCAACCATTGCCGCGCACCGTCGTTCCCGCTATCCGACTCGATCGCGATTTGTCCGTCGTATTGCTCGAACCCGTGAATGATGGCGTTTTCAATGAGCGGCTGTATCATAAAGCGCGGAACCAACGCATTCCCGGTGTCGTCATCGCCTTGAAAATCAAGCCTGACCTGGTTCGCATGCCGGAAATTCATCAGACGAACATAATGGCATACCGTATCCACTTCTTCCCGAAGCGTAATGAATTCGTTATCGCGGGTGATCGTCATTCGCAGCAGCGAAGACAACGAACCGATCAAGTCCGCGTTTTCCTTATCCCCTTGTATCAAAATGTTCAACCTGATCGAATTCAGAAGATTGAACATGAAATGCGGGTTGATTTGCGCCTGGAGCATTTCGAGCTCCGCTTTCCGCTTTTTGGCTTGCTCCACCGTAATTTGCTCGATCATCGACTGGATTCGGTCCAGCATATGATCGATCGTCCGCCCGAGTTGGCCGACTTCATGCTGGCCGCGAATGCCGGAGCGTTCGTTAAGCTGCCCGCGTCCGATATTCGTCACGAATCGGCTCAATTCGGCGATCGGCCTCGTAATGGCGGAAATGACCAAAGTCAATAAAATGCAAAATACCGTAAAAAATAAAAATTGCAGTGTAAAGCTGATAAACAAAACTTGCTTGTTTTTCGCAAGCGCCGACGACAATGGGATCAGGTTCACCAGTCTCCAGTTCTCGTTGTTGTGCAGCTTCTTTTCGACGTACACATAATTTTCGCCGTCAATACCGATCGTCCTCGAATCACCGCTTCGCTTCCACCAATCCAATCTCGTTCCGATCTTCTCCGGATCGGTATGGGAGATGACGACCCCTTCTTCGTTCAACAGCATCATTTCTTGATTCGGGGTATTCGCCAGCATGGAACGAATTTTCCTTTCGTTTACGCTGACGACGACATAGCCGACCGGGCTGCTTGAAGTCGTCCGGATCGGGCGCCCGATCGTCACCAGGTAAGAAGACGCATTGCCCGGCAAGAAATAATTATGCTGCAAACCGGTCCAATAGGTGGAGAAGGCCGGGATACGGTCCAGCTCCGAGAACCACGGTTGTTCATACAGTGTGACCGGGTTGAACTCGATATGCGAATAATTCGTATAGATTAAACCGTTTTTCCCCAAAACCGTGACATAAAAATCGCCGTTCTGCGCGAATAAATCGTCCAGAAAACGCACCAATCGGCTGTAATTCACCAGGAAATCTTCCCTTTGTTCCGCCGATTGCATGTCATGCTGGCTAAAGAGCAGCAATTGGCGGATGCCGCTGTTCGTCAGCACGATGTTCGACAATTCCAACGTCTGGTCGATAATGCCGCCGACATCGGACTGCACCGCTTTCAACGAATCTTCCGCGCTGATAACCGCCTTCTCCAAGATAAGATCTTTTGTAAAATAATTCGTTACGACATAATTGACGCCAAGAGGGACCAGGAAACATACTAATGCCGACCACACCAATTGTTGACGCAAAGAGAGTTGTCTTATCTTCACCGGATGCAGGCCTCGAATCTAAATGGAATAGGACAGGGAAAACGAACGAATATCGTTCGTTTCCCCCGTATCCTCAATTGTAAATCCGTTTCTATTAAGCGGCAACCGCTTTACGGCCGATTATTTTCCGTTATTTTTAACAATCTCCGCAATTTTTTGATCGATTTTTTCGATCGTCTTATCAATGCTTTCTTTATTCAGGAGAAACAGTTCGGCTTCCGGAATGACGGAATTTTTCACTTCTTCGGCATAGGTCGCAGGAACGGGCGCGCTTCCCGGAATTGTATTTTTCATCGTATATTTCAAAGATTCCACGTCGATTTTGGACGGGTCCTTCGCATTTCCTACGATCGTTTCGACTAATTTGTCCGAATCCGATTTCGCCCAACCGGAGAACACTCTTCCCCCGATTTCCAAGCCCTCGGAAGTGTACCATCTGACGAACTGATAGGCGGCTTCCTTGTTTTTCGACTTGGCGGCAACGCCCATATACGTCGGCTGTACCGGCGAATAATGCGCATTCTCGCTTTCCAGCTTCGGAAGCGGAGCGAATGCGGTTACGAATGTGGCGGGAATCGCATCCGTGCCGCCCGATTCGGCCACCATCCAGTCTCCCATCGGGAGCATGACGGCATTTCCGTTAAAATATTGGTTCCGGTATTGCAATTTTTGCGAGATGATGTCCTCATACGGGCTCACGCTCTTGTCCTCGTACATCATTTTCTTCATCATTTCCAGATTCGTTTTGAGCAGCGGATCTTTCCCGTTGGACGTTCCGTCGGACTTCAAAAACGTATTGTCGGCGGATTTGCTCATCAGCTGCAATTGGAAATAATCCGGCCAGTTATGCAAATAAGCGCCATAACGTTTGCTTGCTCCATCGCCTTTGGTCAATTTTTTCGCATAGTCCATAAAGTCGTTCCAGGTCCAATCCGTCGGTACGGGCAAGCCTTCTTGATCCAGCACCTCTTTGTTCATAATGACGAACCAGCGCTGCATGGAGGACGGAAGCGCGTAAATTTTACCGTTGACGCGCGTGTCGACAAGGTATTCTTCATCGTAGTTGTAGCCTTGTTCAATATATCCGTCGAGCGGCTCGAGCAATCCGATGTCGGCGCGCTGCGAATAGTTGGTATACGGGAACTCGATAATGTCGAGCTGATCGTTGGAAGCGGCCATCAAATCCAGCTTCTGCATCGCCGCGAGCGAATCGCCTTTCTCGCTTAACAAATCGAGCTCGACTTTGATGTTAGGATATTTCTTTTCAAATTCCGGAATAATCTTGCTCCATTGGGCCTTCCCGTCCTGCTGCCAGGTGCTGAGCTTGAGCGTCACTTGCTCGGCTTGTTCCGGCTCATTCGCGGACTCTTTGGACGGCTCCGGGGAATTCGAGGATGCATTCTGTTCCGCCTGCGGCGACGATTGGCTTCCGCTGCCGCATGCGGCAACGAACAGCGCCAGAGATAAACAAAGTACGAGCGATAAAATCTTTTTCATATAGACCCTCCTAATTCATAAGTAAGTGCTTACAATGCCATCCTATCACGATTGATTCGGAAGCGAAGTGGCCAATTTTGACGTATACGAAACGATTTTGACTTCTTCATCCTTTTACGCCGCCGAGCGAGATCCCTTCGATGACTTGCTTTTGCCCGATTGCGAAAATAATAAGCAGCGGCAATATCGCCGATACGGTTCCGGCCATCATAAGCGAGTAGACGTCGCCGTATTCGTCGCCGAATAGCGAAATTCCCAGTTGGATCGTAAACAACGCTTTCGTCTTGAGAAAAATAAGCGGATTCTGATAATCGTTCCATGTCCAGATGAAGCGCAAAATCGCATAGGTCGCCAGCGCGGGACGAATCAGCGGCAGCGCGATTTGGAAAAAGGAACGGAAATGGCCGGCTCCGTCGATTTTCCCCGATTCGATATACTCGTTGCTGACGCTCATAAAGAACTGCCGCAGCATAAACGCCCCGATAATGCTGAAGCTGTTGAGCAATATGAGCCCAAGATGCGTATCGTATAAATGAAACCAGCGCAGCAGCAGGAATTGCGGGACGAGCGACGCTTGCGGCGGAACCATGTATAGAGCAAGTACAAGCAGGAACATCGTATCTCTGCCGCGAAACCGCAATTTGGAAAACCCGTAAGCCGCGAGCGCGCACACGAACACGTTGATGACGGTCGTGGCGACCGTTATATAGATGGAATTTCCGTAATACCTGACGAAATCCCCCGACCATACTTGCTTATAGTTTTCGATCGCATTCCACTGTTTGGGAATCCATTCGATCGGAAACGTAAAGACGTCGATTTCCTGTTTGAATGAGGCCGACAGCATCCATATGAACGGAAGCAGGAATAAGATACCGATCAGTGCCATAACGATCGTCCAGCATAATTTCGAAATGGATAGTTTTTTCATTGAAGTTTCCTCCTCCCTTGCCGTTTAGTAGTTGACCCACTTCTTCTGCGCAATCCATTGCGCGGCCGTAATGATGAGGCATATAAGGAACAAGATGAGCGCCATGGAAGAAGCGTAGCCTGTCTTCAGCTCGACGAACGCCGTATCGTACAATTCGTATACGATGACGGTCGTCGAATTCGCCGGACCGCCTTTCGTCAACACCTGGATGAGGTCGAATATTTTGAAGGAGCCGATAATGCCCGTCACGAGCAAGAAGAAAGTGGTCGGCGATATGCACGGCACGGTAATGTTGCGGAATTTCACCCATACGTTGGCGCCGTCGATATCGGCCGCTTCGTACAAATCTTTCGGAATCGACTGCAAGCCTGCAATGTAAATGATGATATTGTAGCCGAGCATAATCCAGACTTGAATCATCATCAGCGACGGCAGCGCGAAATCGATATCGGCGAGCCATTTGGGCGGGTTGTCGACGCCGAGCGCTGCGAGCGTCTGGTTTACCGGCCCCAGCGAAGGATGGAACAGCACTTGCCATACCATCGCTACGGCGACGATGCTGGATATGTACGGCAAAAAGTAAATCACCTTGAACGTATCCTTGATATACACATACTTGTCGATCAGTATCGCAAATACGAGCGCGAGAATCATCGTCACCGGCACCGTAAAGATGAAAATAAGATTGTTCTTCAAACTTTGAACGAAAGCGGAGTCGTTGAACAATTTGACGAAATTGTCAAAGCCCGCGAATTTGATGGCGTCGAAGCCCGCGACGAAATTCCAGTTCGTAAAGCTGAGCAGCAGCGAGAACACGACGGGAATCAGCGTTAGCACGACGAGACCGATCATTAAAGGAGCGACAAACAAATATCCCGCAATTTGCTCTCTCGTCCCCATGCTCAAATGGTCGAATCTGTTTTTTCGATTCATGGTTGGTTCCTCCTATACCCGTTGTATGTCTCATTGTAGAAAAAACGAGCGCGCCGCATAAGAAATAGAAATGAGCATTTTGGAACGAATTTTACTTTTTGCGCACGCAAAAAACCCGATGGAGCCGAATTCTCATCCGGTCAATCGGGTAATAGGCCGCTAGCCTTGCGTTAATTTTTTAAACTAGTTTTCAGCGAAATAGCCGACCGCCCAAGCAAGGACAAAGTCAATGTACCAAACCTTATAAAATAAAGGACTTTGCAACGTTAATGTCGCAACGCGGACAGAGGATCCCTTATTCCGATTAATGCGCCACTTGGTTGAAGGTCATGATCCAGATCGATCCCGCCAGGATCGTGACGACGATGACGAGGCCGAGAATAAGCGCCATAACGTTCCAACGCTTATTCTCCCCGTCGCGAATATGCATGAAGAAGAACAGTTGGACGATAAATTGCAGCGCCGCCATCGCCAGGATGACGACCGCCGTCGCGGTTTTGTTCAGCATTCCGTTCATCACGACGACCAGCGGAATGACGGTCAGGATGATGGACAGCAGGAAGCCGATCACATAGGACTTCAAGGAACCGCCATGGGATTCGCCATGCGTTTGTTGCGAATGCGCCTCATGTGCGTTATGGTTACTCATCCTACATCACCCCCATCAAGTATACGACCGTGAAGACGAAAATCCAGATCGCGTCGAGAAAATGCCAATACAAGCTGATGACGTTCACTTTACGCTTCGTTACATTCGTAATGCCGTGGCGCCGAAGCTGAATCATAAGCGCAATCATCCAGATCAGACCGATCGACACGTGCAAACCGTGCGTTCCGACCAATGTATAGAAGGCGGATAGAAATGCGCTGGTCGAGATGGTTGCCCCTTCGCCGACCAAGTGCACGAACTCGGTCACTTCCAGCGTAATGAAAGAGATCCCGAGCACGGCGGTAACGGCCAGCCACCCGATCAGGCCTTGCTTGCTCCCCCGGTTCATCGCCAGAACGGCAAGGCCGCTCGTAAAGCTGCTTGTCAGCAAGATGAACGTTTCGGCGATAATCATCGGCATTTGAAACAATTCTGCCGCCGTAGGACCGCCGCTCGTATTATTCCGTAAGACGACGTAAGTGGCGAACAATACGGCGAACAGAATCACGTCGGTGATGAGAAACAGCCAAAATCCGAACGTCTTCAACGATTCTTGATCGTGATGATCATGCTCATGATGTTCGGCACCGTGACGTTGCGAAATCGTATGTGCCATTAATTTGCCCCCCTCAACGCTGCTTCCGTACGCTTAATCTCGTCGACCGGAATGTAGTAGTCCGTATCGTATTGGAACGAGCGCGCCAGCATGCATATTGCGACGCCGATCAGTCCTGGAATCGCCATCCACATCCAGCCCCAGACGAAGCCGAAGCCGGCCACAAACCAGCAGATCGACTTGATAAACGGAATGCCGGAATTTTTCGGCATATGGATCGGTTCGAGCGGCGGCTCGGGCTTCGGCGGAATGCCTTGCGCCCGCTTCTGCTTTTGCTCCCACCAATCGTCCTGGCTTTCCACCGTCGGCGTGATGGCGAAATTATATGCCGGAGCCGGGGAAGGAATCGACCATTCGAGCGTACGGCCGTCCCAATTGTCGCCCGTTTTTTCTTTTTTATGATTTTTGATGCTGTAGGCGATTTGCCATACTTGGAAAATAAACGCGATCCCCATCAAAAATGCGCCGACCGTCGAAACGACGTTAAGCGGCTGCCAGCCCATATCGAAATCGTACGTATTGAGACGGCGCGTCATGCCCATTAAGCCAAGCGCGTATTGCGGCATGAAGCAAATGTAGAAACCGATGTTCCAGAACCAGAACGCCCATTTGCCGAGCCGTTCGTTCAGCTTGAAGCCGAACATTTTGGGCCACCAATAATACAATCCGGCGAAATATCCGAAGACGACGCCACCGATCAGCACCTGGTGGAAATGCGCGATCAGGAAGTAACTGTTATGGAACTGGAAGTCGGCCGGAGCGACCGACAGCAGAACGCCGGTCATCCCCCCGATGACGAAGCACGGTATGAACGCCACGGCCCACATCATCGGCGTCGAGAACGTAATCTTGCCCCGGAACATCGTAAACAGCCAGTTGAACACTTTGACCCCGGTCGGGATGGCGATCAACATCGTCGTAACCGCGAAGAACGCGTTCACGTCCGCCCCCGATCCCATCGTGAAGAAATGGTGAACCCATGTAAAGAACGAGAGAACGCTAATCGTCATCAAAGCGAACACCATCGATTTATAGCCGAACAATTTCTTCTTGGAAAACGTCGCGACCACTTCGGAAAAAATACCGAACGCGGGCAGGACGACGATATACACTTCGGGATGTCCCCACATCCATATCAAGTTGACGTACATCATCGGATTCCCGCCGGCGTCGAGCGTAAAGAAATGCGCGCCGGTAAAGCGGTCCAGAAACAATAACGCGAGCGTAACGGTCAAAATCGGGAACGCCAAGATGATCGTCAAGCTGGATGACAGAACCGACCACGTAAAGACAGGCATCTTCATTAACGTCATGCCGGGCGCGCGCATTTTCAATATCGTCACGATAAAGTTAATGCCTGTCGCCAAGCTGCCGATCCCGGATATTTGGATGCCCCATAAATAAAAGTTCTGCCCGACGCCCGGACTGCCCGACAATCCCGACAGCGGCGGATAAGCCAGCCATCCGGTGTCCGGGGAGCCTCCGATGACAAACGATACGTTGAACAGCATCGCGCCCCAGAAGAACAGCCAGAAGCTAAGCGAGTTCAAGAACGGGAACGCAACGTCACGAGCCCCGATTTGCAGCGGTACGATAATGTTGAACAAGCCGAACATGAGCGGCATCGCCATGAAAAGAATCATGATCACGCCATGGGTCGTAAAGATTTGGTTGTAATGCTCCGCATTCAGAAATTCAAGCTGCGGCGCGGCGAGTTGGGCTCGCATAAGCAGCGCGTCGACGCCGCCGCGGAATAACATTAATATGGATGCGATAATATACATAATGCCGATCTTTTTATGGTCGACGGTCGTCAGCCATTCCGTCCATAACCAGCGCCATTTTTTGAAATAGGTCAAGACGAATACGATCGCGACGACCGATAGAGCAATCGATACTTGCGCCCCGAGAATGAGCGGATCGCCGGTAACGAAAAACTCGGATGCGAATTCTTTCAAATTATCGAGCATAGGAACCACCTTTCTGTTTGCTATCCCCCATGATGATGTTGGGAAGTACTGTCGCCTTGCTCCGACGGTTGCGACTCTTCCATAACGCCGTTTGCCCCGTCGTCAGGCTTTTCTCGATCTTTCGAATTGGTGCCGCCGTGATGGTGGGATCCGCCCGGAGCGTATTTCGTTACGACCCGCTCGAACAAGCCTTCCGGGAACGAGGAGAACGACTGCAAATCCGAAACTCCCGGTTCTAATAACTGCTCGTAAGCTTCTTCCGTTAACGGCGGGGACGTTTCTTTTACTTCCTTCACCCATGCATCGAACTCGTCTTCCGATGTCGCCTTCACTTTAAACGTCATTTGCGCGAAATCCTTTCCCGTGAAGTTGGCCCCCGAACCGTAGTAGCTGCCTTCTTCATCGGCTTGCAAATAGAGCGTCATCGCCATGCCCGACATCGTATACATTTGGCCGCCGAGCTGCGGAATCCAGAACGAGTTCATCGCCGATTCGCTCGTCAGTTCGAACCGCACCGGAACTCCAGCCGGAATTTGCGCGTAATTGATCGTCGCAATGTCCTGATCCGGATATTTGAACAGCCATTTCCAATCGAGCGACGTGACTTGTATCGTTATTTCCTCTTTTGCCGATTCGATCTGTTTGGAAGGCTCCAACGCATAAGTATAATTTACCGTTACGGCAGCCAGCGCGATAATGACGATGATCGGGATGGTCCACCACGTAAATTCAAGCTTGTTGTTATGTTCCCAATTCGGTTTGTACGCGGCTTTCCGGCCCGGTTTGTCGCGATAACGCCATACGATAATGACGGTCATGATCAGAACGGGAACGATCACAATCGCGCACAGTATCGTAGCAATGACCATCAAATCCCTTTGCGATGACCCGATCGGGCCTTTCGGATCGAGCACGATAAACTTATCGCTGCACCCCGATAAGAGGCCAACCATGACGGCAAAAAGAACGGGCATCAAAATTCGCTTCATCGGTCTCACTCAGTTTTCATCTCCTTGTCCTTACCTGCTCTTGCGGATGCGCTTCGTAACATATTTCATTGACGAGAGACGTGACCGCTATTTTGTTACTCTTAACATAGCAGAAATAAAAGCTCTTAACTGCCGACTTAACAATTACGACAAAAAACCGCCTTTTTTTCGTAATACTTTATTCACCGGAATGACAAATCTTCGGCATTTGCTGGAGCAAGCTGGAATTTCGCCGATTTATCCGCATGAAACTGTCACAAAACGTTCAACGTTTTGCCGGTATTCTCCTTTCCCGCCATTAGCGTTGCATCCCTTTTTAAAAACGGATTGGGACGAGGAAGCAGTGTTCGTCTTTGGAAACCAACCGTGCTAGCAGGGAGAGATTAGTTTGACAATGACTTTGATTCAGAAACCTGCAAATGAAACCAATTTCATCATACCGTTAACGGCTGACGTTCTTTCGGGCAGGCTAACGAAACTGAAACATGCTTATGAGGGAAAAAAAGCGATTAAACCGCCGATTTCCTATGAATAACGATACGTACTTTCGTATGATTGGAAATGTCTTCATTTTGAGCCCAATAAGGATTGCCAGTTTCGTTAGCGCCTAGGTCCGCGCGGATCGCCTTCAAAATGGGGAATATTACTATCGCGCATGACAACTTCCATGAACTCGAATCCGCAGCCTTTATGGAGGCAATGCAGTGCACTCCCGCAACCATTTGCTTTGGGCACGATCCCATTCGCTCAGGCGGCGACAATTTGGGAACGCAAAAAAGGCCGCCCCAAAGCCACCAAAATGACTCTGGGACGACCTGCTATTTTCAGCTTCGCGCCTGATGATCCGCCAAACTATCGCAGCAATTTCAAAAATTCCCGCATAAATCCCGGCAAATCCGGCCAAGCATGGCCTGAAACAAGATTGCCGTCAAGATGAAGCGTTTCGGAAGTATAAGACGCTCCTATATTTTCAACGTCAAATTTGCATGCGCTATATGCCGTCATCGTGCGCCCTTCGAAATAACCTTTCCCCGGGAGGGCGCTAAATACTAAAGCCGCATGGCAAATCGCCCCGATCGGCTTGTTCGATTCCAGGAAATGTTCGAGAATGCGCGGAATATGCTCGTCGAGCCGAATATATTCCGGCGCCCGGCCTCCCGGAATGATCAGGCCCGCATAATCCGACGGTTCCACATCCGCGAATGCGAGATGCGATTCCAGCCTGTACCCCTGTTTTTCCGTATAAGTATCCCATCCCTCGAAATCATGCACCACCGTTTGCAGCAATTTTTTCTTGGGCGAGGCGATGACGGCTTCGTATCCTTCCTCCAATACGCGAAAATAAGGATAATACACTTCAAGAGCTTCTACGGCGTCTCCAGTAATGATGAGCACTTTTTTGGACATGGAATCAACTCCAATTCATTTTTTTAGGCTTTGCCCTGCATTTATTGTCAACCAACGGATAACCGCTGTAAAGAGGTGGAAAATGCGGAAATTTGTCGTACGAAAAATATTTTTTTTCGCGGTAGGAAAAAACGATTCCGCATCGAAATTAGGGAATGTAAACCAAAATGTTCAGGAGGGAATTATGAAGAAAAAAGCTTTCATCATCGCATCGCTAGCTTGTTTTGCGGCGGTTGCCTTCTCCGCCGGCGTCTTTGCGGCGCAAGACATCAAACTGATCGTGAACGGCAAGACCGCCAAAGCCGATGTGAAAACGATCGACGGTTCGACCTACGTTCCGCTGCGGGCCGTTTCGGAAATGTTAGGCGCCAAAGTCGATTACGATCCGAAGACCAAAACGGTTACGATTACGGGAGCCGCCGGCGCCGGAGAGAAGGAGAACGCAAACGAGAAGGCCGGAACGTCATTGCGCAATGCCGCGCCGATCGGTACGACGGTTTCCTTTTCCGATTCGGGCATATACGAATATGAAGGAACGTTAACCGTGAATGAAGTCATCCGGGGCGAAGAAGCGTGGAAGCTCGTTTCGCAAAACGAGTTCAATAAAGAGCCGAAGGAAGGCTACGAGTATTTGCTGGCAAAAGTAACCTTCGGCGTGACGAAGAACAAGAAAAACGCTGACGAACAAATTGTGATTAACCCTGCCAGGTTCGATCTGCTCTCGGGAGACGGCAAGGTATACGACCGTACTTCCGTGGCCGATCCGGAACCGGGCATCGCCTCGAAATTGTATGCCGGCGCGTCGCATACCGGTTGGGTCGGATTTCATGTGAAAAAGGACGATCCGAATCCGATCATCGCGTACGCCAGATCCCTGGACGGAACGGGCGGAGCCTGGTTGAGAACGTCTAAGTAAGGCAACAAGGGTTCCTCTCCGACTTTACAGAGAGCTTTTGCTTTTCATGGCATATAAAACCGCTGGAGAACACCCCTCCTGCGGTTTTATTATTCTTTGGCGGGCGAAGGGCGCATAAGAGTCGGCATAAAAGTCAGCATGCGGCATGGCGAAGAGCGTATCCCATTCGTCATAGCTCCGAAGTTTGGAGTTAATTGGTAATTCTATCGATTATATGTCACCGGCGTTGCATCGAGAAATTGCTATTCGGACCGTACGGCCGTTATTTCGCGTCAAAATCGCTTATTCACGGTTTAGGCGGACATTGGTTCCGCTATCCGTTCGACGGAGGGCTTATTTTTACGCTTTTGCCGCGAATAGAGGATCGTATGTCCGCGAACTGTCCGAAATTGGGCGTTTTGTCACAATCAGCGTCTTCTGTGTCCGCGAACTTGGGAGCGAGGCGGTAGAACCAATGTGAAGGAATAGTACGGTAATCCGCACAGCTGTTTCAATATTGCTGAAAAAAGTTAATGCAACGCCAGTGATGATTCTGCAAAGGTATACGAAAAATCGTACTAATCGAGCGGCGCACACTGCGAATCCGTCGATTTAGTTCGAAATTTCATACACAATGAGCGATTTCCCCCTATTCCCTACTATATGTACTCTTTAACGGCGAAAACTACCGCTAATTTTTGAGAATCAACTTTTTGGGCAAGTCCGCTCGAAAGCAGTTCCGCAAAATACCGTTAGTTTTCATTTTTTGCCCCGTGAGAACAAGATTACTCCAGAATTTACCGCTAAATAAAAAACGCCTGACGGGTCCTTGCAGCTTACTCGAACCGAAACGATCGAAATAGGAATGGATTCCTCGAAAAAAGCAAGACGCCCGCCGAAGGGTTCCGCCGCGAACGGACATCTTGCGATCAAGCTATTTCAATTTCGTGAACATCCCGTTCCCTGAGCCGACGTATACATCGTTGCCAAGCTTCGTAACATAACCTTCGACCGCCGGCTTCTCGCGCAGGTCGGGATAACCGAACCGCTGGCCGGCCACGCGATTCAGCGCCGTTCCATCCTTGGCGCGCAGCGTATATAGATGCTTCCATCCCTGCACTAGCAGCTCGTCGCCGCGCAGAATCATGCGCGGACCGCCGTCAGTCAGGGGAGATTGCCAAATCGTCCGTCCCGTAGCCAGTTGCAGCGCCGCAGGATGTCCGTCGAGCGCAAGGTACAGCGCATCTTCTTTTACAATGGCGCCTGCGCCCCTTCCTTCCCGTTCCCATACGATTTCGGAATTGACGGTATCGTACAATGCCGTTGTGAATGTTTCATTCGGCCACTCTCGCGAACCGGTAATAAGTAAGAAATACCGTTCGTTTGCTTGTTCTACGCTCTGTTCCCCGATTAAAGGGAGACGATGCGTCACTTTACCCGTTTTCGTATCGATTCGCAACAGTTCGTCCTTTGCGGGAAGCCAACGTTCCGCCGGAGCAGGCGAGCCTAGATCCCTTTCGTCGACGGAATAAGGGAAATTTTCATAGAGGCCCGATTTGAACCTGGACATGTCGATGTTTTCAGGGAGTTCCCATCTTTTCTTCCCGGTTCGCGAATCGTATGCGGACAGGCGATTTTTCGAAGCGATCAATACGTTATCGCGCGACTGCCGATCCAGGATCAGGCTCTCGCTGTCCGCGAGCGTTTTGGTCCATAGCGACTTGCCGGTCGACTCGTCAAACGCGGTCAGTTTCCCGCTCCTCTTGCCTTCCCAATCGCTCTTCTGCATGACGATTACCCCATTCGCTTTCGAAAACTCAAGACGGTAATTCTCGTATTCCTTGCTATTGCGATTGAATCTCTTGCTCCATACCGTCTTGCCGGTGTTTGCGCTGATATACCGCAGCGAGGGCGAGTCGCCGTATGCGGTGTAAACGGCTACGTTCCGGCGGTCTTCGGAAATAAAATAGGCGAGTTCCTCGTTTTTGACATCGATCGTCCACCGCTTGCCCCCGGTCGCCGCGTCAACACCATACAGCTTTTTATCGTAATGCATGCCGCTGTATCCGCCGTCATCCGCCAATACAAGGAGCGTTGAGCCAGCTTTGCCGACAAGGAAATTGTAGGCGAGTTCGCTTTGAAACTTCCACGCTTCCTCTTTCCGTACGGATCGTACGAACGGTTCCTTTCTTAATATATGGGAAAGGCGGCCGCTTTCTCCATCCATCTCAACTACGCTCAAATACCCGGTCTCGCCTTCCGGATAGGCAAACTCAATCCCGCGAACGGTTTTATCCTTCGACCAGGTCACGGCCATTTGCCAAGCATCGGTTTCGTATCTCCAAACGTCCAACGTTTGCAGCGGTTCTCCCGTCATATTGACGGCTTCGGACGATTCCCGGAAGGACGGTTCGCCGAAAATTTGCTTGAACTTCGATGCCGCATCGCCGGGCCGAATATTGGCGTTTACGGCAGCTTTCGTAAAACTGAGCGATCGAGCATCCGATTTTACAGGCTCGACGTCCCGTTCCCGAATCCACCCTGCCCGCGGCGCCCGCTCATTTTCCGCCTGTTCCTGGTACAGATATACTTTCAACCAGTCTTTGTAACGCGCTATCGCCTGCACTCTTTGTCCGATTTCCGCGACGCCGCGTTCCACCGAATCATTCGGGTACAGGGCTAAGGACGTTGTCGCCTTCATGGCGAAATCTTGCGGCAGCATACCGCTCATTTCCTCCGTCTCCGGCGTCAAATACCAGATCGGGATCCAGCCGAAGTCGCTTTCGAAATCGATGAGGGCGTAATGTTCGGTAAGCGCGGTTACCAAAAACGCTTGCTCCGGTTTCGGATAGAACAACGCCTCCCGTTCCGCCGCGCGCGGCAAAGCGTAAGCTGCATCGGTTCCGGAGGGCAAGCGGTAAGTTTGGCCGATTTCGATTCCGTAACGCTCGGCCAACCTATTAGCCGCGGAATCGCCGGGCGGAATGTCCGCTGTGCCGGAATAAGAGGAGACAACTCGGCCGTCCTTAAGGGCATACGCAATATACTGCGATACTTTGTCATGATCCCATTCGACGATAAGCTGCTCGCGAACCGCGCCGCTGCGCAGTCCGTCGAAATCGACGTCCACCGTATATCCGTTCCTGTCAGCAAGGGGCGTAAACTGGTACGAGGAATCGGCAACATCGTACCGCCAATACTCCCGCGTGATCAACTCCCCGCCCTCATAACGGGATTTTTGGAATTCATAGTCGGGCGATTCCAGCACTCGCACCAATTGTTCTTTGCTCATGCCGATTTGAATTTGCCTCGTGTCCGGCAAACCGGATGACCGGTCGCCCTTCGGGACAAGCGATCCCTTCTCCTTCAGCTGTTCGGTCGATACTTCCACGAGATTCGCAGACGTCGGGCCGCCGGATTCGAAAGGCTTCCGCGAAGAATCGCCTCCGTCTTTCGCCGCCGCGCAGCCCGCTGCCAACGCGAGCACCGCCGCAAAATATATGGATTTCACCCATCTCGTTTTCATGTCATTCTCTCCGTCTTTCATTGTATATTTTTTTCATTCGTTTCTAATTATATGACGAGAGTGGAGAATGGATTGTTACGCTTCCTTCCGAACTTTCTTTTCCGGATCCAGCGCTGAAATGAGCCGCCGCTTGCATTACGATTGATCAGCCTTCACAATCCGGTCCAATACCGTCTGGCCCTCCGCCTGAATCCTGTCCAGCGCCTCGTCCAAAGTCGTCTCTTTGGCTTGCACCCGCTGAATTTCCCGTTTCGTCAGTTCCTCAAAGAGCGGATAAAATTCATTGGGGATATCGCTTTCGCGGCCGTTACTCACGGTCTTGGGTTTAAGCGCATAGAAGGCCTCCAGTCCGTTCTCCGCATATTCTTCTTTGTAAGAACCCATTCTGGAGAGCAGGTTACCGTTCATCGTTCGTGATTTGATCTTAGCATATTCGACCCCGTTGACATATTTAATAAACTCCCAAGCGGCATCCGAATTCGGCGAACCGGCCCGAATCGCAAATATTTCCTGCAACTGAATATCTCTTGACGAATCCGGCTCGAACGGGTCTACCGGACCTGCCGCAATCCCCAGTTGAAAAGGTTTAAAAGCCTTGATTCGTTCTTTTACCTGCTTTATATTTTGAAGCAAATAAGAATCGTCCACGGTCATCGCCATCCGTCCCATCAAAAACGGCTTATGCAGATAATACTCCTCTAAAGAACCGCCCCAAAAGTCCTCTTTCGGGCTGTAAATTGCCCCGGAATTCGCCGCTTCCAAAGCCATCTTCCAAACGTTTCTCCATGAATCGGTGTTTGCCGTCACTTTCAACGTACCGGGATTGACAGTGGTCAGTCCTTGGGTATAAGCGATACTGCTTGCTAAAGTATCTAGAAGACGATCGGAGGTCACGGAACCTTGCAGTCCGAACCCGTACACCCGCTCCTTCTCGTCGCCATCCGCCGGAAAACGCCGCGCCAATTCGAGTATTTCCTGCCAGGTCATTTTGTCATGCGGCAATTCGACTCCATACTTGGCGAACAAATCCGCGTTATAGAACAGCGCGTTGCCGTAAAACCTCGGACTGAGCCCGTACAGTTTGCCACCGCCCTTTTCTTTCAACAAATCGATGATGGTAGGATAAATGCCGTCGATGTCGTAGTTTTCTTTGCGAATGAAAGAATCCAGTTCCAACAGCATCCCGTCCGCGGCATATAGTTCGTATTGCTCCGCGCTGAGCAGCACAACATCCGGCTGCTCCTTATTGATAAAGTTGGTCTCCGCCTTGATGCCGTCTTTTTCCGATTCATAATCAATACCGCGATAGTCTACGACCTGCACTTCAATATTGGGGTATTTCGTAGAGAATAAATCGCCGTATTCCTGATAAAAATAGTCCTCGCTATAATACATAATTTTGAGACGCCGAGGCTCAGCGGACTTTTCCGGCTTGACGAGCGTACATCCCCCAAGCGCAATACAAAGCGCGATAACGAACATCTTATATATTTGTTTGACTCTCATTGCGACCTCCAAAGGCTGAAGTGAGGAAGAACGTTTTTTACCGAAAAACTATATTGCCGCCGGCAATGTGAAAGCCGTATGTATCGATGAATTTCACCAGCTCTTGATCGCTTATTGACACGATCTTCTCGATTTGGTTGCTGCCGTTTCTGATCACTTGCACGTCAACCGCGCCTCTTGCGTCGAAATAAAGAGTATCGGTTTCCCTTTTCGCAGCCGCATTCCCGTCAATCAATAACCTGATCGCTTTGTTGTCCCATAAATAGCGCTGTGTCTTTGGATCGTACTCGATTCCGTAATCCGTATAGACGTCTAACGATTCATCGCTTGCACCCGGGCCGTCGCCCTGCTCGAATGCAAACGTATAGTTGGAGCCGACAGTCGCTTGAACGTCGTCTGCCGTACCTGGCGTAAATACCGTAACGGCAGTCGCCTGCATGTCTTCTGCAGTGCCGGCCGCGAAGACCGAAACGGCTCCCAGGGTCAACGCCACGGACAAAACGATCGTTGCGACCGATGCTTTTCTAAATTTCATAATGGATACGATTCTTTCTTGGACGGCATTTTTACCGAATCCGTTATACAATGGGGCAAACTTTGAATTCCGCTCCGCCATAGCGATCAAAGACAATGCATAATCCGCCTTCTTGTCATCGCCGAGCTTCTGTAACACCTTTTCGTCGCAGGCCAGTTCCAAATCTCTGTTCAAGAGCATATACAAGAGCCAGACTAGCGGATTGAACCAATGGATACAAAGCGCCAGTGCCGATACGGTCTTCCATACCACATCGAAATGCTTGATATGCGTCAATTCGTGAGTAAGAACCTGTTTCAATAGCCCCTCATCGCTTAGATCCAACGCCTTCGGCAAAATAATTCTCGGTTTCAACAAGCCGCAGGCGATCGGGGTCGTGATTCGATCGGAAACCAGTATTCGGATGGGGCGAACGGTTTTATGTCCGCGCAGCCACTCCTCTATGAAGGGATGATGCCGAAGCGGCAAAGCCGTTCGAATCTCCCTGTAGCTTCTATAAAAAGCGGCTATACAATAAACGGACAGCAGTATCGTTCCCGCAAGCCAAACGACAACGATCGGAGCGATGAATTCGCTTCGATCCGACGTAGCGGTACCACCTGCGTATGAATGGGCCAAACCGGGAACGCCTTCCATAGATTGCCCGTTGGCGAGAGTTGAGATATCGGCAGCCGGAGAAGGAAGAAACGATGCTGCGCTGCCGATCCAATCGGATACGGTCCATAGGGGTAATGCGGGTATCGGAATGGAAACAGGAAGGATCAGCCGACATACCGCAATGCCCCATAGGATCACAAATGTTGTTTTGGGCAGCTTATCGATCGCAAGCGCTCTTACTATTGCAATGAAGGCTATCAAGGCTCCTGCCGAAATGCTCATTTGGAGAATCATCATCACAAATCCCTCACTTTAGGCGCTCAACAATTTGCTTTAACTTGTCGATCTCCGCTTTAGTCAAATTTTTCTCGTTAATAAAGGAAGAAAAGAACAGCTCGGCAGAACCGTCGAACATTTTGTTGATCAAACCCATCGTTTCCTGTTCCTGTACTTGCTCCTTGGACACTAGCGCCTTGCATACGAAATTCGGCTCCACTCGTTCGATTGCATTTTTTTCGATTAGTTTTTTAATCACCGTATAAGTCGTATTTCGATTCCAGCCCGTTTCTTCTTTCAAAAGCTTGGCAAGCTGCCCGGCCGACAAATCCCCCTCTCTCCATAATGCTTCCATCACTTTTAATTCCGAATCAAACAATTTAATTTCCATGTTATTCTCTCCTTGCGTGACTATTGCAATAGTTATCATGCATCAATACTATCGCAGTAGTCACACCTTGTCAATGACGATTATAGTAGTTAATCAAAAATTGGGGATTACCGAACCTAGAGTTGTGTCGAAAACAAAAAAAGCCGCCGATCTCCCGGGCTTACCTTTGCGGGTGATCGACGGCGCGAGGTTCGGACTTTTTATCGTTTCGTCCTGCAAGCTTGCCTATTCCATCGGCACTTCAATTTCTCCGTTCACAATCTTCTCTTTATATTCTTCGACTTGTTTCAGAACGTCCTCGGGCACGTTTTTCGAAGAGGTGTCGGCAATGCCGACCCCGTTCTCTTTCAGCCCCAGTTCGAGCGTAGTTCCGCCTTCGAACGTTCCGTCGATCAGCTCTTCGGAGACGCGGTATACGGCTTCATCCACCCGTTTCATCATGGACGTCAATGTAACGTCGTCGCCGTACTCCAAGGACTGGTCTCTATCTACGCCGATGACCCATACTCGCTTTCCTTGTTTCAACCGGTCCGACGCTTCGTTGAACACACCCGCGCCGGTGCCGCTCGAAGCGTGGAAGATAATATCGGCCCCCGCGTTATAAATGGTCGCCGCCGCCGCTTTGCCGAGATCCGGCTTATCGAACGCGCCGGTATAGTTGACGATAATTTCCGCGTCCGGATTGACCGCCTTCACTCCCGCTTTAAAACCGGCTTCGAATTTGGCGATAACCGGAATTTTCATTCCCCCGACGAAACCGACTTTGTCCGATTCGGTCATTAATCCCGCAATGACGCCGACAAGAAAGGATCCTTCATGCTCCTTGAACAAGACCGACTTCACATTCGGTTCGTCCACTTCATTATCCACAATGGCCAGCTTCGCGTTCGGGTTGTCCCGAGCCACCTTCTGAACCGCCTCCACCATGACGAATCCCGTCCCCCATGTCAGGTCGTAACCGTTCTTTACAAATTGGCTCAAATTCGGAACGAAATCGGCGTCGGTTTTACTCTGCAAATATTTAATATCCGCGCCTTTGTCTTTTTTGATCTGCTCCAAAGCTTCCCAAGCGGTTTGGCTGAACGCCTTGTCGTTCACCCCTCCGATATCCGTTACCAAGCCGATTCGGACCGATTGTTGACCCGCGTTCCCTTCGTTCTGTTCGGTACCGCCGGCGCTTTTGCCCGAATTGCAAGCGCTAACAATCATTGATACGAAAAGCATGAAAACGACCGACACCCAAGATAACCTTTTCAACAGAATTCCTCCCTTTAATCAATAATAGTTTAACAAATAAATGTTTGTTTATTAAACTTATGTTTATTTATAGCATATGCAAACCGAACTATCAATACTAAAAAAATGTTCCAAAACGAAGGAAGCGGAAATAAGCGGCAAGTTGCAAATAAAAAATTTACTATTGTTTTTACAACAAACATATGTTTATAATGATGTGAAAAAGGATGGTGACAAACATTGGACAAAGATAAGGACAAACAGATTTTAGATTACATCAGGCTGAATCCTTATATATCGCAACAGGAATTAGCGGATAAACTCGGTTTATCCCGTCCGGCGATCGCGGGGTATATTTCCAACCTGACCAAGAAAGGAGTGATTAAAGGGCGGGCGTACGTATTGCGCGAAGATACGGTCATCACTTGTATCGGCACGTCCAATTTCGACCGGAAAGCCTACAGCAAGCAAAAAATGATTACAGGCACGGCCAATCCGGTCGAATTCAGCGAATCATGCGGAGGCGTGGCGCGGAATGTCGCGGAAAATTTGGCCCGGCTCGGCCTTCACGCGACGTTGGTATCTTGCGTCGGCAACGACCGGGAAGGAGAGCTGCTCCTGGACGAAACGCGGCGCGCCGGCGTCGATGTCAGCCAAGTCAATGTGCTGCCGGACGAAAGAACCGGCACGTACACGACATTGCTGGACACGACGGGGGAAATGTTCATTGCCATCGCCAATTACAATGTATTGGACCGGTTAACGAGTTCGATGTTGGCGGAGCGCTGGTCGGCGGTCGCCTCCTCGCAAGCCGTCTTCCTCGATTCCAACGTATCGGCGGAGAGTCTCTCTTATGTCATCGAACGTTGCAGGGACGAGAATATCCCGCTCTATGTCGATCCGGTATCGCTGCCGGATGCGCAGAAGCTTCCGCAAAGGCTCGACGGCGTTCACTGCATATTTCCGAATCGCCACGAAGCCGGATTTTTGGCGGGCATGGTGATCGAGAGGGCGGAAGATTGCCGCATAGCCGCCCGCAAAATAAAAGACAAAGGAGTGCGCAACGTCATCATTACGATGGGCGACCAAGGATTGTTCTATTCTTCCGAGGAAGAGGAACGGTTCTTGCCCACTTTTTCAACCGAAGTCGTAGACGTTACGGGTGCGGGCGACGCCTTTACGGCAGGGTATTTATTCGGCATCGTCCGGGAGGAAAGCATGCATCGCGCCTGCCAATTAGGCCTGGCCGCTTCCTCAATCGCTTTGCAAAGCGATCAATCCGTTTCGCCCAAGCTGCAGCCGAATCTATTGTATTCCCTATTAAACGAACATAACGATGAGGAGGTCCTAACGCAATGAAATCTTATATAACGATATCCGAAGAAGTGCAATCGGCTCTGGAGCAAAAGCTTCCTGTCGTCGCCCTCGAAACGACGATTATCTCTTTCGGATTCCCGCATCCGTACAATATTCAAATGGCATTGGAGATGGAGGAAATTATTCGCCGGCATGGCGCCGTTCCCGCAACGATCGGCCTGAAGGAAGGGAAAATCAAGGTAGGCTTAAGTAAAGCGGAAATCGAGGAGTTCGCCACGGAAGGCTCGGTGTTGAAGGCGGGCCGGCGCGATTTCCCTTATGTGCTCGGGCAGAAGAAGTTGGGGGCCACCACCATTTCCGGCACGATGATCGCCGCCGGACTGGCAGGCATCCGAGTATTCGCCACGGGAGGATTGGGCGGCGTACATCGCCACGGCGAAGTGACATGGGACGTTTCCGTCGATTTGACCGAAATGTCGCTTACCAATGTCGCGGTCGTCAGTTCCGGCGCCAAAGCGATTCTCGACCTGGGCCGGACATTGGAAGTGTTGGAGACGTTAGGCGTGCCGGTCGTCGGATACCAATCGGATTATTTCGCCTCGTTCTATTCCCGCCAAAGCGGATTGAAAGCCAATTTCCGGCTGGACACCCCGGAGGAAGTCGCGGCGATGATGGACGCGAAATGGAGTATCGGCCTGAACGGCGGAATTCTTGTCGCGAACCCCGTACCGGAGCAGGACGAAATTCCGTTCGCCGAAATCGACGAAATTATTAAGCAAGCGGTGGAAGAAGCGAACGCCGAAGGCATCGCCGGGAAAGAAGTGACGCCGTATCTGCTGAAGCGCATCAATCATCATACGAAAGGCCGGAGTCTGGAGACGAATATTGCGCTGGTTAGAGAAAATGCAAAAGTAGGCGCGCAAATCGCCGTCGCCTATCAACATCTGCAAAACAACAGGTAGGTGAGATGACAATGGCGCCAAATGCCGCAGTGGAGTTGAAAAAGATTACAAAACGTTTCCCCGGCATCGTCGCGAACGATTCGATCGATTTCAAGCTGGAGAAGGGAAGCGTTCACGCCTTGCTCGGCGAGAACGGAGCGGGCAAATCCACGCTAATGAATATTCTCTTCGGACTGTATCAACCGGACGAAGGCAGCATTGAGATCGATGGAAAAGAAGTCGCCATCAACGGGCCAAACGAAGCGATCGGGTACGGAATCGGGATGGTGCACCAGCATTTCAAGCTCGTCAGCCCTTTTACGGTCGCCGAGAATATTATTCTCGGCATGGAGCCGAAGCGCGGCGGGCGCATCGATACCCGTTCGGCCGTCCGTAAAGTGCAGGCCTTGTCGGAACAATACGGATTGCATGTCGATCCCCAAGCGAAAATCGCGGAAATATCGGTTGGCATGCAGCAAAGAGTGGAGATTTTGAAAACGCTTTACCGCGGCGCGAACATTCTTATTTTCGACGAACCGACGGCGGTTCTTACCCCGCAAGAAATTTCCGAACTGCTGGACATTATGAAACGTTTGGTTGCCGAAGGCAAATCGATTATATTGATTACCCATAAATTGAAGGAAATTATGCAAATCGCCGACACGGTGACCGTTATCAGGCGCGGCAAAGCAATCGATACTTGCCCCGTATCCGGGACGAACCCGGATGAGCTCGCCGAGAAAATGGTCGGGCGAAGCGTCAATTTCAGCGTGGAGAAACAGCCTGCAAAGCCCGGCCCGGTCGTCCTGAAAGTCGACAAGCTTGTCAGCCGCAATAAGGACGGCGTCCAAGCGCTGAATGAAATCTCCTTCGAGATTCGGGCGGGCGAAATTGTCGGAATCGCCGGGGTCGACGGCAATGGACAGACGGAACTGATCGAAGCGATATCCGGGCTAAGAAAAGCCGATAGCGGGAGCATTCGCCTGAACGGCCAAGAACTGACTTCCTTAACGCCGCGCCAAATATCGGAAGCGGGGCTGTCGCATATTCCGGAGGATCGCCATAAGCACGGTCTTGTGTTGGATTTTACGATGAGTGAAAATATGGTGCTGCAAACGTATTTTCATCCCGAATTCCAAAAACGGGGGCTGCTCAATTATAAAGCGATCGACCGCAAGGCGGAGACGTTAATTGCCGAATTCGACGTTAGAACGCCTGACATCCACACTCCCGCCCGCGCACTGTCCGGAGGCAATCAGCAGAAGGCGATTATTGCCAGAGAGATCGACAAAAATCCGGATCTGCTCATCGCCGCTCAGCCGATTCGAGGCTTGGATATCGGGGCGATCGAATTTGTGCATAAACAGCTGATCGCTCATCGCGACCGCGGAAAAGCCGTGCTTCTCGTGTCCTTCGAGCTGGACGAAATTCTGAACGTGGCGGACCGGATTGCGGTCATTTACGAAGGTCGAATCATAGGCGAGGTATATCCGCATGAAACGAATCATCAGGAACTGGGCCTGATGATGGCGGGAAGCGATAAACGTTCAAAATCGAGGTGATACGATGCGCAAATTGGCGACATGGTTGCAAGGAGACTCGCTTATTATTTCATTCGTTTCTATTTTTCTAGGTTTGCTCTGCGGCGCGGTCATTATGCTGATGGGCGGATACAATCCGATCGTCGCCTATTCTTACCTGTTCGCCAAAGTGTTCGGCAATATGTATGATTTGGGCGAAACTTTGCGGCAGATCAGCCCGCTTATTCTTACCGGTCTGGCCGTCGCCTTCGCGTTCCGGTCCGGACTGTTCAATGTAGGCGGCGAAGGGCAATTTATTATGGGCATGACGGGGGCAACGATCGTAGGAATCAAGCTGTCGCTTCCATGGTTCATCCACGCTCCCCTTGCCGTAATCGCCGGAGCGCTGTTCGGCGGCCTGTGGGCGGCCATTGCCGGGTTTTTTAAAGCGAAGCGCGGGGTTAACGAAGTCATTACGACGATCATGTTGAACTGGATCGCCATGTTCCTTGCCAACTATTTGATCGGAGCGTTCCTAATCGAAGCAGGCCAGCAACGTTCGCAAACGATCCATGACTCCGCATCCGTTACGATCGCCCCTCTGCTCCCTTTGTTCGATAACGCGCGCATCCACTGGGGCATGCTGCTGTCGTTCGGATGCGTCCTGATCTATTACTTGGTGATGTGGAAAATGAAGCAAGGCTACGAATTTCGGGCGATCGGCCATAATGCCGAAGCAGCCAAATATGCCGGCATGAATATTAGCAAAAGCATCGTGAGCGCTATGTTCCTTAGCGGCATGTTCGCCGGTTTGGCGGGAGCGTTCGAGGTTCTCGGCGTATTTCATTATCAGCCCGTCGCGACCGCCTTCCCCGGTTACGGCATTGACGGCATCGCGGTAGCGCTGCTCGGCATGAGCAATCCGATTGGCGTCGTCCTCGCCGCCTTCCTGCTCGGATCGCTCACGTACGGAGCGGCGGGGATGAGTTTCGGAACGGATGCGCCTCCTGAAATTATTCGCGTCGTGATCGGTTCGATTATTTTCTTCGTCGCTACGCAAGGCATGATACGTTTCGTTCTGAAACGGTTTTATCCAAAAGGTACCGGGAAGAAGGTGATGTAAGATGGATGCAATGGACGTCATCGGTAACATTATCAACATTACCCTTGTATACGCCACCGCGTTAATCTTTACTTCCATGGGCGGAATCGTTTCCGAGAAATCCGGAGTCATCAATATCGGTTTGGAAGGACTTATGACGATCGGGGCTTTTACCGCGGCGATAACCGCCTTTTATATGCAAACAAAGCTCGGAATGGGGGCGAGTTCCCTCTGGATCGGCATGATCGCCGCCATGATCGCTTCCGCGGCATTCTCGTGCATCCATGCGGTCGCCTCCGTTTCATTCAAGGCGAATCAAATCGTTAGCGGCGTGGTCGTAAACTTTTTGGCGGCGGGATTGGCCGTCTATTTGGTCAAGCTGTTGTTCGACGGATCGGGAACGACAGACACATTG
This sequence comes from Paenibacillus sp. MSJ-34, assembly GCF_018918005.1. Classification (GTDB taxonomy): domain Bacteria; phylum Bacillota; class Bacilli; order Paenibacillales; family Paenibacillaceae; genus MSJ-34. The sequence goes on along the minus strand of NZ_JAHLPR010000002.1, from coordinate 143,421 downwards.
AAGGTGGTATTCGGCAAAATCGAAATTCCTTTCCTTTCCTCGCTCCCGATTATCGGAAACGGAATATTCGTCGCCTATCCGACCACTTTTCTGGCACTCATTCTTGTCGTTGCAATCTATTACGTATTGTTTAAAACTCCGTTCGGTCTGCGCTTGCGGGCCGTCGGCGAGCACCCCAGCGCGGCGGATACCGTCGGCGTCAAAGTGTCTCGTATGCGGTATATGGCCGTCATGTTAAGCGGCGCTCTGGCGGGACTCGGAGGAGCGACGATCGTGTTGACGACGACCAGCAATTTCTCCCATAATACGATTACCGGGCAAGGATATATTGCGCTCGCGGCCATGATTTTCGGCAAGTGGAATCCGTTCGGAGCGTTGGTGGCTACGCTGTTCTTCGGATTTTCGCAGGCGCTCGGGAATATTGTGCAGTTGTATCCGTGGGCGAACGATATCCCGCGGGAGTTTATCTATATGCTTCCTTATATTTTAACGATTCTCATCTTGGTCGGGGCGATCGGCCGCGCTTATCCGCCCGCTGCGCTCGGCGAGCCTTACGACCCGAACAAACGTTAAGTTAGCGGCGCTGCCTGGAGATCGCAATTCTCTGGGCAGTTTTTATAGCGGACAGTGGATCCCTTATTTGGCGAAAAAGCCCCTTTTTCCGCATGCTGGAGGACAGAGCTTCCGTTATCTGTGACAAATCGTCTTTTCGGGCCTGTTCCGGGTCAAATTGCGGATCGTGTGTCCGCCAATCATCGAAAAAACGCTCATCTAGCCAATTTAACGGAAGCTGTATCCGCCAAATCGCTTACCGCAGTCGCTTTCCCGTTTCTCGCGATCAAGCGGCTTAGAACAAACAAAAATCGCCCCCTGGCCATCATGCGGCCAAGGGACGATATGCTAGACGAGACTTATACGGCTCGCCGTACGCGCCCTTCCGTCTTACGATTCGCTTCGCTCGTTCTCTCGATCTCGATTCATCCGTTCGTGCACCAGCCCCATCGCCGTGCCGATGACGTAAATATGAACGCTGCCGACCAGAAATCCGAGGCCGACCATCAGGCCCGTATTTTGATCGCTGAAATGATATAAATTGAACAGGCATAGCAGCAAGCCTATGCCGAATACGGCCCAAGCCATCCAAGTCATCGCTTTGACCAAACTCCGGGCGCTTCCTTCATTGCCGCCTTTCACTCCGCTTACGGATACTGTCTTTGTCGTCATCTCGAACACTCCCGTACTGTTGTAAGTGCTTACTTATCTATACTATACCACATGTATCCGAATTTGTTCATACAATTTTCGAAATTTGATCAAAAAACGGTCAAAATTATACGCAGGCATTAGTCTAATCATGTTTCCGGAATGGGCCCGCATGGAATCGATCGAAAAAATTTTACGCCCCCCGCATCGAATCGAACCGCTTCATTGTCTAATATAATAGAGACTATACGAGGAGGAATACGAATGGAACAGCATACGGAAGCGGATCTTCAAAGTTTGGAACAAGAAGCGTGGAATTTAAAAAAGAGATTTCTAGAGACGGTTGCGCCTTATCGGTCGGATCTGTGGAGGTATTGCCGCAAATTAACCGGTTCGCCATGGGATGCGGAAGATTTGGTTCAAGAAACGCTGCTCAAAGCGTTGGCCTCGTTAGGTCAGATTTGGCAGCCGGTATTTCCGAAGAGCTATCTGTTTCGCATCGCGACAAATACGTGGATCAATCAGTGCCGCAGAGACAACCGATTCGAGTTGTCATCCTATGATGAAGAATGGGATGATTCCAATCGCTCCGGACATATATCGGATTTTGAAATTTACGAATCGATCGAGTTATTGGTACATAGATTGTCCCCCAAACAAGCCGCGGCTATTTTATTGGCGGAGGTGTTTCATTTTACCGCTAAGGAAACGGCGGATATGCTTGCAACGACGGAAGGAGCGATGAAATCCTTGCTGCACCGGGCAAGAAAAAACTTGCGATCCATGCAAACAAACGATGAAAAGAACAGGGAAAGCCGAAGCGTCTTGGAAAGAGAATATCCGATGCCGGACCGGAAAGTAATCGATTCGATTATCGACGCGTTCCATAAGCGCGATCCGGAAGCGATGGCCGCACTATTCAGCGAATACGCCTATAACGATATCGTTCACGTCGGACAGGAATTCGGCAGGGAAACGATCAAGAAATACTCCGTCCGCGATACGTTTTTGCATTGGTCCGGAGCATTAAAGGCTTTCTTTCGGATGCTATGGGATCGCCCGGTTGTGATCGTCTTGATCGATACGAACCAAGGGTGGCAGTTAAAGAGCGTAATTTATTTGGAAACGCTAGACTGCTCTATCGTTTATAAAAAGGAATATTATTTCTGCGAAGATTTATTGCTGGAAGCGGCCAAAGAATTGGATGTTAAGCTTCACGAGAGAGGCTGGTGAAGAAATTTCGTCAACAGGATCGCCATGTACCGTTTTTATTTTATATAAACATATGTTTATAATGAAATGAAAGGGATGGTGACCTCGATGGAAAAAAACAAGGAGCAACAAATTTTGCACTATATCAGGCTGAATCCGTACATATCGCAGCAGGAGCTGGCCGATAAAGTCGGTTTGTCCCGTCCGGCGATCGCAGGATACATTTCCAATCTGACGAAAAAAGGTGTCATCAAGGGGCGCGCATATATTTTGCATGAAGATGCGATCATTACATGCATCGGCACATCCAACTTCGACCGCAAAGCCTACAGCAGGCAAAAAATTATAACCGGTACGGCCAATCCGGTGCATTTCAGCGAATCATGCGGAGGCGTGGCGCGGAATGTCGCCGAAAACTTGGCGCGGCTCGGACTTCATGCGACGCTCGTGTCCTGTGTCGGCAACGATAAGGAAGGAACGCTTCTATTGGAGGAGACGCGGCGGGCCGGCGTCGATGTCAGCCAGGTGAGCGTCATGCCGGACGAGCGGACGGGCACTTATACGACATTGCTGGACGCGACGGGAGAAATGTTCATCGCCATGGCCAATTACGATATTTTGGATCGGTTGACGAGCGCCGTGCTGGCCGAACGCTGGTCGCTGATCGCATCCTCCCAAGCCGTCTTCCTCGATTCCAACGTATCCGCGGAATGCCTGACTTACGTTATTGAACGTTGCCGGGACGAGAATATTCCGCTCTATGTGGACCCGGTCTCGTTGCCGGATGCGCAGAAGCTTCCGGAGAGGCTGGATGGCGTTCATTGCATATTCCCGAATCGCCGCGAAGCCGGATTGCTTGCCGGCATGAACGTCGAAACGGCGGACGACTGCCGCGCCGCCGCACGCATCATCAAAGAAAAAGGCGCCCGCAATGTGATCATTACGATGGGCGCCGAAGGGTTGTTCTATTCGTCCGAAGAAGAAGAGCGGACATTGCCGTCCATGTCGACCGAGATCGTGGACGTGACGGGCGCGGGCGACGCTTTCTCCGCCGGTTATTTATTCGGAATCGTCCGGGGCGAAACGATGCAGCAAGCGTGCCGACTAGGCCTTGCGGCTTCCTCGATCGCCCTGCAAAGCGACCAATCCGTGTCGCCTAAGCTGCATTCCGATTTGCTTGATGCTATCGTTTCGCAGGCCGGCCCCAAATAAGCGGCGCCCCTCCCGAATCCGATCGGGAAGGGCGCTTCCTATTCTATTACGCGAATTGCTCCTGCAGTAAAGAGAGCACTTCCTCTTGGCCGGCGCATTGCAAGGCGGATGCGGCCATTTGCTCGCAAGTCCCGCTATCCAGCGAAGCCGCCTTTTCTCTAATGCCGAGTATAGAAGAAGCCGACATGCTGATCGAATCGACTCCCAGGCCGATCAGAAGCGGAAGAGCGGACGCTTCGCTGCCCCATTCGCCGCATAGGGAAACGGTAATGCCATGGCGATGTGCTTGCTCCGCAATATAGGCGATCTGGCGCAGAACGGCCGGATGATACGGTTGGTAAAGATGCGATACCGATTCGTTCATGCGGTCGCAAGCCATCGTATATTGCACCAGATCGTTCGTGCCGATACTGACAAAGTCCACCATCGCGCCGAGTTGGTCCATCAGCAGGGCGGCAGCCGGCGTTTCCGCCATGATGCCGACTTTCATATGCAGGTCGTAAGGGATTCCTTCTCGGTCAAGCTCCTCTCTCGCCTGCTGCAAAAGCTGCCGCGTTTGCCGGATTTCTTCGGCCGCGCAGACCATCGGCAGCATAAGCCGCACTTGCCCGTAATGGCTCGCGCGCATAATGGCCCGCAGCTGCGCTAGGAACAACTGTGGCTGGTCCAGACAAAGCCGTATCGCTCGATAGCCGAGAAACGGATTCAGTTCTTTCGGCACTTGGAGATAAGGCAAATCTTTATCGCCGCCGATATCCAAGGTGCGGATCGTGACCGGCTTTCCGGCCATCGTCTCCGCGGCTTTGGCATAGGCGGCAAATTGCTCCTCTTCCGACGGCAAATCGTCGCGATGCATAAAGATAAATTCCGAGCGGAACAGGCCGATCCCTTCGGCTCCTTGCCGCAACGCCGCCGCCGCTTCGTCCGGATGGCCGATATTGGCCTGCAGAACGATGCTCTTGCCGTCGGCCGTAACCGTCGGCTTATCCTTCCAGCGGGCTAACCGGCTGCCGGCTTCCTCCAACGCGCGCCGTTTCTCCTCGTATTCGCTCAGCAATTCCGGGGCGGGATCGATATGAACGATTCCGGCGCTGCCGTCCACGATGAGCGTCTGTCCCGATTGAATCCGATCCCGCAGTTCGCCGGCGCCTACGACGGCGGGAATGCCGAGCGTTCGGGCAAGGATCGACGAATGGGACGTTCGCCCCCCCGTCTCCGTCACCCATGCCAGCACCGTGTCCGGATTCGCTCCGACGGTGAGCGAAGGCGGCAAGTCGCGCGCCACCCATATGACGGGGCCGTTCGTTCGCTCGACGCCATCGCTATCGCCGCCTTGCAGCTCCGTCAACAGCCGATTGCCGAGATCGCGCACATCGCTCGCCCTTTCCCGCATATATGCATTGTCCATTGACTCGAACATGCCGATCAATTCGTCCACTTTCCTCTTCGCCGCATCGGCTGCGGACGCGCTTTCTTCGTCGATGATGCGCAGCATGCCCTCAATCCAGGAGCGATCCTTCGTCATTAGAATTTGGCCTTTAATCATTTTGGCGGTGTCGTCGCCAAGCTTGGCCTGCGCCTGAGCATAGATCGTTTCCAATTGCTGCCGCACCTGCTCGAACGCTTGCAATAGCCTCGCTCTTTCTTGTTCCGGCTCTCCCGCCGCGATGGCAGGCGCCGCCTCATCGTCTTCCCAGTATGAGCGGGGAAGTACCCAAGCCGTACCGATCGCAACGCCTTCCGCCGCCGCAATGCCGCGAATCGTATTCATGCGTCCTCCTCCATTTCGCCGAGAACCCGCTCCAAAGCGGCCAATGCCTCTTCCTCATCCGGTCCTTCCGCTTCAATCACGATCTCCTCGCCGCATGCGATTGCCAGCGAAATGACGCCGACCATACTTTTGGCATCAACCGAAATACCGTCTTTCACGAGTGAAATCTTGCTGGCAAAAGCGGAGGCACAATCGACGAATTCCGTTGCCGGACGCATATGCAACCCGTTCGCGTTTCGGATCGTAGTTCGTTTCTCCACCATGTTTCTCCCCACCTTTATTTCTCAATATCGTCATTCACATTATTGTTTCAGTTCCGCGCCTTTGTTCCGGCCGTTGCGAACGATGCCCCATACAATGAGCGCAACGATAACGGCAGGAACGACAATCGGCAGCAAATGAAGCGAATGGAGCAGCTTCACGCCCGATAGCACGATCAGCGCGTCGGACACGAGCAGAGCGATCCCCGTTACGCCATACGCCTCCAAACCGTACATCGGGAAGAATAACGCTACCGGAATCGTTAACACCAGGCCGTATATCAAACCGGAAATCATCGCTCCCCGTCTGCCGCCCCACGTATTGCCGAAGATGCCGGCAATCCCGCCGGTGAAAAATCCGCCGATGATGGAAGGAAGCGGGACGATTGCGCCGAAAGATTGGGAGACGAGCATTCCGATCACCATGCCGACGATGCTGCTCAAGAAGCCGATAATCAGCGCATTCGGCGCAAACGCGAATACGACGGGACAATCCAGCGCTGGCGTCGCCCCCGGCACGAGCTTCTGCGCCACCCCGCGGAATGCGGGTACGATTTCTCCCAGGAACATCCGCACTCCCTGCAGCAAAATAAGCACGCCGGCCGTAAAGCCAAGCCCTTGAACGATCGCAAACACGATCCAATTCTGGTCATTGCTGATCGACTTCATAAATTCAGGACCGGCCATCAATACGGAGATAAGATAAATGAGCACCATAACGCAAGAAATCGAGACCGCCGTGTCCTTGAAAAATTCCAAGCTTTTCGGCATTTTCATCTGTTCCGTGCTCTTCTGCGGATTGCCGGCGAGCTTGCCGATGCCCGCGGACAATACGACGCCGGCCGTTGTAAAATGCCCGTAGCCGATATCGCCGGAGCCCGTCAATTTGCGCATGATCGGCTGGGCGAGCGCCGGAAAGAGCACGCAGGCCAAGCCTTGAATCATCGATCCCCATAGCACCGCCTCAACCGTCTGATATCCTAAATCGTAGAAAGCCCACGCCAATGCGCCCGACATAATCCACAACATATGCCCCGTAAGAAAGATATATTTGAAAGGAGAGAAGCGGGCAAGTATAATATTGATAACAAAACCGAAAGCCAAAATCAGCGAACCGTTGCGGGCAATCTCGGGCACCTTCTCGGACAGCGCCCCGACGACGGCTTCATCGAACGGAACGACGCCGGTCAACTGAAACCCTTGGGTAAAAATCGTGGCGAACGGTTCCAAATATTGAACGATAACTCCCGACCCTGCCGACAAGATCAATACGCCAAGTATGGTCTTCAGGGTTCCTTTCGTGACGTCTGCGGCATTTTTGCGCTGGATTAGAAGACCGACCAAAGCGACTAATCCGAGCATGACTGCAGGCGTCGTTATTAATTCAATCAGGAAATCGAGCATCGCGCTTGTTCCCCCTTCTTAGGTTATCGGTTTAAAAAAGCAATGACTTTCTCCTTGATCTCCGCCTTGTCCGTCATATTTTCCAGGAAAATGACCGGCGCTCCGACGTCCGGGAAACTGTTCTCCATATCCTTGGAAGTAACGAACAAATCCGCATCGAGACCTTTTACCGACCCCATATCCATCGCTTGCGTGTCGGCCTGCTTGCCCAACTCCTTCAAAATATCGTCAATGCTCATCTTGACCATCAAACTCGTGCCGAACCCCATGCCGCATACGGTTACAATTTTCATCGTCTTCCACGCTCCTATTTGGAATTTTACAATTCATAACCTAACGATACAGCCGAACGAACTTCTCTTCCCGATTACAAACATTTGATGCGGTCTTTATAGCGCCGTATATACTCCGCGTTGATCGCATCGCCCTTGTCCAGATTGGAACTGACCCAGATCGGCGGCTGCACGCCGCGGCCGCATAATTCATCCACGGTCTGAACGATGAGCGATTGCAGCAAGGTGAAGCCAAGAATCGACGAAGTCGGGCCGAACTTGGCCGGCATATCCTCCCGCTCCATAATCGCGTCGCCGCTTACTCCGCAATTGTCCAGCACGACGTCGGCCACATCGATCAATTTTTTCCCGGAAGGATGGCGGCTTGTCACATCATTCGTAAACTGCAGCGACGTCAATGCGATAACATGCATGCCGCGTTTCTTGGCTTCCATCGCCATCTCCACCGGCACGGCATTCCGACCGGAAGTCGAGGCGATCAGCAACACGTCTCCCGGGGCGATCCGTTCATGCTCCAGCACGATTTCCGCATATCCTTCGATTCGTTCAAACCAGGTGCTCTTCGGCGCTTCGGGCCGTAAAGACAAAGCCGGCTCCAGAATAGCGTTTACGGGCACCAACCCTCCCGCGCGATAAAATACTTCCTCCGCATACATTTGCGAATGTCCGCATCCGAACACATGCAGAACGCCGTCTTGCTGAACGGCATCCGCCACCAGCTTTGCCCCTTGACGGACCGACTCCAATTGCGTATCTTTCGCGGTCTGCATCAATTCCATAATTCGATCGATATAAGTCACTGCCAACATGTTGATCTAATCCCCTTTCGTATGAATCCATGATGATTGCATTCGAACGTCAGTCATGCAACAAAGCGAGCGCTTCATTCGTTGACGACGCCTTCATGAGAGCGGATAGCCGCTCCTCGTCGTTAAATAGCGACATTAAACGGGATAAAGCTTGCAAATGCGATTGCGGATCCGTCGTTCCGAAAGCGAAGACCAACCGGACCGGATCTCTGCTCGGATGCCCGAACGCCACGCCGTCGGGAACGATCTGCAGGCTCATGCCCACTTCGTTGACCCCGTCTTGCGGCCTTGCATGCAACAAAGCGACGCCGGGCGCTACGACCATATAAGGCCCGTGCTTGCGCAACCCGTTCATCATCGCGTGGGTATATTCCGCCTCCACGGCGCCGGTACTTTCCATCAGCTCTCCCGCCTTCATTACCGCATCTTCCCAAGAAGTACAATCGGGACGGCAAACTACGGTTTGTTCCGTTAATAAATCGGCCAGCATTTTTCCTTGATCGCTCCTTTTCCAAAATTGTGTCATCGTTTTTTCGCTATGGGCAAAATAGGATGCGATTGTCCTGCTCACCTCCTTCGCAAACTGGGGATGATGCATTCCCAAGCGGGCCGCCGCCGCAACGACTTCCCCCGTCAGCCTTTCTCTCAAGCCGGCGAACGAGGCGCTCCCGTCGGCCAGCCAAGCGCGAATCGCCAGAACGTCTTTCGAATCGAGAAACGGGCTGCATTCAATGACCGCCGCTCCGTCGAGCTGAAACGGCACCGTTGCAAGAAATAAATCGGTTTGCCCGTCAAGCCATTCCCGTACGGCAAAGACGGAACAGGTCGCTCGAACGTGAATTTCCGGAAATTCCTGCATTAACCGGACTTCCAGCATTTGCGAAGTGCCCATTCCGGTCCCGCAAACGATGACGGCCCGCACGCTTCCGGAGGAAACGCTTCCTTTTTTGCGCTCCACCGCCGCTCCAATGTAAAGGGCAAGATGGGCCGCTTCGTAATCGGGAACGGTAATGTCGAACAATTCTTCCACCGCCTTGGTCCCGGACCGGGCCGCGTAGAAAATCCACGGGTAAGCTTGCTTGATATCCATCTCCGCCGGGGAAACGGCCAATTGCGCGATCCCGTAGCGCAGGCGCTGAATCATCGGCGCCACATGATTGGCCAGCCCCCGATACAGCTCGCGGTCCCCTTCAAAGGACAAGCCGAGAAACCGCTCCGCGATTTCGACCATATTGCGCACCGCGGTTGCCAGCATGGAAGCTTCCCCTTCCGATAGAGGCTGGAAGCCGTCCAACCATTCGATCATGCTGGATGCCGCCAAATGGACGGCCATATTCAGCACTTCTTCCTCGGGCCAAGGCAGCGCTTGAGACGGCAGCATATGAGCGAGCAGCGAGACGAGCCAAGGATGGAAATTTTGGCGGCGGATGCGTTCCTTCTGCCGATCGGACAGCGAGATTCGCCCCCCAAGCGGAATCCGGTATGCGGCGATCGCCATATGGAGCGCATAGGCGGCTAATGCTTCGTCGGTGAGACGCATGCCGTGCCGTTTCAACTCCTTGCGCAAACCGAGCAATACGCCAATCGTTCGTTCCCGCCCCGTTTCCGTTCCGCCGGGCGGTTCGCCGTCCGCTTTCAGGCAACGGTAAATTTCGTCAATGTATTTTTGCGCGGCCGGCATTTTCATCAAGGGTTCATCCGTCAGCAATTGGAATAACGCATTGCGGATCGCCCTCTCTTCCCCTACCGCCAACACGCCGAAATTGGGCCGTTTGACGAGCCGAAGCGGCGTATTCGTCCACGCCCGCTCCAAAGCGTCCAGATCGCGCAGCGCCGTCGATTTGCTGATACCCAGCATAAGCTCGAATTCTTTGACCAGAACCGCTTCATTGCGAAACAGCAATTCGAGCGCCATCAGTTTATGGCGGTCGTCGGGGTTGTAGGCGATTTGACGGCGGAAAGCCGGCGGCGAAAGCGGCGGTTCGGACGGGATTCCGCGGCCCTTCGTTTCGAGCCAAACGCCAACATTCGGTTTGCGGCACAGCCGCATCCCTTGCTTCCTGCACCACGCGTCCAATCCTTGCAGATCGTTGCGGATCGTTCGCTCGTTCACCTTGAACGAGCTGGCAAGGAAAGAAACCGTCAGCGGGCGCCGGCTTTCCTGCAATTTCTGAAGCATCAAATATTCGCGCATACTAAGCATCGCCATCTCCGTCCTTTTCTCGTGAATGCTCGTCTTCGGGAACGCTCGTTGTCTAAAGACTGCTGGGCAATGGTTCCTTGCTTACCTATATTGTAGCGGCACGAACCTTGCCGATTCAATGGAGTAAACTTGTGTTCTCTTCCGCGGCAAATGCGGCAATATGACACTATTTCACGAAAACGTTATCATCCCGGCACAAAACGGCTGCAGGCAGTCCATAAATTACCTTCGGAAACGGAAAAAAAAATCGCCGCTCCCCGGACTGGCCGTTTCGGGATCGACGATATTGGCAAACGTCTATATACTATTGATCATTGCGGACCGCACTACGGAAATTCCATCCATTTATTTTCGTTTCTCCAGATCCAGTTTGGCTTGCAAATCTTGCTGCATGGCGGCAAGCGCGTCGTTAACCGGCACGTCGTTATACGCCATATCATTCAGCGCATTCTCCATCGCCATAAAGACTTCGTTACGAAACTCCTGGGAGAAAGGTTCGCGGTCGACCACGTCCCATCCCGTGCCTCCGTTTAAAGACGGCTTCAGCAAAGTGAAGGGCTCCGCGCTCAAGCCGCCGATCGTTTCCACTCTTTCATTGCGTATCGGCAGATTAAGCATAAGACCGGATGTCAAAAAATCGGCCATTTCGGGACTGCACATATAATGGAGCAATTCCCACGCAAGACGTTTATTCTCGGAATCTTGATTGATCGCGAACAAGTCGTTGAAAAAAATAAACGGAGACGTCTCCGGACTTGCCGGATTGACCGGCATCGTGACGAGACCTACTTCGAACTTCGAATCGCCCGTCAGATGTTCGGATTGCGTAACGTATCTGATCGTCATCGCTGACTGCCCCATCGCAAAAGGCGTCTCATTCGTTGCGATAGAAAAAACCGGTTCCTCCGGAGCGTACAGTCCGTTATTTTTGATCAATTCCGCCACTTGCCCGAATGCCTGGTTCCATCCTTCCGTTTCGAACTGCATCTTCTCGCCGCGGCTGTCCAGTATGCCGATCTGTAAGGTCTGGGCGATATTCAATACCATTTCCAGCGAATTAGGAAAAAGCGAGCTTAGGCCGTATAGCGGTTGTTCTTCGGTACTGAGCGCGCCGAACCGGGATGCGAGAGCCGCGATTTCGTCCCATGTCATTTGATTGCGGGGCGGTTCGATGCCGTGCTCGGCGAACAGCCCGGCATTGTAATAAATGGCTTGCGTAGTATAGGTTGGCGAGATTGCGTAGATGCTACCGTCTCCGATTTGGCGGAAATAGTCCATGAATTGACCCGGTATGCCGCTTGTGTCGAAGTTCTCCTGTTGCATGACGGCATCCAATTGCATCAATTTGCCCTTCTCGGCCAATACGGACACTTGGCTCTTATCCAGCAATATAAGATCGGGCTTTTCCTTCTCGATCAGTTTCAACAAATGCTCGGCCGGCTCCTGTTCCGTTTCCGTATTTTCCCGCAAAGGTTTCGTATCGACAATCTCAATTTCGACGTTCGGATATTTCGACTGAAAATAATCCCCGTAAAGCAATCGAAACGTCTGTTCGTTGCCGTACATCACTTTAAGCGTTCCCGCTCCGTCCTTCGGCATCCCGGGCAACGCCGATTTCTCCCCCAGACAGCCGCTTGCCAGCAATAAAATTGCCAGCGCGCCGATCCATGCGGCTGCATACCTTCGCATCCTTCGCATTTTTTCTCCTCCAAACTGGATTTTTACGGTCAATTTGCGCTGCAAGATCGAAACCTGTACTCATAAAATTAAAACGTTTTAACTTTCAGGCCGATCGAGCCCATGTTTTTCCTGTTATCTATTTCCTTTATATATTAACATTGCATGCGTTGTCAATCACTATAATTCATTGAATTCCTAGTCCTTTCTTTCTTGTTCACCGCCTTCCTCCAAACGATGTTACTTGGAACTATTTCTTTTTAATTAAATATAAACGTTTTAATTTTAGTGATTATTGAAGCCTGGCATCAAAAAAAAGAGCCAGAACTCCCCATACGGTTGTTCTGCCCCTGACAGCGGCTATTTTCACAGACCGGCCAGCACTTGATACCATACGCCCCGCCTGGAATAAAGCGTTTCGCGTACGGCGTCCCAGCCGCCGAGATATTCGATATCGAACAAGCCCGCCGGGTGCGGATAACGGTCTTTCACTTCCGCGTATACTTCAGGCGCGACCGGACGGAATCCTTCGTCCGCGAACACGCGCTGCGCCTCCGGTTGAGACAAATACTCGATGAACGCTTCAGCCACCTCGCGCGTACCGTGACGGTCCGCGTTGACGTCGATGACCGCCGCCGGATTCTCGATCCGTATCGTATCCTTCGGCACGACAACTTCATAATCGACTCCCTTGTTGATGCGCGCCAACAGCTCGTTTTCATACGTGACGATGACATCGCCCACGCCATACTCGAACGCCGCCATCGAAGCGCGCCCGCTTTTGTCGAGCGATTCGATATTGTCATGCATTCGGCTTAGAAATCGCTTGGCATAGGCCGGATCCTGCGCCCCCCCCAATTCCTCCGACCGCTTTAGGCCCGCGCCGTATATCGCATTAATATCCCATTGCGCTCCGCCCGACGTCTTCGGATTCGGGTACAGCACCTTCACGCCCGGGCGCATCGCGTCCTCCCAATCCCGGATACCGTGCGGATTGCCCGGTCTCGTTCCCATGACGACGATCGACTCCGTGATCATGCCCCGATAAGGTCCGTTTTTCCAATCGCGGGTAATGAGACCCGCCTTCACGATTTTGTCGATGTCCCCTTCCATCGCCAGCATTGCCACATCCGCTTCGAAACCGCCGACGATCGCTCGCGCTTGCGTCCCGGAAGCCTCATACGATTCCTGGAATGTGACGCGTTGCCCCGTTTTCTCGTACCAATGCGCCGCGAATTTCGGCAATATTTCGCCCATCGCGTCCTTGACGACGCTGTAGGCGCCGATGACGAGCGTTACCCCGCCGCCGGACTTCTCCTCTCCGGACGCCGCCGCAGGCTCGGGAGATTGCGAAGGGCCGCCGCAGGCCGCGGCAATGATGCCTGCGAGGAGGAGCCATACGATAGCAAACGCTGCTGTGTGAAACGGACGATGATACCTGCCAAACATTGCGCTTCCTCTCTTCCATCTAGATATGAATCGGCATCGGGTCCTCTTTCAGCTTGTTTTCCATAATCCAACTGTCGTTATCGTTGAACAAATACGCCCGATGCACGAGCACGTATACCTCTTCTCCCGGCTGCAGCACGTCAAGCTCAAGCGAACGGTACGTGATGAGCGTATGGCTGCCGACCTCTACCTCCACCATCCACTCGCTGCCGCGAAAATGAATCTGCTTAATTCTTCCCCGTTCCGTTGCCGACAAAAGGCTGAATTCATGCCGTCTCCCGATTTCAATATATTCAGGGCGAATGAGCGCCTTCGTGTGCGGCCAAATCTTCGCTTCCTCGAAGCCTTTCAGTTCGGAGATTTGCTCCACGATCGTCGATTCGCCGATAAAGCTCGCTACGAACGGCGTCTGCGGGTTTTTATATATATCCCACGGCGTCCCCTTCTGCTCGACTTTCCCTTGATTGATGATCATTATTTCGTCCGCCACTTCAATCGCCTCGTCCTGGTCATGCGTAACGAAAATCGAAGTAATCCCGACCCGCTCGATCAAATTCCGCAGCCATACGCGTAACTCCTGCCGGATCTTGGCGTCGATCGCCGCAAACGGCTCGTCGAGCAACAGCAGCTGCGGCTCCGGCGCCAACGCCCGCGCAAACGCAACCCGCTGCCGCTGCCCGCCCGACAATTGATGCGGATACCGGTGCTCGAACCCTTTTAACCCCGTGAGCTCTACCAGTTCCGCCACCCGCGCCCGAATTTGGTCCTTCGGCATCTTTTTGATCTTCAACCCGAACGCGATATTATCGAACACCGACATATGTTTGAATAAAGCGTAGTTTTGAAAAACGAACCCGATTCCGCGTTCCTGTGGCGGCAAATCGTTCACCTTTTTCCCGTGAAACACGATCTCCCCCGAATCCGGCGTTTCGAGACCGGCCAAAATACGCAAAATGGATGTTTTCCCGCCTCCGCTCGGACCGAGCAGGCCGATCAGATGGCCCTTTTCGATTGAGAAACTGACGTCGCGCACCGCCTGGAACTGCCCGAACGTTTTGTTTAAATGGCTCACTTCAATATGCATTTCAATGCACTCCTTTTCTTTTTTTCGTCCATTCCATAATGAGCAGCAAGCCGATCGAAAAAGCGGCAAGCACGAAAGCGACGCCGTTCGCCGCGGTCACATTGAAATTTTCCACATCTTGATAGACGAGCGTTGTCGCCGTTTGCGTTTTATTCATAATGTTGCCGGATACGACAAGCACCGCGCCGAACTCTCCCAACGAACGGGCTACCGTCAATACGACGCCGTAAATGACGCCCCAACGGATCGAAGGCCAAGTTACTTTCCAAAACGTCGTCCACCCGTACGCGCCCAGCGTCGAGGCCGCCTCTTCCTGGCCCGAGCCGATTTCCTGCAGTACGGGCATCACCTCGCGCACCATCAGCGGAAACGTGACGAACAGAGTAGCGAGCACCATGCCGGGGAAGGCAAACACGATTTTCAAGCCGATCGATTCGAAGAAGGCGCCGATCACCGTATTGGGCCCCAGAAGGAGCACGATCATGAATCCACCAATAACCGGGGAGACGGCAAAAGGCAGATCGACAATACTGTTTAACAGTTGTTTGACCCTTCTTCCGATCCATGTTCCGCGGACCAGATAGACGGCAAGCATAACGCCGAACAGCGTATTCAACAGTGTAACGACGATTACGATCAACCCCGTCATCATCAAAGCATGCTGCGCCTGCGGGCGGGTCAGCGCCTCGACGAATCCGCTTAAGCCCTGCTCCCACGATCCTGTAAAAATTTTGGCAAGCGGAATGATCAGCACGACCGCGAATATGAAATAGGTGAGAAGAATAAGCGCTTTTTTCATTTGTTCAATCTCCGTGTTTGCACGAAATGAATAAGCCATAAAACGGCAAACGACAATGTCAGTAAAATGATCGATACCGCCGCAGCGCCGACCGGATTATCGCTCTCCACTTCGCCGAAAATGTATACCGACGCGATGAGCGTCTTTCCCGGAATATTGCCGGCTACGAGCACGACGGCGCCGAATTCCGCGATTGCCCGCGAAAAAGCCAACATCGCGCCGCTTAATACGCCCGGAAGCAGGGAAGGAAAAATGACCTTCAGGAAGGTTCTTCGTCTGGTAGCGCCAAGCATATAGGCGGCTTCCTCTTCCGATTTGTCGATTTCCTCCAACAGCGGCTGCACCGCGCGAATGACGAACGGAAACGTAACAAATAGCATCGCGATCACAATCGCCGGTTCGTGGAACACAATTTCAAATCCGAGACGTTCGGCCCATTGGCCGACCGGGCTGTTCGGGCCGAGCAAGAGCAGGATCATGAGCCCGCCGACAGCCGTCGGCAAGGCGAACGGAAGATCGACCAGGCTGTTCAACAGCGTTCTGCCCCAGAAGCGGTAACGGGTCAACACCCAGGCGATCATCGTTCCGATGACGATATGGATCGCGGTCGCGATAAGCGACAGTTTCAGCGTCAGCAGCACCGCCTTCCATGCCAGCGGTTCGGTCACGCTTTCTACAAACTTCCCCCATCCGGATGCGAAAGAATGGGTGTATACGCCGACAATCGGCAGTATGATCAATAGTAAAAAATAAAGCATGATGGTGCTGCGGAACCCCCAAGTCCATCCTTTATGCCGCAATATCGTATCCAACGTACTTCTCCTCCCCAAGCCTTCACTTACCCATAATTCCTATTCGATTACTTGGTATTATAACTTTACCAGAATATGACTTCTCGCGTCAATTCCTTATTTTGAGAAAACCTCTATCAAGGCTTTCTATTTTGCGGTTAAAAGGAATTTCGTTTTATCAAATTTTCTAATGCAGAATATTCATTTTGCTTATGATGTGTGAGTGCCTAATAGGGGAAGCGCGATAAGTTTTTCGAAGCAAAACGCCCGCCCCGGCATAATCGCCGGAACGGGCCTTTCACGCTTTATGAAGATTTTAAATGCGAAATGCGGAGACATCCGTGAGGCTTTGTCCTGTCGTCAACCATTCGCCTATCGTTTGGCCGATGCCGCTGCTGAACTTGAAGCCGTGTCCCGACCCTCCGCCCGCAAACCAAACGCCGGGACGGCCGGGAAGGGGGCCTAACATGAACCGTTCGCCCGGCGCGTTCTCGTACAGACAGACGCTCCCTTGCAGCAACCCGCCGGCTTCCGGCAAAAAGTCCCTCACAAAAGCGGCGAGATGTTCTTCGTCTTGCCGATAGGCGCCGAACGGCGGGATCGGCCGGCCGGGAGCGAGAATATCGCCCCCGTCATGCCTGCCGACTTTCAAACCGGAACCGTCCAGATCGGGAATGCCGTAATATTCTTCATCGCCGCCCTTGTTGACGACGAACGCCGGAAACGTTCCATCGCCGTATCGATGCGCCGGGGCCTTGAACCAGCCGATCGGTTTGCGCACAGGCTGAATCCGGCCAAGCAATTCCGGCACTACCTCCGCCGACCATGCGCCGGCCGCGACAAGTACGTTGTTCGCACAATAGGCGCCATTTTCGGTATAAACCTCATTCCCGCGCTTTCCCTGTTCGATTCGTAACGTTCGCGTATGAATTAACAATTCCGCCCCGTATTTCTGGGCCAACATCCGATATGCGCGAATAATCCGCTCGCTGAACAAAATGCCGCTATTCGGCTCGTAAAGCCCTTCCATTCGTTCCGGCACGGAGAACCCCGGCCATCTTGCCGTCAAATCGCGGGCGCTTATGTATTCATAAGGGATGCCGAACGCTTCGCAGCTTTCCCGTTTGGAGCGAAGAAAACGGGAGCCTGCCGGACCTATGCTTAGAACGCCCGTTTGGCGAAAAATTTCGCTATGTTCCGCCAGCGTTGCGCTCTCGCGAACCGCCTCGGCCAACTCGCTCCATAGCCGTCCGGAGCGAAGCGCCAAGGCAACGTAGGGCGCCCCCATCGTGTACGCCGTCCGAAAGATGCGGGTTTCCCCATGGTGGCTTCCGTTATGATGCGGCGGGTCGTGGGCGTCGATCAGCAGCACGCTCGCCCCCGATTTTGCCAAATAATATCCGGCGCTCATCCCGAAACTGCCCGCGCCTACAATAATGACGTCATAATCCGTTTTCACCTGAACTCCCCGCTTTCGCTTCCGATAATGAATTCGTCCAAATTAGACCATATCGGCTTAGATCTGTCAACGCAAACAAAATAACGCCAACCGTTGGAACGGTTGACGTCGCGCTAAAAACTGCAGGCCAAAAATTTTACGTGGGCAAGGGCTGCCGGTTTAATTTCATCGAAGGATACCTGATCTTGGATATAATAGGATATGAAACCGTGTACCGCTAAGAACAGGCTTAACGGAATATTCTGTCTCGCTTTTTCCGTAAGTTCTTTCCCGGATAGGCTTTGGCGCACAATGGCGGCAAACAATTCCAAGCATCGCGCTTGTTCCGTCCGGCAATAAGCAAGCATCTCTTCATCTCGCGTCAAGAACATAATTTCGTAATGATGCGGATTATCCAGCCCGAACCGAATAAATTCCAACATCACATATTCGAGCTTGGAAACGCCCTCTCCCGGCGCCTGGCCGCTGACGCGCTCGATTAATAAGCAAAGCTCGTTGAAATCCTCCGCAACGAGAGCATAAAATAATTCGGCCTTCTCCTTAAAATGATAATACAAGGAACCGTGGCTATACCCCAACTGCTGGCCGATACTGCGCATTGAGATAGCCCGATAACCTTTCGTAACAAACAAATGCCTAGCGACTTCTAATATTCGTTCACGCGTCAACTCCTGTTCTACCGCTCTTCTTGCCATGCCATTATTCTCCTTCGATAAAATAAACCTGATCCCCTCGCGTAATAACGCCTTGACCTTGCGTCAAATCGGTTATCCACGCCGTAAAGCGATCGGCCTCCGCCGCAACGGGCAAGCAGGTCAAGATAACTTTATCCGTAAATTGCGTTTCGCCCATGCGTATGTTGCGATTGCGCAATTCATTCTCCAGTTTCCCCAACCACGTATAGTCGATTTCGACGTAAATTTGCGTATGCAATACGTTGACGATCGCGTCGGCCGCTTCGATGGCGGCTACAGCGCCGTCCGTATAAGCGCGAATCAGCCCGCCCGCTCCCAGCAATATTCCGCCGAAATAACGGGTGACGACGATCGCCGTATTTTTTAAGTTTTGATTTTTGATGACTTCCAGTATCGGTTTGCCCGCCGTGCCGCTCGGTTCGCCATCGTCGGATTGCTTCTGGATTTCATCCCGTTCGCCGATCATATAGGCGGAACAATTATGCGTGGCGTTCCAATGCTGTTTCTTGATTTCGTCAATGAATTGGATCGCTTCTTCTTCGGTCTGTACCGGTTTGGCATAACCGATAAAGCGCGATTTTCTAATGACGATTTCCTTGTAGCCGAACTGTCTGACTGTCTTAAAGCGATCCAGCATCCGCATCAGTCCTCTGGTTTATTGCTGCAAGATGATAAATTTCCCATGTACAGCTATGATTTCAAGAAAGCAGTTCGGCCGACTCCAACCATGTGGATATGGCGAACTGCCTTTAGATTGTCACTTCATGATGAACTGCAATTATCGAGTCAAGCGGGATTCTAGTTCCGCTTTTTCTTTCTCGTATCCGGGCTTGCCAAGCAAGGCAAACATATTTTTCTTATACGCTTCGACACCCGGCTGGTCAAACGGATTGACGCCGAGCAAATACCCGCTGATGCCGCAAGCTTTTTCAAAGAAATATACGAGATAGCCGAACGTATACGGCGTCATATCCGGTATCGTTACGATGAGGTTCGGCACGCCGCCGTCCGAATGCGCCAGCATCGTTCCTTCAAACGCTTTCTTATTGACGAAATCCATCGTCTTGCCTGTTAAGAAATTGAGTCCGTCCAAATCGTCCGGATCGCTCTCGATCGTAATTTGGCTTGGCACTTCCGCAACTTGGATGACCGTTTCGAACAAATTGCGCGTACCTTCCTGGATGAATTGTCCCATGGAGTGCAAGTCGGTCGAGAAGTCGACGGAGGCCGGATAAATGCCTTTATGGTCTTTTCCTTCGCTTTCGCCGTACAGTTGTTTCCACCATTCGGATACGAAATGCAAAGCCGGTTCGTAATTGACGAGAATTTCCGTCGTTTTGCCTTTACGGTAGAGCGCATTGCGCACCGCCGCATATTGGTAGCTGGCGTTCTCCGCCAAGTTCGGATTGCTGAATTCTTTCGACGCGTCGGCCGCGCCGTTCATCATTTCCGCAATATCGATGCCCGCCACAGCGATCGGCAACAGGCCGACAGCCGTCAGAACGGAATAGCGTCCGCCTACATCGTCCGGAATAACAAACGACTCGTATCCTTCTTCTGTGGCAAGCTTCTTAAGGGCGCCTTTCTCGCGGTCCGTCGTCGCGTAGATGCGTTTGCGCGCCTCTTCTTTCCCGTATTTCTTCTCAAGCAGAGCGCGGAAAATGCGGAAAGCGATCGCCGGCTCGGTCGTCGTGCCCGATTTGGAAATGACATTGACGGAAAAATCCCGATCGCCGATCAACTGAATCAAATGATTCACGTAGGTCGAGCTGATGTTATTGCCGGCAAAGTAAACTTCCGGCGTTCTGCGCTGTTCCTTCGGCAGCATGTTATAGAAGGAATGGGACAGCATTTCGATCGCCGCACGCGCGCCCAAATACGATCCTCCGATTCCGATTACGACAAGCACTTCGGAGTCCGATTGGATTTTGCCGGCAGCTTGCTGAATTCTTGCGAATTCTTCCTTATCGTAATTCGTCGGCAGGTCGATCCATCCAAGATAATCGGATCCTGCTCCCGTCTTATTATGTAACTGTTCGTGAGCCACGCGAACCGGCTCCGTCAAATAATCGATTTCATGTTGCTGCACAAAAGACAGTGCTTTACTATAGTCGAACTGTATTTTCTTGCTCATGTTGCTGCATCCT
This sequence comes from Paenibacillus sp. MSJ-34, assembly GCF_018918005.1. Lineage (GTDB taxonomy): Bacteria > Bacillota > Bacilli > Paenibacillales > Paenibacillaceae > MSJ-34. Next base: position 122,953 of record NZ_JAHLPR010000002.1, on the reverse strand, counting down.
CCTCGTCATTATGATGCTTTTCCCCTTTGCATCGTTAAACTGTATATAAAATAGGATACTGTATATTGCCGCAGAATACAAGCTAAGTCACGGTATAATAAGAAATGTTCGCCATGGAACTTGCGTTGGACGCAATCCATTTCAAGGTGTATTTCAAAGTGTTTCAAAGGAACGTATGTTCTATATTTCAGAATACCATATTTCATTTTTTATTTCAACTGACAAGCATGTTACAATATTAGGTAGGATGCACAACTATCGGATGGAGGCGGATATGGAATGAAAAAAATCGGATTTATCGGTTTGGGCACGATGGGAGGCCCGATGGCGGCAAATCTTCTGGCCAAAGGGTATGAGGTGACCGTTTATAACCGGTCTGCGGACAAGGCAAAGCCGCTCGCGGAACAAGGAGCCAAAGTCGCCTCCTCCCCTGCCGAGACGGCGAAAGGAGTCGACGTGCTGTTCACCATGATCAGCGACGACCGTGCGATCGAGGAGGTCTATTTCGGCGAAAACGGCGTATGTGCCGGAATCGGCGACGGCGGCGCGGCGAAAACGGTTATCGACAGCAGCACCATTTCGCCGGAATTGGTGCGAAGAATTGCAGAAGCGCTCGCCGCTCGAGGCGTCGAATTCCTCGACGCTCCCGTAACGGGCAGCAAGCCTGCCGCCCTTGACGGCACGTTAGTCTTTATGGCGGGAGGAAAAGAAGAAACGGTCCGCCGTCATGAGGAACTGCTCCTGGCGATGGGGCGCAAAGTGCTCTATATGGGGCCGTCGGGCAGCGGCGCGATCACGAAGCTGGCCCATAACGCAATCGTCGGCATTAACAATGTGGCGCTTGCCGAAGGTTTCTCGATCGCCGCCAAGGCGGGCATCGACACGAGCGCATTTCTCGACCTGGTGATGTCCGGCGGGGCGGGCAGCAAGGCCGCCGAGTTGAAAGGGCGTAAAATCATCGAGCATGATTTCAGCAACCAATTTTCCTTAAATCTCATGTTGAAAGATATGAAGCTCGCTTCCCGGCTTTCGGATCAAATGAGCGTTCCCGTCCCGATGCTGGAAGCGGCCAAAAGCATGTTCCAGATCGGACAGACGCAAGGCTACGGGGAGGAAGATTTGAGCGCCGTCGCGCGCTGTTACGAGGATTGGATCGGCCGCCGCATCGGCAAAACCGGTAACTAACCAACCGGATCCATAACTAGGCGCGATTGCGGTAAAAAAACATCCCGCTTCGCTCTGCTATTCTTATAGCAGGCGGGCGGGATGTTTGCATTTGAGATCGTCCTATTACAGCAGTTCCTTCACTTTGCCGACGACGTTCTCTACCGTAAATCCATATTCGCGAATGACGCGGTCTCCAGGAGCGGAGGCTCCGAATTTGTCGATGCCCAGTACGGCGCCTTGTTCGCCGACATAACGTTCCCAACCGAACGGATGGGCCATTTCAACCGCCAGACGAGCCTTGACGTCAGGCAGCAGCACGGAATCGCGGTATTCCTTCGGCTGAGCGTCGAACAAATCCCAGCTTGGCATACTGATTACGCGCACTTGCACGCCTTGTTCGGCCAACGCTTTTTGCGCTTGTACCGCGAGCTGCACTTCGGATCCTGTCGCGATAATTTGCGCTTGAGGCTTGCCGTTTGCCGCATCGGATACGACATACGCGCCGCGGGTTACCCCCTCGCGCGCCATTTCCGCCGTATTGTCCAATACCGGCAAGTTTTGGCGGGTTAAGACGAGCGCCACCGGATTGCGGCGGTTTTGCAGCGAATAAGCCCATGCCGCCGAAGTTTCGTTCGCGTCGGCAGGACGAATGACGGTCAAATTCGGAATGATGCGGATCGACGCCAATTGCTCGATCGGCTCATGCGTCGGGCCGTCTTCGCCGACAGCGATACTGTCGTGCGTCAGCACGTATACGACCGGCAAATTCATCAGCGCCGCAAGACGAACGGCAGGACGCAAGTAATCGGTAAATACGAAGAACGTTCCGCCGTATACTTTCAGGCCGCCATGCAGCATAATGCCGTTCATTGCCGCAGCCATGCCGAATTCGCGTACGCCGTAATAAATGTTGCGTCCCGCGTAATTTTCCGGATGGAATACAGGCAAGCCTTTCAAATGCGTCATCGTCGAGCTTTCCAAGTCGGCGGAGCCGCCTACCAGGCTCGGTACGTTCTTGGCCAATCCGTTCAGCGCATTGCCGGAAGCGACGCGCGTCGACAACGGTTTGTCCTCAGACGTATATTTCGGCAAGTCTGCGTCCCAATTTGCCGGCAGTTCGGCGGACACGGCTTGTTCGAATTGTTTCGCAAGCTCCGGATAGGATGCTTTGTATGCCGTGAATTGTTCATTCCATGCGTTGTATGCCGCAATGCCCTTTTGCTTCACTGCAGCGAAATGATCGCGCACTTCTTGCGGTACGTAGAAATCTTCCTCGTACGTCCAATTGTACGCCTCTTTCGTCAATTTCGCTTCTTCCGTTCCCAGCGGAGAGCCGTGTGGACCGGCGTGGCCGCCTTTGCCCGCCTTGTTCGGGCTTCCGTATCCGATCACCGTCTTCACTTCGATTAACGTCGGCTTGCCGGATTCTTGCTTCGCTTGTTCGATTGCCGCTTCGATCGCCGCGAGATCGTTGCCGTCCTCGACGCGCAGCACTTGCCAACCGTACGCTTCAAAGCGTTGTGCCACATTTTCCGAGAAAGCGAGGTTCAAGTCGCCGTCCAAGGAAATATCGTTCGAATCGTATAGTACGATCAATTTGCCGAGCTGCAAATGGCCTGCCATCGATGCCGCCTCGCTGGAGATCCCTTCCATTAAATCCCCGTCGCCGCAGATCGCATAGGTGTAATGGTCGACCACTTTGAATTGATCTTTATTGTAAGTAGCTCCAAGCTGCGCTTCCGCCATCGCCATACCTACCGCCATCGCGATCCCTTGTCCAAGCGGACCGGTCGTAGCGTCGACGCCCGCCGTATGTCCGAACTCCGGATGCCCCGGCGTCAAGCTGCCCCATTGGCGGAAGTTCTTCAGCTCTTCCATCGGCAAATCGTATCCGCTCAGGTGAAGCAAGCTATAGAGCAGCATCGAACCGTGTCCCGCGGACAACACGAAACGGTCGCGGTTAATCCATGCCGGTTGATCGGGATTATGGTTCATCGTTTTCGCAAACAGTTGATAACCCATCGGAGCGGCACCCATAGGCATGCCCGGATGGCCGGATTTAGCTTTCTCGATCGCATCGATCGCGAGCGTGCGTATCGTATCGACGGATAGTTGATCAATTGACTTGTTGCTTGCTGACATGTTGATGGTTCCTCCATTTCATTTTCGAAATACTCATTGATTTGAAGACTACTGTTACTTTGCATTATATTGTATCATTTGCGTCATCCCATTTCCATAAAGAAAGATAAAAACCGCATAGAAATCCATTTCTTTTTCGCAGAAATGTCATACTATGCGGCAGTTATCGTTCATACTATAAAGTTGATAACGATATGCTATACAATTAACTTGAAGAAAAAGTATATCATATTCGTAAAATATAAATAGGATTAAACCATCCTATTTGCGAATATCGCTTGAACGGCTAGTTGAAAACGACCGTCTTGTTCTGATACACCAAAATCCGGTCCTCGATATGCCAGTGGACGGCCCGGGCAAGCACGACGCGCTCGATGGTGCGTCCGATCCGTTTCAGCTCGTCCACATCGTCGCGGTGGCTGACGCGCTGCACGTCCTGTTCGATAATCGGGCCGCCGTCAAGCTCTTCCGTCACATAATGCGCGGTGGCGCCGATAATTTTCACCCCGCGATTGTAAGCTTGGGCGTAAGGTTTGCCGCCCACGAACGCAGGCAGGAACGAATGGTGAATATTAATGATCCGATTCGGATAATGCTCCAGGAATCTTGGCGAAATAATTTGCATGTATCGCGCCAAAACGATGACGTCCGCACGATCTCCCACCGCTTCCAACTGTTTCCGCTCCGCTTCCGGCTTATTGTCAGGAGTCACCGGAATATGATGGTACGGTATGCCGAAAGATTCGACGTATTCCCGCATATCGGGATGGTTGCTTACTACCATGGCGATTTCCGCGTCCAAGTCTCCCGCCTGCCATTGCCACAACAGCTCCACCAGACAATGGTCTTCCTTGGAGACGAAAATGGCCAGCCGTTTTTTCTTGCTCACTTGATTGATGCGCCATTGCATGCCGAACTTGTCCGCCGCCTCCGCGAAATGCCGCTCCAACTCCGGCAGGCGCTCCTGCAACCGCTCCAGGTCGAATTCGATTCGCATGAAAAACATGCCGCCTTCGGGATCCATCGTATATTGGTCGGACTGTACGATATTGGCTCCGTGCTCGTACAAAAATTGCGACACGGCCGCCACGATTCCCGCCCGGTCCGGACAGGAAATCAACATTCTAGCGCGATCTTGTTTGTTCATTCTCCACTAACCTCTTTCATTGCCGTATTCCGATTGGTATATAATAAGTGCGTGTTCAAAAGTCGACTTTTCAGCACCGAGAAGGTTGCGAGAACCCGACTCTCTATGCGTTGATGAGCAGTTCTTTGCCGCCGAACCATGCGGTAAGCCGATGGTTGATCGCTTCTTCGGACAAGTCCGGGAACAGGCGCGCTTCCGCGACCATATCGTACAGCCTGTCCATCGGCTCGCGCGGATCGGCTTTCTTCGCCTTCGCGTCGTTCTTAAGCAGCGTCCACGTGGACAGCACATATTCGCGCGGATCGATCTCCTGTTTCTCGAAGAAGAAATGGAGCCGCTCCACATCGTCGAAGAACGATCCTCCGAATCGTTCCGCGGCGTCTCCCCGCAGCAGGGCAATTTCCGCTTCGTACATCGGTCTTTGCGTCTTGTCCTCTTTCCCGATCCAAGGCGTTTCCAGAATAAACGGCCGGCCTTGCAGCGCTTCGTGACGGGCGACATTGTTCATCGCTTGAAATCCGATCCAGCCGGCGCCGACGGGGGCATGCCGGTCTTTCCCCGCGCCTTGGGGATTTTTGCTGTCATTCATATGCACGACGGCAATGCGGTCCAAGCCGATGACCCGGTCGAATTCCTCCAGCACGCCGTCCAGGTCGTTCACGATATCGTATCCGGCGTCATGCATATGGCATGTATCGATACAAACCGTCAATCTGCCGTTATCTTGGACTTTGTCGATAATCGAAGCGATCTCCTCGAAGCTCCGGCCGATTTCCGTCCCTTTGCCCGCCATCGTCTCAAGCGCGATATTGACGTCCGTCTCTTTCGTCCCGCCAAGCACTTCGTTAAGCCCCTCGGCAATCCGGTTAATGCCGTATTCCGCGTCCTTGTCGGTATAGGCTCCCGGATGAAGGACGATGTTCTTCACGCCGATGTGATGGGTACGGCGAATCTCTTCCTGCAAGAAGGAAACGGCCAACTCGAACGTATTCGGCTTGTACGATCCCAGATTGATAATATAAGGGGCGTGAACGACGATTTCTTCGAATCCGTGTTCCCTCATTAAAGCTTTGCCTTCTTCAATATATAGATTCTCGATAGGCTTGCGGCGCGTATTTTGCGGAGCGCCCGTATATATCATAAAAGAGCTTGAGCCGTATGATGCTGCTTCTTTCGTCGCGGTCACCAATCCCTTGTCGGAAAACGACACATGGGAACCGATTTTCAACGTTTTCATAATAAAACTCCCTTCTATCGATTATCCCATTATTTTACCGTGAATATCGTAATAAATCTAGAAATACGTTATAATTCTTTATGGAAAAACAATTTGAGGTGACGCTGCATGCATACTGTTTTCGCTTCTTTATTTTTATCGACAAGCGGTCCGAGCAACGGATTTATGAATATGATCGTCTTATGGTCGTTTGTTTTGATCGGACTCATGGCAATCGGCGGCTTTTTTATGTTCCGCAAGTTTTTCAAAGTGCTTCCGAAGCAGGATGGCAAATCAAAGCTCGATTGGCAAAATTATTGGGTTGAGACGAGCCGCCATCTTTGGACCGATGAATCGAAGCAATTTTTGGACCAATTGGTTCAGCCCGTTCCTTCCCCCTTCCGCGACATCGCGAAGCATTCCATAGCGGCGAAAATCGGCCAGCTTGCCGTGGAGAGCGGGGCGAAAGAAGTAACGCGCGATTTATGCGTGAAAGGGTATATTATGGCGACGCCGAAACGGGATTACCGCAACTTGGTGAAATTTTTGGAGAAAAACGGGATCGACTACACGCCTTACCGGCATTTGTTTAACAAATAAGAACACGTTTGTGAGGTGGGACGGCCAATGAAGCTTGTCATTTGCGGGGGAAGCGGTTTTGTGGGAAACGCCCTCTCGCGGCATTGGGCCCATTCCGGGCATGAGGTAACGATCGTATCGCGCAAGCCGCCCGAGGCCCGGACGGACGGAACGGACGCGATAGCCTATGCGGCTTGGAACGATTTCGAACGGGAGCCGCATCGGTTCGAAGGCATCGACGCTATCGTCAACTTGGCGGGAGAATCGATCAATCAGCGCTGGACGAATGCGGCGAAAGAACGCATTCTGCAGTCCCGCTTGCAGGCGGCCGGGCGGGTCGCCGCTCTCGTCTCCAAGCTGGAACGAAAGCCGCATACGGTTGTCAACGCTTCCGCGATTTCCGTCTACGGCGCGTCCGAAAGCGACATATACGACGAAACAAGTCCGATGCGCGTAGAGGACTTTCTATCAAGCGTCATCGAGCGATGGGAGAAAGCGGCCGACGAAATAACCGATGTCCGCTTAGTGAAACTGAGAGTCGGGGTCGTCCTCGGCAATGACGGGGGAGCGTATCCGTTGATCCGCTTGCCCTACCTGTTCGGAGCCGGCGGACGGATCGGCAGCGGCCGTCAATGGCTGTCGTGGATTCACATCGAAGATATCGTCCGCCTCATCGATTTTTGCGTGTCGAACCCCGGCATGGAAGGGATCGTCAACGCAACCGCGCCGCATCCCGTAACGAATGACGAATTCGGGCGGACTGTCGGCAAAGTTTACAGCAGACCTCATTGGTTCCCCGTTCCCTCCTTTTTCTTCAAATGTTTATTCGGAGAGATGTCGATGCTGCTGCTGGAAGGGCAACGGGTTATGCCGCGCGTTGCGCTCTCGAACGGATTCTCGTTTCGGTATCCGACGGCGGAAGAGGCGCTGCGGCAATTGAAATCTTAACGCAAGCGGAATGTATATTCCGTCCCGGCAACGGCAAACACATCGCCGTCGGAGAGCGGATACGATTTATACGGCACGATGCGCTCCGTTCCAAGCCATGTGCCGTTCTTCGATCCAAGATCCTTCAATCCGTATCCGTTATCTTGATACGTTAGCTCCACATGCGTGCGCGAGACGCCGGCCGCGGTTTCGACATAATGTACGGCTCCGCCCGAACGGCCGATAATAAACGGGAATCGCTCCAAGTCGATTCGCTCGCCTGCCGAGCCGTCCCCCGGATGCCGTTCCAGGTAGGGACGCGCTTGTACGGCTGCCTTCTCTTCCGCCCCTCTCATACCCGCAGAACGCGGCAACAGCGAGGTCGCATCCGACTGAGGCGAGAAGAGCCCTTCCGTCTTATGGGCTAATTGTTCGTAATATCGTTCGTCCGCCGCTTCCCCGTTCGGCGGCGCGACGGGAACGCCCGCCCCCGCCGGATCGGGCAAGTTTTCCTTTTCATTCGTCCTCAGCTTGGCGCTTACTTTCTCCGCCTGAAAGCTTCGGAGAGAGAAAACCGCTTCGCTTCGTCCGCTTGCTTCGGCTCGTCGAACCGCTCCCCCCGTATCCGGATCCATCGAATCGTAAAGCGGCAGTACCGCCGCAGGCCGCTTCGGACGAAAATGAAAATACCCTTTCCACCAGATGAATACGAACGCTCCCAACAGCGCGGTTAAGCCGAGACATACATAAGCCATTCCCGGTCCCGGGGCCTCATCATATACAAACCGCCACAAAATGGCCGCGGCTGCGACGCAACTAAGCGGAACGTACAGTTTTCTAGGCTGGCGCTCCCGCAGATCGTCTTCATCGTCTTTCATTTCGTCCGCCGCAAAGGCTGGATGATCCGACCCTCCTGCAAAGCCTGCGCCGGACATGACGTACCGGCCGGGCTCGTACGGATCGGAACGCGAATCGCCGGCGATTGGATCGCCGGCTTCCGTTTGCGGCGCGTCTTCGAAAGACATGTCGCGCCGTCGGCTATCGTACGCCAACTCCGTTCTCCCGCCGCCCCGTTGGGCGGTCCGTTGCGCATTGCCGAATTCGCGTATTTCTTGGGCCGATTCGGATGTTCCCGCTTCTACATGAGACAGCAATTGCAGCAAAAGCGACTTGCATCCGGCGACCGTAAAAGCCGGATCTCCGCAATATTGCAAGATGCGCTGCAATCCGGAGCCGTCCGGCTCGATCACATACGCAAGCAGTTTCATGGCGAGCGAACGAATCTTCTCCCGCACCGGCTGCTCGCGGGAAAGCGGATCGCGCAAAGGAGCGTACGTAAAGAATAAACGCCCCTTTCTTGGCGAACCTTCGACAAAAATATAATCCTCATGAAGCCAGTAGTTATTCGCTTGAAGCATGTAGATAGCGCAATCGTCCAAAGCCGCGGCGATTTGGAGCAGCAAATGGTAATATTCCTGCTGCGTGAACCGCTCTCCTTGCAGCGCTTGGGAAAGCATCCGTTTGCCTGCGATGTTGTAGTGCAAGCTGACGTGAAAATCCAATTCCCGGATGACGAGCGGCAGCAAATGGGGGATATCGACCGATTGAATCATGTTGACCTCGATCGAAGCAAGATGCTCGTTTCGCAATCCTTCCGTATGCTCCAGCACCATAAAGATCGAACCGTTTTGCACAAAATCCGTTTGGAAACCGTACATATGCCCATCTCCTCCTGCTTGTCACTGCAAATAGAAATAAGCGGTCCATGCGCCCGGCAGCACAGCGTACATGAACGGGAATCGGAGCTGTTTCATTCGTTGCATGGGAATCGGCCGCCATTTGCGCATAAACGGCAATTGGAATACCGCCAGCGGCATACGGCGCATTCGCGAGAATTCCCGGCGAAACAGCACGATCACGACTCCGATTAGTCCCGCATACAAGATCGAGTACATGATCGAATAGAGCGTAAACTGCAGTCCGATTAACGCGCCTAACGCGCCGAAGAGCTTCACGTCGCCCGCTCCGACCGCACCGAGCGCATATAAAACGAGCATGACCGCAATACCGCCCGCCATACCGGCCAAGGCGAACAACAAGCCGTCCCATCCTCCGCTCCAACCGTGAAACGTGAGCCCGGCAAGCACGGCCGGCACGGTAAGCCGGTTCGGTATGATCGAATGTAAAGCATCCGTATAAAAGGCCGCGAGCAAAAATACGGCGCATAATATCAATTCGAATTTCAAAATGAGTCCCTCCTTACGGCTTTGACGCCCCGTCGTTTTTTTTCCGAACGTCGAAAGCCATCTCCGTCCGCCCCCCGCCTTCCGCTTCAACGGCCAAATTCCACATTCCCGGCGTCGTGTTTCCCGATACATGCCATTCCCATACGACATATCCTTCTCCGTCTGCGGTTGCCATCCCTAAATGCTTGGCGACGCTCACGCCGCTTTTATAATAAACCGTCAAATTGGCCGTGCCGCCGGGCGCGATTTTGGCGGTTAATTTCGCTTTTCGGCCGGGTAGAAGCGGATTCGGTTCCAACGAAACGATCTGCGGCTTCTCCCCTTCTCCGTCATCGTCTCCGCGGCCTGCGGCGGAAATATCGCCGATCCATACCCTCTCCTCCGCCTTTGCCCGCAATACGAGATCCCGGTTCAAGAGCGGAACTTTCATCGGAAGCTTGTAGCTAAGCTCCAAAGCGAAATAAGGATCTTTCTTGTCTTTTTTCAAAATAGGAATGCGCACCCGCGATACGCGGATACGTTCAAACTCCAAAATATGCTCCTGTACAAACGGCTTCATGAACGGTTTGATGAAAGCATCGCCGAACGCCTCGTGTACCGAGTCTTCCGCGGCCCGAAACCATTTCCAATCCCGAATCCAATCGCCGATCGGCGGCGGAAACAATTGATCGAAGCTTTCGGCGACCTCTTCCGCCGAAAGCTTGTCCGAGGTACCTTCCGCATCATTCGGGGCTTCCGCAGATCCGCTCCCCGGCACTCCGGAATTTCCTCCGTCCGCTTGCTCCTCCCGATTCTCAAAAGCCAGCATGACCGGATAGAAGTGTGCGGCTACCTGCTTCGTCGCCTCGGCCGCCGTCATCTGCAACGCCATCGTAATGAGCGACATTTGCACAATATACACCAGGAAAACGACGAACATGAGAAAGACGGGAAGCGCCATTGCAGCTTCGACGACCATACCGCCATCCTCCCGCCGAAGCCATCCCCAGCGGTACTTCATTCGCAACACCATCCTGCTCTAATAGAGGTTCTGAACACGCATTAATATGAAAATGCCGCCTTTTTCGTCGCATAATACCGGTTGTTTTCCACTTCGCCATGCAGCAATCCGACGTATCCAAGCATTCTCATCATGCCCGGCATAAACCAAAGGCGAATGGAAGTGCGAACTTCGCCCCGCACATACGTCGGTTTCTCGGCGGGATTCGCCCCGGTATTGAATTGGATCAACGCCAGCATGCGCGACATCATTTTCCCGTTATCGGTATGAAGCATCAGGAACATACGCATATGATCTTTGTACGTCAACTTGATCGGTACATATTTGGACAATGTCAAGCTTCCTTTATTGACCAGTTCCAGCAAATCCGCGATAGCATGCTCAATGCCGTACAGGAGCGCCGCCGCCAGTACGAGCAGCGGATGGCCCATTCTGGCGTTCTCGGCCAGACCTTCCATCGTGCGAATCGCCAGTCGCATGCCGAATATTTCCCCGTATGCGGCCGCCAAATTGCCGCCCGGATTATGAAATCCGTACAGAATATATTCCAGCTCCTGGTTGTTTACGCCCAACGTATTGATTAACGCATCGTCCGGCTGGGAGGAAGCGAATAAATGCTTTAACTTGGCAGGATCGAATGAACGGAATTGATGAACCGCATATTCATTGCGGTAAAATTCGTCTCTTAGCTCCGCCAGCATATCGGACATGCCGCCGAACAATCCGTCCATCATAGACATCGATTCTTTTCCCGCGTCACCCGGGTCCTGGCTCACGCCAACTTGCTTCGCTTCTTCCCCGCCGGATTGTTCGTTGAAAGCTCGGTTGGCATCGTAATATTGCTCCAAGCGATTGTAATTTTCCATTTGCGCTTTGGCCCGGTCCTTCAGCTTTGCAATATTGTCGATCAAATTTTTCGCCTGCTTCAGTTGCTGTTTCCCTTTGTTCTCCAAGTTTTTCCGTTCCCGTTCCGAACTGCGGTGCCGTTCAATTTCCGCCGTGCGGGCGACGATCGTCCTCCCGCTGTCCGGATCATAATCGCTGGCATACTTGTCGAATTCCTTTTTCATCTCCCGCACCGATTGCTTTAAGGATCCCGCGCCCGCATTTCCAATGAAATCGGATAAAGCATCCGCGGCATGCGATTGAAATCGATCGACCGCCGTGGCGACGGAAGCGAAGAGCGCGGATTGGCGTTCCGTCTCGGAGCGGAACTCGTCAAAGAACGAATCCGGCAAAATCAATTCTTCCGCCGAACTGCGAATCCGCTTCACCGTTTCGGAAATATCGGCGGGAACGGCGGGAATGCCGGCAGGTGGCGTATCGCTGTCCTCTACCTTCTCGTATTTGGCGTTGTTCGGATTGCTGTCGGCCGCGGCAATGACTTGTTTCATCTCGTCGTTCAACTCGCGAATGCGATCGAATTTGGCCGGCAGCTTATCCGCCATTTGCCGGTGCCTGTTCTCTGCCTGCCCGGCAGCACGCGTCATTTGGCCGGTTAATTGGGAAGCTTCGTACTCGTATAAAGCCGTCTCCCATACATACCTCTTCGGTTCGTCCTCGTCCAAATTCGCATCGTAACTCCTCTTATAGGCGTAGTCCGCATACTGCGCGGCGATATCGGCGGCGGTGGAAATCGATCCGATCGTGCGATCGCTCAAATCCAGCCCGCCGCTGCCGGCAATGTAACCGGCAACTTGCCGCGCCTTCTTGCCGGCCTCCTTCATCTCGTTCACAATCTCGTCGATGAGCGCCTCGCGTTTATCGAACAATTTCCCTAGCCGTGCAAGCAAATCCGTCGTGTTGGACGCTTCCTTCATCGCGGCCGACATCGGCTTGAAGCGGTTGACGACTTCCAGCGTGAAATCGATCGGAGCCTTATACTTCATTTCCTCCAAGATTTGCCGCTCGAAAATCGCGTATTGTCCCAACTCGCGCGAAAAAGCGACGGACTGCGTATCCAGCCGCGTGTCCAATAAATGAAATGCGGCGCCCCTGCCGGATTGCATATGCAAGCTGTCCCGCAATAAGGAGGCCATCAGTTCGTTGCCGTCGCTCTCGCCGAATGCAAATAATCCGTATTTTTCATGCAATTCCGGATCGAATGCCGACATCACGGACCTCATGCTCGCTTTGGCTAATTGTTCCGTGTGCATTTGAACCGCGGCAATGCGCGCATAATCGATAAAAACGGCCATAAAGGTAAATATCGAAGCAAAAATCATCATCAGAAAAACGGACACCGAGCCCCGTGCGGAAAAACATAAGGTTTTCACGCTTTCATCATCTCACTTCTCCAATTACGAAATTACTTTTGTTTCTTGCGCAGCACTTCACGCGCCTGATCCCTGTCGATTCCTTCCTCCTTCGTCCCGAACTTCCTTCCGTAATAGCGGGAGAGTTCAACCGTTCGAACGAATTCGACCGGATCGACGATCGAGGAACTTAAGCCGGTTTCAACGCGCACCTTGCCCATGATTTTTTCGAGCGGCGGAAACCGCAAAGGGTTATGCAAGCGAACGGCAACCTTTCTTTGTAACAAGGCATTCGTATATATCATTTCGCCTGAAAGGCCTTGCGGAATATATCGGGCGGCGTTGCCCATCTTGGTCAGCGGCAAGCCGCCGCCCGGCGACGGTTCGGCGCTTGCTCCCTGTCCATGAAGGCCGTTCCTCCCGGTTACAACGAACCGTGCCCGCTCGTAATGCTGCGATAACCCGAATAGAACATCGAGCGCGCGGTCGTCGGATAATCGCCAATATAAACCGTCATGCCGCCCCTCCGGCACTTCTCCCGTTTTCGGCGCTTTGCCGCTGTTGTCCCAACTGTATGCGGCCCGGTCGACGGCCGTCGACGCGACGTATACCAATACGACTTTCTGATACATATATAGGCAAAAAAACAAAAGCGCCGTCAGAATGAAAAAGATGAGCGGGAACAGCATGGAAGCTTCGATCGTGAAGCTCCCCCGTTCGTCCGACAGCCACTTCCCGCGCCGATGGCTAATCTTCGAATAATTTATTCGACTGCTCATCGGCCCTGCCCATTAACGACTCGATAAAATTCATAATTTGCGTTCGAAATAAAAGGACGATAATAATAAGTACGGCAATGATGAATATAATTTCCACCGTCCCCAATCCCTCTTCTTCGTTCCATAATGTTCGCAGCCAAGTCCGCATCCTTTTCACTCTCCTCTTCATGATTCGCGATTGACTCGTTTGCGCCGCTTCCTCTAATTCATCATGAGAAAAATCGGCGTACAAACTAACGCAAGCAAGACAAAAAATATAACGACCATCGGAAATACGAGCTTGGAGGAAGCTTCCTCGCCTCTCGTGCGGCTGATCGCCTTCCGCTTCTCCCATAACATCCGCGACAAATCCCGCAATGCGGTTACGAATTCGTCGCCGCCGCGGCGGTGGTTCAGCAAAATGGTCGTCGCAAAAATCGATACTTCCTGAACGGCGCATCGTTTGCTGAATTGCTCGAACGACTGCTGGAAAGAATACCCGTTCCGCCATTCATTGATCATTTGAATCAGCTCTTTATACAACGGATGATCGGCCTGCTCTTGTTTTCGTTCGACGCATTGCGCCAGCGCTTTTTGGACCGTTTCTCCCGCATTGACCAACAGCGTAATTTTATTCAGCAATTCAGGCAATTCCAATACAATATCTTGCTGGCGCCGAACGACCTTTTTCGCCAAATCCTGAATCATCGCGGCAGGTATGAGCACAGCCATCACCGCGCCGAGCGCGAATCCGGCAGCCTCCCCATCCGTCAGCAGCGACACCGCGCAGCCGAAGACAAGCGATAAATAGCTGTAATTCAACCATTCCGCAAGAAAGAACGGCGTCAACGCCTGCGCGTTCGCACTGCCGTACAGCGTCTGAATGGAACGTTGAATTTTGAACAGCAGCAACGGGTACCGTTCTGTCGGCCGCAGCCTTTCCAATACGTACAGCATGGGCGGAGCCAAGCGGGCGAGCTTGAACCTGTCCGCATTCGTCCGAACTTCCCGCGCGTAGGTCTGTCCCGCAAGCTTGTACAATACGATCCAGGCAAGAAGCAACAATAGAAGGCAAAATATCCAAACCGACGGCTGCATAGGAAACGTTCACTTCCTTACACTTGAATATCCATAATTTTGGCAATCAGCCAATAGCATGCGCCTAGCGCGAGCAGCGCGACAGTAGAGACGATATATCCCGCCATGCCGCGCATCGGCTCCAAAAAATCGGGAGCGCTAACGTTCAGAAATGCGATAAATAGAAACGGGGCTGCCATCACCGCTTTGGATTCGAACCGTTTCTGCGCGATCATAACCGAAATTTCCTGCTGGATATCCAATTTTTCGCCGATCATCGCCGATGTGCGCCGCACGACTTGCACCAAATCGCCGCCGGTCCGCTTGCATGTCGTAAACACGTCGGCGAAGTTCGTAATATCTTCGATCGCCGCGCGACGGCTAAAATCTTGAATTGCCCGTTCGATCGGCTCGCCATTCTCCAACCGGAAGCAAATGACCTTGAATTCCCGGATCAAATCGGTCTGCATATCGGGGTATAACAATTGCAAATCTTGAATCGCTTCGCGAAAACCGTTTTCGACCGAACGGCCGGCCGCCAAAGAGGAAGCGAGCGAATATAGCGCTTGCTTGAACTGGAAGCCGAGTTCCGCGCGCCGCTTGGCAAGCAGCGACTTTTGCCTGACGCGCGGATACAACGCGCCTCCGCATGCCAGCAATACCGCAAATGCAAGTTGCTGATAAAATAAATATCCGATCGCGAACAATACGGCTGCGGCCGCGGCGAACGACACGATTCGCTGTTTAGGCGACAGACGATAGACGGTATAATCCGGAAGTGTATTGTTTTCCATTGAACCATGCCCCCTTCGTGCCAAATTCCGTCATAGTGCAATGCCGGCCATGCGCAGCTTCTGCGTATGTTCAAGCCGAAACTCCGTCGGCCGCAGCGCTCCGATCACTTTCCCGTCCGTCTCCGTTTCTTCCTCAAAACGGTATAACGGATTCAGAATCACCTCCCCCCGGCGCATGCCGCTTACTTCGCAAATTTCCATCACTCTGCGCGAGCGGTCGCGCAAACGCGACAAATGAATAATGATATCGATCGCCGAACCGATCTGCTGCCGAACGACATCCACCGGCAAATCGGCCCCGCTCAGCACCATCGTTTCCAAGCGGCTGATCATATCTTTCGTCCCGTTCGCATGACCTGTCGACAAGCTTCCGTCATGCCCGGTGTTCATCGCCTGCAGCATATCCAGCGCCTCCGCGCCGCGCACTTCGCCGACAACGATCCGATTCGGCCGCATTCTGAGCGAAGCCCGAATCAAATCCCGGATCGTCACTTCACCCTTTCCCTCCGTATTGGCATTGCGCGTTTCCAACGAAACAAGATTCGGGACGGTGCGTATTTGCAGTTCCGCCGAATCCTCTATCGTAATGACGCGCTCGTCTTCCGGAATAAACTGGGATAATGCGTTCAGAAATGTCGTTTTCCCCGACCCGGTTCCCCCGCTAATGAAGATGTTGTATTTGGCGCGGACTAATGTTTGCAAGAATTGAGCCGCTTCGCCGCCAAGCGCTCCCTTGGCAACCAAATCCTCCATCGTCATCGGCCGTTCGGGAAATTTGCGGATCGTCATCGTCGGCCCTTTCAGCGCAATCGGCGGCAAAACGACGTTCACGCGCGAGCCGTCTGCCAGCCTTGCGTCCACAATCGGCGACGATTCGTTGACGACACGGTTCACTTGCGCTACGACGGATTGGATAATATCCTCCAGTCTTTCCCGGCTCTCGAACGAGACGGATACTTGGCGCACCTGACCGTCTTGCTCGATAAATATTTCCTTATGACTATTGATCATAATTTCCGTAATGGCCGCGTCTTCCAGAAACGGCTGCAACACATCCAGCCCGCGGAAGGAGTGGAACACTTTGCGAACGATCTCCCTTTTATCCGCAGCGGTCCATCGCTCCCGTTCCGCACGCCGGAATACGGCGGATTCGATATGTTCGAGCAATTCTTCGTCTCCGGTGGAAGCCGATAAATTCAGTCCGGCGCGCACTTGATTGCGCAGCTCGAGCACCAGCTTTTCATTCATGTGGCGATATCCCTCCGCGCTCCGCCGCCGGTTCCGCTTCCCGCTCCCATTCCCCCCATGCAAAGCTTCAGCACCTCTGTTTGAAACACGGGCGAGAGCAAGAGCAGCTCCGTTCGATTTACTTGTTTCCATGAGGGCACGTAAGGAAGATAACCGTATATTTGCATATCCGAGCCGGCCGGCCGATTCGTCATTTTTCCCATATACCGATTGACGACAAATCGCGTTTTGCGCAGCATGGCCGCGTATTCCTCGCGATTCGCGTTTTTCATTTGCCTTAGCCAAATATCCGTTTTATGTATGCTCGAAACATCGTCCTGCGTAAGCCATATAATGCTGTCGCTCCGGGAAAGCGCCGTTACATTCCTTTCATGCAGCGACGACTCCAGGTCGACGAGTATCACATCGTATCCGCCGCAGTCCGCCATCAAATCCAGCAATGTTAGCGTATCCGCCTTCGTCATTTGCATCATTTCATCGGCATGGTCGATCGGCTCGAAGTAATCCGCCTTTGTTGCCGGATCATGCGATTTATATTTCAACGGCGTAAGCGCCGTTTCCGGCGGTTGTTCCCCAGCCCGGTTCTGTTCCGCCCCGGATTTGGCCGCGGCATGGCCTGCCTTCATATAATAAAGAAACTGAGCGAACTTGTTGGATTGACCCGATGTAGGCGTCGCGCCGAAAAAGATTCCCGAACTGTTCAACGTCTCCAGATTCAAATAAAAAACCCGTTCTCCCCGCAGTCCCAACTGCTTGGCCGCATTTAGCGCAACCGTCGTCTTGCCGATGCCGCCGACCGCCGAATAAAACGCAACGACGCGTGCTTTGCCTTGCATTTTCGCAAACGATAAGGCTTGTCCCCGTTCCGCCACGTAGGCGGATAACAAGGAGGAAAGCAGCACGTTTAAAGGTTGATATTTTTTCACAGCCGTCCATTTGCCGTTTGGCCGTTCCAAGTCGTTTTCGACCAATTCAACGATAACGTTGCCAGAATGGTGCCCGTTTGACACCGAGTCCAAGAACGGCGTTTCCGCCGCCAGCAGATCGAAGTAAGGCTGCAATTGAATATAATGACGCAGCGTATCGGGCTGCGAGAACGATTTAACCGTTACTTTGTGCGCGTATTCCGACGTTTCCACATACCGCATAAACAGTTCGATATAATACTTGTCCGCCGACGCCAAAATCATTTGAATGCGATCCATAAGCCCCTCCCCAACAAAAAACCGCCAACAAACGCAGTGATCCTGCGTTTTGTCGACGGTGCTTCCGTTCGTTCCATGGTATTCTACGCTTATCGTTTTTTTCTGTCCAACACCTCCCGGTCCGTTCCCTCTCCGCACTGTCAACACGACGGCTAGGTGCATAAAGAACAAAAAACCGCCAACAAACGCAGTGATTCTGCGCTTCGTTGACGGTGCTTCCGTTCTTCATCATATCATTTCGTTGAACATAGAATATCACAGCATTTTACAGTTTGCAAGATTAATTTTTTCCGTTCATACTATGTAAATGGCAATCATCTTGAACATACATAAGGAGTTTGGAAAGTATGCGCACATTGAAAAAAACGTTATTATGCTTTGCCGCGCTGGCGGTTATGCTTGCCGTTATCGCCGGCTGCAGCCAGGACAACCAGCAAAGCGGAATGATCGATGCGAAAATCGTCAGAGTGGTGGACGGCGATACGATGGAGGTGTCGTTCCAGGGCAAAAAGGAAAAACTTCGCCTTCTGCTCGTGGATACGCCGGAAACGGTTCATCCGAACAAACCGGTCGAACCTTTCGGACCGGAAGCCTCGCAATTTGCCAAAGAGACGCTCGAGGGCCAAAACGTCAAACTGGAGCTGGACGTCTCCGAGCGGGATAAATACGGGCGTCTGCTCGCTTATTTATGGATTGGCGACCGCATGTTTAACGAAATGCTGTTGGAGGAAGGGTTGGCGCGCGTCGCCTACGTCTATCCGCCGAACGTGAAATATGTGGATCGGTTCCGGGAAATTCAGAAAGAAGCGCAGTTGGCCGAGCTCGGAATATGGAGCATCGAAAATTACGCGACTGACAAAGGCTTCGATGCGGATATTGCGGCGAAAGCGCAACAAAATGCCCCCGAAAAGAAAGGTTCGAGCGCGAAGTCGGTTACCGGCCAGGAAAAATCATCGTCCCAAATAGAAGAGACGAAAGATAAATCCCAAACTACGGCGGGCTGCAAAAATCCGACGATCAAAGGAAACAAGAGCAAGAAAGGCGAGTTGATCTATCACGTGCCGGGCGGTCAATCTTATGAAGTAACCAAAGCGGAGGAAATGTTCTGCACAGAGGAAGAAGCGCAGGCTGCGGGATATCGTAAGGCGAAAAGATAGGGAGCAAACTTTTAGTAACATACGCCTGCGCCTGCGACGAACCCTCGTTCCGCAGATCCATACTTTCTCTAATTATGTCCAAACACTTGACAAACGAAAGTATAAGAAGTGGGGGTTACCTAGTGTTTGTTCTTATATTCCATGCTTACTAAATTATTTATAGGTAGTCAGATGCTCATAAAGCCTATTGGAAATATTAGAAGCAGATTCATATTTAAGTTCTTCCTCTGACAAAAAAATAAAGTATTTATTATGCATTAATACTTCGTAACTTGGATAATCAGTAATAATTTGAATACAGTAATTGCCTTTAATATTAATACCCTCCGAATCGAGTCTTTGTCTTAGTGTTTCACTAGTATCAGAAATAAGATTACTCGAAGCATAATCTAGTTTATTTTGGAGTTCTGAATTATGCCAATATTCAAAATAATCATTCCACTTTTTCACAAAAAAACTCTTTGATTTGAATAGATTGCAAAAAAAATTAGTTCTATCCATAATATATTTATTATCCCACTGCACAAAATCTCTGTTTGACAAATAAATTGTGTTTGGAGTGAAAGTCGAAACTAACTCGTTCCATTTTTCTATAAACACATTTGGAAAACATTCGTTAAATATTCGTATTCCTCTATTATCATTTCTAACCTCTAGTTTATAATTTTTATCCAAATAAATCATGAAATTGAAAATTATTGATATATTATTTGATAGTGAGAATGTCATCTTACTACTAAGCCTCCCAAAAAAATCAAGCAACTTCTGGATATTATCCAGAAGTTGCTCTAATAAATATTATGGTATGACAACACTAACTTCACAATTTGGTACAACCCACGAGAGTTGACCATTAGTGTCAATCGCAACTCCTGTTAATTCAGCTATATAAACCCCGCTTGATAATCCACCTAAATAAACTTGTCCACTGACGGAACTACCTACCGCACCGACTCCTTGGATACCATACGACTCTACTAATACACCTGATGATGTTTTAATTCTCACTTCACCATTGAAATAATAGCCCAGTGAAAATTTGGGATTTACTCGCCAATGTACGGATTTTGATCCAATACCGGTATAGTTAATCGCAGCAGATCCATAATTCCCAGTACAAGTTACATTAATCTTTATGACTCCGTTTTCATCTCTGCACTCAACTTGCATAGGAACAACTACAGTTCCCCCTTCCAAATTTGTTATATCTTGTTCAAGTTGTCTGTCATATGCAAAGGAAGTGGGTATAACCAAAATAGAGAAAATAAAAAATAAAAATAGTGAGACGGCTTTTTTATACATCTTAACCCTCCTAAGTTTTATTTTTACATTGAAAATGATACCATATTAATTTTAATATGTAAATATACCCAATTTTAGGTTATGTTATATAAATCTCTCATTTAGTTCGAAGCATAGAGTCGGAAAATTCTGTGCTTCGAAAGTGCAACACTGAGAAAACGTGAAAGTGCTCCAAATCTTTGGTAGAATATCGTTTATGTGCATACCATCACCCAGTACGACGCGCTGTTAATCCGTTTCGCCGTTCGTCCCCGAATTACCAACCGAGTTACAAGAGCTTTATCTAGAGAGTATCATGTTAGCATTAAAAATGCAGCCCCTTCTCCGGAGAGATCAGGGCTGCATTTTTCGCTGCATAGTGTCGCAACGACATTTACCGTTTAGGTTCGCGAATATGCGGCTTCATATCGATCATGTTGTCGATATTTTGCTCGAACTTGGCCATCCGTTCCTGCATATGCTTGCGATGCGATTCCAGGAGCGTTTTTTTCAAGACGTCCCGCGAAACGCCCTGCTCTTTGGCGATTTCGGCCAGCGTCTTTCCGCTCTTCATTTTTTCGAACAGCGTTTTCTCGTCCAGCTTCAACACGCCGAGCAGTTCGGGGCTCGCGATCCATCGCATGCGGAATTTCTTTTTGCAATCCCCGTGACAGCCGCGTTCCTCCTGCGCCTTTGCGCCTTTATCTGCCGGATCGACGGTTTGGGCAGGCGCCGCGTTGTCGGCATATGCGCTAAAAGGAATCGCCAACGCCAATACGGCCGGCAAGACGATCCTTTGCAACCACTTGTTCATAAAGTTTGCCTCCTCATACATTTTTTGGACTACCTTATTAGTATGTTCAGCAAACCTTAAAACAAGCTTAATGAAACATAAAATTTTAACCGGACGAACAAGCCGATTACAGCCTGAACGGCGCCAACCGCTCGTTTAACGTTTTCGTCGCCGCGTACACTTGCCGGTATACGTCGAATAAACGGCTGTATTGCTCCGCCGCCGCAGCATTCGGCTCAAAACGGCGCCCTTGCTTCACGAATGCTGCGGCGCATTCCGCGAGATTCGCAAACCAGCCGCAGCCGACCGCAGCCAGCATTGCCGCGCCAAGCCCCGGCCCTTGCTCGTTCTCGAGCGTCACGATCGTC
The DNA here is from genome assembly GCF_018918005.1 of Paenibacillus sp. MSJ-34. Lineage (GTDB taxonomy): Bacteria > Bacillota > Bacilli > Paenibacillales > Paenibacillaceae > MSJ-34. The sequence continues at coordinate 101,593 of NZ_JAHLPR010000002.1, read as the reverse complement.
GCATTGAATACGTCGGCTTGCATTTGCAGCCATACGTCGTTCTTCGCCCCGCCGCCGATCGATACGATCGAATGCAGCGACTTGCCCCGCTCCCGCAGCATTTGCACCGACTCGTTCAAGGAGAACGTGATGCCCTCCATCACCGCGCGCGACATGTCGTCCCGGCCGTGCGAGCCGTCGAGCCCGATAAAGCTGGCGCGAATAACCCCGTCCGCATGCGGCGTGCGTTCCCCGACCAAGTACGGCGTGAACAACAATCCGTTCGAGCCGATCGGAACGTTCCCAACGCCGGACAAAAGCTCGTCGAACGATTCGCCGGCCCCGCCGCATACCGACCTCCACCATTCCAGGCTGTAGCCCGCCGCCAACGTTACGCCCATCACATAGAAAGCTTCCCGCTCGCCATGGTTGAAAAAATGCAGCTTGCCGGCAAAATCGCGGTCTTTCTCCTCTTCGTACGCGAGGACGACGCCGGACGTGCCGATGCTGCACATCGCCACCCCGGGCGACAGCACGCCGGCGCCGATCGCGCCGCACGCGTTGTCCGCCCCGCCGGCGAACACTTTCACCGCGGGGGAAAGCCCGGTCCGCTCCGCGATATCCGGCAGCAGCGTCCCGACCAATGCGGCGGATTCCGCAAGCGGCGGACAAATGCGCGGATCGATGCCGCAAGCTTCGCAAACGTCCGCGCTCCACACTTTGCCCCGCACGTCAAGGAGCAATGTGCCCGCCGCGTCGGAATAATCCATATGGAGTTCGCCCGTCAGGCGGTAACGCAAATAATCTTTCGGCAGCAGAAATACGTCAGCCTGTGCATAGATCTCCGGCTCATGCTGACGGACCCATAGCAGCTTCGGCAGCGTAAACCCTTCGAGCGCGCGGTTGCGCGTCACCTCCAGCAAACGCTCGCCAAGCGTCCGCTCGATGTGCCGGCATTGCTCCGTCGTACGGGAATCGTTCCACAAAATCGCGTTGCGCAGTACGCGACCTTCCCGATCGAGCATAACGAGCCCATGCATTTGGCCGGAAAAACTGATTCCTTCGATCCGTTCCGCCCCGGAACCGAGCGACTGCGCCAATTCGCGCAAGGCCTCGACCGTTTGTTCTACCCAATGCTCCGGGATTTGCTCGCTATAGCCCGATTTTTCATGCAGCAAAGGATACGATTTCGAAACTTCCCCGCGCACTTTCCCTTCCCGGTCTACGAGAAGCGCTTTGACTGCGCTCGTCCCCAGATCCACTCCGATAACATATCTATCCTTCGTCATAGCCTTACTCCGACAGCAGATAACGGTTCAATGTCGCGCGCAGCACTTCTTGACGGCCCGATACGTTGCGGATCGGATGGTTGTGCAGCGCATACGCTTCCAGCGAACGAAGCGTCGCCTTGCCCGAAACCACTTCCAAGCCGATGCCCTCTGTAAAGCTTGCGTAACGGCTGTCGATCGCGTCTTCGAACACGCGGTCTTCGATCAGCTTGGCCGCCGTTTTCAAGCCTTTCGCAAACGTGTCCATACCGGCAATATGCGCATGGAACAGGTCTTCCGCTTCGAAGGAGCCCCGTCTCACCTTCGCGTCAAAATTTACGCCGCCCCGGCCTAATCCGCCGTTTTGAAGCACTTCGTACATCGTTAACGTCGCCGAATACAAATCTGTCGGGAATTCGTCGGTATCCCAGCCGAGCAGCAGGTCGCCCTGGTTGGCGTCGAGCGATCCGAGCACGCCGTTCATGCGCGCCACCCGCAGCTCATGCTCGAACGTATGCCCGGCCAGCGTCGCATGGTTCGCTTCCAAATTCAATTTGAAATGATCCTTCAATCCGTACGTTTGCAAAAATGCGATCGTCGTCGCCGCATCGGTGTCGTATTGATGTTTGGTCGGTTCTTTCGGCTTCGGTTCGATCAAAAATTGCGCGTCGAAACCGATTTCTTGCGCGTAATCGATCGCCATCCGGTATAGATGCGCCAAATTGTCGAGCTCCAGCTTCATATCGGTGTTTAGGAGCGTCTCATACCCTTCGCGTCCGCCCCAGAACACATAGTTTTCGGCGCCAAGCTCCTTGCCCACTTCAAGGCCCTTCTTCACTTGCGCGGCGGCGTACGCATAGACATCGGCATTGCAAGCCGTACCGGCCCCGTGCACGAAGCGCGGATTCGTAAACATATTTGCAGTGTTCCACAACAGCTTTACTTTGCTCGTTTTCATGTAATCTTTCATCATGCCGACGATCGCGTCCAGATTGGCGTTCGTTTCTTGCAGCGTATCGCCTTCCGGAGCGATATCCCTGTCATGGAAGCAAAAATAAGGGACGCCCAATTTTTCGACGAACTCGAAGTTCGCCTCCACTCTCGCCTTCGCCAAATCCATGCCTTGATAACGGTCCCAATCTCTTACAAACGTGCCGGCACCGAACGGATCGGTTCCGTTCGCCGTAAACGTATGCCAATAAGCGACGGCGAAGCGCAAATGCTCCTCCATCGTTTTGCCCGCGACTACTTCCTGCGGATTGTAATGCTTGAATGCCAGCGGATTCGTCGAATCCTTTCCTTCAAATTGAATCGGTTGCACGTTTTTGAAGTATGCCATTTCGGTTCCTCCTCATCGTTTGGTCAAGCGCCCGGACCGACAACCGCGAACGCTTTGCCGTTGATATCGCTATCATAACATGCTATACTTAGTTTGTGCAATGGATAAACTAAGTTTCCAAACGAGATGGATTCATGATAGAATGAACGCATCTTTTTTCGAAAGAGGCTGCTCCATGAAAACGACCGGAGATCAACATTTGGTAAAAAAAATAAATACATCGCTCGTCCTCGAGACGATCAACCGTCACGCCCCTCTATCCCGCGCCAAAGTGGCGGAAATGACGAAATTGAATAAAGGTACCGTCTCCAATCTGGTGAACGAACTGATTGAGAACCATTTGGTTTATGAGATCGGAACGGGGGAATCGAGCGGCGGCCGGAGACCGGTCATGCTGCTCTTCAACAAAGAAGCCGGCTATGCGATTGGCGTCGATCTGGGCGTCGATTATATTTTGACCGTCCTCGCCAACCTGCATGGCGAAATCGTGCAAGACTCGACGGAAACGTTGGCAAGCAAGTCGTTCCCATCGGCAATGAAGCAAGTAAAGGCGGCGATTGAAGCCATGATCAAGCAAGCGCCTCCGAGCCCGCACGGCATCGTCGGAATCGGCGTCGGCGTTCCGGGAATCGTAGACGAAGAGGGTACCGTCCTGTTCGCTCCGCATTTGAAGTGGAGCGACGCCAACGTAAAAAGGCAATTGGAAGCCCATTTTCCTTACCCGGTTTATGTCGACAATGAAGCGAATGCGGGCGCGATCGGCGAGAAAAAGGCGGGGGCCGGCAAAGATGCCGCCAACCTCGTATATATCAGCGTCGGCACGGGGATCGGAACCGGAACGATCATCAACGGCGCTTTGTTTCGGGGGGCCAGCGGTTTCTCCGGCGAAATGGGGCATATGACGATCGAAGCGTTCGGCAAGCCGTGCTCTTGCGGCAACCGCGGCTGTTGGGAGCTCTATGCCTCCGAATCCGCTTTGCTCGAGCTTGCCGAAGAGCGTCTCGCCGTACCCGAAGACGCGAATCTCGACGCCCTTCTCCGTAAGGCGGAACAAGGCGGCGCGGCCGCGATCGAGCTGTTTGAGCATATCGGAAGGTACCTTGGCATCGGAATCGCCAATATCGTCAATACGTTCAATCCGGAACTCATTATCGTCGGCAACCGGATGACCAAAGCCGAACGATGGCTGCGCCCCGCCATTCAAAACGCGCTGGACGAAAGAGCGCTTCCTTTCCACCGCCGGCATGCGGCGCTCGATTTTTCGCGGCTGGGCGTCCGCTCCTGCGCCTTGGGCGCGGCGGACTTTGCCGTCGCCGGTTTCCTCGCAGGCATCAAAGTCGTCGTCCAATAAACAAAAACCATCGCCCGCAGCGAACCGAGGCATCCGCCAAACAGCGGGCTCCGGTCTCGTCCGCAAGAGCGATGGTTTTTCGTTCCCGTACTCGAGCCGCTTATTTCAGTATATCGTCGATCTCGCGCAGTTCCTCTTCGTCGAAATGAAGATTGTTCAGCGCGGCCACGTTCTCTTCGATTTGACTAACGCGGCTGGCGCCGATCAAGGCCGATGTGACGCGTCCTCCGCGCAGCACCCAGGCAAGCGCCATTTGCGCCAGCGATTGTCCGCGGCGTGCGGCGATCCCCTGCAGTTTGACCGCTTTGGCGACGACCTCTTCGGTAATATCTTTCTCCTTCAAGAAACCGTTTCTGGCGGCGCGCGAGTCTTTCGGGATGCCGTTCAAATATTTATCGGTCAGAAGTCCTTGCGCAAGCGGGCAAAAGGCGATACTGCCCACGCCGTTCTCCTCCAGAACGTCTTGCAATCCGTCTTCGATCCAACGGTTCAGCAAGGAATAGGACGGCTGATGGATCAATAGCGGCGTTCCCAATTCCTTCAAAATGCGCACCGCTTCCGCCGTTTGTTCCGCGTTATAGTTGGAGATGCCGACATATAACGCTTTCCCTTGCCGCACCGCCTGGTCCAACGCGCCCATCGTCTCTTCCAGCGGTGTATCCGGATCCGGCCGATGCGAGTAGAAAATATCGACATAATCCAGTCCCATCCGCTTCAAGCTCTGGTCGAGGCTGGCGGTCAAATTTTTCTTCGAGCCCCATTCGCCGTACGGCCCTTCCCACATATAAAATCCCGCTTTGGTGGAAATGATCATCTGGTCGCGGTAAGGAGCGAAATCCTTCTTCAACATCGCGCCGAACATTTCTTCCGCCGAGCCCGGGGGCGGCCCGTAATTGTTGGCCAAATCGAAGTGGGTAATGCCCAAATCGAACGCCGCGCGCAGCATCGCTCGCCCGTTCTCGAACGTGTCGACCCCGCCGAAGTTATGCCATAAACCGAGTGAAATCGCCGGCAGCTTCAACCCCGATTTGCCGCAGCGATTGTACCGCATCGTACCGTATCTTTCCGGATTCGCCTCATATCCCATGTTCCAAACCTCCTGTTATGATTGTAAATGGAACCATATATGTACAATTCAAATACTAAAAGGTTGGGAAACGAAAGTCAATCGATTACCCGAAACGTTCCCGTGCCGATCGTGCCAAGGTTCCCCTCCCCGCCTAAGATGCGGCCGGACACGGTAATCATTTTGCGCGATTGATGCACGATTTCCGCCTCCACGAGCAGTTTGCCGACATGCAGCGGCGCGACGAAATTGACGTTCAAATTGGTCGTGACAGTCTTCTCTTCCGGCCTGGCCGCAAGCACCGCAAGCCCCATCGCATTGTCCAGCAGCGACGACAGCACGCCTCCATGCACGATGCCGATCAGGTTCAAATGATGGGATTCGGCCTCAAGGCTAATCGTCACGGTACGATCGTTCAACTCTTCGATGCGGCAGCCGAGATAGCCCCAGAAGGTTCTCTCGGCGGCTTCTGCCATTCGGCTCATATATGCGAGTCTGTCCTCGTTGTTCGTCATGTGGCGAAACACCTCCTATCGGCCATAAGCGCCTTCCTTTTCAGCCTCGCCCCGACCCGGAGGCCTTGCATGCCGTTACTTCGTTCCGTTCAATTCTTCCTCCAACAGCTTGCGGCGCAGCACTTTGCCGATAATCGTTTTCGGAAGCGATTCGCGAAACTCCACTTTCCGCGGCACCTTATACGCGGCGAGCCGTTCGCGGCACCAAACGTCAAGCTCCCGCTCGCTCAGCGCCGCCCCTTCCTTCAACACGATATAGGCTTTCACCGTTTCGCCGCGATACTCGTCGGGAACGCCGGCCACGGCGGCTTCCTTAATCGCCGGATGCTCGAACAGCACCTCTTCGACTTCGCGCGGGTAAATTTTAAACCCTCCGGCAATGATGACATCCTTCTTCCGGTCGACGATCGCGAAGAATCCGTCCTCATCCATCGTCCCCATATCCCCCGTATACAGCCAACCGTTCTTCAGCACGATCGACGTCTCTTCCGGCCTGTTCCAATATCCTTTCATTACTTGCGGGCCTTTGACCGCCAATTCTCCGATTTCGCCGATCGGCAGCTCTTCGCCCGTTTCCGGATCGACAATCATCGCCTCCGTGTCGGGGAAAGGGATGCCGATCGTGCCGATTTTCCTTTTTTCCCATACCGTATTCGCATGCGTGACCGGCGACGCTTCCGTTAGCCCGTACCCTTCGATCAGCCGTCCGCCCGATAACGCCTCGAACCGGTCCTGCACCTCGACGGGCAGAGGGGCCGAGCCGCTAACGCAAGCTTTGATCGAGGATAAATCGTATTTCCGAATATCGGGATGATGAATGAGCGCGATATACATCGTCGGCGCGCCGGGGAAAATGGTCGGCCGCATTTTGTCGATCGTTTCCAGCACTTGCGCGACCTCGAATCTCGGCAGCAAAATTAACATGCCCGCCGCATACATGCATTGATTGAGCAGCACGGTCAAACCGAATACGTGAAAACACGGCAATGCCGCCAAATACCTCTCCTTGCCCGCGTCCGACCGGTAAAACCAATGATTGACCTGCAACGTATTGACGATCAAATTATAGTGCGTCAGCATCGCTCCTTTCGGAACGCCTGTCGTCCCGCCCGTATACTGGAGAACGGCCGTATCTTCGCGGGCGTTCACTTCCGCGCATACCGGCGTCGCCGGCGCGGCGGACAACAGCTTCGTGAACGATCGTACGCCGTCAACGTATTGAACCGACAAATCGAGGCCGTCTTTTTTTGCTTTGATCGGATACAAAACGTTTTTCGGAAACGGCAAATAATCTTTCATCGAAGTGACGATGACATGCCGCAGATCGGTCTTCGATTGAATATTCAACACCCGTTTATGCATAAAATCGAGCGTCACGATGGCGATCGCTCCGGAATCGGCCATTTGCTGCCTTAATTCGCTTTCCATGTAAAGCGGATTCGTCTGAACGACGATCGAACCGTTCATCAATGCGCCGAAATAAGCGATCACCGTTTGCGGGCAGTTCGGCAGCATAATCGCCACCCGCTCCCCCGCCTCGACGCCAAGCGACCGCAGCGCGTTCGCGAATTGATAGGAAGCGTGCAGCAATTCGCGGTACGTCATACGTTTGCCCATGAAATAAAGCGCGGTATTGTCGGGAAATCGCCTGGCCGACTCGATAAGAAACTCGGCGATGTTATGCTCCGGATAATCGTAAGTCTCTGCTACCTCTTGCGGATAATGACGCAACCAAATCATGGAGGAACTCATGGACGGTTTCCATCTCCTTCCGGCAGGTTTTCGTTCTTGCGATTACACGGTATATTTCTCTCCCTCGATGACGCGAGCCGCGATTTCTCTCTTTAACCGCACCGTGTCGACCGGTACGGAACGGGCCAGTTTCTTCAGGATCGACAACTGCGTACGCAGCGTATCGCCCGATTCCAATGCCGCCAGCGAACGTTTCGCAATCGACTCGATCCGCTCGAACGCTTCATGAACGAATACTTGCGTCATTTGCATCGCATGCCGCGCTTTCGTTTCGCCAACGCGCCCGATCATCTTTTTCGTCCGGACGAGCGCGCTTTCCATGGCGTAAATTTGAATCATCATATCCGCCAAATGGCTCAACATTTCTTGTTCCTCTTCGATGTTCGCCTGATACTTCTGCACGGCGAGGCCGCCAATCATCAAGAAGATCTTTTTGGCCATGGACAGGGAATGCGTTTCTTGTTCCAACGCGCCTTCGAACGTCTGCCCGGGAACGAGCTGCAGCAGTTCGGATTGGAGCGCCTGCAATTTTTCCATGAGCGGCAGTTCTCCCTTTAGCGCCTTTTTGAGCAGCGTGCCTGGCACGAGCAGACGGTTGATTTCATTCGTTCCTTCAAAAATGCGGTTAATGCGCGAATCGCGGTAGATGCGCTCGATTTTGTATTCCTGAATGAAGCCGTACCCGCCGTGGATTTGCACCCCTTCATCGGCCACGAAATCGAGCGCTTCGCTGGCGAACACTTTATTAATCGAGCATTCGAGCGCATATTCCGAGATGCCTTTGGCGGAATGCGCGCCCGCGTCCGGGCTCGTATGATCGATATGCTTCAGAATCATGTCGATCAGGCCGGAAGTGCGGTAAACCATGCTCTCAAGCACATAAGTGATCATGTTCATCTCGGCCAGCTTCTGCCCGATCAGCGGAAAGGAAGATAGCGGCTTGCCGAATTGCGTGCGGGTATTGGCGTATTGCGACGCGAGAGCGATCGCTTCCTTGGCGCCGCCTAAACAACCCGCGCCCAGCTTGAAGCGGCCGATATTCAAAATGTTGAAGGCGATTTTATGTCCTTTGCCGACTTCGCCGAGCAAATGGTCCGCGGGAATGCGGGCGTCCTCGAAAAAGAGCGGACAGGTGGAAGAGCCTTTAATGCCCATCTTTTTCTCTTCCGGCCCAACCGTAAAGCCGGGCGTATCCCTTTCCACGATGAACGCGCTGAAATGCTTGCCGTCCACCTTCGCGTACACGATGAACAAATCGGCAAAACCGGCATTCGTAATGAACGTTTTGGAGCCGTTCAGAATGTAGTGCTTGCCGTCCTCGCTCAACCGCGCCGTCGTCTTGGCGCCGAGCGCATCCGAGCCGGAGGTCGGTTCGGTCAGGCAGTAGGCGGCGATTTTGGCTCCCGTGGCGAGATCGGGCAAATATTTGTTCTTCTGCTCCCGGGTGCCGAAGAAGACGATCGGCAGCGTGCCGATGCCGACATGGGCGCCGACCGACAGAGCGAAGGAAGACGCGCCGGCCAGCACTTCGTTGATAAGCGTCGAGCTGACTTTGTCCAAGCCGAGCCCGCCGAACTGTTCCGGCACATCCGCGCCGAGCAGTCCCAGTTCGCCCGCTTTGCGCATCAGCGAAACGGTAAGCTCGTAATCGAGCTTCTCGATTTGCTCGTCGCGCGGCAATATTTCGCCTTCGATAAATTGCCTGGTCGTTTCCGCAAACATCCGCTGTTCTTCGGTAAAATCTTCCGGCGTCATGAGCAAGTCCGCGTCAAGATCCTCGATGACGAAGCTTCCGCCGGCAATTTTCGTATGCAGTGTGTCCATCCTTTTCTTCCCCCTATCTGTTATCCATGCACTTCAAATACGCCCGCCGCGCCCATTCCGCCGCCGATGCACATCGATACGACCCCGAAGCCTCCGCCGCGGCGGCGCAGTTCGTGAATCAAGCTCGCCGTCAGCTTTGCTCCCGTACAGCCGAGCGGATGCCCGAGCGCGATCGCCCCGCCGTTGACATTGACTTTGCTTTCGTCAAGGTTCAGCGCGCGAATGATGTGCACGCATTGCGAAGCGAACGCTTCGTTAATTTCGAACAGATCGACCTGTTCGAGCGTCATCCCCGCTTGGCGGAGCGCCTTCGGGATCGCTTCGACCGGGCCGATGCCCATCACCTCGGGCGCGACGCCCGCCAGCGCGAAGGCGCGGAACGTGGCGAGCGGCGCAAGGCCAAGCCGCTCCGCCTTGGCGCGGCTCATGACGACGGCGGCCGCGGCGCCGTCGCTCATTTGCGACGCGTTGCCCGCCGTCACCGTGCCGCCCGCCGCGAAGGAAGGCTTCAGCTTGGCAAGCGCCTCAAGCGTCGTCTCGGGTCGCACTCCTTCGTCTTGCTCGAAAGCGAACGTCTTCTCCCATAACCGGCCCTGTTCGTCGACGCCTTTCACGCTCGTCTGCACCGGGACGATTTCGTCCTTGAATTTGCCCGCGGCAAGCGCCGCCGCCGCCTTGCGATGGCTTGACACGGCGAAGCGGTCCTGGTCCTCGCGGCTGATGCCGAAACGCGATGCCACCAATTCCGCCGTATGCCCCATGCCCATGTACACTTCCGGCATCCCGGCGACGATTTGCGGGTGCGGCGCCGGCTTGAAACCGGTCATCGGCACATGGCTCATGCTCTCGACCCCGCCCGCGACAATCGTATCGGCATGGCCGAGCATGACTCGTTCCGCGGCGAATGCGATCGCCTGCAAGCCGGAGGCGCAGAAACGATTGATCGTCGCCGCCGGGACCGTCGCGGGGAAACCGGCGTACAGCGCCATAATGCGGGCGAAGTTCAAGCCTTGCTCGCCTTCCGGCATCGCGCAGCCGATCAGGACGTCTTCCACATCCTCCTTCGCCAGTCCCGGCGCGCGTTCGATGACGGCGTTCAGCACCGCCTTTCCCAAATCTTCCGCGCGCGTTTGCGCCAGATTTCCTTTCTTCGCTTTCCCGACCGCCGTACGGGCGACGGAAACGATGACCGCTTCTTGCAACGTCTCTTGGTTCCGCACGAAATTCACCTCCACTAGTTTGCCCCTCGTTTCATTTCCAACCGTGCCGCTAATTGCGCAGCGGCTTGCCGGTCATCAGCATATGCTGCATCCGCTGCTGCGTCTTCGGCTCCCCGGTCAGGCTGAGAAACGCCTCGCGCTCCAAATCGAGCATATACTGCTCCGACACGAGCGCGCCTGCCGGCGCATTGCCGCCCGCCAGCACATGCGCCAGCTTGCCGGCGATCAGCAGATCGTGATCGCTGATATAACCGCCTTGGCGCATCGCAAGCGCCCCGAGCTGCATGACCGCCTTGCCGTCCTCGCCGGCGACGCGGATTTTCTCTTCGGACGGATGCGCATATCCGGCGCGGTCCATCTCCAACACCGCCAGCTTCGCTTCGTAAATCCGATGATCCGCGTTCACGATCACCCGATCATGCGGCCGCATATAGCCGAGGTTCGCCGTGTCGAAGCCGCTTGTCGATACCTTCGCAAGCGCGATCGTCTCGAACGTCTTGTTCAGGTACGGCTGTACATCCGCTTCCGTACCGGCCGCCAAGCGGCTTGCGCGCAGCGCCATCTCCTTGCAGCCCCCGCCCGCCGGAATCAAACCGACGCCCGTCTCGACCAGGCCGAAATACGTTTCCGCAGCGTAATAAATCCGGTCCGCCGGCATGCACGCTTCCACGCCGCCTCCCAGCGTCATGCTGTGCGGGGCGGCGACGACCGGCTTCTCCAGCCGTTTCAAGTCCATCATCGTATTCTGGAACAAGCGGATAATGGCGTCGACTTCCTCCCATTCTCCGTCCTGGGCTTCCATCAGCAGCAGCATCAAATTGGCGCCGACGCAGAAATGGCGCCCTTCGTTCGCGATGACAAGACCGCGGTAACGCTGCCGCACCTCTTCGACGCTCTGCTGAATCATCGTCAATATGTCCGCGCCGATTGCATTATTCGGCGAATGAAATTCCAGGCAAGCGACATCGTCGCCCAAATCGATCAGGCTCGCGCCGGGATTCGAGCGAATCGTTTTGTTTTGCCGTTTCAGCGCAGCAAGCGATATCGACTCCGGCTTCGTCTCCATCCCTTTATATTCGTTTCGATGCACATAGAACCGCATATCGTTTCGCTCTTCATAGAACGTCTCATGACCGGCGGCAAGCCATTCCTTCACCCAAGCCGGAACGTTCATCCCTTCGCTCTCCATCTTCGCCACCGATTGCCGCACGCCGATCGCGTCCCATGTTTCGAACGGGCCCAACTGCCAGTTGAAACCCCATTTCATCGCCAAATCGATATCCGCGACCGTGTCGGCGATCTCGCCCAATTTATCCGCCGCATAGACGAGCACCCGCTTCAAAATATTCCATGCCAGCTCCGAATAGCGATCCGGCGTAGATAGAAACGCCTGCAGCTTCGCCGGCGCCCCTTTCGCCGCTTTCGCCGCCGTAAGCGAAGCCGAAGAGATGTTGCTTCTCGGCGCATATTCCATCGTCTCCGGCCGCAGCGCCAAAATGTCCGATCCTTTGCCGGGCGTCTTTATTTTTTTATAAAATCCTTGCCCCGCTTTTTCGCCGATCCAGCCGTTCGCCGCCAGCCGCTCCAATAACGGAGGTGCGGCAAAAACCGCCTTTTCCTCCGCGGCCTCCGCCGGAATATTGTCATACACGTTGCGGGCCACATGCACGAACGTATCCAGCCCGACGAGGTCGAGGGTACGGAACGTCGCGCTCTTCGGATGGCCAATCGCGGGACCGGTCGCGGCATCGACCTCTTCGACGCTGTATCCTCCCCGCTCCATTTCCTGCAGCGTCACGAGCAATCCGTATGTACCGATGCGGTTCGCGACGAAATTCGGCGTATCTTTGGCAACGACGACCCCTTTGCCAAGCCGTTTCCCGCAAAAATCGACCATGCCGTTGACGATGTCCGGGAGCGTATCCGGGCCCGGTATCACTTCGAGCAATTTCATATACCGCGGCGGGTTGAAGAAATGCGTCCCCAGAAAATGCTTGCGGAACTCCACGCCGCAATCGGCCGCCATCTCGCGAATCGAAATGCCGGACGTATTGGAGCTAACGATCGTGCCGGGCGTCCATACCTGCTCGATGCGCGCGTACAATTCTTTTTTTAGCTGCAAATTTTCCGTAATCGCCTCGATAATCCAGTCAACCTGCCTAAGCTGTTCGAAATGGTCCTCGATATTCCCGGGGGTTATACGCTGCGCGAACGATAAGTCGTACAGCGGCGACGGGTGTGCTTTCTTTACCCTTTCAATCGCGCCCGCCGCCAAGCGGCTGCGCTCCTTCGGATCGTTCGCGGAATCCTCCTTCCCCTGCTCCGCCGGCACGATATCGAGCAGCAAACATGATATGCCTACATTGGCCAAATGAGCCGCAATGCCCGATCCCATGACACCGGAACCGATTACGGCAGCTTTACGGATCGTTTTCATTGTACGGATGCCTCCCCTTTCGTTTCCCGCGCCGCAACATCGCCGCCAAACACCGATAGCGCCAAAATTTCCGCAACGTCCCGCGCTTTGACTTCATTTTCAACTTCCTTCATCTTCGTTCCGTCCTCCAACATCGTTAAGCAATACGGACAAGCCGATCCGATCATCGTCGGCCGAACTGCCAACGCTTGCTCCGTTCGCGCCAGATTGACCCGTTTGCCCGCCGTTTCTTCCATCCACATTCTGCCGCCGCCCGCCCCGCAGCACATCCCGTTCTCGCGCGCACGCTCCATCTCGGCAAGCTCCACGCCCGGAATAGCCTGCAATATTCGGCGCGGCGGATCGTACACGCCGTTATAACGGCCGAGATAACAAGAATCATGATACGTGATTCGTTCCTTCACCTCGTACTTCGGGACCAGCCTTCCTTCCCGCACGAGCCGATCGAGCAGTTCGGTATGATGCAGCACTTCCGCCTGCAGTCCGAAGTCGGGGTATTCGTTCTTCAACGTGTTGTACGTATGGGGGCATGCGGTTACGATTTTGGTTACGCCGTATTTTTCAAACATCGCAATATTTTCCGCGCAAAGCTGCTGAAACAGAAATTCGTTGCCCATACGCCGCGGCGTATCGCCGGAATTTTTCTCTTCATTGCCCAGCACGGCGAAGTTGACGCCCGCTTCCTGCAGCAAACGAACGAAGGAATGCGTAATCTTTTTGCTGCGATTGTCGTACGCCCCCATCGAACCGACAAAATACAAAAATTCAAAGTCGGGATTTTCCTTGACGGTCGGCACCCGTTTCGTTCGATCCGCCTGATCGCCTCCGGCTTCGACGTCCCCGTACGCCGCCAATTCGCCGATCCATTTCGCGCGGTCCGCGCGGCTTATGCCCCAAGGATTTCCTTGGCGCTCGATATTTTGCAGCGCCCGCTGGCCGTCATGCGGCAAGCTGCCCTGCATCAACACAAGATGGCGGCGCAAATCGACGATCTTATCGACATGCTCGTTATCGACCGGGCATTGATCTTCGCAATTGCGGCATGTCGTGCATGCCCAAATCTCTTCTTCCGTAATGACATCGCCGATCAATTCGATCTGCTCTGCCGATTTGCCGGCGGCAGCGGCAGACCAAAGCATCGTTTGCGCCTGCATCGTCGGGCCGATATCCGTCACCGCTCCGCCGTCCCACGCTCCGAAAGCTTCTTTGGCGTCGCCCATCCGGTGTACGCCCCCGTCCGCGAAGGCGAATTCGGGCACCCAAGGCGACTTTGACGTCAGCGCCGCCCCTTTCTCCGTCAAATGATCGCGCAGCTTCGTAATGAGATGCATCGGCGACAGCAGCTTGCCCGTATTCGAAGCGGGGCACACATTCGTGCAGCGGCCGCATTCCACGCAGGCGTAGAAATCGATCATCTGTTTCTGCGTGAAATCTTCGATCTTGTGAACGCCAAACGATTCGGCATTCTCGTCCTCGAGATCGAGCTTGCTCAATCGGCCCGGAGAATCGGTCCGCCGCAGCCAAATGTTGATCGGCGCCACGATAATGTGGAAATGCTTCGATTGCGGAACGTACACCAAAAATGCGAGAAGCAGCAAAAGATGAATCCACCACGCGATTTCAAACAGGACGGACGCGGCGCTATAAGACAAGCCCCCGAACATGGCGGCAATAAGCGACGATAACGGCGCGAAGGGGGAAAATTCCATTCCCTCCCTCGCCCGCTCGAACGCGAGCGCGAACAGGACGGACAGCATGAGGAAAACGATGAAAAATACGACGATGCCGGGCTTCCACCCCTTTTTTAAACGCTTCAAATTTTCGCCGTACCGCCTGAATGCGGCGTATCCGATCGCCAAGACGACAAGCGCCGCCGTAACCTCTTGCGACAGGCTGAACCAAGCGGCGTCGAACCACGGTATTCCCCGTCCGGCCAACCCTTTGACGATAAGATCGAGCGCGCCGAACTGAACGATGATGAAGCCGTAGAAAATGATCGCATGCATCGCGCCGCTTTTCGGATCCTTCAACAGCTTTGTCTGTCCGAACGTCTGCGCGGCAAATCCGGCGCTCCTCGCGCCCTCCTTCGTCTCCCCTGCTCCTCCCCCCCAAACGGATTGGCCGAGCTTGACGTACCGGTAACGGCGTTGTACCGCTTGGACAAATAAAACGATCGCATATCCGGCAATTAGTACGAATAGTACGATGCGAATCAGCGTTTCAATCATCGATCCCATCCTTCCGTTTGGAAAATATAACCAGATGATGCCGCAGCCATCCTAGTTTATGGATATGTCCTTGTGTTGGCAAAAATGAGTTTCTTTCTTCATGGAAACGGGAAAACCGACATAGAGTTTAACAATGGTTAATTCAAACAAGCACAAACGGTTAACGAAAGGAGCCGGGTCGGATGAACATTTATGTTTTGCTGAAGCAAACGTTTGACACCGAGGAAAAAGTCGCCGTCCATGAAGGGGAGATCGTGGAAGAGGGCGCGAAGTTCGTCATCAATCCGTATGACGAATATGCCGTGGAGGAGGCGCTTCGAATTAGCGAGCGGCACGGCGGCAAAGTGACGGTCGTTTCCGTCGGGCCCGAGCGATACGCCGAAGCTTTGCGGACCGCGCTCGCGATGGGAGCGGATGAAGCCGTCCTGATCACGGACAGCCGCATTGGAGCGGATGAATACGCCGTCGCGGAGGCGCTTGCAGCGTTTCTGTCCGGACGGAACCCGGAGCTCGTTCTGGGCGGCAACTTCTCCGTCGATAACGGCGCGGGACAAGTTGCCGTACGGCTGGCCCAGCGTTTAGGGCTTCCCCATATCGCCGCCGTCATAAAACTAGATATTGCGGAGGACGGCAAGACGGTCGCACACCGCGACGCCGAGGGCGACGTGGAAATCGTGGAAACGGCGCTGCCGGCGCTGATTACGGCGCAGCAAGGATTGAACGAGCCGCGCTATCCCTCCTTGCCCGGCATTATGAAGGCCAAGAAAAAACCGCTCCAGCGGCTGACGCTGGACGATTTGGAAGGTTTGACGGCGGAAGCGGTCAGCGCGAGAACGGAACGCACCGCATTGTTCCTGCCCCCCCCGCGCAAAGCGGGCAAGCGTTTGACGGGCGAGCCCGCCGATCAAGCGCAGCAATTGGTGCGGCTGCTGCGCGAAGAAGCGAAGGCATTGCAATGATTCCGATTCGTATTCAAGGGAGGAATGTACGATGAGCAACGTATATCTGGTCGTCGCCGAAATTCGGGACGGCAAGCTGCGGCAAGTTTCTTTGGAAGCGTTAAGCGCAGCGGGAAGATGCGCCGCGCCGGGCGATATCGTCGCCGCCGCAGTCGTCGGCCGCGGCGAAGGCTTGCTTGCGGCCACCGACGACCTTGCCGCTTACGGCGCCGAGCGCATTTATGTCGTCGATCATCCGGACTTGGCGCATTATCGCGCGGAAGCTTACGGCGCCGCACTGCTGCAAGTCGTCAAGGAGGCCAACCCGGGCATGATTATCCTGGGACATACGTCGATCGGACGCGACCTGGCGCCATGGCTCGCCTCCGCGCTCGACGCAGGACAAATCGCGGACGTCACAGCCATCGATCAAGAGGGGGATGCGCTGCTGTTCACCCGGCCCATATACGCAGGCAAAGCGTTCGAGAAGAAACGGTTCGCGAGCGGCGGAGGAATACAGGTCGTGACGATCCGTCCGAACAATCTCCCTCTGGCGGAACCGGATCCGGGCCGGCTCAAGGAAATGATCGAAGTGGGATACGGAGCGCCCGCCTTGCGGACGTTGGTGCGTGAAGTCGTGAAAAAAACGGCCGGCAAAACGGATTTGGCGGAAGCGAAATTTATCGTGTCCGGGGGAAGGGGCGTCAAGAGCGCGGAAGGGTTCAAGCCGCTCGAAGAGCTGGCCGAGGCGCTCGGCGGCGCCGTCGGAGCTTCGCGCGGCGCATGCGATGCGGGGTACTGCGATTACGGCTTGCAAATCGGACAAACCGGCAAAATGGTGACGCCGGAAATTTATATCGCCTGCGGCATCAGCGGCGCCATCCAGCATTTGGCCGGGATGAGCGGATCGCGAGTCATTATCGCCATCAATACCGATCCTGAAGCGCCGATCTTCAAAGTGGCCGATTACGGCATCGTCGGCGATCTGTTCGAAGTCGTGCCGCTGCTTACGCAAGAATTCCGCCGGGCGCTCGGCAAATAAACGCCGCACCATGTTGGCCTTTCTTTTGCAAAGTTCCTTTTTCCGACACTCCTGTCGTCCCTCTCCTATGATAACCTAAGAGCATAAACATCCGGAGGAAGGGATACGCAATCCATGACGATACAGACAGAACATCCGCTATATTCTGCGGCTTCGCAATTTATTGCAAAGTGCTACCGCGAGCTTGGTAAAGACGAAAAGGAAACCGCGGATCGATTGGAGCAAATTGCCCGCGAAATCGAGGAGACGAATTTCTACAGACATACGTTCGAAGAATTGGAGTACGGCGCAAAAATGGCGTGGCGCAACAGCAATCGATGCATCGGGCGCCTCTTCTGGCCGTCTTTGCATGTATTCGACGCCAGGGACATCGATACCGAAGAACAAATTTACGAGGCATTGATCCGGCATATTGAATTTGCAACGAATGACGGCAAAATCCGGCCGGCGATCACGGTATTCGCCGCGGCGGGCCATGGGAGGGATCAGGTCCGCATTTGGAACCATCAGCTCATCCGGTATGCCGGGTACGAAACGGAACAAGGCGTCATCGGCGATCCGCATTCCATTCCGTTCACGAAGGTTTGCGAGTCGCTCGGCTGGAGCGGAAAGAGAACCCCATTCGACGTGCTGCCTCTCGTCGTTACGGCCGGTTCCAATTCGCCGAAGCTTTTCGAGATCCCTCCCGCCATCGTCAAGGAAGTTCCGTTGTCCCATCCCGAGTTCGAATGGTTTCCCGAGTTGGACTTGAAATGGTACGCCGTCCCGCTTATTTCGGATATGCGGCTGGAGATCGGCGGCATTTCCTATACCGCCGCTCCTTTTAACGGATGGTATATGGGAACGGAGATCGGCGCGCGCAACTTGGCGGACGCCGCACGCTACAATATGCTGCCGACATTGGCGCATCGCATGGGACTCGCCCCGGCCGCGAACGCTACGCTTTGGAAGGATAGAGCGCTCGTCGAATTGAATATCGCCGTACTCCACTCCTTTAAAAAAGCGGGAGTCGGCATCGTCGATCATCATACGGCGGCACAGCAATTCAAAACGTTCGAGGAACAAGAACGAAGAGCCGGCCGGCCGCTGACCGGCAACTGGACCTGGCTGATCCCGCCGCTCTCGCCGGCGGCGACCCATATTTTTCACCGGAGTTACGACAATACCGAAATGAGTCCGAATTTCCATTATCAACAAGCTCCGTACGCGCGAGACTGAACGGGAATCCGTTTCTTGCGGGCCTGTCCGCTGTATGAATTCTTTGGGCAGGTCTCCGATCCGGTCACGCCTTACTCCGCGGCAGCCTGAGCCTGCATCAGTTCGTATACTTTGCGCGTTGTATTGACATTCCTGATCGTCATGTTTTGATATAGTTTCGAGCCGGGAAGTTTCTGCATGCCGCTTTTGGCGGCGTTTTTTCTGTCAACCGACCAGAGAATCGCCCCGGCAACGTAAATTACCGTATCAATGTCCGGTTTGATGAGGAGCTTATCGAGCACCGACTCGTTGTCGACCTCTTCCCATAGAAACATGACATCGCTTTTCATCCGATCGTCGTTGGTCCAAGAATCCGGAAGCGAGCTTATTACTTTTTGCATATCGTCGAAACTGCGGACGACGACTTTGATTTGCAATCCGAAGCTTGCAAGGATGGCCTCTTCCAAAATACGCGGAAGTTCCGCTTTGGAATGGCTGTTGTCCGTAAAAATGATATTGCCCGAATTGATATACGTTTTTACGTTGTTCATCCCTGCCTGTTCAAAAGCTTGTTTCAGCAGCTTCATATCGATTTTATTGTTTCCGCCAACGTTGATCCCCCGAAGCAATGCGATATAGATCACCAGGATCCCCCTTTTCCACGACTACATATATTGATTAGTTTCTACTATAAAGGATACGCAATATCGTCTGTCAAGCTTTACTCCAGAAAGCGGGATCGGATATCGGGGGGCGGCATCATGCATTGTTCCCGCCGTCCGAACCAGCGGTACCGGTTTTTGGCGATAATGCCATAAACGAAATTTCGCAGCGGGAGAGGGACGAATATGAACGCGTAGAGGAGCGGCCACAATCCGTTCAGTTGCTTGCAGACGCGTAACGCCGCGCTCGATTTTTCGTATATTTGCCCGTCTTGAATGAGAAGGAACGATTCGAGACGGCTGCCGACCGCCTCTATCCCTTGCCGTCGCAAGTACCGCACCGCCGCTTCCGATTGCAGCGGAGCGAATTTGAATCGCGCATGCGGATCGCGCCGGATGACAAAGCGAACGATACCGTTGCATAAATGACATACCCCATCGAATAAAATGACGTTCTCGCTCCGGCTTTTGCGGTTCATCATATGTCCCCTCCTTTCGGATCAACTACTCCCGCCTTTCTTCCCGTAACGGCAAAGCGTCCAGCGGAATTCGGCTGCGATCGAACGGCACGCATTCGGCGGCAAACGTTCCGTTATAGGCAAATACGGTGCCGATCAGCCGATTCGTAACTTCCACCTCGATTTTATATTTTTGCAGCGCGTCGTCGTACCATTCGCATACGTTCGCGATGCCGGAGAACATCATCGGGAATCGGAACCCCAGCGCATGCTCGTAGAACCGCTGTTCTCCCGAACGGATGCGGATCCCGCCGTTCGCGCCGACCTTCATGTCGATATCGACGGCCAAATGCTGCCGATCGCCCAGGTAATCGACGATTCCCTGCCTCTGCTCGCTATAGATCATCGTCGCATCGAATCGGCGTATGGCGCGCGGAAACTTGAATTTGCGGATCCATGTGACGGTCTCCCGTCCGAAACGGTCTACATACGCGTAATTTTCGATCGTAAACGGGATATTCCTTCCTCCCTGCGGAAACATAATGTTCCGGCTCGTCCCGATATAGAGCGGCAATGCGGCCAGCTTGGCAAAATAGATTTTCTCCATCATACCATATCCGACAGAGGCGATCTTGTCCCCGCTCGCGAATCCGAAACGCTTCCGGATTTGCGGATGCAAATTCGCGAAGTCCGAACCTAACGCTTTTTCATAGATCGACGGCATTCGAATTCCCCCTTATTCCTTCCTTTGCAGCCGGATCGCCCGATGCTCGCCGCGAACTTGGCGCTTTACGCAGGCAATTGCCGGCGTTGGGCAAATCTTTCGCCGTTCCCCAGGCGATGCAGCCGAGCCCGATCGTCGCGGCGCATAACACGGCCGGGCTGAACGGAGCGATCAACACATCGGCTTGCCCGAGCGCCGCGCCCGCGGTTAGTGCGGCAACGAGCGCCATATTCAGCCAGTATACGGCGGCGGAGCGGTGCCATATCCAAACGGCCGCCGCAAACGCGATTTCCAGAACGCCTAGCGCGAACAATACGGGCCGCTCCCAACCGTGAAATATGCCCAAACCTTGCAAAATAGCCAATTCCCCGGCATGGGCGAACCATATTTTCGGCACCAGTCCGCCGTATCCCCAAATAAGCGATGTCAACAAAACGGCGAAATAATGAATCCATGTCATAGTGAACGAAACGGCCGGATGCCTGTCCCGTTCGATCCATAACCGAAGCCTGTCAAAGCTCCAAGCCGTCGCCCAGCCGATCAGCGGCCGGAACAACAGCCGGTCGAACCAACGCCCGAAGGGGCCGAATCGCGTTTGATAGTCGTATTTTGTAATAAACGTTACGCCTGACGCATGCGGCACATATCTCCAATACCCGCCTCCGGTCCGAATGAGGGAGAGCGGATGGTCCGAGCCGAACTTCAAGACGGACGTGCGCTCTCCGGAAGCGCGCCGAACCGTTGCCGCCGTTTCGCCCGTCCCGCTAATGTATAGGCCAAACCCGATTCGGGTCGCATACTTGAACCGCTGAACTTCCTCCCCGTACCCGCGGGGGAGGTATGAAATTTCCGTGAAACGCAAATCCCATTTCTCGTGTTCCTCCGGATGCTGCGTATACTTCCATAACGTTTCCATGTCTGCGGCCATATCCAGCTCTACATATACCGGTTTATTTTTCGGCATCGCTAACCCCCCTCTTTTTCGGAAGCCTTCTTCCCGATCCTCCGTCCTATTCAACTCCATTGTAGCCGTGCAGTTCGCCATGCGGCAGTTCCAACTTTCGTAGTACAACAACAAATAGAGGTACTACGAAACGTAGTACCTCCAGCGGGTGTCACGGCAGAGTCGGGACTGCGATGACCGGTTAGTATGTTGCATAAAGTGCAGCATAGGCCGGGGTTCAAGGTCGGATCGGGCCGACATGTTGTACAATGTACAGCATAAACGTACAAAATCGGCTGAAAACGGCCTATCACCCCTCTGTATGTTGTATAAACTACAACATAGTGCAATCGCTCCAGAAAAAGGGGCTGGTATGATGTACAAAATACAACATACCAGACTCGAACGCAGGCGACGCCTCACTATTCCTCGCGCCCAACGCACAGCCAAGCATCCCTGTTCACTCACGCTTCGCGAACAGTTCTTGCGGCAGCCTACCGTGCCCGGCCAAGCCTCCCGCCGCATGCCAAAGGGCCGCATCCCATTTCAGTCCCGCTCCTCGCGCCGCCACAATCCTTTGCGCTTCACCTTTTCCACCGCTTCTTTGCTCGAGCGGACGCCAAGTTTTTTCAACATTTTGTTCACCTGATTTTTGAGCGTGCTTTCCGCCTTGAACAGCTTCTGTTCGATCTGGGTTTGCGTATAGCCCGCTTCGATTAACTCGTACACTTCGCGCTCCGCGGGAGTAAGCGCCTGAAGCTGCTCTTCGCGCTTCAAGCGGGCCAGCTCCTTGAGCAGCACTTCCATCGGCCCGGCATGGCGATGCGCCGTCCGAATGGCTTGCGGCAGTTGGCGGTAGTTTGTTTTCTCGATATAGTTGATCGCGCCGGCCGTGAAAGCTTGCGCAATGACCGCCTCGTCATTGAGAGATGTGAGCATGATAATCTTGACGGGACGCAGTTCGTGAATGTCCAATGCCGCGTCGATCCCGTCCAGCCGATTGCCCGATAATTGAATATCCATCAGCAAGACGTCGAATTCCAGCGTCTCCGCCAGCCGAACCGCTTCTTCCCGGCTCTTCGCCGCTCCGACAACGAGCATATCGGCCTCGTTGTTCAAGAAGAGCGTCATCGCTTTGATCCAATCAGGGTCGTCTTCTACAATCATGAGCCGAATATGATCCATCTACGAATAACGCTCCTTGTCCTACAAATTTGCGGTGCCGCGGCTCGCTCAGGCACTAATCCGGGCGATGCATGCTTGTCACCTTGTTGCCTGGAAAATACAGCGATACCGCCGTCCCTTCCCCTTCCGCGCTCTCGATCCGAAGCGAACCGCCGCTTTGCTGCATCACTTGATAACAATACGTTAACCCGAGCCCGAAATTGCCGCCGCGCCCTTTCGTCGTATAGAACGGTTCGAGGACGCGATCCAGCTGCCGTTTCGGAATGCCGCGCCCGTTATCGCGAACCGCGATCGTCACTCCCCCGCGTTTCGCCGGAGCGAGCACAATTCGAATATCGCCGCCCGCTCCAGGCCGGATCGCTTCCGCGGCGTTTCGAAGCAAATTGCCGAGTACCTCCTGCAAATGAACCGCGTCGCACATCACTTCAGGATCCGCTTTCCGCACGATCTGCGCGAAGATCCCGCGTTCCGCGAACATCGGCATATGATGGCGCACGCATGCTTCCGCGATATCCGCCAGACGGTGCGGCCGCTCCAGCAGGACGATCTCCTGCGTTTGCCCGTGAATGCGCGTTACCATGGCAAGCATATGTTGCGCCGAATTCGCAATAATTTGCAGCTGTTCTTCGACTGCGGCGGACGGAATGTCCGGTTCCGGCCTCACGTCCCGCAACAGCGTCGACTTGATGTTGTCGGCGGAGAGCGATATTTTGCCGATTTCGTTCTTAATCGTATGATTCAACAGCGCCGTTCCCGAACTGACCGCCTCGATCGCGCTTTCCAGCGGATCGCGCTCCAGGCGGAGCTTGACGCCAAGCACCCCGGAGCCGGACAGAAAGGCGAGCAAAACGCCGGCAAACAGCGAATATCCGATAAATCCCGCAATATACGAAAAAAACGAAAACGCCGGATCGATGGCCCGCCCCACGTTAATAAACAGTAAAGCGGCAAGCAGCGAAGGCGCAATGATGAATAGAGTCATAAGGCGATTCGTCTTCTTGCGCCGGTCGCGTTCCTTCGCGAAGGCGGCAACCAATAACGCGCATGAGGCGAGATAATACGGCGCTACGAAAACGAGCAGCGGCATATAATGAATCTCTCTCCCCCAGGCGAAGAACAGAACCGCCAGCAATACGACCGGCAGCAAGAGAACGAATTTGAGAATCGTCCGCGCCCGCGTCCGGAACAACTCCGAATAGACGATGCAAAAGATCAGCGCCCCATAGGGCGTCAATGTATGATTCGCCAGCTCCAGCAGAAACGCGGCAAGCTCCCAGCCGAGCGCTTCCGCCGTGTCGACAAGTCCGCCGATGCTGGCGCAACTGACGAAGAAGGTCGCCCAGCGGTTCGATTCCTTCCCGGGCTGGCTTATGATGAGAATAACGGCCGCCGCAAGCAGCGCAGCAAAATAAAATAACATACGCACCGCCTTACTTCACGTTGGACTGTCTTGCGCCGCGACGTTTCCGGTACGCCGTCGCCAGAACGAATGCGATCGTCATAATCAAGACGCCGACGGCGTCGACCGCAACATCGATCGCATGTCCGGTACGCCCGGGCACAAAGCTTTGATGCCATTCGTCCGAAGCCGCGTACAATAACGACAGCAAAGCGCCGGTGCCGATCGCCGTCCCCTCACGGATCGGCAGCGCAAGCAACGTCTTCATCCATAGGAACGTTAAGACGGCAAATTCGGTCACATGCGCCGCCTTGCGGATCCAAAACTCGATAAAATCGTACGGCTTTGCCGATGTAACCAATCCGCCGTCATAGTAAAATTCGATATGCGGCAAATGGTCCACGATCGCTTGCGGAATCCAGGCCGCCAGCGCGGGCCGCAAATCTTGCTCCACGTACGGCTCCGCGGACTTGATAAAAATAACGGCCATACAAATTGCCGTCAGCGCCAACCATATCAAAAAACGTTTCTTTATCCACTTCATCGAATGGCGCATTCCTTCCCGTTTCACGTTTGCTCGGCTGTCCTTGCGCGCAATTGTTTCCGGATGCAGTAGCGGACGATTTCGCTTCGCAGCGGTTCCTTAATCTCCGTGAAAGCGATCGACACCCGCCGTCTCCCGCCAGGGCCTGTCCGCAAATCGACGACGCGCGCGCCGAACGAAATATGCTTTCTGCCGTTCTTGTCTTCCAAATACATATGGCCGATGACGTCGTCCCCGACGCGATAAAGCGATTCCTCGTTCCTATCTTCCGCTTCGTAAAAAGCGATGCCGCCGCCGCTAATATCGACGGTAACATATTTCGCATTCTCGCCCGAAGCCGCTTCGATCCATACCTCGATTTCCGCCGGAATGCGAAAGAAATTCCTTCTCTGCACTCTTTGGACATCGCTGAAATCGGGCCGCGGTTTCGTCAGCGTTACGCGGGGACCTTCGAATGAAACGGCGGAATCATACACGAATTTATCTTTGCCGTCATAAAAGTATACCGAGACCGCCCCGGCAAGATGATGCGGCAAAGGCTCGTTATTTGTATCGACAGGGTTTCGCACGTACATACTCGCATCGCTCATTCTAATGATTTGCGTAAAATAGACCGATCCGTCTTCGCATTCGATTTCGATAAGTTGATTGTTCCAAAGCTCCATATCGTCCGTATTCATGGCGTCAACGACCTCCTATAGCGTTTTGCGATAAAGGATCTTCCATTTCCATTATGAGGAACAATTCCGAAAGTGTAAATAGCTCCGCCCGTCGGGCCGAAAACAAAAAAAGAACCAGGCTTATCTTTCGCCTGATTCTAACTTGCTTTCTTCACGGGAAAGTTGGCGTACCGTCCGGCAGCCTTGCCAACGTCCATTCCGGAAGAACGTTATGGCAAGGGTATTGCGCCGCTAATTTCTCGTCGACGTCGATTCCCAATCCCGGTTTATCGTTCGGATACACGTAACCGTTTCTAATTTCCGGACATCCCGGGAATACTTCCTGAAGTGCCGGACTGAATCCGTTCCACTCCTGGATGCCGAAATTGATGCTGCTGACGTCGAGATGCACATGCGCCGCATGCCCCACAGGCGATGTGTCCCCCGGACCGTGCCAAGCGGTGCGTACCCCGAAAGCTTCGCAGAGCGACGTTAACTTTCTCGCTGGCGTTATGCCTCCGATTTGGCTGATATGAATCCGAATATAATCGATCAAACGATTCGTAACAAGAGGCATCCATTCGTTAGGATTATTGAACAATTCGCCCATCGCCAGCGGAATCGTCGAATGCTGGCGAATGAGGCGGAACCACTCGAGCTGTTCGGGCGGAAGCGCATCTTCCAGGAAAAATAATTGGTACGGCTCCAATTGCTTGGCAAAGTTCACCGCATCGATCGGGGCCAAGCGTTCGTGAATATCGTGCAGCAACTCGACGTCCGGTCCCAGCTCGGATCGCAGGTGCTCGAACAATCCGAGCACGCTTTTCATATAGGCTTTCGGATCGTAATAAGCTCCGGCGGGGGCTCCTTCCGGCGCAACGATCAACTGGTCTTTGCCGCCATAGGTGCCCAATTGGCAGCGAATGTAGCGGTAACCTTGTTCGATGTACGAACGCGCGCTCTCTTCCACCTGTTTGAAATCAAGGCCGTCGGCATGCCGGTATACCGCCGCGCCCTCTCGAACCTTCCCGCCAAACAGCTCGTAGAGCGGCATTCCGGCAAGCTTTCCTTTGATGTCCCAAAGGGCCATGTCTACGCCGGACAATGCATTGTTCATAATGGGCCCGTTCCGCCAATAACCGCTCACGAGCGAAGAATGCCATATATCGTTAATGCTTTGAACGTCTTTTCCGATCAAAAACGGCTTCAAATATTGTTCGATGGCGGAATGCACCGACAAATGGCGCTGCGTAAAGGTAGCGCAACCAACGCCGTAAATTTCCGGTTCCGTTGTTTCCACTTTGACGACAACCAAATTAATGCCTTCCGGCGCCGTCATAATCGTTTTAATATTGCGAATTTTCAGTTTCTCCATATCCACTCGCCCTTTAGTTGTTGTTATTGCTTGACAGCGCCTGCCGTCAAACTGCTTATAAAATATTTCTGCATAAATAAGAAAAGAATGATCAAAGGCAAACTGGACACGATCGATGCGGCCATCATATCGTTCCAAGCGATTTTGTAGAACCCGTTCAATTGGCCGATTCCTACCGGCAATGTTTTCATATCTTCCGTTGTCATCAGAACGAAAGCGAACATATATTCATTCCACCCCATCAGGAAAGAGTAGATCGCCGTAGCCGCAAGTCCCGGCAAAGATAAGGGCAGAATGATTTGCAGGAATGTCCGCATTTTGCCGCAACCGTCCATCATGGCCGCTTCATCCAATTCTTTCGGTATGCCTTGAAAAAAACCGAGCATCATCCATGTGCAAAAAGGAATCGCAAACGAAATATAGACGATAATGAGTCCCGGATGCGAATCGATCAACCCGAATGTTTTTAGAACTTTATAAAACGGAATGAGCAGCATGATCGAAGGAAACATTTGCGTGACAAGCAGAAACGTCAAAAACGCTCCTTTGCCCGGAAACCGGAACCTCGAGGCCCCATAGCCGGCCAACGCCGAGAACACTAACGAAATCAAAGTAGACGCGAACACAATAATAACGCTGTTCACAAAATAATCGGCGAAAGGATAGTCCTTCCAAATTCGAATAAACGAATCGAAGGTAGGATGTTCGGGAATCCAAACCGGCGGTGAACTCAACACTTCTTCATTGCTCTTGAACGCGGTAGAAACCATCCACAAAGTCGGTATCAACACGCCGGCCGATGCGATCGTGAGAATGGCGTACATGCATGCGTTGAACAGCGATTTCTTCCCTTTAATCGTTGCCATTTCCAAACAACCTCCTGTATCCGTATCCCATCAAGTAACATACGAAGAAGACGATAATTGCCATGGCGGAAGCTTTGCCGAACACGAAATAATCGAAAGCTTGTTTGAAAATATCGATGCTGACAACGTTCGTCGCATTTCCGGGCCCGCCTTGGGTTAATATCCAAATCATCGTAAACTGCTTAAACCACCAAACGGTATCTAAAATAAGCGTAACGAGCATCACCGGCATCAGCCCGGGCAACGTCACGTAGCGGAACGCCGTCAATCGCGTACAGCCGTCGATTTTGGCGGCTTCGTATATATCTTCCGATATATTTTGCAAACCGGCCAGAATGAGCATCATGACCATCGGGAAGCCCTTCCAGATCGAAACGATAATGACGGCGATAACGGCAATTTGTTCGTTGCCCAGCCAGGAAATCGGTTCGTCGATCATGCCTGTTCCCATCAATACGGCGTTGAACAGGCCATACAATGGGTTGAACAGCCACTTCCACAGCAGTCCCACTACAACCTCCGGAAAAAGCCATGGAAGAATCAAGATGACGCGAAACACGGTTTGTCCCTTCAATTTCATGTTTAGAATGAGCGCCAGTCCCATGCCGACTACGAAATGGCCGGCAACAACCCAGAATGTGTAATGCAAAGTAAGCAATATTTTGCCGATGAATTCCGTATTCGAGAAGATTTCCTTATAGTACTTTAACCCTACAAAATCCCACTTCGTCGTTAAGTTGGTGTCGAAAAAACTGATATAAGCCCCGTATAGCAGCGGGTATGTAACAAGCAACAGAAGCGTGACGACGGCAGGGGCGATGAACCAATACCCGATCCACCGGTTTTTTGACGACAGCATAGTTGTACCTCCATAGATTACCAAGAAGGCCGTAAGGGAGCAGAGATCCACTCCCTTACCGTGACGATTCTTGAAGGATTAGTTGGTATTGCCGATAACCTCATTGGCCCGAGCGGCCGCTTTCTTGGTCGCTTCATCCGCATTCATGCCGCTGGCGATCATCGATTGGTACGCCTCGGCAATAATATCCTGAAATTGCGAATATTGCTTGAAATCGGGGGTCGTGAAAGCGTACTGAAGCGCTTCTACGAATCCCGCATAATCTTTGCCGGTCAGCTGCTGATCTTCGCCGACTTCGATTTTCGTCGGAAGCCTGCCGCTTAAAGCATTCCACTTCAACGAATTTTCCTTGTTCACCATAAATTTGAGGTAATCCGCAACGATCTCTTTATTCGGGCTGGATTCGGCAATCGAGTAGCCCAGCAAACCGAACGTGGCGATATGTTTTTCTTTCTTCGGAACCGGAGTGCTGTACAGTTTCCCTTTCAGTTCCGGATTTTGATCGTAAATGCTGCCCAATGCATTCGGGCCTGTAATCATCATGGCGACTTTGCCGCTCGCCATCAAACTCGCCGCTTCCGGGAAGCCGGTTTCCGTCACCCCGGGCGGGATCACCTTAAATTTATTATTCAGGTCGGCATAAAACTGAAAAGCCTCTTTGGCCGCCGGAGAATCCAACTCCGTTACCCAGTTGCCGTTCGCGTCCTGCTTCAATTCTTCCGCGCCAAAGGAGCGCAATACGGTAATGAAGCGGTCCGCACCGGAGCCGTTGCGCGTACCGACCATCCCAAAGCCCCATTGATCGACTTTTCCGTCCCCATCGGTATCCTTTGTTAATTTTTGCGCGGCGTCAAGAAAGTCTTCCCACGTCTCAGGCGCCTTCAATCCCTCTTCCTCGAACCAATCGCCGCGGTATACGAGCGCCAGGGGAGCCGCTACCCAAGGCAAAAACTGCAGTTTGCCGTCAACGCTCGATTCTTCCAGCAAATTCGGATAAAATTCGTTTAAATACTCTTGACCGTAAAGTTCCGTCAAATCGGCAGTAATGCCCATGTTGTACGCCGTTCGAATAAATTGCGGCGTGTTGGTAAACGCATCGGGCAAATCCGAAGCCGTGGCGAGCGTCGTAATCTTCTTATACAAATCGTTCATCGGTACGCCGATAAACTCGATTTTCACGTTCGGATTCAGTTTCATATACTCTTCCGCCATCGCTTTCTCGGCCGGTCCGTCAGGATTTTCCGTTTGCGAGACGGACATGATGCGAATAGTGGTTACCTGATCGCCGCTTTCCCCCGTTTTTCCTTCCTGCTTTTGGCCGCAGGCGCTCGCGAGCAGACTCAACACGATCAGTAACGAAATCCAACCGGCATACCTTTTTCTTTTCATGCAAATGACCTCCTCGTTGAAATAGGTAAAATATATGGTTAGCCGTCATGCGACAGAATCGCCGCCGCGGCGACAACCTAATGTAATATGACATATGATATATGATGTCATACAAGTTATTCGAAAAAATTTACTTTTTGTTTTTTTCCTGATAACGCAACCATTTGATTGTACGGTCTGTCGTCGTCGTAACGGATTCGCGCACCAATCGCTTCACCAATTCGGTATCTCTATTTTTAATCGCCTGATATTGTTGCGTATGCCCTTTCAAGCTGACTTCCAATTCGCCCAATACTCGGTTCAGTTCTTCCAAATGATAATAATAAACCCGCTTCATGCTTTTCATAATTTGAACGAAAAGTTCGTTTTTCGTTGCATGAACAATCGCCATATGAAACTGATAATCGGCAACGGAATATTTGGCATAATCGTTTTGATTCGCCTTCATTTCGTTAAGCGCTTTCTCAATCGCCAAAATGTCTTGTTCGTCGGCGCGCTCGACGGCCAATTCAATGCACTTGGTCTCAATGAGCTCCCGGAATTCCATAATATCTACAAATTCCTTTTCGCTCATATTCATGATCGGAGCCATCATCTTCAAATCGTAGCTTCCCGCCGTATTCGAGACGAAGGAACCTTTCCCGTGCCTCGTGCTGATCAAGCCCATATCCCTTAATTTTTGCACGGCGCTGCGAACGCTTACGCGACTGACGTTGAACATGCTGCATAATTCGTTTTCGGAAGGAATTTTATCTCCCGCCTGCCAGACTCCGTTCACGATTTTCTCTTTCATCTGCTCGTATACGTCGTCGACGATATTCTTTTTCTCAATCGCTTTAAAATTGTTTGTCACCGTTTATCCCCATCTCCTTGTAACATGTCATACAAGTTGTAATTAATATACTAGCAAGTTTTACTATTTTCGTCAAGCACAAATCGACGGACAAGCTTCCAACGGATCAGGCCATACTCATCCGTCAATTTGTTACAAGCAAGTTTATTGCTCGTTTATATATTGTTTGATTTGCTCCGGATCGATAACGAGCACGTCGTTACCGTCGATTCTCTGAGGCTTAAACATCCCGGCCGGAGGAATTTGCACGTCCGACATTTGACCAAGATCGATCCGCATGCCAAGCCTGGCTAATTTCAACATCTCATGGGGCTCGATATTCGTTTCCAAGTAAGGGGCGATACTGTTCAGCACTTTGGGCAATTGGACCAGCGTCGTCGTCGATTTCATTTTGGCGGCGACGGACGACACAAATTTGCGCTGCCGTTCGCTGCGGCCGAAATCGGACTTGGCGTCGCTGCGAAAACGAACATATTGCAGCGCCTGCAATCCGTCCAAATGCTGCTCCCCTTTTTTCAAATCGATATTATATCTCGGGTCGTCGGCGCGATCGATTCTGCGCATATTTTTCTCGATATCGACATCGATGCCGCCGATGGCGTCAATTAAGGCAATGAATCCTTCGAAATCGACATAAACGTAGTATTGCACGTTGAGCCCGGTCAATTGTCCGACCGTTTCCATGGCAAGTCCCGGTCCTCCGAAAGCGAGAGCCGTGTTGATTCGGTTCTTGCCATAACCGGGTACGTCCACATAAGTGTCGCGAAGAACGGAGTAAAGCTTTGCGCTTTGCCGCTCGGGGTCGATGGATACGAGGATGTTGGAATCGGAGAGCGGACGGCTTCTGTTGCCTCTGGCGTCCCCGCCGAGGAGCAGGATGTTGACTTTCTCCTTCCCGTCCCATTCGGGAGGTTCATGGGCAGGCTCTTCGTGCAGCCGACGATGATCCAGCATATTGTTTGTTTCGCTATTCTCATGAATTTGTTTCGTGAAAGACAAGATCGAATAGACGTAATACGCCGCAATCAGCAAAATGACCGCTCCGACGCCTAATGACGAATAGAGCCAAATTCGATTGCGTTTGGTTTGATTGCTCCTTTTGCGGGGCATGGCTTGTTGCTTCAGCATGAAACATACCAACCTTTCCATTGACGTTAGGCCCACTTTGCTCATGAAGTGCACGTCCGGTCGGATGGGCGGCGGAATCTCTTTCTATCTATGTAAACGCACCCAACCGGAAGAAAGTTACGATTTTTGTCGAAACAAAAACGAAGCGGCATCCATTGACGGAAATGCGCTTTGACCGTACAATGAAACAGTATATGTATATTCAAAAATTCAAATATACATAATATTAAATATAAAAGGGGGTATCATGATGAGATTTGTACGGGCTCACCGCTTTCGAAACTATTCATTGGCGCTGCTGTGGAAAGACCTGCTGTCGGGACTCATTGTCGGTATTATCGCTTTGCCGCTCGGAATGGCATTCGCCATCGCTTCGGGCGTAGACCCGCAATACGGCATTTACACGACGATTATCGCGGGAATACTCATTTCGGTCTTCGGCGGTTCCCGCCATCAGATCGGCGGACCGACCGGCGCTTTCGTTCCGGTCATATTCGGCATCGTAACGCTATACGGATTCGAGGATTTGCTGATCGCCGGGTTCATGGCCGGAATGATGCTATTACTCATGGGTTTGTTGAAAATGGGGGCCTTCATCAAATATATTCCAAGACCCGTGACGATCGGCTTTACGGCGGGAATTGCCGTGATCATATTTACCGGACAAATCGCCAATTTTCTCGGCTTGCAAGGGATTCAAAAACATGAGCGCTTTATCGACAATATGGCGGAAATCGTTCGGCATGTCGGAACGACGGATCCGGCCGCCGTACTAATCGCTGCGATTTCCCTCCTCTTCATTATCGTTACGCCGAAACTGTTCCCCAAACTTCCCGGCTCGTTCGTCGCGCTTATCGTCGCGGGAGGTGCGGCCGCTTTGTTCTTCCCGGATAAAATTGCTACGATTGGCTCGACTTACGGGGCGATCCCGAGTTCGTTGCCGACCTTCCGGCTTCCGAATATCACATGGGATAAAGTGCAAAGCTTATTCGTTCCCGCATTGACGATCGCTTTGTTGGGAGGGGTCGAATCGCTCCTGTCGGCCGTCGTAGCCGATGGGATGACGGGCGATCGCCACCATAGCAATCGCGAATTAATCGGGCAGGGCATCGCCAATCTTGCCGCGCCGTTATTCGGGGGCATACCCGCCACAGGAGCGATCGCCCGCACGGCCACGAACATTAAAAACGGAGCTCAATCCCCCGTATCCGGCATCGTTCACGGCTTCGTGACCTTATTGATTCTGCTCCTATTCGCTCCATACGCTTCGGCTATACCGCTCGCTGCCATGGCCCCGGTCCTCATGACGGTCGCCTGGAATATGAGCGAAGTCCGGCGCTTTAAATATATCGTTCGCTTGAAAACCGGAGACACGCTCGTTCTGCTCGTTACCTTTTTGCTCACTGTCTTTGTCGATTTAATAACGGGAGTGGGGGCGGGGCTTTTATTGGCATTCGTTCTTTTTGTCAAAAAAATGAGCTCGATTTCCGTCACGACGAAAACCGGCGAACATTTCGCCGAAGACCGGCAAGAGAGGATCTGCTATGCGGAAGTGGAAGGCGTTCTTTTTTTCGGAGCGGCTCAATCGTTCGAACGCTTGATTCTGGATCAACTGCGAGATCGGCCGAGCATTGTCGTCATTCGTTTGAAACAAGTGCCGTTTATCGATACAACCGGGATTTCCTATCTCTCCGGCGTCATCGGTTTCGTCCAAAGTTACGGCGGTACGGTGCTGATCTCCGAGGTACAGCCGCAATTGCGCGAAATGTTCATGCGCACCGAATTGGATAAAATGATCGGAGAGACGAACATGTTTGCCCAAACCGGCCAAGCGGTCCGTTATGCCGATTCTTTGTTTCATCGGGGGAAAACGGACGTTTGCGGTTGACAGAAACCATAGGAATAAGGTAATTTCATTCAAGAATAGATGTCCCATTCAAATCAAACGGGAAGGTATGTGCGCAATGATGAACCTGGAATTACAACAATTTAAAGCGGAATTTTTCAAAGCTTTAGCCCATCCTCTTCGTATTCGCATTCTCGAACTGTTGTCCGAGGGGGAGAAGAATGTGAATGAAATACAATCCCTGATCGGAAGCGAGGGTTCCGCGGTATCGCAACAATTAATGGTGCTGCGCGCCAAAAATATCGTGAAAGGCACCAAAGACGCCAACCGCGTCGTGTACGCCCTGCGGGACCCTGCCATCGTCGACGTGCTTGAGGCGGCCAAAAAAGTGTTCAACAATCATTTAGTCGACACGATTGTGTTGCTCGATCAGTTGGAAGGGGCCGAGTAAAAGACGCGCGTCAGCCCTGATCTTCCGCTTCCTGCGCGGACGCTAATTCTTTCCCGGTTGCGGCGCGGCAGATTCAAATCGGACGGATTCCGCCAGAGCGATCATCTCCTCTCCCGTTACCGGCGGGGCATCGATATCTTGAATCACGGACAACAGAATATTCCAATCTTCCAATTGAAAATAAATATAATGAAAAACCGGAAAATCGTGAAATTCGACTAGCTTCGCTTCGGCTCCGTTTACTGTCACGTCTTTGACGGCCGCCTCGCCGCCCATCGTATGGAGAAAGAACATCGGCGGCGAATCGATCAGGTACCTCGCTTCTATGTCGATGATCCGCCCATTCGTGCCAAGAGCGTATTTATATCCAAGCGGTTGGCCTTGCTTCTTTACAACTTTCATAAACCGTTTTATCTCCGGCATCGCATCCATCATGTCGGACCACGGAACGGGAACGCCCAACAGTTGTTCCGCCTCCGTTTTCGAGGAAATTCCGATTTCTTCGTCCCCTTCCTTCCAAACGATACGCATGTTCCTTTCCGTTTCCTTTACTACCTGTTTGATCTCCACTTTCGGTTCGATGAATTGCGCGATAAAAGCCATAGCGGGCTTGAAGGCGACGACCGTCTGCAAGGCGAACAAAAGCGCAGCCGCAGCGAAGGCCGCTTGGCGGATGTTGCGTTTCTTTTTTTTGCGGCGGGCATCCCGGTTAACGTATCCTTCCCATATCTGTTCGAAGGTAACGGAGGAAGTTCGGCGTCGCACCTGTTTTTCCAGGGCATCTTTCATCTGGACGGCGTTATTTTTCTCCATAAAGTTCCCCCCTTTTCGTGAATCCGTAAACATTCGAACGGGGCAGTCGATTGCGCAACGACATGAGCGCGCGATTCAATCTGGATTTGCATGTCCCAATTGGAATATTTAAAATTTCGGCGATTTCATACAATTTCAATTCTCCGTAAAAATGAAGCATGATGATTTCTTTGCTTTTATGGGGCAATCGCTCGATTTCCCGCAACAATTCCTCGCTGGCTTCGTCTCTAAGAACCGTCTCTTCCACCGGCACCTCGTCCTCCGTCTCCGGTACTTGTCCGATCAAAACGAGCCATTTCTGCTTGCGCAGCATGTTCCTTGCCGTATTGAGCATGATTTTATAAATCCACGGCCTAATCGGTTTGGTCCGATCTAAGGTGCCGATTTTCATATAGATTTTAATGAAAGTCTCCTGCGTGATATCGTCCGCCAGCGATTTCGATTTGGTCAGCACGTAGGCCGAACGGAATACGAAAAGAGAATATTCGGCGAATAACCGCTCCGCCTCTTCCATGGAAATCCGATTTTCCACGAACATACCTCCGTTATAGTTGTCTCATCATATATACACGCGATATCGGAAATTAGTTCGCTTTTGCGGCAAGATTTGCCAACTCGTACGTTTCGTCCGTCAACCGGAACGACTTTATCAGCCCGTCCGTCATGTATACTTTGCGTTCCGCCGTCACGAATAACGCTTCGACGCGATCCAGAGATTGAGTCAGTTGCAAGCCCTCTTCCAGCCCTAAGGCGAAAGCGGCCGTCGACAAAGCGTCGGCATCGGCCGAGCGGTCCGCGACGATCGTCACGCTGATCAACTCGTTGCGGACGGGATATCCGGTTTTCGTGTCCAAAATGTGATGGTAGCGTTGGCCGTTTTCCATAAAGTAACGCTCATACACGCCCGAGGTGACGATCGTTTGGTTATCGACGCGAATTTGCCCGATCGGATTTCCGCGCATTTCGTCCGGAGCCTGGATGCCGATATTCCACAGTTCGCCGCCCGGTTTCGTCCCGACAGCCATAATGTTGCCCCCCAGATCGATAATCGCGCTTTTGAAGCCCATCTCGAGCAGCCGTTCCGCAATGCGATCCGCCGCATACCCTTTCCCGATGCCTCCCAAGTCGATCGACATCCCGCTTTGGGCAAGTTTGACGGTACGATTCGTTTCATCCGTTTCAATGTTCCGGAAATCGACAAGATCCCGCTTCCGCTCGATGTCGGCCTGCGGCGGAACTTTGGCCCCTTCCTTGCCGATTTGCCACAAATCGACCAATGGCCCGATCGCCGGGTCGAAGCGTCCATCGGTTAAGTCGGCATAGCCGACCGCTTGGCGGACGAGCCCGAACGTTTCGTCGGACACCCGCACCGCCTCTTGCCCTGCTTGCAAATTCACTTGAGAGACGTCGCTCGTTTCGATCGTCCGGCTTAATTTCCCTTCGATTTCTTTCATCAAACTTTCCAATTCCTTGAAATGCGCGTCGGTAACGCGTTCGTCGTACACTTTGACCGTAACGATCGTATCGAAAGCGAAATACGTGCGGGAGATTGGCAGCCCGCTGCCGTTCGAAGCGCCCGGCGCGGAAATGGGGGCGCAGCCGCTTGCGCCAAGCAACAAAATAACAAGCGATAAAACGTATCCGGAAAATAAAGGTTTCGTGCGCATATCGGATCCCTGCCTATCGAAATTTTGTCTTGCGATTATAGCAAATCCGATCTTCTCGCCGCTGTAGGAATCGTCACAGAACGATTTGGCGCGAACGGGTATAATGAATGAACTCATAAACCAAGCAAACGGGGGTGCGCCTGTGAAACGCGGTGACTTCATACTGATCGGAATTGTCGTATGCTTCGCATTGGCGTTGGCGGTGCCGAAATGGCTCGGCCCCGCTCCGCAAGAACCCGCACCGTCCGCTGCAACGTACGCCGTTATTTCCGTGGACGGAAAGCCTTACCGGACGGTGGAATTGACGGAGGAAGAGCAATGGATTGAAATCGAGACGGAACGCGGCCGCAACGTACTGTTCGTGCACGACCGGGGCATCGAGATGTTCGAGGCGGATTGTCCGGATGAAATTTGCTTTACTTTCGGCTGGATCTCGAAGCCGCAGCAAACGATCGTATGTTTGCCGAACCGCGTACTGGTCGAAATTGTTGCAGATCAAAGCGAAGGAGATGAGATCGATGCCGTCGTTTCGTGAATCCCATGACGCTGCGGCCGGTTTGAAACGCATCGTCGCCGTGGCCATATTCGCCGCGGCCGCCGTCGTGCTCGGCGTGATGGAATCAATCATACCGGTCAACTTTTCCGTTCCCGGCGCAAAACTCGGCTTAGCCAACATCATGGTGCTGACCTGTCTTTATTTTCTCCGGGGGAGAGATACGCTGCTGCTTGTCGCATTGAAGACGATTTTGACGGCGCTCGTGTTCGGCACATTCTCCAGTTTTTTGTTCAGCTTGTTCGGTTCGTTGTTCAGCTTTGCCGTCATGTATATACTCATGGCAGTCAGCGGCAAACGTCTCAGCTTGATCGGCGTCAGCATCGCCGGGGGCATCGCGCACAATATCGGACAGCTTGCCGCGGCCGGGATCGTCATTCGCAGTTCGACCGTCTTCTATTACCTTCCCGTACTGTTGCTGACAGGAGTGGCGACAGGCATTTTTGTCGGCA
This sequence comes from Paenibacillus sp. MSJ-34, assembly GCF_018918005.1. Classification (GTDB taxonomy): domain Bacteria; phylum Bacillota; class Bacilli; order Paenibacillales; family Paenibacillaceae; genus MSJ-34. The sequence continues at coordinate 64,611 of NZ_JAHLPR010000002.1, read as the reverse complement.
TTGCGGCAAAATACGCAATACGGGCTTTGTCCCAAATCCCGTTGTTTGAAGGGTGGGGAGAACATGACTAAAACGGCCGTTTCCTTGGAACATGTCTCCTTTCATTATCCGCGCCGGGACAAGTCGCTCCCCCCCGCGATCCGCGATATTACGCTGGACATTCCTTCAGGGCAATGGGTATCGATCGTCGGAGCGAACGGTTCGGGCAAATCGACGCTTGTCAAATTAATCAACGGGCTGCTGCCCCACAGCGGCGGACGTATCTTTACGGGCGGCTTGGAGCTTCACGCCGGCAATGCGGCGGAGATCAGGCAGCGCGTCGGATTTGTGTTCCAGAACCCGGACAATCAATTCGTGGGCGCGACGGTGGAGGAAGACTTGGCCTTCGGTTTGCAGAACCGCCGCCTCGAGCGGAAAGCAATGCAAGAGCGTATTGCTCGGACTGCAAAGCAGTTCGACATCGCCCATCTGCTGCACCGGCATCCGAGCGAGCTGTCCGGCGGGCAGAAGCAGCGGGTCGCCATTGCCGGGGCGCTTGCGCTGGAGCCGGACATCATCGTGTTCGACGAGGCGGCTTCGATGCTGGACGAATGCGCCAAGCGGCAGTTGATCGGCCTGATGCGCCGGCTCCATGCCTCCGGAAAGTATACGATGATCGCCGTTACGCACGACGAGGACGAGATTCTGGCTTCCGACCGCGTCATTGCCCTGGCGGACGGGACGATCGTCGCCGACGAAATGCCGGAGCATTTCTATATGCTTGACGATGTCGTCAGGCAATGCCGCCTGCGGCCGCCTCTCTATGTGCAATTGTCGCGCGAGCTCCGCAAGCGCGGAATCGACATCGGCATGCATTTCCGGGAACAAACGCTATTGGAGGAACTAAGGCGATGGGCATTCGATTCCATGATGTAACGTATTCGTATGAGGAAGGATGCCCCTTGGAGAGCGCCGCGCTCCGCGGCATTCGTCTCGAGTTGGAAGAAGGGCGGTTCATCGGCATTCTCGGCCGGGCAGGATCGGGCAAATCGACGCTGCTGCAGCATTTCAACGGCATATTGCGTCCTTCGTCCGGCTCGCTTCATATTCTCGATTTTCATATACGCGCCGGCGAGCCCCTCCCCAATGCGCAACTGCTGCGCAAACGCGTCGGACTTGTATTTCAATTCCCGGAACAGCAGTTGTTCGCGGAAACGGTGGAGAAAGATTTATGTTTCGGCCCGCTGCAATTCGGAGCGACGGCCCCGCAAGCGCGGGAGATGGCGGAACGGGCGGCGGAATCGCTCGGCCTCGAGCGGGAATTGCTCCCGCTCAGCCCGTTTCGTTTAAGCGGCGGCCAGATGCGCAAGGCCGCGATCGCTTCCGTACTGGCGACGAACCCGGATGTGTTCGTGCTTGACGAACCGACCGCGGCACTGGATGCGCGCAGCCGCGAAGATTTGTTGGGACTGCTCCGGCAGCTATGCGAGCGGGACCGGAAAACGATCGTCGTTGTAACGCACAGGCTCGAAGAACTGCTGCCCTACGCCGATCGTTTCATCGTCTTGGACCGCGGAACGGTAACGTTTCAAGGGACGGCGGCGGAAATCTGGGGGCGGCCGGAACTGCTAGAGGAAACCGGCATCCCCGTTCCGAAACCGCTTCGGCTGCGGCAGGCGCTCATGCGCGACTTCGGCATCCCGCTGCCTCCGAACGGCTCTCCCGCGGACTGGGCGGATCAAATCGAGCGAGCTTTCGCCAGGCGAAAGGATGAGTCGTGATGCGGCAGAAATTCGTCTTAGGAAGATATATCGAACGGGACTCCTGGGTTCATCGCCTCGACCCCCGCGCTAAGTTAACGGCGATGCCGCTCTATGTTTGCATCCTGGTCTTCGCGGACTCTTGGATCGCCGCGGGAATCGTGACCGGCTACTCCTTCGCGGTCATGCGCGCGACGAACGTTCCGTTCCGCACTTTCGTCAAAGCCGCCAAACCGCTTCGGTATCTGATGATTTTTATGTTCGTATTTCAAATGCTGCTGATCCGCGACGGTCCGCCGCTGCTGGATTGGGGAGCGTTCGCCATTCATGCGGGCGGATTGCGGCAAGCCGCGCTTTCCGTATGGCGCATGGCCTTTCTCGTGTCGTTCACGGCAATCCTTACCTTCACGACGACGCCCGCCAAGTTGAACCAGGCGCTGGAAGACGTGCTCGCCCCTTTCAAGCTGATTCGTCTCGATCCGCAGCTCATTGCGCTGACGATCGGGATTGCGCTCCGGTTTATCCCGACGATCTGGGATGAAGCGCAAACGGTGATTAAGGCTCAAGCTTCGCGCGGCGCGGACCTCAGGGAGCTCCCCTGGCGGGAGAAAGGCAAAATGATCGTTCCGCTGCTCATTCCCGTCATCGTAGGAGCGTTCCGGCGGGCCGAAGATTTGGTCTATTCGATGGAGGCGCGGGGATTCCAACTGGGACAACCGCGAACGAAATATTACGAACTGCAATGGAAGACGAGAGATTCGATATTTATCGCTTCCTTCGCACTCATTGGGGCGGTTGTGTTCACAATTACGTGAAACCGGCCGCTTTTATTTGTGAAATTAATCACATGATTTCCGTTTGCCGCCGGATATGATGGAACTACCTTAATCATATTTTATTTTATAAAACGGGGGAATGAACGATGGCGCGATATTTTAACGGGAAAGAAATCGAACTGCTGGCGCCGGCCGGCACATTCGAAATTTTCGAATCTGTGATTCGTTCGAAATGCGATGCGGTCTATTTCGGGGGTCCCTATCTCAATATGCGCATGATGCGCAAAGGCTATAATTTAACGATCGAAGAAGCGGAGAAGGCTGTCGCGATCGCGCATGATGCCGGCAAAAAGGCATATGTCGCCGTCAACAACTTGATCAATCACGAGGAACTGGGGCAAACCGAAGCGTACTTGCAGCGGCTTGACCGGATCGCCCCCGACGCGATTATCGTACAAGATTACGCCGTACTTGCCATCGTCCGGGATATGGGGCTGAATCTTCCGATTCACGCCTCGGTGATGATGAACGTTCACAATCTGGAGATGATCCGCTTCCTGCAGGAGAGGGGCGTCACGCGCGTCGTCGCTTCGCGGGAAATGGATTTGCGTACGGCGGAAAGCTTGCAACGACAGACCGGCATAGAAATCGAATACTTCGTGCATGGCGATATGTGTTCCGTTCACGGCGCGAACTGCCTCTACAGTTCGCTCTTATTCGGCAACAGCAGCAATCGCGGGCGCTGCCTGAAGCCGTGCCGCTGGAGTTACCGCATGAAGAAAGACGGATATATCTACCCGACCGAATATCCTCTCGCCGCCAAAGATATGTATATGTACGAGCATATTCCGGAATTGATTCAAGCCGGCATTTGCTCGTTCAAAATCGAAGGCCGCATGCGGGACAAAGAATTCCTTACGATGCTTGTCGACAGTTACGGCGACGCCATCGACCGGTATATCGAAGATCCGGTCGGCTTCGACCGCAGGCAGGACGCCGGGCATCTATACGACTGCCGGAAACGCGATTTTTCCACGGCTTACGCTTTCGGCAAGCCGGGCCTTAGCTTTATCAACCGACGCTACGAAGGAACGGGGAAATTTTACAGCACCGGCAAGGTGTTCAGTACGCCGACAGCCGAGCGCGAGATGAACGCGGACCGACTCGAAGAAGTAAGGCGTGCCTTGATCGAAGTCGGCAAGGATGCGAGGGAAGATGCCCTCTTGTCCCCGGCTTGCGGCCAGACCGCGGACGTCCCTCAGCTTAGCGTGCGCGTCAACAACATGGCGCAGGCGGAAGCGGCGATCGAGGCGGGGGCGGATCATATCTACTTGTCCGGCGACGTATTCATGCCCGATATGCCGTTTACGAAACGGGAGATCGAACAGCTTGGCGCGGCGAAACGGGGCGCGAAGCTATACCTGAGCATGCCGCGAATGATGACCGAATTGCATTTCGAGCAATACGGCCAATTATTATCGGGGGCGCGGCTTCCCATCGACGGATTGCTTGTGACGAACGTCGGCGCCATCCGCAAATTCCGGGAGCTGGGCTATCCTCTGATCGGCGATTATTGCCTCAATATATACAATGAACTGGCCGCACGCATGTACCGCGAGTTCGGGCTTGTGCGGATCGCGCCGTCGATCGAGCTGAATACGGCCGATTTCGCGGCATTGATTCGCAATGCGCCGCTGCCGGTCGAAATCGTCGCGCACGGTTCTCCCGTCGTGATGTATATGGAGCTCGATCTGTACGAGAATGCGGAAGTATTCGAACCGATCGGCGAGGAAGACAATCGATATGTCGATAACCGGCATGCCGTTCTGATGACCGACCAAGGCGAAAACCCGGTCTATCGCGATCATCACGGGCGAAATCATATGACGTTGGCGAAAGAATTATGTTACCTGCCTCTCGTGCCGGAATTGCTGCAGGCGGGCGTTTCGTTCTTCCGCATTGAAGGTTGCACTTATACTCCGGAGCAATTGCGCGGAATCGTGCAAGCTTATAAACATGCGCTTGAAGCGCCGGAGCAAGCCGCGGAAATCTTCGGGAGGATGTCTCCCGTTTACGCGGGCTATACGCTCGGGACCTTGTCGTTCGGCTAATGCGTAAAGAAAGGAGCAATCATCGTGAACAATACTATCGGACCTGAAGCGATATTGGCAAAGCGCCGATCTTATTTTTACCCGTGCACGCAGCATTTCTATAGCAATCCGCCGCAAATCGTACGCGGCGACATGCAATATGTGTACGACTCGACCGGCAGACGATACGTCGACTTCTTCGCCGGCGTCTCCGTCGTAGCATGCGGCCATTGCAACGGGGAGATCGCGCAGGCGACAATCGGGCAACTGCGCACGCTGCAGCATACGACGACCATTTACTTGACCCAACCGATGGCGGATTTGGCGGAACGATTGGCCTCGATCCTGCCCGGCGCCATACGGCGAACCTTCTTCTGCAACAGCGGTTCGGAAGCGAATGAAGGCGCGCTGTTGCTCGCGCGGCTTCATACCGGCAAGCGCGGCTTTATCGCCTTGGAAGGCGGGCTGCACGGACGGACCGCGCTCACGATGGCTGTCACGGGCATTCCGATGTGGCGCGCCGACGCCGACGCCGACGCAGGGAACGACTGGGTATCGTTCATTCCGCGCCCGTTCGATCCGGGGCTTGCCCCGGACGAAGCGGCGCGGCGCTCGATCGCGGCGCTCGAGCGGGTACTTGCGGACAAGGGAGATTCAATCGCGGCCATGATCGTCGAACCGGTCCAGGGCAACGGGGGGATCGTCGTTCCGCCGCTCGATTACTTCAAAGAGGTCGAGGCATTGCTTGAGCGGCATGGCGTCCTGCTGATCGCGGATGAAATCCAGACCGGCTTCGGCCGCACGGGCCGAATGTTCGCCATGGAGCATTACGGCGTAACGCCCGATATCATGACGACAGCCAAGGCGCTTGGCAACGGCGTGCCGATCGCGGCTTTTTCCTCCACCGACGATATTGCCGCCTCGTTCCGCCGTCCATCCGCCTCCACCTTCGGCGGAAATCCGGTATCGTCCGTGACGGCGCTGGCCGTCCTTGATTATATGGAACGGGAGCGGTTGACGGAACGCGCCGCCCATCTCGGTTCTGTGCTTGCCGCCGGTCTGCGGCGGCTGCAGTCGCGGCATCATTGCGTCTCGGACGTGCGCGGACTTGGCCTTATGCTGGGGATGGAAATCGGCGGGGACGATCCCAATCAAGGAGCCGCGCGCGTCGACCGCATTCTCGAACGGATGAAAGATCGGGGCTTCCTTATCGGGAAAAACGGCCTGGGCCGCAATGTGCTTGCCTTTCAACCGCCGCTGGTCGTCGGCGAACCCGATATCCTGAACATGCTGGAGGCGCTTGATGCCGTCCTCGGGCTGGAATCGTCGATGGAGGAAGGTGAGAAGCCATGGAACTGATCGGCAAAATCGCATATAAAACAAAACGTTTCGGCGAGCTGGTCATGTTCTCGCATACGCTGTTCTCGCTGCCGTTTGCCGTCATTGCCATGGTATGGGCCGCGCAAGGCCTGCCTTCCTTTCATACGATGTTCTGGTCGCTCATCGCTCTGGTCGGCGCCCGCAACGGGGCTAACGCCTTCAATCGGCTCGCCGACCGGGTCTTCGACGGGCAAAATCCGCGCACCGCGCATCGCCACTTGCCGCAAAAGCTGCTAAGCCGGAAAGAAGTAGCCTGGTTTGTCGTCGTCAATTACGGCGTGCTCGTGCTGGCGTCGTACATGCTGAATCCGTTATGCTTCGTCCTGTCGCCTATCGCGATTATCCTAATCTCGTCCTATTCGTATACGAAACGGTTCACCTGGCTTTGCCATCTGTACCTCGGATTCGTCATCGCGTCCGCGCCGATCGGCGCCTGGTTCGCGGTAACGGGGCAATTGGCGTTCACGCCTTTCGTGCTGGGGACGGTCGTGATGCTATGGATCGCCGGCTTTGACATTATTTACGGCACGCAAGATATCGACTTCGACCGCAAAATCGGGCTATGGTCGATACCGGCCGCGTTCGGGCTGCGAAGCGCGCTCCTGATCGCCAAAGGATTGCATGGCGTTATGGTTGCGCTGCTTATCTTTCTTTATTTTTTCCTGGATTTAGGGTGGATTTACTTATTGGGCGTGCTGGCTTCCATCGTTTTGCTTATGGTCGAGCATAAAGTGATCACGCCTCACAATCGAAAATTAATGAAATTGGCTTCCTACAAATTGAATCAAGCGATCAGCATGGTCATTCTTGGCTGCACGCTGCTCGACTTTTATATTGCATCGGCACAAGCGTTGCATTGAGCGTTTTGTTGTGACTTACGACGATTAAGCTAGAAGGGCTCTGCATTGGGGCTTTCCTAACAAGCACTGGCGTTGCATCGAATAAGCTGCGGATTCGAGAGATTAGGAGGGTGTAATGCGTTACTGGCCTGCGACTCATCGCGGCAAATACCATCCTGCAAAAAGAGTCAATTTCATAATTCGCCATCGTTGATGTAACTTGCTTAACTACGCTACGCATTGCGCATATAGAAGGAGATACCTCCCTATTTAGAAGGCGATCCGCGCAGACCTGCGCTTCTTAGCTTGGCGCTGACGAAACTGACAATCCTTATTGGGCTCAAAATGAAGGTGTTCCCAATTTAACGAAAGTAGGTATCGTTATTCATTGCAAATTGGCTGTTTCACCGCCTTTTTCCCCGCATTAGCGTGTTTCAGTTTCGTTACAATGAACAACAAGGTGATTTACCGGCGATTAGCGTGTCTGCGTTTCGTCCCGCGGGCCGTCAACCGCCTGCGGTATGATGAAATTGACTACAATTGCAGGTTTTCTGAATGAACGATCATTCATTGCCTGCCTCTTTCCTGCTGGAGCGCTGATTCGTCACCCCAACCCGCTTTAATATTGATGGAACGCCAGTGCACAACAAGGCTTAGTTCAGGCGATCGCGGAATGTTAACGTTCGCAATAGGCTGTCGATGAACTGAACATAACTTTGCAAATCTGCGTGAGGCCACAAAATGTATGCGAAAAATCGTACAAAATATGCGGTGCACGCATCGAATCCGACGATATTGTTCGAAATTTCATACGCAATGAGCGATTTGAGCCCCTGATCCTGCAAAGGTATGCGAAAAATCGTACAAAATGTGCGGTGCACGCATCGAATCGACTATATTGTTCGAAATTTCATACGCAATGAACGATTTGAAGCCCTGATCCTGCAAAGGTATGCGAAATATCGTACAAAATATGCGGTGCACGCATCGAATCCGACGATATTGTTCGAAATTTCATACATAAATCGCGATTTCAGGCCCTGATGCAGTTTTGTATGCGAAAAATCACATTATTTTCTGCTACGTTTTCTACGTCAAAACCGTTCGCAATATCCCAGCATTTATGGAATGGGTGATTGTAGCTCCGAGCCACGACATTTATGGGATGATCGCTTGTACCTCCGAGCCCGGACATTCATTCGCGCAGTTGCTTCTGAGTCAAGGGGATAGCGGAAAGAGGGTTTCAAATCTATAATGGTAAGGTGTTCAGTCCAATTCATTGCGATCGTGCCAAGAGAATTTCCATTACGGGCTTCGACGGAATAGGATGAGCGAGGGCAGCATTTCTGACTCGATGGGATAGTGAACAGAAGAGAAACCGGAGGGGCCGTACGTTACTCCGAACAATGCAATCTATTGTCGGAGACGCGCCCGCTCCGGTTTCCCGGCGGCAAAATAACGCAGCAATGTTTCCAAGTCTCGATGCGCCGGGTAACGACCCAGCTTCCGAATCATCCCCTCCGCCTGCTGCAAATACGATTCGGCGAGTTGAAGCGATCGATCGATCGCTTCGCTCCCGGCGATCAGCCGTACCGCCGCGGCAAATTCCGCCAAGGGCGATGCGGCGTTCAGCGAGCGGATGCGCGGTCCAAGCCGCGGATCTTCCAGCGCATACAGAACGGGCAACGTCACGTTGCCGTTCTGTAAATCGCTACCCGCCGGTTTGCCGAGCGACTCGGGCGATGCGGTAAAATCCAGCACGTCGTCGCGGATTTGAAAGGCCATTCCGACGCATTCTCCGAACCGGTACAGCAGGTCGGCGGTTTGCGCATCGGCCCCGGAAGAACTGGCGCCAACCTGAAGGCAGGTAGCCATTAACAGCGCCGTTTTATTGTTCGTCTTCTCCAGATAACGCTCCAACGGCAAATCGAACTGAAACCGGCTGTTCAATTGCTGATACTCGCCCAAACAGAGCTTCGTCGTAAGAACGCCTGACAGCTTGCGAATATAGGGATTATCCTTGCCTTCGTATTCCGACAATAACTCCACCGAGCGGGCCATCATATAATTGGCGACATGCACCGCCTCGTTCACGCCGATTTTGACATGCAAAGCGGGTTCTCCGCGCCGCATCGCGGAACGGTCGATGATATCGTCGTGAATCAGCGAGGCGGCGTGGATAAATTCCGTAAATGCCGCGAAACGGATCGTCTTCCGTTGCGGACGCCCGGGACCGAACCGGCTGCCCACGACGACCATGACCGGGCGCAGCCGTTTCCCTCCCGCCCGGATGAGCTCCGTGACGCTTCGCACAATGGGCGAATTCCGCGGCACATCCGCATCGTATTTCACGATATTGATCATTTCCTTGTCGATCGGCTCCAGTTGAATACGCAGCGCCTCATGCAGTTTCATACGCAATCACCTTGCCCGCAGCCGAAGCCGAAGCCGGTTTGGGCAGGACGCCGGCCTGCCGCATCAAAAACGTCCGATACGCCTCATCCAGCAAATGCTCCCCCGCCTTGCCCGAGACGGCGCGAATCTGCAGTTTTTTAACGACAGGCGCAAGCCAGGCGAGCAGGTCGAACTCTTCCGCGCGGCATATCCAATCGTAATAACAGCCCAGCAAGTAATCGCCGTCCAATATCCGTTCGGTCAAGTCGGGATCGCTCGCCGTCAATCCGGCATGCCGGCGCATGGCCATACGTACCAGCAGATAACTGCCCAACAAATGGATTTGCCGATGACGGTCCGCTTCGCAGGCGCGAATCAGCGCCGCCATATCCGGCAGCAAGTTTACGGACGTTTCCAATCGAATGGACGTTTCCGGCGAGATATGTCTTTGCACCGTCGCAATCGTGTCTTGAATGAGCCCATGTTCCATGGCAAGCCCTCCTCGCCCGAATTTGCAAACAACATCCGGCAAACCAAACCTTTACTTTGTATACAGATACCAACGCTTGACGACAGGGATTCTCTTCCACCATCTTTGCAAGTGAGGCAAGACATAGTAATCAAGGCCCAATGTGCTGCCCGATCCGCCGATCAACGCGACGCCCCCGGCCAAGTACCAAAGCATTTCGTACGGCGCCATGCCCGAAGTCCATATCATCAGCCCCATCGCAATCGTTCCAATTGACGAAACGGCCGTGAATAACCCTAATATAAGCAGCGCGCCGAAGACGATCTCGCCGAGCACCATACCGGTTTGAAAGATGACGGCAAGCGTCGTGTAGCCCCCGTCGGCCGTATAGAAGAACGTATCCATGCTCCACTTCACCATCTGCTCGATGAACCCGGGCACGGGCAGAGCCTTCACGGCCGTCGCCGCGCTTTCTACCGCCGAAGCCGCGGACGACGCGTCTACGGTTTGCGTTACGGAATCTATCGCCTGCGAAGCCGCCGTCGTTCCGTCCACCGCCTTGGGAGGGATCAGGAAAATGTTCGTCGGATCCTTCCATACTTTGCCCAGCTTGTCGAGACCTTGCGACAGCCACATATAGCCGACGAACAAGCGCAGCGGAAACAGCCAGAAATTCGGCGAACGTTTGGCCAAATGCCCTCCGACGAAACTGCGCCGGTTGTTCACATGGAAAAACTCATGCATCGCATAGTTCCAAACCTTGTGAAAACCGAGCACTTGCAAAAAATAGACGATATTTATGAAATGCTTGCAAAACATAGCGAAAAATCCGCTTAACTTCACCTTCGTCTTCGGCGTTCCGATATAGGCGACGCCGTAGCGCCCGCCGATGCAAACCATCGTGCCGTGAAACGACGGCTTGTAAGATTTATGCCGCCCTTTCCGGATATCCGCCTCAATGTTGTGAGCGATCAATCCTGCCGAATGCTCCGCATTTTCCACCATCTGCGGCACGGGGCGCTCTTCCCCTTCGGGAATGTAGAAAATGTTGTCTCCGACGACATACACGTTCTCATGATCGACGCTTTGCAGTTTATCGTTCGTCACGATTCGCTTGCGGCCTTGCTGCCGGACATCCAATTTGCCCACCAATTCCGAGCCTTCGACGCCGGCCGTCCATACGATCGTGCCCGCCTTCAATTCGCCGCTCTCGCCGAGGCAGACCGCATCCTCCCTGACGCCCGTAATTTGCGTGCCGGTAATGATCTCAACATTCCTTTTGCGCAAATATCGTTCCGATTTGCGAATCAGGCTGTCCGGCAAGATCGGCAAAATTTTCGGCGCCATATCGGCCACGACGAGCCGCACTTCGGATTCGTCGATATGAAATTCCCGGCATAATTCTTCACGGTACTCGGCCAATTCGCCGATCAGCTCGATCCCCGTAAATCCGGCGCCGACTACGACGAATGTCAGCAATGTCCGGCGCTTCTCGGGATCGGTTTCCAAAGCCGCATCCCTAAACATTTGCCGGACCTGAAGTTTGAGCCGGACCGCATCCTCGAACGACCATAACGTAAACGCGTGTTCTTCGGCGCCGGGAATGCCGAAGAAGGTAGGCTTGCAACCCGTTCCGACAACCAGGTAATCGTAAGCGTACGTACTGCGTTTGGATTCCAGCTTGCGGCCCTGAAAATCGATATTCGTAATTTCATCCAGTACGACGTCGACTTTACGTCCTGCGAACACTTGCTTCAAGTCGATTTTCACCGCTTCTTCCGGCACCCGGCACGCCGCCACTTCATGCAGTTCCGTCAGCATCGTATGATAAGGTTTTTTATCGATTAAGGTAATGCTGATATCCGCATCTTTTTTAAATTTTTTCGCCAATTTTTTCGCTGTCAGCACGCCACCGTAACCGCCGCCCAGTACAACGATTCTTTTCATGCAGTTCACCCCGTTATTGGATCAAGGCCCGTTTTCGTTTTGCGTTACTTCGCGTTCGCCAACGCTTCCTCGGCTAATTGCACGAATTCTCCTACATGGATCGATACGCCGGATATCGCGTCGGCCGTCCCGTCTTCCTTCAAGGCGATCGCTTTCGGATCTTGCTTGTCAAGCAAGGCTTGCTCCATGACGGCCGCTTGCTCATGCCATTCGGATTGAGCCCCGCCCGCCTTCATGCCGTATTTGCCTTCCGCCGATTGTTTTTTCTTCGTATCGCCGCCGTCCTTATGCACCGCATCCCAATTCGCCGCGACGATCGTTCCGTTTACGACCGTAAGATCCATCGTCCCTTTCCAGCCGGATTTGGCGTCAAACTCTTTGCCTTCCGCATGATACGCTCCGTCTTTAAACGGACCGGGTTGCGTCGGGCCTGCGGCCAGCGCTTTTTCCGCCAAACTTGTGAATTCTTTCACAGTTATGGACACGCCGGAAACCGCGTCGGTTTTCCCGTCCTCTTTTACCGCAATCGCTTTCGGATCTTGCTTTTCGATGAGAACCTTCTCCATTAATTCCGCCTGTTCATGCCACTCCGATTGCGCGCCGCCCGCTTTCATGCCGTATTGGCCGGATTTGGAAGATTCCTTTTTATCCGGACCGCCGTTTTTGTGGGCACCCGTCCAATTGGCTTCGGAAATTTTCCCGTCTTGCACCGTTAGCAGCACCATGTACTTCCACCCGGATTTTTCGGAAAATTGATCTTCTTGCGCAAAATAGATGCCGTCCGCATAGGCTCCGCTTTCAACCTCCGGCGCCGGTTGCTCATCCGTCGTCGGCGTATCTTTCTCCGGCGGGGCCGTTTCTCCGCCGTTTTGGGCGCCGCAGCCTGCCAGCAATGCAAGCATCATCGCACCGATGAGCAATAAAATAGACCATTTCTTCATTATGACTCCTCCCGTTTGTCGCATATTGATTTGCAGGAATGATTTCGAACAAATCGTATCATAACGGCCCCTTAGAGTATGTAAAAATAATCACAAAGTCCTGGCCTCTCGCATGCACGGCAAAAAAGGCCAAGAATGAGCCTTGGCCTTTTAAGAGAGACTTCTCCCCGTTCTATGGGTTCAAAATTTTCCGCGCCAATATCGCCAAATCTTCGATGTCGACTTTGTTGTCGCCGTTCAAGTCGGCCGCTTTGGCAATCGCCCAATCCGGACTGCTGCTATCCTTGCCGTAATGGCTCGCCATAATCGCCAAGTCGCCGATCGTGAATTTGCCGTCACGGTTAAGGTCGCCGTCCGAACCTTCGCCGCCGCTGCCGCTCTCGATGCGTACGCTCAATTCGGCGGAAGCCGCTTCCTTCTCGACCCCTTCGCCATTAGCCAGTATCGCTCTGATCACCGATATGTTTCCCGACGAGCCGGGCTCGCCCTTCGCTTTAAATACGAGATTCACCAACTGCGCGTCTCCCGTAATCGCGTTGTCTTGCCCGATGCTCGCCAGCACCAGACGAACGGCGCCCGTTCCGTTATCGGCCCGATCGATGATTTGGACGCCTTCGGATATCGGCTTCACTTCCGTCAATTCGAACAGATCGGCGCGATAATTCACCGTAATGTCCGAAGCGTAAATGCTGTCGGCCACGTTGGCGACGCCCAGTCGCACCGTAAACGAATCGTCCTTCTTCACCGTACCGGCGCCTTGCAAAGTCATCGTCAATTCCTTCGTCGCGCTGGGCGATTGAATTGTAAAGTAATCGAAATCCGCATTGATCGACTCCCCGTCGGAGGAGGAAAATGCGTATAATCCGATTTGAATGCCGTTCAGATCGGCCGTCAACGGATCGGCGGCTTGCTGCCATTCCAGCCCGTTCCAGAAGTAGGTGGTATATACGTTTCCGGACTTCTTCACTTTCATGTATACTTCATCCGTCCCCGGATGCTTCGCCATATTCGTCGCTTTCGTATATTTGCGGTTGATTTCCTTGGCCGTTTCCAGGCTATACCCGTTCGCTCCCGTCGTATCCCAGACATGGCCGTATCTTACGTAATTGTCGATATCCTGCCAGACGATCAAACCGGCTTGCTGGTAATTTTTCCGGACGGGCGCCGTCACTTTCATGGTCGCTTCGAAATCCTCCCCGGGCACATCGCGTAAAAATACGTTTTTAATCGTATTTGATCCTTCATGCGTCTCGCCTTTTTGCGTTTTGATGCGCAAATGGCCGGGTTGTTCCGTCAAGGTCCACCCTTCCGCATCCGGATTGTAGACGTTCCATGACTCGTGCAGCGTCGCTTCGTCGAAATGATCCACCCATGCCTGGGCCGGGATCGTCGGCGCCGTTACAATGACGCTTTGTTTAAACTTTTTGACTGCGGCTTGCAATCGTTCGATCGCCTGCCCGATCTCTTCAGGGGTCGCGCCTGCGTTATCGGCTACCGCCTGGGCCGCATCAACGGCGCTTTGCAGTTCGTCCGCGGCCGATTGCGGATATTGTCCCGGCTTATCGCCGATGACCGCCCGATCAAGCTCCGCTTGCGCTTTGGCGATTTCCGCCCTCAAATCGGAAGCGTTATAGTCGCCGATCAATTCCCTGTGCGCTTCGGCAAGCCGCGCGAACTCCGCCTTCTCCACCTTGCGGTCGTACGAGAGCAAGCCGTTGATTTCCATCTCGACATCCGTGGTTTGCGTATAGACGGCGGCGCTTAACCCCGGTCTTTCCTTCAGTTCCTTGAGCCGGTTAATAAAGCTGATATACCGGTCCGTCAATGCTTTCACGCTGCTCTGCTCCTCGTAATTGAACACGTTCGAGTTCCATTCGTGGCCCGGCACTTTCAAGCCCAATCCCCCGTACTCCCCTAACACCGCGGCGCGGGTATCGGTCGGCTGCGGCGAATTCGGGGCAGGGTAATTATGCATATCGATGAGATGGCCGACGTTCTTGTCCGTCCAGCCGCTCGCATTGTTAATGAGGCGAGTCGGATCGTAATTCATGGCCCAATTCGTCAACCGCTCGGTATCGTACTGTCCCCAGCCTTCGTTAAAGACGGTCCAAACAATGATAGAAGGATGATTGCGGAATTGATCGATCATTTCTTTGAACTCTTGCTCCAACTGGGCTCTGTTGTCCGCCGAGTCTCCGAATTTGCTTACCTGGTCTTGCCATACGACGACTCCGAGCTTATCCGTCCAATAAAACCAACGGTCCGGCTCGACCTTCATATGTTTGCGAATCATATTCATGCCCAGGTTTTTGACCGTTTCAATGTCGAACTTCAGCGCCTCGTCGGTCGGCGCCGTATATAATCCGTCCGGCCAATAGCCTTGATCGAGCGGGCCGAGCTGGAATATAAACTTGCCGTTAATGAGCGGACGGGTAATGCCGTCGACTTTGCCGAGCTTCACTTCGCGCATGCCGAAGTAGCTGGCCACTTCGTCGACCTTCTTCGATCCGTGCAGCAGATTGACTTTCAAATCGTACAAGAACGGATCGTCAGGCCACCATAAGCGGGGATTCGGAATCCGGATCGAAAGCTCTTCCCCTAATCGTCCCGTCGCGCGGGCAACCTCTTCCCCTTCCTTCAGAACGATCGCTTCCACCTTCTCGTTCTTCGCGCCTTTGCTTCCCGTCACTTTCAATTTCAACGATTCGTCGGCAAGCACCGGCGTCATATCCAGCTTGGCGATCGACGCTTTCGGTACGGGCTCCAGCCATACGGTCTGCCAAATGCCGGAGACGGGCGTATACCAGATGCCTTCCGGCGCCAGCCGCTGTTTCCCGATCGTGTAGCCGCCTTTGTCCGTCGGATCGTACACTTTGACGATCAGCTCGTTGGCGCCGGATTTCAAGTAATCGGTAATATCGAAGCTGAATCCGGTATATCCGCCCCGGTGGCTGCCGACTTCCCGTCCGTTGACATAGACGGTCGCCTCGAAATCGACGGCGCCGAAGTGAAGGTTGACGCGCTCGCCTCTCCAATCCGCGGGAATGGTAAATTGCCGTTTATACCACATCTTCTCCTCATGCCGTTCCAGGCCGGATAGCTTCGACTCGACCGCGAACGGAACGAGAATGGTCTCGCTTAACGTTTTGCCGGAAGGCAGCTCCGTCTGCTTGCTGCCGCTCTCGAATTCCCATTCGCCGTTCAAGTTCATCCACTTGTCGCGAACAAGCTGCGGCCGCGGATATTCCGGCAGCACATTGTTCTTATCCACTTGTTGCGCCCATGGAGATTCGATCATAAACTCGGATCCGTTCTCCACTTTCGGGGCGATAAACGTGCCTAACCGCTCTCCGTCTTGTCTCGCGATGCCCCCGTTCCCGTCGTAAGTAATCATGACCGCATTGTCTTTCTTATAGACGGGAATATCCCATTGCAGCGTCAACACGGACGGATCGTCCGGTTTAAGCGACACGCTCGTCGGAGTATGGTTGCGCAAGCCGGCCACCACTGTGAAATGCCGCGCCGCGTCAGCCGGAACCGGATTCAATCCGCCGGCGAAACGAAGCTCCGCATGCACCCCGTCCTCTAGAATGCGGCTTGATGCGGGACCGTGATTCACGAACCCGTCCGGCAAAACAAACGCCCCCGGCGGCACGATTTCCTTCGCCAAATTCGCGGCTGACCATTTCAAGGAAAGGTGGGCGCCGCCGAAGTTCTGGAAATATTCCAGCTTGAATTCGTATTTCCTTCCGGCTTCCATACGGATCGGAGCGCTTTTTTGCTCCTTGTCCCAATCGTCGACCCAATGGTCGATCGCCAATTTGCCGTCGATCCAAAGCCGGAATCCGTTGTCGCCGAGCAGGTAAAACGTATAATCGTCCGTCGCGGGCGCCGCGATTTTCCCTGTCCAGCGAACCGTATTGTATTCATCCTGACCGGTAAACGCTTTTAAAATCGGCTTCAAATTCGGATAATCGATATTCAAGTCCACCGTCGTCATCTTGAGCTCTTTAAAATCGAATTTGTCTCTCCCGGACGTAATATAATACTCCGCTTTCAACCCGTTTTTCTCGCCGCCGGATAATTGATCCTCTTCGGCCGCGAATGCCAGCGAAGCGCTGAACGCTTGACAAATCAACATGAGAAAAGCCAACATGATCGACACCGTTTTCTTGTTCAATGCAGTTCTCTCCTTTCAAATGTTATGTTGCGGGCGTTCCAATCGCGCCTTGACGTTACATCTCCATGCACCTCCTTTAACGAATCCCGGTCAGACGCAGCGTTTCATCGATCCGCCTTCCTTTCTATTGCAACCTTTTTCTATGAAAAAAACGATCAACAATCATTCATATAGCATCAATGTATCAATTTCGACAAAAATCCGTCTTTTTAGATACATTTTGTATCATCACAGGTGTAAAAGAAGGCTCTAATTCAATTAGAACCCTCGCTTACTCTGATTTGTGTTTATTATAACTGGAAACCTGCGGAATGTATTTGCAATAATGGGTGAAAAGTTGCGAGATTCCGCATCATTGCGGCAGGATGCCGATCCTATTTAATACTCCCGGTTCGCCAGCTCCCGCTTGGCGGTTTCTTGCGTGAACACGCCTTCCGAAGTAATGATCTTCATCGGCAGTTCCTTGCCGGCCATGTAATCTTTGACGGCCTTCATCAATTGCGGCCCGAGCAGCGGCGTACATTCCACGACAAAATTCATCTTGCCGGCCGCGAGCGCTTTGAGTGCCGCCTTCGTCGCATCGATGGAGATGACGAGTACATCTTTGCCGGGGCGCAGCCCCGCATGCTCGATCGCTTCGATCGCCCCGAGAGCCATATCGTCGTTATGCGCGTAAACGACATTGATATTGCTTCCATGCTTCTTCAACGCTTCATGCATCAATTCTTTCCCGCTGATAAACGTAAAATCGCCCTGCAACGAATCGACGATCCGGTATTTCCCGTCTTGGGCGATAATATCTTCAAAGCCTTGTTTGCGGCCCGCGATCGGTCCGGAATCCTTCGTCCCCTGGAGCTCGACGATATTGACGCTGCCCTCCGCATCGGCAAGCTCCTGCACGAGCCACCGGGCGGCGCGGCGGCCTTCTTCGGTAAAATCGGAGCCGATAAAGGCCGTCCACAACGAGTCGTCGCTTACCTTGACTTCCCTGTCGGAGAGAATGACCGGAATGCCGGCTTCTTTCGCTTCCATCAGCACCTCATCCCACCCCGTCTTGATAACGGGCGGGAAGACGATCATGTCCACCCGTTCGGCGATAAACTTCCGGATGTACTCAATCTGCTTCTCCTGCTGTTGATCCGCATCTTCGAATAATAGTTCAATGCCTTCCTCCTTGGCTGCGGAGATGACCGATTTGGTATGCGCGAGCCGCCACCCGCTCTCCGTTCCCACTTGGGCAAAGCCGATTCGAATCGGACGGTGATCCGTGATCTCGCGTCTCGGCTTCACCTCGGAAACGGCCATTTTACGTTCAAACAACTCCGCGTTGTCGGCTGTAATTTGATGGCTGCGCAAGATGACTTTTTTCGGAATTCCTTTCTCATTGTTCAAAATGTCTACGGCATATTGAATCGCTTCCCCGCCGCCGGTGGGGCTCGTAAACGTGCCGGTCAGCACCCCGTTCTTGACGAGCTGCAATCCGCCGTTATCGCTGTTGACGCCGTCGACGCCGATAATTTTCACGCCGGAAATCCGATGCTGCGCCAGCGCCTTGGAGGCGCCCAAAGCCATGGCGTCGTTATGGGCGAATATTAAATCGACATCGGCATGATCGTCCAGCAATTCGTTCAATTCGTCTTCGGTCTTGTCCCGCTGCCAGTCGGCATAGATCGAGGCGACGATCTTGAGATCGTCTCGATCGGCAAGCGCTTCATAGAATCCGGCGCTTCGTTCCTCAACGGTTGGCGCTCCTTGCAAGCCTTTGATCTCGATAATCCGTTTGCCGCTCCCGTCGAGCAATTGCTTGGCGTATTCGCCGGCCTTGCTGCCGATCAAGCGGTTATCCGTGCCGATATATAACGTATAATCGTACCCGGTTACGCCCCGTCCGAGCACGATGACCGGAATGTTGCGGTACGTATCCGTAACGATGGGCGTCAGCATGACCGGATCGTCCAACGAAATAATAAGCAAATCGATGCCATAGCCCATCAGCTTGCGAACATCGTCCGCCTGTTGGCGGCTGTCGTTCGCGGCGTCGGTGAAGATGACGCGAAGATTGGCATGCTTCTCAACTTCCCGCTTAATCTCCTCGTTCATCATGACCCGCCACGGCTCGACGAGATTCGGCTGGGACACGCCGATCAAATATTTGACTTCCTCTTCCGCAGGCTCGGCCCTTTGGCCGGCGGTACCGTACGAATACAATCCGATCAACAGCGCCAACAGACCGATACCAAGCAGCGCCGCCTTGACCATCGCGCTTCTCATGTCCGGTTCCCTTTGCGGTACGACATCGGAGATATGCCGGTTATTTTTTTGAACGCGTTGCTGAAATAATGCTGGCTGTTATACCCGACTTTCTCCGCAATTTCATACACTTTGTAGCCCGGATCGTTCATGAACAGCATCGCCCGTTGAATCCTCATCTTGGTCAAATAATCGATAAAGGAGAGCCCTACTTCTTTTTTCAGCAATTTGCTTAAATACGCCGGACTGACCCGCACTTGATCGGCCACATCCTGCAGCGTAAGATTCGGCATGGCGTACGCTTGCTCCATCACCTTTTTGGCCAGCATGACGACCGGAGAATAGCTCCCTTTAACTGCGATCTCCTGCATCAGCTCGCGGTAGGTCCGATCGGCGGCCCGTTCGCCGTCACCCATCACTTTGCCCGCGCAGACCGCTATTTTCCCCAATATTCGTTCAATTTGGCTTTGCAACCGCGCATACAGCTCGAACCAGTCGCACTCCGGCATGTCGGGCCCCAATATGACAATTTGCCCCTTCTCGTCATGGAACACAATATTCGTTTCTTTATTGCCGAGCACGTCCTCGATCACATTTTTGGAGGCGAATTCCAGCAGTTCTTTGCTCCATTCCCGCTTGGCCGCGCCGATGTCCGTACTTTGCACGACCTTGACCAACGACATTCGCGTGGCGGGGGTAATCGGCAGTTGCAAAAATTCGATGTTCCGGGCCGCTTCTTCGGGCGTCGTCAAACCGTGCACCCATTTGCGCAGAAAAGTGTCGCGGATAAGAAGGGAATTGCTCTGCAGTTGATTATTCGCCCAAGACCGATGCTCCTCCTTGCATTTATGGTCTTCCAACGTTTGCAGCGCTTTGTCGACCGTCTCCTTCAAATGGCTCTTCGACACCGGCTTCAATATGTAATCGAATACTTGCAGCTTTACGGCCTGCTGGGCATATTTGAACTCATCGTGCCCGGTAATGACGATAATGAGGCATGGATGTTCCGACTGCACGCGCTCGATGAAAGACAATCCGTCCAGAAACGGCATATTGATATCGACAAACATCAGATCGGGCTTGGCGGCCTTGGCAAGCTCCAGCGCCTCTATCCCGTCTTCCGCTTCCCCGACCAGTTCAATGCCCAGTTCTTCCCATGGCAGCACCTGCGTCAAACCGCGGCGAATTCTCGGTTCATCGTCGGCAATGGCCAATTTCCACATGGGTCCTTCCTCCTTTCATTCCATGGATACGCTTGCGTTTCCGTCACGCATCAGCGGCAACGATACGTTGATTCGGGTGCCTTGTCCGTATTCGCTCTCCACTTCGAGCCCGTACGCAGCGCCGTAGGTAAGCCGAATTCGCTCGTTCACGTTAAACAGTCCGTAGCCGCTCTTATATTCCGGGTTCCCGGCATGTTTCAATCCGGCATTGATCCGCGCGAGCGCTTCGGAATCGATGCCTACCCCGTCGTCGGCGACGGATAACACCAATCTCTCCTCGCGTTTGACCGCTTCGATCCGGATCATGCCCTTTCCCTTTTTCATTTTGATGCCGTGATAAATCGCATTTTCCACGAGCGGCTGCAAAATGAGTTTCAGTACGGTGCAATCCATCAGTTCGCCGTCCGCCTCGATCCGGTAACTGAGCTTCCCTTCGTACCGCGCCATCTGGATGATCAAATAGCTTTCCACATGTTTCAGTTCTTCCGCAAGCCGAATCGTTTCCTTGCCTTTGCTTAGCCCGATGCGAAACAAATTCGTCAAAGCGCCGATGATTTCCACAATGTCGTCGGCCTTTCGGTCTTGAGCCATCCATTGAATCGTGTCGAGCGTGTTGTACAAAAAATGCGGCTTGATCTGCTCCTGCAGCACTTTAAGCTCGGCTTCGCGCTTCTCCTTCTGTTCCGTATATACCAGTTGGATCAATCGCTCGATTTCCTGCACCATTTTGTTAAAGCTGTGCCCAAGCTGGCCGATTTCGTCGGTGGAGCGGATATGAAACCGCAGCTGCATCTCCCCTTCCTCCACCCGCTTCATGAGACTGCGCAGCTTCCGGACCGGATTGATGATGGAATTGGTAAAAAACCATGAAATAACAACCGCCATCAACAGCGTGATCAGGACGACGATAACGGTATACAGCTGCAGCTTGACGACAACGGATTGCGACTCGTCGAGCGGGAAGACGCCGACAATTTTCCAGTGAATATCTTCAAACCGGTTTTGCATAATTTGATAGGAACGGTTATGAATCGTTTTGACCATATTGATGTAACCGCTTTCCAGCCAATCCGGATGAATGCGGTACACCGCGGGATTGACCGGAGAATAGACGATGCCGCCTTGCTGATCCGTAATATAGACGAACCCGCTTTTCCCCAGGGAGACGGATTCGATCGTTCTTTGGATCACGCTAAGTTCCAAATCCAGCAGCGCGACGCCGAGCACGGATCCCGTCTCGGGATCTTTCACCGCTTTGACGAAAGATAGCACCTGATCGGCGCTATAGTTGTACTCTGTCTTCAAATTTCTGCCGATCGGCTTGCTGATGAGCTGCAGTTCGTCCGGATGCTGCACCGTTTCCCGGTACCAAGATTCGGTGGTCAGCGGATCGCGCACGATTTTCTCCAGTTTATTGCTGATGAACTGATCCTGCTCATTCACGAGCAATATCCCGGCAATTTCCGGGTTATTGTTCTCGTACATCGATAAAATGCCCTGCACCTCGGTTCGATTCCGGGCTTGCGCCGCTTCGTCCAGGCCGTTCATTTGATAAAAAGAGACGACTTCGCGCTGATGCGTGATGTAATCCAAAATATTTTCCATTTCCGAAAAATAATGAACGATATTATGTTTGACCTGCCCCATCATTTGGATCGTATGTTCATTCGCCGTTTCTTCCATCGACCGTTTGTATAGTGTAGTCCCGACCGCGCCCAGCGTCACGATGGAAACCAAAATGATGATGACAAAATACAAGAGCAGCTTAAAACGGATGCTGCGGTTGCGAAACCGTTGTACGGCATTTAGTACGAAATTTGCGAACACACGCTCACCCGTTTCTTTTTTCTTCATTATATCGAGTTTTGCGCCGCTTTCAAGATCCTCGAATTCTTTTTACTTCTTATTTTACAGATGCATGCAATCATTGTATTTATATTTAAAAGATATTTTTTACAATATTCGGTTCAATGTAGCGAACTAGCGCTCCGCGAATCGCTTGGCAAGCGCGGCGATTTGGTCGGATTGGTACAGATGCGTGCCCGGACGGTTCGTCATCGCCGCCGCAAGCATTCCTTGCGCAACCGTACGGGCATGGATCGGCTTATATTTGCGCAATGGCCCGAACATCGCGAAAGAAGCCGCTTGGGCCGCGGCTCCGCCGCATCGTTCGGCAAGACGAAACTCTTCCCGTTTGCCAAGCAGGAGCGAAGGCCTGAACAAATATAACGCCGGCAAATGCAGCGCAATCAAATCTTCTTCGACCTGGCCTTTCACCTGATGATAGAAAAAGGCGGAATCCCGCTTGGCTCCCATTGCGGTCACGATCAAAAATTGTCCGGCCCCCGCCTGCTTGGCCAACCGGCCGAATCGATACGGATAGTCGCGATCCACCCGGCGAAAGGCTTCTTTCGTCTTCGCTTTTTTCATCGTCGTGCCTAACGTGCAGAATACGTCGGCCCCTTGGAAGTCGTCCGCAAATTCCGTATCCGCAAACGATTCGAAATCGATCGTCTTCTCAACGAGCTTCGCATGCTGCACATTTGCCGTTCTTCTGGCCAATATAACGACACGGTCGTAAGCCGGCGAATGAAGGAGCAATTGTAGCAACTCCTTGCCTACCAGTCCGGTAGCTCCCGCGACAACGGCTTTTTTTTCCATCCTGCATCCCCCTTTGCACGCAGCCATTTGCTGTTATTATTATATCCAGCCAATCGCCCAGAAGCAGCTTGACCGCGCGAAAAAGCCACTGCCGTTCGTTCAATCTTATCGCCAGGACGGGCGGCAAATCGGCCTCCCGTGCGCTTGTCCCCGCGTCAATTGCGTACGAAAAAGGCGGATTGCCGACAGCAGCGGCCCAAGCGGTATTTTGTCCCGTGGCATAATATAACATGCAACAATCAAGAACTATCATGAAACAAGGAGGAGTTCAATTGTCATACCCAGTAGCAGGTGTCGGTGTCGGTCCCGGATGCGGCGGATGCGGCGGAATCGGCGGATTCGGCGGAATATTTACTTCGACGGGTGTCATTCTCGTTCTGTTCATCTTGCTCGTTATCGTAAGCCGCTCTTGGATCTTCTAATTTCCCTATGAAATAGCAGGAACAAGGCAGTCTCGGATGTACCGGGGCTGCCTTGTTCGCGTTGCCCGGGCCGGATTGCACGCTCGATATTACAGTTCCGCGCTATTAGGCAGCCTGTCCTCGAAACGGCTCCAATCGAGTTCCATCTCATCATCGCGCAATAAACAACGATCCAATGATTCGATCATTCGCGGCTTGTCCATCTCCACCCCGATGAAGACCACCTTGCTCATGCGGTCGCCATAAACCGGATCCCATTGTTTCGCCGATTCCGGATAAGCCTTCAGCGCCTTCTCCCGCTCCTTGTCCGGCAAGGAGGCGATCCAGTAACCCGCGGGACCGAACTGGATGGAATGTCCCGCCTGGCTGATCGTTTGGGCATACCGGCCGCGCGACGCCACCCATACGATTCCTTTGGCGCGCACCGCCTCTTCCGGCCAATCATGCATCCATAACCTGAGCCGCTCCGGATGAAACGGCCGCCTCCGCTCGTAAACGAACGAGGATATGCCGTATTCTTCCGTCTCCGGCGTATGATGTTCTTTCCGCATTTCCTGAATCCACCCGGCCGACGTGCTGGAACGCTCGAAATCGAACCGTCCCGTATTCATAATTTCCGCCGGATCGACTCGGCCGTAGTTGGTGCAGATCAGTTTGGCGGTTGGTTGCAAAGCTCGGAGCACTTTGGTCAATTCCTCCAATTGATCCGGGTCGATGCTGTCGCATTTGTTCAATACGAGCACATCGCAAAATTCGATCTGATCGATCAATAAATCGACCACATCGCGCATATCGTCCGCCCCTACCGCTTGCTTCCGGTCAAGCAAGCTTTCGCCCGACGAGTAGTCATGCCAGAAATTGTACGCATCCACGACCGTAACCATGCAATCCAAGCGGCAAAAAGCCGTCAAATCGATCCCGTTCGTCTCGTCGATATACGTGAACGTTTGCGCGACAGGGATCGGTTCGCCGACGCCCGTCGATTCGATCAATATATAATCGAAACGCTTCTCTTTGGCAAGCTTCTCCACCTCGCGCAGCAAATCTTCGCGCAGCGTGCAGCATATGCAGCCGTTCGACATTTCAACCAGTTTCTCGTCCACTCTCGAGAGTCCGCCTCCGTCTTGAATCAAATCCGCGTCGATATTGACTTCGCTCAAGTCGTTGACGATCACCGCCACTTTCATCCCCTGCCGATTGTTCAGCACATGATTCAACAGCGTCGTCTTCCCCGCTCCGAGGTAACCGCTCAGCACAGTGACAGGTATTTTCGATGATTCCATCCTGAATTCCCCTTCCTTATATGTAATTATTACGATTAATAGCGATAAAAAACAGGAACGGCTGCAAAAGGAATTGCTATTGCCTTCCCTTTATTTAATCGTAATAATTACGAATAACATTAAACTATCATACGCTTCTTCAAATGTCAAACCGCAAAAAACGCCGCTGCGCCCGGCCGATGTTGCTTGGCCTTGCGCGAACGGCGTTCATGAACGACGCCGGCTTATGGCTTATTGCTGCCCGTTTTTCACCCAACCGGCTACGGTTACGGTCCGCTTCGCTTGATGCTTGACCGCATCTTTCACGTTTTCAACCATGTTGCCGTTCTGGTCGACCGTGACGCTCGTCCCGTACGGATTGCCTCCGGCCGCGAAAATGACGGGATCCGTATAGCCCGGCGCGGCGATGATCGCACCCCAATGGTACATCATCGTATACAGGGACATGATCGTCTGCTCTTGTCCGCCGTGCGGGTTTTGCGCCGACGTCATCGCGCTGACGACTTTGTTGACAAGCTTGCCATGGAACCATAGTCCGCCGGTCGTATCGAGGAACTGCTTCATTTGCGCCGCCATGACGCCAAAACGAGTCGGTACGCTGAAAATAATAGCGTCCGCCCATTCCAAGTCGGCCAACGTTACGGTCGGAACGTCCTTCGTTTCGTCAACATGCGCTTTCCAAGCCGGGTTCGAATTGATCGCCTCTTCCGGCGCCAATTCGGGCACCTTCAATATTTTCACTTCGGCCCCCGCTTCTCTCGCTCCCTCTGCGGCCATTTCCGCCAGTTTGTAGTTCGTTCCCGTAGAGCTGTAATAAATGATCGCCAGTTTTACATTAGACATGTTCCTAATCTCCTTTTGCGTATTTTTTATAGAATATCCTTATATAAGGAAATTCAAACGAATAAATGTCGCTCGTACCGGTATATTGGTCCGGAAGGCGCTAATTCCGTTTCGGATAGAGCGGATAATCGACCCGGGCCGGCACTTCGATGAGTATCGCCCGAAGCGCTTCGCCGCCGCCGGATCGGATGATCAGCGAACGGCCGCTTTCCGCGTCCGCTACGACAAAATCGCGATGCTTGAAATCGGTTCGCGCCGCATGTTGTTCCGAATCGTCGCCGCTTCCTTCAGGCAGCGAGGCAATCGACCCTTCGCCGCGAACGGCCAATAGCGCGAGCGAACGGCCTGCCTGGAACTCATGAACGTACTGCGCCCCCGATTCGATCCGCACATCCCACATATTCGCATCGGCAACCAACGCAATCGGCGACCCTTCGCCGATCACCTTCTTGCAGACCGCGCCTTCCCGTTCGGTTCGCGTAAACCGCGCATCCTCATATTGGCGGTAGGTCGGGTCGCGCCGCAGCGCATCGCGGATCGAAGGCTCAAACCAAATCTGGAATATTTCGGCGTCCGGTCCGACAAGCCGCTCGTTATGGTACACGCCGGATCCGGCCTGAATGACTTGGGCTCCGCCGGGGCCGACAACGCTTTGCGTCCCGAGCGAATCGCCGTGATGCGCCTCGCCTTGTATGACATAAGTTACGATTTCAAACGCCTGATGGGGATGGGAATCGATGAAGCCTTCGCGCGGCGCGTGCGCCCATGCCCAATAAAATAGCGGGCCGATTCGTTTGACCGCCGATCCTTCCCTTGGGAAGCCGATCGGCTTCTGCTCTACGATCGCGCCGCCGTCGAATTCGCCTTTCCCTTGCAGCGCAGGCGGATATAAGCGAAATTGCATCGTTGTTCCCTCCTTGGATCGCAATTAGTTTGAATTCGAGATAATTATCGAAAAAAAATTACTGCAACTGTTTTTTTGCTTCTTTCCCGAGCTTTTTCAGCAGTTGTAATGCCGTCTCTTTCTCTTGATCGTCCAAACCTTGCACCGCTTTGCGAATCGCTTCCTCATGTTCCGGAAAGATATCGTCCAGCAATTGCCGGCCTTGATCGGATATTTCGGCAAAGGTGATGCGCCGGTCCTCCGGACATATCCTGCGGTTAAGCAGGCCTTTCTTCTCCAGTTGGCCGACCACGTAGGTAATGCTTCCGCTGGCGAGCAATATTTTCTCCCCGATCTGCTGCAACGGATGCGCTCCTTTATGGTACAGCAGTTCAAGAACGGCAAATTCCGTCGGGTTGATAAAGTGGCGGCGTATGTCCCGTTTCGCATGCTCCATGACCGATTGATAGGCGCGGGAAAGAGCGACGAACAACTCCAACGATACGTCTTTCTTCATAACGCTCCTCATTTCTTGCGAGTCTTGCGAGATATATCTCGAATTCGAGACAATTATACTCCCATTGAATTGCCGATGTCAAGCGCCCGCGCACATCCCGATCATGGGTCCCTGCAGTTTCAAACTTCTGCATACTGCCGGATGATGTCGTCCCGTTCCGCGCGCAGCAAAGCCAGCCTCGTCGCTATAATTTCCTGTTCTAGTTCGTCCATCGTTCTGCCGTACAGCATCAACTCGTGAGCGAGTTGTCCGCATTCCTTCGCGATCGCGACCAGCCTGTCGCCGCATTCCGAGTGTACCGCCAAACGAACGGCCCGTTTGCTGTATTCCTTCGGCCCGATTGCGTCGATCATCCTCTTTTCCCCTTCCTCTCGTATAATTCCCGCAGCAAACGTTCGTTATCCTCCGCCAAGTCGGCGGCAAGCCGCAGCGCTTCGTGGAGCGTGACGGGCGATTGGATCGATCGGGAAGCCCGTGCCTTCGGCTTTTCGTTGTTCGTAGACAATATTCTGTCGCCGCCAAAAAAATGTTCCGCCTGCAACCCCTCTTCGACGCAAAGGTTGTAAATGCCCGCGAACAGCTTGCCTCCGCCTTTCTTCTCGCCTTTCAAAACCCGGTGCAAATAAGAGTATTCCACATTCAGCCGCGCTGCCAGTTCGGGAATGCTCCAATTCCGTTCCTCCGCAAGTTGCCGTAATGCGTCAATATTGATGTTCATTTGCTACCGCCCCCAACCCCAACATTGTCTGGTAACAACACTAAAATATCATGTCTGCGAACAACAGTCAATCTTTTTCGTTGCTTTTTAACGACATTGTTTTCCGGCAAAAATACCGTTATGATATTGCTCACGGACAATATCCCGTGTAATATGAAGATACGGAGGGAATGCCGATGTCATTTAATAAGGAAAAATTCGCCGCGCTGCTCGGGCAGGCGAAAGGCAAGCGGTCGATCAACAAGTTCGGCGTCGATACCGGCGTTGACCCGGGGTATATTTCCCGTTTGATGCGGTCGCTTGTCGCCAACGCTCCGAGCGCGAACGTAATCAATAAATTAGCTTCCAAAGCGGATAACCAAGTTTCGGTCCGGCAATTGATGGAAGCGGCGGGGTATCTCGAACAGCCGGAAGAGATCGCCGAAGGCGCCGCCTCTTACCGGTTCGAGCGTCATGACAACCCGGAAGTGCAGCGGTTTATCCGGGATTTTCTGGACGCGCCGCAAGAACAGCAGGTGGAGATGATGAAAGTGTGGCGAATCATGAAGGAAGTGGAGAAGCAGAACGGCGTGGATAAGGGATAATGGGTTCGGCGACGCAGTGGGCGGGCCGAATAGCCGGGCGGGTGGCGGATATGGCTGTGCGGGGCGGCGGCAGTTGATGAGCGGTTTCACGACGCAGCCGGGCGGGCCGAATAGCCGGGCAGTTGATAAGCCGATTGGATGATGGAGTTTCGCCGCCGTACTGCGAGTTTCGCCATGCTGCGGGCAAAGCCGGTTGGATGATGGAGTTTCGCCGCCGTGCTGTTTCAACTCGGTACCGCTCATCCCGACCGGCCTGCTCGCATGCGTGCATGTTGTATAGAATACAACATATGCGGGGACGGAAAGGCGAACCTTAGCCGTAGCCTGTAAAATATACAACATATTTGCAACTTAAAGGCCATTTTGGCTAAATTGACCTGAAAATGTTGTACTTTTTGCAATATAGAGACAAAAAATTGATGATAAAGGGATAGTATGTTGTATTTCATACAACATACTATCCGATTCCAAGATCTCTCTAAGCGAAAGAACCGCGCTTGGGCGGTTCTTCTAATCTTCCGGCGTACGGTCGAGAATCAAATTGGTCACCGATGTGGAGTCCCCGCGTTCGATCTCTTCCTTCGACGCCTTTTCTTTCAATTCGTCCATTTCCAGCCCCGGCGCAATCGTCGGTTCATGCGGTTTCATTCGCTTTTCTTTGCTGCTCATTCCATACCACCCTCGCTTAGGATGCTCCTTTTCAAACGGAAATAACCGCTGAAAGCTCGCACCCCCCGGACGGGGAACCTGCCGAACGCATGTCGCGGTGTCTACCCGTCGATTTGCACGACGTCTACACCGAGCTCACGCAGGCCGGAAACGAATCCGTCAGGCGCGTTCTGATCCGTAACCAGCCGGTGAATGGCTTCCCAATCGGATACTTTCGTGAACGCCTGCACCCCGATTTTGCTGGAATCGGCAAGCAGTATCACTTGGCCGGCCTGTTCGATCATCTTCTGCTTCACTCTGGCCTGCGCTTCGTTCGATTCGCTGAGGCCTTTGTCCAAATGCAATCCTTTGCAAGACAGGAATGCCTTGTCCACAAAGTACGGCTCAAGCGAACGTTCGGCCAACGGGCCGACAAATGATAACGAAGCCGGCGAGAGCAGGCCGCCCACCGCAATGACTTCAATCTTCTCCTTGACGCTTAATTCTTGCGCGACTTTCATCGAGTTGGTCAACACCGTCAGCGGGATGTCCGGAATCAATGCCGCCATATACCAGGCCGTCGAACTGGCGTCGAGGATGATCCGCTCCCGCGGCGCGATATATTGAACCGCATATTGCGCGATTTGGCGCTTCTCGTCCATATTCATAATTTCCCGCTGGGCATGCGGAATTTCCGCGGCGGTTCTAACGCTAACCGCGCCGCCGTGGCTGCGGCGCAGTTTCCCTTCCAGCTCAAGCCGGGTCAAATCCCGGCGGATCGTCTCTTCCGTTACTCCGCACAGCTCGCTCAGCTCGTTCACCCGAATGCTGCCTCGTTCATTGACCAGGCGGACGATTCGCTCGTATCTTTCGGCTACTAGCATGCTTACACCGTTCCTCCATATGAAAACGTTCGTATGTTCGTCCCTCTATTATACCATTGCAAAGCCGATCCGCATACGCCATTTCCCCGTTCGTTTCCCTTCGTGCACGCTTGCTCCCTTCTTTTCGCGGCTTACTCCTCCGCCATTCCTTTCAGCGCTTCCCTTCGGCTAAGCGGCGCAAGGCGACGCTCCTGGACAAACCGGCGAACCGCGGCCGCATCCGTCTTCGCGTATTCCCTGAGCGCCCAACCGATAGCCTTCTGAATGAAAAATTCGCGCGACTCGCTGCAATTGTCGATATACCGGAAGAGCAACGGGACGTTCGTCTTCGCTTTATATTTCAATTGAAATAAAATAGCGGTACGCTGCAGCCACATATCGCCCGATGCGATCCATTTCTCCGGATAATCTTCGATCAGTTCCGGATATTTCAGCATGAAGGAACCGATTAGCTTGGAGGCGATCGGATCGATCGTATCCCACCACGGCTTGGTCGTTATTAATGTTTCGAACAGGCCGATATACGACTTGTCCAACTTTTTCACCCGTCGCTCCAGCATGTCCAGGGCGACATTTTGAAATTCCCTTTCGGGCAAAGCCCAAAGCCCTGTTACAACGTCCTGCAATTGACCGTCAGCCGGACTCCCGTACTCGGTATAGAACTGTTTCGTCAATGCCTTCCGCTCCGGCGCTTTCAATCCGATAAAATCGAATTGGTTCTTCATGTATGCGCGCATCGCCGCCGCTTGATCCGGATCGGCATGCGCCGCGAACGTTTCGGCCAGCCGCCGTATGTAATCCGCAGTGCTAAGCATTCGCTACCGCCCCTTTTCTCGCACTGATGCTATTCGTTGTACCTACATCTGATAACGGGTGCGACACGATTGGCTCCCCCCGCACAATTAATGCTTAAAGTCCATCTACAAAAGTCGAGGTAGGGGGATTTCGCTCGAGCAAACTACTGTATTCACTTTAAAAACGGCCTAGGATGACGAAGCAATGCATTCATCTTTTCAAACCATCCATTCATAAAACTGCAATTGTGCATCTTTCCACCTGTGTTGATCGGTTGCTGCAGCAAAGCCTGCTAAAAGAGTCAATTTCATAAAACCTTTGGCGGCTGACGGCCCGCGGGGCGGGGTAACGAAACATAGGCACGCTAATCGCCTGTAAATCGCCTTGTTGCTCGCGTAACGAAATTGAAACACGCTAATGAGAGGAAAAAGCCGGTCAGACCGCCGATTTCC
Organism: Paenibacillus sp. MSJ-34; assembly: GCF_018918005.1. Lineage (GTDB taxonomy): Bacteria > Bacillota > Bacilli > Paenibacillales > Paenibacillaceae > MSJ-34. The sequence goes on along the minus strand of NZ_JAHLPR010000002.1, from coordinate 33,693 downwards.
AATGAATAGCGATATGTGCTTTCGTTAGAATGAGATTGTCTTCTTTTTGAGCCCAATAAGGATTGTTAGTTTCGTTAGCGCCAAACTAGGAAGCGCGGGTCGGTGCGGGTCGCTTCGAATAGCGAGGCATCCCCTTCGATATGCGCAATAAAGCCAGTTACATCAACGGTCGCGAATAATGAAATGGACTCGCAATACATCTTTTTTCGCCTTGATGGTACAACTACTCCACCTTCGCCCCGTAAGAACGGGCGAACAAAACGGCCTGCACCGCATCCAGCCGCGCACCCTTAATCTCGAACGATTTGAAATCGACCCCGTCGAGCTTCGCTCCCCGCAAGTCGGTGCCGGCCATTTTCGCTTTGCCTAGACGGGCGCGAGAGAGGTCGGCGTCGCGCAGATCCGCCTTTTCCAAATCGCATTCGTACATATCCGCTTCGGTCAGCTTGATGCCGCGCAATTGTTGCTTAGAGAGCTTCACATGGCGCAGGTTTGTGTACGACCAATCTCCCCCGCGTATCGTCAAGCCGTCCAGTTTGGCGGAAACGAAATCGGAACCGACCATTTTGCATTCTTCGAACTTGGAGACAAACAGATTGGCGCCGGCAAACGTACAATTCGTGAACGCCGATCTCTCATGAACCGAAGCGTTCAAATACGCCCCGGTAAAATCGCAATCGATAAACCGGCAGCCCGACGTCCATATTTCCTCTAAATGAGCGCCGCGAAAACGGCATCGCGTAAACGTGCAGTTCCGCAATTCCCCGTCTCGCAGCTCCGCTTGACTAAAATCTTTCTCCGCATATTCCTCACCATCGTATTGAACCATACGCCCGCCTCCCGGAACAGCTCCCGCGCAAGCTGTTTTCCTCCATTGTAAACGAATTATCGCATCGTGCAAACGCCTAAAATGACAAGCAAACGGTACATCATACCGTGCAAAGCATTTCATGACAAGCAACGGATCAACGCCAGAGCGCTCATCCATGTTGTCGGATATCTATGCAAAACGTTCGGCTCATAAGCAACCGGTCCGTGGAAAGGGGCGGTACTTTTGCCGTTTTGAGAACGAATATGCCTTATTAAGACATCGCCGGGCGCTAATTCATCAACGATACGGCCTCGGTAACACCGGCGTTACATCGAGAAATTGCTATCCGGACCGTACGGCTGTTATTTTGCGTCAAAACCGTTTATTCACGGTTTAGGCGGACATTGGTTCCGTTATCCGTTCGTCGGAGGGCTTATTTTTACGTTCTTGCCGCGAATAGAGGATCGTCTGTCCGGAAACTGGCCGAAATCGGGTCGTTTGTCACAATTAGCTTCTTCGGTGTCCGCGAACTTGGGAGCGAGGCGGTAGAACCAATGTGAAGGAATCGTACGGTAATCCGCACAACTGTTTCAATATTGCTGAAAAAAGTTAATGCAACGCCAGTGATAATCCTGCTCAGGTATGCGAAAAATCGTACAAAACGAGTGCCGCACGCTGCGAATCCGTCGACTTAGTTCGAAATTTCATACATACTCGCCGATTTGAGCCCTATTCCCGCAAAGGTGTACGAACAATCGTACAAAACAAGCGGCTCACACTTCCAATCCATCGACTTAGTTCGAAATTTCATACATACTCGCCGATTTGAGCTCTATTCCCGCAAAGGTGTACGAATAATCGTACGAAACGAGCCGCGCACGCTGCGAATCCGTCGACTTAGTTCGAAATTTCATACATACTCGCCGATTTGAGCCCTATTCCCGCAAAGGTGCACGAATAATCGTACGAAACGAGCCGCGCACGCTGCGAATCCGCGAAAATAGCGGATTGGCGGGTATTAATAAGGAACTTTTATGCACTATTTCCGGCTAAGAGGAGGCTCCCATTCGAAAAGTGAAGTCGGCGCGTCGTGACAACCGGCCCAAGGGAGCCATGGGATGGCAGACTGTACAACTTGGCCAAGGCGGCCACGAGAAGGCAGACTGTCGTGACAACCGGCCCAAGTTCGGCTCATGCCCGCGATCCCCGACCTAAGCGTGAACGCATAACGCAAAAAAGATCGCCCTCCGCCCCAAGAAACGAATGAACGATCTTCCCACATTATTCCCCGACGGATAAGCCGCCGTCGACGTACAAGATTTGACCGGTAATATAAGACGCCCGATCGGAAGCCAGAAACATCACCGCCTCGGCGATGTCACGGGGAATCCCCGCCCGTCGCATCGGAATCCCTTTCGCGCCCGCGGGATCGGCCTGACTTTCCATCCACGGCAATGTCGCCGGGGTGGCGACCAAACCCGGAGCGACCGCGTTGAAGCGGATTCCGGCGGCGTACTCCAGCGCGAGCGTTCTCGTCAACGTGTCAATGCTTCCTTTCGACCAGGAATAGGCGGAGAAGCCCGGAGCCCCGAGCGCCATCGTGGAAGAGATGCTGACGACGGAGCCCCGCTCCCGCTCCAGCATGCGCGGCAGGAAGGCTTGAATGCAGCGGACGCAGCTCATAATATTGGTTTGGTACGTATTCGCGAAATCTTCCTCGCTATGCCGCAATAGATCTCCGCCGCGAAAATTGACTCCCACATTATTGACCAGCACATCGGCATGGCCTAACCGTTCATTCACACACGCCGCCAACGCGTTCACTCCGTCCGGTTGCGACAGATCGGCCTGCACGAATGCGATCCGCGGATTGCCCGAGGCGCGGGAAATCTCCTCGCATGCGGCCGCCCCCGCCTCTCCGTTGCGGTCGGCGAACACGACGCTAGCTCCCTCCGCGGCGAAACTCTCCACGATGCCGCGGCCGATCCCCATCGCTCCGCCGGTGACGACGACATGCCGGTCCGCAAATTCTCCCACTAGCATCTCCTCCTTCGCATGACCATACCGTCCTATTGCACCGCTAAAAATTGAAGTTTCTCCTCGTCCACTTCCACGCCAAGCCCCGGCCCTTCGGGTACGAGGAAACTGCCATCCGCGATACGAATCCGTTCGGTCAATACATCGTCGCCATGCGCCTGATACGTGCTGTCCATCGGATAGCTGAACGCCGGCATCGCGCTGGTCGCGTGCAGGATGGCCGCCAACTTGACGCCCATATCCCAGCCGCAATGGTGGGCCAGCGCCAGCTTTGCCTCCCGGGCGATCGCGGCGATGCGGGCCAGTTCGGACAGTCCGCCGAGCGGTTCGAAATCGACGACGGCGACATCGATGCAACCTTCCGTGACGGCTCGCAGCAAATTGTTCGGAATGTAGCAATCTTCATTCATGCCGATCGGCGTCGTCGTCCGCGAGCGGAGCGACTTCATATCGTCGAATTTATTGACTCCGATCGGCTGTTCGATATATTGCAGGCCGAGCTCTTCCACGCCGCGCAAATACCGGAGCGCCTGCAGCGTATCGTACCCCTGGTTCATATCGACGCGAATGTCGAAATCCGCGCCGCCTGCTTCGCGCAACGCCTGAGCGCGCCGAATATCCTTCAGGACGTCTACGCCGCCCTTCGTCTTAAGCGTCCGGTAGCCCTCCTCCTTCACCTGGCGCGCTTTCTCCTTCAATTCCGCCGGTTCCATCATGCCCGTGCAGTAACAAATATCGATGCGATCCGTGATCTTGCCGCCAAGCAAGGCGTGAACCGGCTGATTCGCCGCTTTCCCCATAATATCCCAGCAAGCGGTCTCGATCGCCGCCAGGAAACATTTCGTATTAAGCTGAGGATTGTACACCGGGGCGAATTCCCGCATGATGCCGTTAATGTCGAAAGGATTCTTTCCGATCACGAGCGGTTTAATGTAGTCCTCCAACAACGCTTTCGTCACTTTCCCATTAATGATCGCGTTCATCTCGCCCCAGCCGACGATTCCTTCGTCGGTTGTCACTCGAAAGATCAGGCTGTTCGTTCTTGTTGTGCCGACCTTGTCCTGGCTGCCCCGGTAAGGCGCAATGCCGCCTTCCGTCAACGGAACGACCGGAATCTCGACAGCCATCATCTTGATATCTACGATTTTCATTTGTTCTCCCGCCTTCTCACTATAATTTCAACCCCACGATTCAAACAAAAGCGATCAACCTTTGACTCCGCCCTGAGCGAGTCCCTGGACGAAATATTTCTGCAGCCAAAGGAACAGCAAAATCACCGGCAACGAAATGAGCGTAGAAGCCGCCATTGTGCTGCCCCAATCCACTTCGAACATGGAGGAAAACTCCGTCAAGCCGATCGGCAACGTCCGCGAGGAATCCGAAGAAGTCAGAATGGAAGCCAGCACGAATTCGTTCCAGGACATAATAAACGCGTAGATGCCCGTAGCGGCAATCCCCGGCGCGGCCAGCGGCAGAATAACGACCGCAAGCGCCTTCAAATGCGAGCAGCCGTCGATTTGCGCCGCTTCCTCCAATTCGCGCGGAATCGACAGGAAATAGCTTCTCGTCATCCAGGTGACGAGCGGCATCGTTAGAATGAGATGCGCGACGGCCAGCCCGATCGGCGAATCGAGCAAACGCAACCGCTGCAGCATGAAAAAGATCGGAATCATCAGCACCGTCAGCGGCAGCATCTGGCTGAACAGCATAAACAACGACAGCGGCCTGTTCCCTTTAAAGCGGTACCGCGCGAACCCATACCCCGCGGCGCCGCCCAGAACGAGCGAAAACAAGGTAGCCATCGCCCCGACCATCAAGCTGTTGCCGAAATACCTTGGAATGGACGAGTCCCACAGGACGCGGGAATAATGCTCGAACGTGACGGCGCTCGGGATCCAGCGGGGCGGTATGCTTAAAATTTCCGTCGACGGTTTCAAGGACGTAGAGACCACCCATAAGAGCGGCAGCACGACACAAAGAACAAGCAGCGTCAGCACCGCGTAAGTGGCGACGACCCGAACCGAATACATCAAGCTTTTCTTGGCATGTCTCATCGCTTATTCCCCTCCCGCTTTGCGGATATACCATACCGCAAAAATCAAACTGACAACCAACTGCAGCACGGACGTCGCCGCCGCCAAATGATAATTGAACGAACGGAAATGATCGTAAATAGATAAAGCCAATATCGTCGTGCTTCCCGCAGGGCCTCCCTGGGTTAAAATCCAAATGAGGGTAAATCCGTTCAACGACCAAATAATCAGCGTCAAAAGAGCGATAAAGGTAACATCCTTCAAGAGCGGCAAAAGGATATATCTGAGACGTTGATAAAGGCCCGCTCCGTCCAAATCCGCCACTTCGTACAAATCGCGCGGCACCGCCTGCAGGCCGGCGCTCATCATCAGCATGACAAACGGGAACGTCTCCCATACTTGCACGAACATGACCGACCAAATGGCAAGATGGGTATCCGATAACCACGATACCGGCTCCCGGATCAGATGCATGCTGAGCAGCATATGGTTCAGCATGCCGAAGTCGGAGCTGTACATCCATTTCCAGAGAACCGCCTTCACGACGCCCGGCGTAATCCAGGACAGCATGAGCAGGGTGCGCCAAACGTTCCTTCCTTTGACAAAATCCTGATTTAGCAGCAATGCCGAGCCGGTCCCGACGATGAAAGCGGCCGCCACCGTCACAACCGTCCACAGGGCCGTATTTTTCAAAATAACAGCGAACTGGGAAGACCGGAAAATCTCCGCATAATTGGCGAAACCGGCAAAGTCGAAGGAACCGAAGGCATTGGCGGAAAAGCTGAGCCGAGCGACGGAGACGATCGGATAGAGAACCAATAGAAACGTCACGATCAGCCCCGGAGCGACGAACGCCATCCCCCGCTTTTCGTCCGCCGTGAATCTTCTGTCAAGCATAAGCATGCACCTCCTGTACGAACGCAGGGAAGCGGAACATCCCGCCTCCCGCCTTCGCCGCTTTCTATTTCAGCAACGCGTCGATCTCCCGATTCGCTTGATCCATGGTCGCTTGAACATCTTTCTGTTCGAGAATAATCAACTGCATATTCCGGTACAGAATTTTCTCGATGTCGGCCCAACGATCTGCAACCGGCTTCGTTTCGCCTTTATCCAACTGCTTGGCAAACGGTTGCAATAACGGATCGCTGAATTTCGGCAAGGTCAAGGCGCTCTTTCTGCCCGGAAAAGTTGCCGTCAACTCTCCCATATTCTCCGGTTCGGACAAAAATTGGATCAACCTCCAGCCCAAATCCTTCTTGTCGGCCGTTTGCGGCATGATGAAGGAAAATCCGTCTACGGTCGTCGTTCCCATTCCGTCCGGACCGGGCAGAACCGCCGTTCCCAATTCGATGGAAGGCTTGGCCTTCTGAATCGGCTCGATATCGAATTGTCCGCCGATATACATCGCCACCTTCTCGTTGACGAACAAATCCCGAACCCCTGTATTGTCAACCTCCATCGTACTTTTCGGCGCCGTTCCGTCGACAACGGTAGCGGTCAATTTGCGCATCGCTTCGACGGCTTCGGGACTGTTCAGAACGGCCTTTTTCCCCGTCTCGTCAAAGAAGGATCCGCCCTCTGTAAACAGCAACTGCATAAACCGGGTAATGGCGTTCGCCTGATTGCCTAACGGCCAAGCCATGCCGTATTGATCGATTTTGCCGTCGCCGTCCGTGTCGACGGTCAACTTCTCGACCGCCTTGATAAACTCGTCCCACGTCTCCGGGAAACGCTCGGGATCGAGTCCGGCCTTCTCGAACATGCCCTTATTATAGAGGATGCCCGATCCGTCGTGACGGAAAGGAATGCCGTATAGACTTCCGTCATAGGTGTTGATATCGAGCGCGGAAGGAATGATGTCGGACTTGTCCAAATCGCGCTCGACATATTCGTCAAGCCCCGCAAGCAAATTTTTGGCGGCATAGTCTTTCACGCGGGATTCCAGATCGGTGATCACTTCCGGCGCGTCGCTGGCCATAAGCGCCACGCGGATTTTATTCTCCATCGTATCCCATGTCGTCACGACGATATCGACTTTGATGTCCGGATTTTCGCTCTCAAACTTCGCTACCAGCTTTCTGGCCGTTTCTTCGTCCCAGTTCGGCACCCACCAGGAAATCGTTTGCTTTTTCCCTCCGCCGGCCGGCGCCTCGCTCCCGCCTTCTTGATTGCCGGAGCCGCCGGAACCGCTTCCGCAACCGATCGTTCCGATTAATAACAACAATCCTATCAGGACAAGCAATGGCTTGCGCATATCCTTTCCCCCTCAATCCATTGATTTATGCTTGCAACTCGCTCATATAATCGATAAGTTCTTGCAGATTTTGCTTAGAAAGCTCCAGCATTCGTTCTCCCAGTTTGAGATCCGTCTTCGTCGGATCCCCCGTCGCGCCCGTCGGCGTGAAATCCCGGACAACCTGGGAGATCATCGTTCCCCGGTAAAATTTCCCCCACTCGCCGGCGCCTTGCGCGGAAGCTTCGTAGAACTCCGGCATGACCGCATCGGGCTTAAGCGCCATCAGCATGGCCGTTTCCGCCTCGTCCGCATGCAGCGGCGGACGTCTGCCGTACATGCGGATAATCTCGGGCTCGATGCTTTCGAACCATGTCCAGACGACAATGTGAATCCGCTCCTCCATCATGACATATCTTGCCATTTCTTTCAGCGGTTCGCGGTTGCCGCCGTGGCCGTTCACGATAATGACCTTGCGCACGCCGTGGTACGCCAAGCTTTTGATCACTTCGCCGACATACTGTTTCAGCGTCTCCGGGCGAACCCACAACGAACCGGCGAAATGCCGATGATATTCCGCAACCCCTACGGGAAGCGAAGGGAGCATAATGACGTTCTCATGCCCTTCCGCCGTTTGGGCCAAGCCTTCCGCAATGAACAAGTCGGTGCCGAGCGCCGCGTGCAGACCGTGCTGTTCGATGCTGCCGATCGGCAGCATCGCCACTTTCTTATTGGAAACGCTTTCCTTAAATTGCTGCCAAGATAACTCTTTCATCTTCTCACGCTCCTATTCGATTTCTCCAAGTTCGCGCAACTGCTCGCCGAAGGCGACGATATTGTCTTTCGGCGCGTTTCCGTACCATAGATGCAACATATAGCCGTCGGCTCCGCCTTGATGGGCCATCTTCACCGCTTCGCGCACGTCCTCCGGCGCGGCGGGAGGGTCCCCTACGAGCCCGGCGACGATTTGATGGCCGGGTCCGGCTTCCAGCTTGGCTTTCTTCACTTCGTAATAAACGTTCTCCACATCGACGCCCTCGTCGACGAACCCTTGGAAGGAATCCGGCCCGCTAAACGCTTTCAAACGGAAATATTGATCCAGCAATTCCTCTTCCTTAATTTCCGGGATCGCTTGTTGGATCCGCTTCAGCGGCTTCACCTCGAACGATCCGATGCGCTTATGGTACAGCATCAGCTTGCTCAGGTCGGTAAACTTCGACTGCGTATGGTAGAATTGGCCGAGCGTCCAGGAGAAGCTGGGCGAAACCAGATCGTTCGACAGCAAAATCGTCGGATCGATCCCCTTAACGAGTTTGTTCATGCCGATGACGAAATCATCCACCGCCTCGCCCCGGAATTGGAGCCAGCGAATCAAATCCGGATGCTTGATCACGAACCGCAAAATATCGAACAGGCCCCGGTACGAATCGGCCAAATTTTTAAAATTGTCGTACGTCAGCGTGGTCGCTTCCTTATGAATGGCGGCGATTTCCGCTTTGATCTTGTTTACGTCCAGCCCGCCGTCCTGCGCCTTTTTGACGCAATGATCGCAGAAGCAATTGCCTATAGCCAATTGACGCAGCGGATACAGCTCCGGCGGCACCCAATCCGGCACGACTTGGGGATCGTAGAAATCGATGCTGATGACATCCAGTTCGACTTCCCGGATTCCTTTATAATTTCTGAGGATATCTTCCGTTCTGCCGTAGAAGTATCCGCGCACGTCCGGATTCGACGGGCACATCCAATGCTTGCTTCGCTCTCCCGCGATATTGACGACGGCCGTATCGGGATACGCTGCGACAATCGGGTCGCTAACCCCCGGCGTAATGTCGAAGTCAAGACTGAGACCGTATTTTTTTGCAACCGCATTCAAATCGTTGAATTCGGAATTAATCAGATTGAATTTCGTACCGAATGCGTCCCCTTCGTTTTTTTCGTAGTCGATTTGAATCCAGGGATCGATTTTCGTATTGCGGTAAAATTGTTCGTTCACATCGAAGGCGTGCGCGATCCCCCCGTACATGACATGCTTGATTCCCGCCTCTTTGTAGCGCTGGAACGCCCGTTCGAGCCCTTCCGCATAATCTTCCTCAAAGACGGCCCATACGCCTACATACTTGTTTCCCATTTTTTTGTTCCTCCTCCGCTTGTCCCAAGCTGTAATTCAATCCAATCCTATTCCGCCCGTGTTTCTCGCAAGTCGCTTCGCCCATCGAACGGCATCCCCTCCCTCGGTTCGGTTGATGACCTCCTTTTTACGCAAACATGCGATCAAAGAAATTTAAGGAAATTTATTTAAGAAATTATTTCCTTTCGTGTGTTTGATTATACTGAAATGTTTTTTTAAAATCAATCCTATTTTTTTGTTCAAGACTACTTTTTTCCTTTGCAAAGATATGGAAAAACAATAATCTTCGCATGAATCACGAGAAATTGGCGATTATCGTTTGATATTTCACATCGTTTCCATTATCATAAAATAGAAGGGTTTTTCGAAAAAATAACGAAATTTAATAGAAAATAATTTCTTTCTATCTTTCTTTCGCCCTATAGAGAAAAATAAGGAGTGAACAATTTGTCCGTTACGTTAAAGGAAATTGCCAAGGAATTAGGGGTTTCTCCTTCAACGATCTCGAAGGCCTTGAACGATCAGCCGGGGGTTAGCGAAGATCTCCGCAACAAAATTATTAATGCGGTAAAAGAAAAAAATCTTCGTCCGAAGCAGCGCGGCAGCGGATTGGTCAAAGACAACACGTTGAATATCGTATTGATGGTGCGCATTAACCAATCATTGGAGACCGATCCTTTCTATGCTTTGATTACCGAAGGGATCTCCAAAGAATTGCAGCATTATCGCAGCAATCTTCTGTACCATGTGCTGCACGAACGCCAGCCTGACGACGCCCTGTTCGCCGAAATATTCGAATCGAAGAGCGTGGACGGAGCCATTCTGATCGGCGCCGACCTGGAACCGAAGCTGTTCGAACGGATCTCCCGTCTGGAAATTCCCGCGGTGCTGGTCGACAATCAATATCCGGGTTTCTGCAGCGTGAACACGGATAACTATCGCGGGGCCTTGGAAGGCTTGAAGCATTTGGCCGAGTTCGGCCACAAGGACATCGTTTTTTTGTCGGGACCGTTGGAGCATCAAAGCATTCGACAAAGATACCAGGGGTATTTGGACGGAATGAGGAATTACGCGTCCGAAGCCAAGCCCGCTCTGATAGAATGCGCGGGAGTCAGCGTCGACGACGGGTATAGGGCTCTCCAAGCTTATGCCGACCGGAGCTTCACCGCCGTCTTCGCGGCGAACGACAAACTCGCCATCGGCGCCATCAAAGCGTTAAAGGAAGTAAAATATTCGATCCCCAAAGATATTAGCGTTATCGGCTTCGACGACATCGAATGGGGGCTGCATATGGAACCGGCCCTGACGACGATCCGCATCGCGAAGCATCAGATGGGCAGTCTGGCCGCCCAATTGCTCATGCATTATATCAACGGGGACGCCCCCCACTCCGTAGACGTGACCGTTGCCACGAAGCTGGTCCCGCGCCAATCCGCCGCGACGGCCGGCACGCGTTAATCGCTGCCAGCGATTGAAGTTGCGCAACGCTTACATTACAATAAGAAGAAAAGAGTATTTTCGCAGGTTGATAAGCTCTTTAGTCATCGTTTGGGAGTGAATGCAGTGGAAGATTTGAAGAAAGCTTACGAAATTCTCGGCTTGTCCGAGGACGCTACAAAGGAAGAAGTCGAAAAACGCTATTTTCTGTTGATTCGTAAAGACCGTGCCCGCAAAAACCGCAGCAACGATGACGAAGATTCGGCGGAAACGGTGACGATCGAACAGGTGAATCAAGCCTATAAGACGATCACGCAATACGAACAAAAGCTGCAAGACGAAGGCAAGCCGCAGCGTTCCGTTTTTGCGTCCCGACTCGATCATTTTTTCCACTATTATAAGTTTCATGTATTGGGAGCGATTCTGCTCGTCGTCCTTATCGCCTATTTCGTAAACAGCATGATCGACCAGAGACAGCAGCGCGCAGCGGAAGCGTTGCTGCCGCCGGAAAATTTATCGGTCATGTATTTAGGGGAATTTTACAGCGAAGATCTGGACAAAGCGCAGGAAAGCATATTGCAGGCCTTTCCTTCCTGGGAACGGGTCGGCGTCAGCATTACTTACTTCCCGCAAGAGGCGAAAGACCCGTACGATATCGCCATGCAACAAAAGAGCATGATCACGCTGATGACGGAGAAGCCGGATATCTACATTACGGATCAATACAACTTTGAAAGACTGAGGGATCAAGGCCTATTCTTGCGGTTGGATGAACTGGAAAGCTCGCTGAAATCGCTGGACGATTCCGCCGTTTACCGTTACCGGGCGGAAGGCGACGAGTCCGAGCATATTTACGGTATCGATATGAGCGATATTCCATTCCTGAACGACATTCCCGTATCCGCCGCGAAGGAGAAAGTCGTTACGGTTCGCACCGACGCGCCCAACAAAGCCAACGCGCTCGCATTCATTCAGAAGTTGATCCATTCTTAACACGAATGGTTAATAACGGAAAAAAATACCTTTATTTTGCCCGGTTCAATCGTAAAATTGAATTCAGCGCCAATTTCTCCATCTAATTCTGGATGCTTCCGTTGGAAATAGCGTTCTTGGCGAAAATAACGGTAGAAATTCCTTGTAAATCATTCCGTAGGACATTCGTGCGCATAGTAACGGTAGTTTTTCCGGTTAGGTTTCACCGGCGTTGCATTCACTTTTTTCAACATTCCAGGATCGCGGACACAGGAGACGCTAATTGTGACAAAAGGCCCGATTTGGGACAGTTTGCGGACATACGATCCTTTATTCGCGGTAATAGCGTAAAAATAAGCTCTTCAACGAAGGAATAACGTAACCAATGTCCGCCTAAACGGCGAATAAGAGGTTTTGGCGCGAAATAACGGCCCTGCGTTCCGGATACCAATTTCCCGATGCAACGCTAAGCGGTTCGCGTTACTCGATTGATAAAAAACCCGTTGCATCGCATGCGATGAACGGGTTTTTCCTATTCAGATCGGCAGCAGCGCCACCTTATCTCTCGCTTCCAACGATTCGACCATCGCCAGCCATGCAGCCGGCTTGTTCGGCAAGACGGAATAATAACGCCGCAAGAATCGGACGACGAGCTCAGCCGGCAGTTCGCTTACATTGTCGTCTGTCGGCATAAAGCAAAGGTCGAGCCCTTCGACGGCCTCCCCGTCATTGTTCCAGGACGGATGCACATACGGAACATCGAGGCGCTTATACCCGAGATGGGACAGCACTTCACGGCGAACATACGGATCCATCGGCTTGACGCCGCCGAAATGGTGCTCCTCCGCCCGGTAAGGGTCGTATATTTCGGCGAACATGCCGAACAATTGCCGTCCGTTCGCCGCAGCGAGCGCTTGCAAATCTTCTTGCCTGTTGCGCCATAGGAAACGGCCGATTCCAAGCCCCGGCTTGCCGATCATCGTAAAATCGGTCATGGCTATATTAAAATCTTCATAATAGCGATATTCCGTCGCACCGACGACATTCCCTTCGTCAACGGCGACAAATACGCGAATGCCGGGATCCTCCAAGGGCTCCTTCCACAGATCGTATTCCAGCACTTCCTCGGGCGGAAACACCTCCTGCATCATGCGATGCATCTTGGCAAACATCGGATCGGCAATATTCGTAATACGGCGGTATTCCATCTTCGACATCGTTCAACTCTCCTTCTTTCGTTCCTATGCGAGAAACGGATTTCTCCATTCCATCAACACGCCGTAATGGCAAGATTGTTCGTCTTCCAAATAATTCGCCGCGACGCTTACGGGCGTACGTCCGCAGCGGAGCAAGAACGTAATGACCGGATCTTTCAACTCCCCTTTGACCACCGCTTCGACATACCGTTCGGCCGTCATTTCCGCCGCAAACTTGCGATAGCCCGGCATTCTTCCTCCGCCGAGCAGCCGCCTGGCGCCGAGACGAACGACGGTTTCGTACATCGAGAACATGAGCCATTTGCCCAAGCCGAGCTTGCGGAAGGAAGGGCGGACGCATATATCCACCACATACAACGTATCCCCTTCCGGATCATGGTTGCGGATATATCCGCCGTCGGTCATGTCCTCCCAACGATGGCCGGGGCGTTCCGGGTCGAAACGAACGAGCAAGCCTGTCATCGATCCCGCAATTTCCCCGTTCGCTTCCACGCAAAGGGCTCCTTCCGGGAACAGCGAGACATGGTTATGCAGTTGTTCCTCGTTCCACCACAATTCGGGCGGAAAAGGAGGGGGAAAGCTTTCCTGCTGGATTCGAATCAAATCGGCAAAATCTTCTTCGCGGTATCGCCGAATAACCGCCGGGACGGGACGATCTTGATCGAAAACGTATAATTCCTTACGATACATCGGTTACACGCTCCCTTGTCCTTGCTTTGCCTTAGTTCCAGTCCGGATACAAGTCGGTCCGGCGGTCGCGCCATGTCGTGACGGAACCGCGCTCGCGCACTTCATACAGCAGTTCCAGATCGAGGTCGGCGGTGACGATCATATCGTCGTTGATCTCCCCTTCTACGAGAATGCCGCGCGGCGGGAACGGAATGTCGTTCGGCGAGATGACCGCGGCTTGGCCGTAATTGGCGCGCATAAAGTCGACCGTCGGCAGCGATCCGACCGTCCCGGTCGTCACGACGTACACCTGATTCTCCACCGCCCGCGCATGGCTCGTATAGCGAACCCGGTAAAAGCCGTGGCGATCGTCGGTGCACGACGGGCAGAAGATGACGTCCGCCCCTTTGGCCTTGGCCATCCGCACAATTTCCGGAAATTCGATATCATAGCAAGTCAGCATCGCGATCGTCCCTTTTTCCGTCTCGAACACTTGCAACCCTTCGCCCGGCGTCATGTTCCACTCTTGAACTTCGGTAGGCGTAATATGCAGCTTGGCCTGCTCCCCCACGGTTCCGTCCGGATAAAATAAATGAGCGGTATTGTACAAGCGGTCGCCTTGCCGGGTGACATGGGTGCCGCCGATAATATGCATCTTCGTCCGCTTCGCCAATGCAACGAACAATTCGCGGTACCGCTCCGTAAAATCCGGCAAGTCGTTAATCGTCAGCGCTTGCCCTTGGCCGTTCCCGATCGACATGAGCTGGGTCGTGAAAAACTCCGGAAACAGCACGAATTCCGCGCCGAACTCTTCGGCCGTTTTCACGTAATGCTCCGATTGCGCCGCGAACTCCTCGAAAGAACGGATCGTACGAAGATGGTATTGGACTGCGGCCACTCTCATTTTCATGAATAAAGCCCTCCCTTTCCTAAGCGGGAAAAAGCGGTTCGACCAACCGCCTCTTGCCTAGCTTCGATATTGTATCAAATGGATAAAAGCTTGCGCGTATTCCTGAAACTTCTCCATATTCGGGATATGGAACGTTTTATTTTCATAAGCGAACAACCCGTCGTCAACGCATTCCTTCAACGAGCGGTTCGCGCTCCTGAGCGGAGCGCAATTGCCGCAGCGAATTGTTCACATCCGGATCCTCGAATCGGTTTTGGTCATTTAACCTGTACTTAGTATAGAAGAGCCCCTATGCTAAAGTCAAAAATAAATATGGAGGCGATTCGATGCGAAAATTGATCATTGATACCGATGCGGGAAGCGACGAGGCCGTTGCAAAAAGGCCGGCGCTGCAGCCGGAAACAGCTGAGCGTCAGCCTCTTCTCTATTTTTTCAATAATAGAAACATAAAATAAGGAGCGCCGATGAACGCCACCATAATGCCTGCCGGAATGCCGTCCGGTTCGGCGATTTGCCGTCCGATCGTATCCGCGAGCAATAATAGCCATCCGCCGATAAGGATCGCGATCGGCAGAAACAGTTGATTGCGGGGCCCGACCAGCGCTTTGGCGATATGCGGCGCCATCAGCCCGATGAAGGCGATTCCTCCCGTCACCGAAACGGCGGAAGCGGCGAGGGCGACGGCAGCGACCAGCAGGACGGCCCGTTCCTTCTCGACCGATACGCCGACGCCGATCGCAACGGGCTCGCTTAGTCCGAGCAAATTCAACCGATTCGCCTTGTACATGGCGAACGGAACGAGCGCAAGCAGCCAAGGCATCATGGCCCCAATAACGGGCCAGTCCGTGCCCCAGACCGTACCCGCCAGCCATCTGGCGATAAAATCGACTTTGGACCGTTCTGCGGATGAGATCAACACGATCATTAGCCCGGAGAGCGCCATCGAAAATCCGACCCCGATCAGCACTAATCTGACGGGCTGCAAGCCGTTTTGCCGATGATAGGCGAATATATAGATCACAAATGCGGTTAGCAGCGCGCCGGCAAAAGCGACGAGCGGCAGCAAGTATACAAACGAGCCGACATTGACCGGGAAGAACAGGAAGAACACCGCGATGGCCGCCCCCGCGCCCGCGTTAATCCCGAGAATGCCCGGATCGGCCAAATCGTTCCGCGTAATGCCTTGCATTATCGCGCCCGACAACGCCAGCGCCATCCCTGCCAGCATCGTCACGAGCATGCGCGGCAAGCGGACGGAGAATAAAACGAATTCTTCCTTGAACGTGCCTTGGCCAAGCAGGGTGGGGACGAGCCTGTCGTAAGACAGCGAAGAATAGCCCAGCCCCATGCCGACGACGATCGTGATCCCTAAGAGCGCAAGCAACGCAAACAGCAATATTCGCTGTTTCATGATTAATGATTGCCTAATCATGAGAATGCCTTCCCCCCTTTATGAACGATAAAGAGAAAGAAAGGCAAGCCGACCGCCGCGACGATCGCTGCCACCGGCGTTTCATAGGGCGCGTTGACGGTGCGTCCGAGCGTATCGGCGAGCAACATGAACAAAGCTCCCGTAACGGCGGACATCGGCAAGACAAAACGGTAATCGTTGCCGACCGCGGCGCGAACGATATGGGGAATCATTAACCCGATGAAGGTCAAATTCCCGACCAAAGCGACGGAAGCGCCGGCGAGCAGAATGATGACCAGGAACAGAACGGTTTTGATCGCGGTTGTTTTCTGCCCCAGCCCGACGGCCACTTCCTCGTTCAAGCTTAAAACGGTCAATTGTCTGGAGAGAAGCAGCGAAATGACGATGCCCGCCGCAATCAAAGGAACGATGACCTGCAGTTGGCTCCATGAAGTGCCGATCGCGCCTCCGGCCGTCCACATCGAGACGTCTTTCGATATTTTGAAATAGATGCCGATCCCCTCCGCAATCGCATACAGAAACGCGGAGACGGCGGCGCCGGCCAGAACGATGCGCAGCGGGGAGAAGCCGCCTCTGCGCAGCGCGCCGATGCCGAATACCATCAAAGCCCCGGCGGCGGCGCCGATAAAACATGCGATCATGACATAGAAATAATTCGCCGACGGCAGCAAAGCGAGCGTAACGGCCAGGCCGGCGTTGGCGCCGGCGGTCAATCCGAGCAGCCCCGGATCGGCAAGCGGGTTTCTCGTCATGCCTTGCATGATGGCGCCGGAAACGGCCAGAGCCGCGCCGACGAACATGGCCGCAATTTCCCGCGGCAGACGGATTTCCCGAATGAGCGATAGCTTGCCGCCTTCCCCCTGGCCGGTCAGCGCCTGCCAGACGTCTTGGAGCGTCGTGTCTGCTGCTCCAAACACCATCGCCGCCGCGAACATGATGAGCAATAAGATGAATCCCGCCGTCAATTTATATAGAAATGGGATCGTTTTTCGATTCATTGTTGTCATCGGTCTCTCATCTTTCCAGAAAATGTTGGATAAAGAAATCAAGCTGATAGTCCAGCGTCAACGGATCGTTGAAATAAAACTCCTTCGCATCCGCTTCAAACACCCGGTTCGCTTTCACGGCAGGAATGTTGCGATACGTGTCGGTTTCCTGAAAGGAATTGTCCGTGTCCTTATTTTTGCTTAGTATGATATAGTCTCCGGCAAACTCCGGCAGCACCTCCAACGACAATGCGTAATAGCCGTTTTTCAACGCCGTTTCTTTCACCTTGTCCGGCATGTTCAGCTTCATTTCCTGATACAAAATTTCCGTACCGCGGCCCCAGTTGTCGCCGTACACGTAAAGCTGCTTGTCGAAGTTTTCAATGACGGAAACGGTTGCGTCCGCCCCGATCTTCGCTTTAATGTCTTCGCCCGCCTGTCCGGCGCGGCGTTTGAAATCGTCGACCCAAGCTCTCGCTTCCTTTTCTTTGTTCAACAGCTTGCCGAGTTCGATATGCTGCGTTAAATAGTCGACCTTCCCGTACGTGAACGTCACCGTAGGCGCGATTTGCTTTAATTTGTCCACGTTTTTGATGTTGGAAAGGCCGATGATCAGATCGGGTTCCAATTCAATCAATTTTTCCAAATTTTCATCGGACACTTCTTCGACTTGCCGCAATTGTTCTTGAAAACGGGGATTCATTGTCGACCAGGAATCGACGCCGACAAGAGGGACGCCGAGAGCCATGACGTTGCCCGCGAACGACGACAATACGGCGACGCGCTGCGGGTTGGCGGGAACGTCAATCGGTCCGTTCTCCGATTGATAGGTAATCGTCGTTCCCGAAGCGCTTTCCGTGGCGGTTTCCGAAGCGGACTCCCCTCCGGCCGGGGAAGGCTTCTCCCCGGCGGCCCCGCCGCCGCAAGCGCTGAGCAACAGTACAAATATGAGCAGAACTGGAATGTATTTATAAGCCATTGGTTTCTTCTCCTTTGATTAAGTTTTAAGTGACGCACATCGGCTTGCCGGTCCGGGGATCGCGCCCGATTTCGGCGCATAATTGATAATGATTATCATTTTCGTTTCACAATTTAAGATAATTGCTTTTATTTCAGTTGTCAACCATTATTTTTGTTGCTTAGCCGACGGAAAAGTTGAATTCTCTCATTGAGAATGATAATCAATTGTGCATTCATAGCCAGGGAGTGAAACGGGAATGGATCAAGAGCAGCTATTCGATGTCACGATCATCGAGGAGGCCCGGCGGGGCTTTATTCCGCTTTTTACAGAGGGCTTGTTCAGGCAGCGGAACCGTGAAATCGTCATAAAATCAACAAAAATGAGACTTCTTACGATAGGGCCATAAGGTAAGAAGTCTCATTTCAAGTTGTTTGTTAATTCATATCCATCGGGAAGAGCGGTCTCGGGATATGCTTATAATCGATGTTCTCGATCCGTTGATACGTAGCGCCCGGCGTCATCGCAAGAATATCGAGTTTGGAAATGGCGCTTAATTCGCTGAACAGGTACCCCTGTTTCACTACGATCACGTCGTATTCGTCCATATTCAGGCCCGCACGCGTAAAATGGTTGACGGTAATAAACGAATCGCCGCGGTTGGCGACAACGACGTCAAGATCTCCTGCGGAAACGGTGCAAACCTCTCCCACTTTATCGTCGGTCGCATTCAAATAGCCGAGGAGATCCCCTTTGCATTTCAACGTTCCTTCCAACAAAACCGGAGCGCTGTGCTCGTCGTGACCGGTGCCGATTGGAACGGATACGGCATCCCCGACTTGATGGGATTGCAGCTTCCGGTACGCTTCCTGATCGTAAATCGCCGCAATAACCGCTTTTTTCCCGCCCAAATCTTTCGCGGCGAACAGCCGCAGCATCGATGTGCTCATCCCCGGCGCGCCGGCCGTCGTGTTGTCCCCCGAATCGGAAATAAACACAGGCTTGGCCGGTTCGCGAAGCGCTCTCTCCACCGCTTCGTCCGGCTCGAGCACGATTGCGTCGAACTCGAATTCATGGCGTCTGGCGTATATATAATCCGCCAGTTCCTTCAGCGCTTGCTCCGCTGCTTCTTCATATTGTTCGGATTCCGGGATCACAAAGACGGAAGACGCCGTATTCTCCGAATCGCTCCAGGCATGGCAAATGAAAAACGAGGCAGTGAGTATCCCTTCCCTTTGTTCGATCTCCGCCAGCTTCTGAAAGATCGAGCGGAGCGGCTCGCTCGCGCCGAGAGCCTTCTCGCCGGGAATAATCATCGGCAAGCGGGTGAACGAAGGTCTGATCCGCGCCTTACGGTTGATGCAGTCCAGCAAAAACCGGCCCGTCATTCTTTCCACTTCCGACTGATCGACATGCGGCACCGTCCGATAGGAACGAACGATGTTCACGTACTTATAGAAATCTTTCGCGATATTGCCGTGAATATCGAGGGTGATGGAAATCGGAATCTCTTCGCCTACGCATTCCCGTATTTCCTTCAACAAGGCAAGCTCGCCGGATCCGATCCCTTCCACGACCATCGCGCCGTGCAGATGCAGCCAAATTCCGTCGATATCGGGATGCTGCCGCAATATGGCCGCGATTTTATCGGCAAAATACCGGTACGTTTCTTGTTTCACGACGCCGGACGACAATGCGGTAGCGTAAATAGTCGGCACCACCTCCGCCCCATGCTCCCGGAACACCGCCGTGCTGGCGAGACGTTCTGCGGCTTTCTCTCCTTCGACCACGACGAAATCGTCGGTCGTCGTTAAGAACGGATTGAATGTATTGGTTTCGTGATATAAGCAGCCGACAACGATTTTCATTGATGTTTCCCCCATTCGTTTAGTGATTCAAGTCTTTCACGATCTCGCCATGATGCTTGTCCAAATTGTAGAAAAATAATACCCCTACTTGAAGAACGGTAATGATGATCGGCAGCCCCAGCATCATGTTACGGATTAACGATTGCACCTGTCCCGTAATAGCGGAAGGATCGTACCCGGCCCAGCCTAGCGCGTAAGCGAGGAAACTCGAACCTAGCGCGACGCCGAATTTGGTGGAGAAGCTGTAACTCGAAACGAGCAACCCTTCCGGACGGGTCCCGAACTTCCATTCCTGATAATCGATCGTATCGCCGAGCATCGTTAAATTGGCGGGGTCTCCATACCCTATCATAATATTAGCAATAAAGAACAGTGCGGCGAACATGACGGTGGATTTCCCTTCGACCAGAAAAAGCGCAGCGAGAAGCGCGATGGCAATGATATACATCAGCATGCTCGAATTGCGGCTGCTGTATTTGCGCAGGATCGATAAAGCGAAGAAACCTCCGACCAGATTGGCGATATTCAACAAGGTAAGATAGAAAGGCACCATGTTAGGCTGTTCAAGCACATAATTGACATAATAAATGAGTACGCCGTTCATAATTCCCAGTCTGACAAACCATAGAAACGAGTTCACGGATGTCAGAACCCAGTATTTATTTTTCAACATTTGCACGAACGATTGCCGAATATTGGTATCCCTGTCCGCGTTGGCGCGTGCCTGGACTCTTTCCTTACAGTTCTTGAACGTCAGCCAAAACAAACTGATTCCGATCACCGAGTAAACGGCCATAACAAGCGGAAAACCGAGCTGCTGATTGCCGCCGCCCAACAAATTGACCAAAGGCAAGGTAAGCGACGCGACCATAATCGCTCCGATGGAACGTCCGATCGCCCGGTAACTGTTCAGTTCGCCCTTTTCTTTGGAGTCCCTTGACATCATCGGCATCAGCGCGCCGTAAGGAATATTGATCGCTGTATAGATGATTCCGAGCAGCCCGTAAGTAATATAGGCGTAGACCAGTTTGCCGCTATGCGACAGGTCGGGCGTAATAAAGGTAATGACGCTTAATATTCCGAACGGCACCGCCACATGAAGCAAATACGGACGGGCTTTGCCGTGCTTGCTTTTCGTTTTGTCGACGATCATTCCCATGATCGGATCGTTAAGCGCATCGAAAATCCGCGTAATGAGAAATAACGTACCGACGGCAACGGCAGCGATTCCAAACACATCGGTATAAAAAAACAGTAGATAGCTGTTCACCATGCCCCACACAAAATTGGATGCGATATCGCCGTAACCGTAACTTATTTTTTCCCGCAGACTTAGCCTTTGCGAACTTTTCTCCAACCCGGGCCCTTCATTGACAGCAACTTGATTCATCGGACTTTCACTCCTTTTCACGTATAGGAAGTTCGTTAAACGCTTCCATTTCCCCGCTGGGAAATGTACAAGTTTTACCTGTACATTCCTTTTTGCGTTTGTTGCATGACCAGATACGCCGCGCCTATCATTCCCGCATCGTTGCCCAATCGGGCGATGTTGATTTCGCACGCTCGGCTGATTCGCGGCAAGGAATACGTTCGAAACGAATCGATCACCGGCCGAAGCAGTTGATCCCCGGCTTGCGATACGCCTCCGCCGATCACAATGATCGACGGGTTAATGACGGCGGCCGCGCCTGCCAATACGAATCCGAGCAGATCGGCGATTCGCCGAATCACGCGCTCGCATCCCGGATCGCCTTGCCTTGCCGCATCGAACACGTCTTTCGCGTCAATCGTCCCCTTGTTGTTATATAAGGCGGCTAAAGCGCCGTTCGGATCATCTTTCATTTGCTCCATCGCTTGGCGCACAATGCCCGTGGCGGAAGCAACCGTATCCAGGCAGCCCGTCCGGCCGCAGTTGCACGGATAGCCGTTCGGATCCGCAATGATGTGGCCGATTTCGCCGGCCGTTCCGTTCGTGCCGCTCAATATTTCGCCGTTCGCGATAATGCCGCTGCCGACTCCCGTGCCAAGCGTAATGGCGATCAGGTCTTTGGCGCGGTTGCCGCCGCCCTTCCAATTCTCGCCCAACGCAACCATATTGGCGTCGTTCTCGACGAAGACCGGCAACCCCGACCGTTCTTGCAACTGCGCTGCCAAATCATAGTCTTTCCAACCTACATTGACCGCTTCATGAACAACGCCCGTGTTTTTATCGGTAAATCCCGGCGCGCCGACTCCGATTCCGATCAGCTTGTCCTTCGCGATATGCAATTCGGTCAGCTTGGAGGACACGGAACGCCAAATATCGTCCACAATGTGCTTGCCCAGGTTTTCCCGGTTGGTGGGGATTTCCCATTTCTGAGCAATATCCCCTTCCTTCGTCAATAACCCGATTTTGACGGTTGTTCCTCCTATATCGATGCCGATCATTGTCTCATCCACAGATGCCACCCACTATCCAACTAGAGTCATACGGCCCGTCTATTCTTTCTTCTCTAATAAGGAAGCCGCCGCTTCGTCAATAATAAACGTCGCGTTCGGATGCGCCCGCAAGATCGAAGCCGGGCATTCCTCGGAGATCGGTCCCTCGATCGTCGCCTTGACGGCCTCGGCCTTTCTTTCGCCTGAAGCGACCAGCAGAACTTCCTTCGCTTCCATAATGTCCGCGAGCCCCAATGTCAGCATTTGCGTAGGCGCTTCCTCCCGGGTTAAACCGCAATACCCCATCGTGCTTCGGATCGTGGATTCATGGCTGTCCGCGCAGAACAAACGGGATTGAAAAGAAGCGCCGGGCTCGTTAGCGCCCAAGTGGCCGTTGACTCCAAGCCCCACAATTTGCAAGTCGCGCGGGTACTTGTTTAATACGGCGTTATACCGGTCAATCTCGGATTGGAGATCCTTCACGCTTCCGTCCAACAATTCGACGATTTTCGGCCGGGACCGGATCAAGCCGTAAAACTTTTTCTGCATATACGTATACACGGTAAACGGCTTGTTTCTGTCCGCAATATATTCGTCCAGATTCATGACAACCGAGTTTTCCACCGATAATTCTCCGCGATTAATCGCTTCCACCCATAGTTCGAATACGCGATCGTAGCTTGCTCCGGTCGTCGTGTTCACGACTGCGTTTGCGTTCTTTCGAAACGTGCCGGCAATCACTTCGAAAGCTTTTTGCGACATTTCTTCGTAATCTTTGGTTCGAATAATTTTCATGTTCAATCTCCTTTTTCGCCTTTTTACTAAACTAAGATTATATATTTAAATGAAAAACAGAAATAATTTCATGAAATTACGTGATTTCCTCTGCTCGTTACGCTTTATTGTTAAACTTAGTTTAGTAATTGGGATTATAGCACCCTTCTTGATACGATGCAACAGGTTTTTAGAAAAGGAATAAAGTGCCATGCATCAAAAAAACCCTTGCCGCCTCGGCGCATTGCAGCAGTGAAGCAGGCGCAGGTCGGAAGGGTTGTCTCTTAAATATCATCGTTGGAAAATCGTAGAAACTCGTCTAATACGAGCGCGCTTGCGCCGATGACTCCGCTATCTTTCCCGATGCTTGGGCGGATAATGTGAAACGAATTTCGCAAAGGGGCCCAAACGTATTTATTCGTGATCGCTTGAATATGATCCCCTAGCGCAGGGAACTCTTCCATCATAGGGCCTGCAAGCAAGACACCCCGCGGATTGTACATGCAAATTGCGTTCGAAATCGCCAGACCGAGATATTCGCGCGCCCGGTCGATCAATCTTACGGCCCAGTCTTCCTTACGTTCGTAGGCGGCAATGACTTCCTTCATGCTTTTCTGGGCTTGTTTTTCAATCTCGGAGGAACAGACGAACGTTTGCAAGCAACCGAGTCTCCCGCAATCGCACATCGCCCCGTCCGGCTCCATCGTAATATGCCCGATTTCGCCAAGCGTATTGCGATAGCCGCGCAGCATTTCGCCGTTGATCATGACCGCGCCTCCGACGCCGCTGCCGACATAGATGCAGACGGAATCCCTGAATTCCGTCATATTGCCGAACAGGCTTTCCGATAACAGCACCGTCCGAACATGATTGTCCACGTAAACGACATAATCCAGTTTTTGTTCCAGGTAGGCTTTAATCGGCACATTTTCCCAATGAAATTGCGGCACCATGAGCGCTTCGCCGCCAGGCCATGAGATGAGCCCGGGCATGCTGACTCCGACGGCTATAATTTTGTCGGCGATTTCCGAGCCGGCCTTCCCGATCAACCCGGAAATTTCTTGCGCAATTCGTTCCAACACGGCTTCCGCCTCTTGCTTCGCATGAAAGTCCAAATATTTCTTTTCCATCACTTCGCCGGTCAATGTAACGATCCCGATATGGATCGCGTTCCAGTCCATTTCAACCCCGACAATATACGTTCCCGCCGGGTTGAGTTCCAACAGGGCGGCTCTTCTGCCGACCTCCCCCTCCGTTTGCCCGACCTCGATGACCAGCCCGTCGTTCATCAGTTCTTTGATGATTTTGCCGACGCTTGTATTGCTCATCTTCGTGATTTCGGCCAATTGCGTTCTGGATATTTGCTTATGTTTTTGAATTAAGCTTAGCAACATAAAATAGTGATACTTCCGTATGCGCCCTTGATCATATTTTAAATTAAACGACATTCCGACGCTCCTCTCTTCCTGCTTTATCTTACTAATATTGGTTATTCAATTCAGTTTAATTATTATAGACGCAATAGACACAAAAAAATCGCGACCCGAAAGCCACGATGCTTTGATGTATGATGGTCGGAACGACAGGACTTGAACCTGCGACCTCTTGGTCCCGAACCAAGCGCTCTACCAAGCTGAGCTACGTCCCGATCTATGAATGCAACTCATTAAGGACAACGATCTTATTATCGCAAACCTGGGCGACGATGTCAACTGAAAAATGCTTCCAGCCGCCCGGAACCGGTCCGGACGGCGATATGCATCGACAATATCAACAAAATTATGCACGATTCATAACGTTATCGAACCCGCTTCTCCTTCAAAAGTTTCATAAAAATCCCGCCTACCACGCTGCGATGCTGAAAATTCATTTGCCTTGCTGTTTTCGTATCATACCAATCCGTAAAAGGAACGCGGTCCGCCGTTTCGTTCAACGCATCCCACAACGGTTCGATCAATCGGGCGAATTGCTCTTGGTCGGATGCCAACGTTGCGGCCCATACCAACCAGTCGGCTTTCGTATAAGTCTCCCTGCTGTCCAAAGGCACTCCGTATTTATTCTGCTTCGTTAAGTACCAGGCGACTTCTTGCTGCGCAATTCTTTCGTTGAAAATACCGGTTTCGAAGATGATGTCCCATATTAAATTATACTTTAAGCTCCAAGTTTCCTCCTGTCCGAAAGCAAGCTTATAATGATCCCGTTCGCTCGCCATATGTTCCCACTTGATCGCCATCTCTTTCGCAGCCATTCGATAGCGTTCCGCTTCAGCGGGATGGCCCATCAGACCATAAAGGAGAGAGCAGCTCGCGACACCCATGATCGCCTTGATCGACAAATTGGCGTTTCTGGCCAAATGGCCGGCAAAATCGTCCGTACATAACTGATTCTCAGGATCCAAACCGTACTCAAGCAAATAATCGGCCCAGCCGGATAAAAGCTCCCAATTCTCTTTCGCAAAATCCGCCCGCTTCTCCGCCAAACAGACCGCCGCCGCCATGACCAGCATATTCCCGCATTCCTCGACCGGCATTTGCCCTTCTCTGGCATTTCCCGAATATACTTGCCCATTGGCAAGCGGATATTGTCCGACATCATGCGGGGCAAACTCGAACGGCCATGCCTCGCTTTGCGCATATTGAAAGATAGGTCTCATCATCCCTTTCACTAGCTCGGGATTATACAGCAAGAATAAAGGAATGGAAGGGTAGCTCACATCAACCGTGGCAATGCAGCCATTGCTGAAGCATTCTTTGGACATAAATAAGAGCTTTCCGTCCCGATCCGTTACCAGTTTGTGAGCCGCGATCGCCTGCCGGTACGCAAGGGCCAGAAGTTCGGCGTACTTCTCTCCCCCCGCGCGAATCCCATCCTGCCGCAGCTGTCGATCGAAAGCTTCGCAACGCGCCATAATGCCGGAATACTCCGCGAACGCGGCCGCAATCATCTCGAAAGCCGACATCCCGCTTTTTTTCCAATACGCCTGAAGCTTCTCGCCGAAATATTCAATCGCATATACGTCGTCATAGGCCAGTACGATGACATTCGAAACCTCATCGGCCCTTACTTCCCCGCAATCCCAAGTGAAGGCCATCACCACGTTATGATCCCGAACCGCTTGGGGCATCGCCATCCCGCCGGATTGCGAAATTTGTCCATTTCTCACAAATTGTTTCCTAATATCTGCCGAATCGATATACGTTTGCATATCGGCAGCGTTGTTCACAGCCAAATAAAACTGGCCCCAATCCATTCTTACATCGTCACCCGAACGGTGTAAGCAATCTTGTTCCTCATGGCTCATCTGCAGCATAACCAATCCGCCCACTTCATCCCGCCGCCAAACCACTCTTTGGTCGCTGGAATTCACGCACCACTCTCCGGTGACATCATAGTAAATTTGAACGCGATGGGGCTTGTCGTCAATCGAACGAACGGAAAAACTTACATAAGATGCAGGTCTTGATAAAAGTTCCAACTCATCCATTAGCAACGGAGTCGTGAAACTTACCTTTAAACGGATTCCCGACTCTTCAAACCAATACGTGCTGGTAAGGGGCGTCAATTGAAATTCGGTTTGCGTCATCGGTTTCGGTTCGGTGTAATAGTTTTCGGCGTTCGGCTCTACGCAACCGGCAAATCTCCATGGCGCGCCGTCAATGAGAATCAATCCCGTCATTGCATTCCTTTTGCCGGTCCAATGTCTTGTGAAATCGTCACTCAATCGATCCGCCATCGACCAAACGCTGAAATACGGATCAACCGTCACTAAAGGCACCGCAGGCGGGCGTATAGCAGTCCTCATCTGTCTTCTCCTCCTCTCCCTTGATCAGGGACAATGTAATATCAAAATATTGACTTCCTCAGATCGCTTCTCATTTATCGATCGCGATACGCACATGTTGGGCGCGATTTTCATAGCGAATCAGCACCGTTTGCGTCATTTCGTCCCATTCGAAAGGAAGCGTCGTATCGTCCCCGCCGACAGTCATCGCAACCCTCGACGGTTTGGCAGGACAATGAATTCTCGCCGCAGCAAGCACCGATCGGGGACCTCTTGCCGTAAAGGAGATCGACCGCGAATCTTCCGTAAAGTTATCGATTCTGGAAGATGCGGCGATCACCCCGCTTCTCTCCGCTTTGTCAAATTCCATGTCATACAACAAAGCCTGCTTTCCCGGTTGGATGGCAACGCGGCGAACAATCGGCAAACGAGGATCGAATAGATCGACAAAACAACCGGTCAATTCCAGCGGATGGTCATGGACGGACTCGTTCATCACCGATGCGATGACATACGGGCCTCGGCGTATCATGAAATAATTCGAAGGAATCCAACGGATGGCCGGGTCGTTCAAATTGTCCATCGCCTCTCGAACCGCATCGCGAAGCCTCTGCGCCCCCTCGGCGCTCAAGGTTAATCGGTCCGGACTAATACGCATATAGCGAACCAACCCGTTCCCGACGCGCGTCACGCCTTCCTGCGCCTGGAGATCCAAACCCAAACATTCAAACAGATGCTCTCTGGGAGTCCGGTACATTCGTTTTCCGCGATTCCACCATTCTTTGACCTTATGGTACGGATCGCTGTCATCCCCGACATAGAGCAGCGCGCCGCCGTCTCTCACCCATTGCGCCAGCGCATTGTGCAGGTCCGGATATTCCGGTTTCATAAATTCGTAGCTTACAATTAACAATCGATAACCATCCAAATAGCCGGGGAACCTTCTTACATTATCGAGCTGTACCGGCCGAACATGCAATCCATGCTTCACAAGCGGCAGCGTCAGTCCGTAAAAATGCGAGAAATGAAGCAATTCCAACGCGTATTCGTCCGTTATTTCCACTTCGTTCGTACCATCGTATTTCAGCATAAAACCGGCAGTCTCCACGCCCGGACGCATGCGCTGATACATCGCCGAATCGGCTAGCAACACGCCTATCTGGGTTTCGTTTCCGCAAATTTGAACATCCGGCTGGTCCATGCCGCCCAGCGAATGCATAATCGTTAACAATACGGTCGCATAATGTGCCGGTATCCCCTCTTTGCCGTTTCCGTCTTCGCGAGGGTATTGCCCTTCGAAAATGCGCCTCGGCCAAGGAGCGACTTCATAATGGGACACTTCCGGATGCAGCAGCGACGCCGTCAGCGTCTTCAAATAATTTTCCTCATAATCCTTCCAATTTCGTTTCGGATCGTCTTCGATCGGATCGTGCAAAAACCACATGCGGCGGTCGGTTCCCCGCACCAGTTCCTGCATCATGCCGTATTCCAAAAACGCCGTTTCGAACGTTCTTTCCGCTTTGCGCCCCTCGTAAACATTCGCAGTACGGGACGTGCCGGTCCATATTTGAGCGATATAGCCGTTGATCGACGGCAGATCAAGCAGTTTCGATTCCGGGCTGACAATGCGCCACTGCGTATAATTGATCAAGCTATGCGTCGGTACGTAAAATCGGAGCGGCCGGTTGTACCGGACCATCGAATACTCCTTGAGCGCGGAACAAAGCCGGTCGAGACATCGGGCGTACAGGTAGGCTTTCAGCTTTGAAGCGCGGTACTGCGCATCCTCCGATTCGTGAGGCGCAATCCAAGGCTCGTTATAGTAATGTTGCCATTCCCGCTTGAACGCCTCCGAATATCCGCCTTCCACCCAAAATTCCGGCTCCTCCAAATGGATCGCGTCGACCCCCTCGTCCACAGCGGGACGAATGCGATGGAATAAATAATCGGAGAATGCGATTGTCGGCACCATATACGGGATATCGGCCGACGTTCCGTGTATGATATGTTCCCCACCCTTGTAGCATTGCGCTTCATCCCAATGCGGGCGGCCGTCAAATTCCCCGTTCAAGTAATCCTGATATCCTCCCCAGGATACTCCGGTCATAAGATGCACTCGATACCCTTGTTCTCTCCATTGCCCGATTCGCTTCGGCATCGACTCATTGATTCCATAAACCATGACGAAATCCGTCTGCAGATCGTATGTTTCTCCGTAAGCGCCCCCTTCCTGAAACCCGGTGCGCTCTTCTTCCCGGCATCTGTTCTTCATGTCTTCTCCCCTCCTTCAATCAGGTCCATAGTAGAGTTCCCCGGCGCATGACGAAATCGCGCCCGAATCGTCTTGATTTCAAAGGGAGTAAATTGCAATTCCGCTCGCGAACCGTTGTCCTGAAGAACGGCGACCGGTTTTTCCATCAAATCCGCTTCCTCGATCGAGAGGCATTCCAGACCGAAGGATATCGTTCCGCGCGCACTAGACCCGGCTGTTTCATACAGGCGAACAATGATATGATCGCTGTCCTCCGCCTTCTTTACCGATTCCACCATAATATGCGGATGATCGATTTGAACCAACTGAACCGGTTCTTGCTTCGCCGTATCCGCTTGCGATGCTTCCGCTACGGCAAGGGGGATGTTGAATTCGTATCCTTTGCGATAAACGCTCGCTTGAATAAAGTCGCCTGCATGCGGATACAACGCATAGGCAAACTGATGCGCCGCACGGTCCGCGGCCGGGTCGGGATACGACGGACTCCTGAGCAGGTTCAAGTCCAAAACGTTGTTAAGCGCGCTATGTCCGTATTTGCAATCATTGAGCAGCGCCACTCCGTAATCCGGTTGCGACAGGTCGATATAGTGATGGGCGCAAATTTCATCCTTCGCAAACTCGATCGCAGTATTGCGCGTCGTCGGACGTTTCAAATAGCCGAATTGAATCTCGCAATTGGCTTGATCGCTATAGACGGAGGTCGGGAAAGACACCCTCAACATCTTGCCCGATTCTCTCCAGTCCGCTTCTACGGCGAACTCTATGACAGAAGAATCCGCGGTCAATATAGTACGCAGGGAAAGGGCAGATTCCCCATAGCGGTACTTCTGTTCGACGATGGCCTTAGGGCCATCGATATACGACGCGCTCCTCTCCAGCTTCATCGTTCCCGCGACCGTCTCGCGGTAATCGCGCGGAAAATCCCAAGCGTCTCCGTCGTCATAGTAAATCGTAAAGACGTTGGCTTTGGACCCTTTCCGTATCGTTTCCCGCCCGGACGACTTGTCGTATACGGAAACAATGCTGCCGTCTTCGTCGAAACGTACAAACAAACGGTTATTTTCAAGAACTTGCCCTTCCGACTTCAGGCCGTTTATCGCGTGTTTCCGAACCGCATCTTTAAGTGTCCGGTATCCCATCGCAGGCACGCAGACGAAATGCCATGCGCCTTCCCATTTCACCCACTCCTTGCGTTCCCACGGCAATGAATTGAACAAAACCGGCTCTTTGGCCCAGCCCGCCAACCCGGCAACGCGCCCGTACGCTTCTTCCGACATGGAACGAACCTGCCGCAACAGCGTCTCATATCGTTCCAACGATTCATCGTACACTCTTCCAATAGAGGAACCGGGCAAAATATCGTGGAATTGGTACAGCAGCACCTCTTTCCATATTTGCTCGAGTTTTGCGCCCGGATACGGAGCGCCGCCGAGAACCCATAAAAGCGATGCGGCAAACTCCAATTCTCGCAAACTCTTCTCCAATTTACGGTTATACCGCTTGTTGCGGCTTTGCGAAGTTAGCGTCCCCTGATGTTTTTCCAGGTATAATTCCCCTTTGAACGTCCGGAACCGCGGCACATCTTTCTCCAACCGCAGGAAGAAGGAGAGGGAGTGCTCCTGTACGACAGGCGGAAGACCGGCCAAATTTTTCTCCCGTGCCAACCGTTCCAGATGCTCCTCACCCGGCCCGCCTCCTCCGTCGCCGATTCCGAACAGCATGAGCGCATGATCCGACACGTTTTTGTCCAAATAGTTGCGTTCGATCTTCGCTAACGATCTCGGCGCGGCAGGGCTGTTGTACGTATCCTCCGGCGGAAGATGCGTCAAGATGCGAGTCCCGTCTATTCCTTCCCATAGAAAGCTGTGATGCGGATGCGTATTATACACGCTCCAGGACAACTTCTGGGTCATCATATAATCAATGCCCGACTTTTTGAGGATCTGGGGCAGACTTCCCGCGTATCCGAATACATCCGGCATCCACAGCACCTTCGCGTCCTTGCCGAACTCTTGTTGAAAGAACCGTTTCCCGTATAAAATTTGCCGTACAAGCGCTTCGCCTCCGGAAATATTCGTATCCGGTTCGACCCACATCGCGCCTTGAACTTCCCACCGGCCTTCCAGGATACGTTTCTTCACCTTGTCGTACAGCTTCGGATAGCGTTCCTTGATCCATTGATAAAGCTGCGGCTGACTGGCGCCGAACACATAATCCGGGTATTTCTCCATATTGCGCAGCACGGTCGAGAACGTCCGCGCCCCCTTGCGGATCGTTTCACGGATTGGCCACAACCAGGCAAGATCGAGATGCGCATGCCCGATGGCGCTTACCGTAATCGCAGGGTCTCCGCCTCGCTTGGCCAATTCTCCGGCTATTCTAGCGCTTGCGCGAAATGCATGGTCGGCGTCGAGGACGGGCAATAGATTCGACGCTTCGTACAAGCTTTGATAGATTTGAGCTTTTCTGGCGCTTGTGTCAGGCAATTGCTCAGCCAACTCCGCCAACACTTCAAAATCGTAGTACAATTTACGGATCTCTTCATGACAAACGGCGATCTCGGCTTCCTTTAACGTCCCGCTGCGGTATTTGCCAAACAAATCGTTACACCCGGCATCGCCCCACAAATCGATGATTTCTCCGCCTTCGGCAGACGGACTGACATCCACCACTCTCTTGCCGGGAAGACCGAGGCTATCATCGAACTCGGAATTGATGTTCGTTAATCCTTGACGAGGCGTCCCCTCGCCATCCACCAAACATAGCTCGCCGTTCACGTCGATCAATAGCACGACTTTGCGGCCGTTTAGCGAACGGGGCACAACGCCTTCGAAATGAAACCAGGCGCAGTCCCATAATTCTCCCCATTGATCCCCCGGTCTCAATTGTATTTTTGTGCCGCTTTCCCTTTCCGCATAAGGAACCGGTTCTTTGGTTACCCATGCCGTTACAGATAACGATGATACCGGTTGATAGATAGCCATTTGCAGTTTCGACAATGTATGCTTCACCTTGTTCATGATGACCGGAGTCGTTTCATACGGCATTTGTTTTCACTCCATCTCTCTTGATTATCCTCATTGAAGGATATTATTTCGTTGCAGCTTCCGCTCTTTTTTGTGCGTCGTCCAATATCGTTTTGATATCCCCTTTCGTCATAATTGATTTGGTCACCGCATCGCCAAAAATTTGCCATACTTTGGAGTTTTCCTTCGCGAACGTCGGAAGGCCCTGCACATTCCCCGCCATGGCCAGATAATGCTGGTACATCTCCGGATGTTTGGTTTGATAATCGTTCGATTCGGCGATCTTATTCAATACCGGCGACCGCACTCCGGTATCCGCAATAAGCTGTTGAATTTCTTCGCTGTACATGGCTCGAATATATTCAAAAGCAGCTTCTTTGTTCTTCGCATCTTTCGGAACCGAATGGAAGGCGGCGCCGATCGTAATGTTGCCGGCCTTACCGTCCGAAGACAGCGGGATCGGAGACATGCCGTACTCGATTCCGATAGCGGAACTTTCAATGGCGCGCCAAGGTCCGTCGATTAAATAAGCGATTTGCCCCTTTTTAAATGCGTCAAAATAAGTGCCTTCATTCGTGTTGGCCATTAAACCGGCAGGATGGAAGCCGTTCAGTTCTCTCAAAAACGTTACCGTCTCCACGTTGGCGTCGCTGTTGAAAGTCGGATTTCCTTGCCCGTCCGCGAAACCGCCGCCATTGACAATCAGCAATGTGCCATAACGCAAGTATCCTCCCGCATTGGGACCGGCGTATACGCCGCCGCCGAAAAATTTGCCGTTTCCGACCGCCGTAATTTTGCTCAAGTTGTCTGCCAGCTCTTCCCAAGTCGCGGGCGCTTTATCCGGATCTAATCCGGCATCCCTCAACAGCTTCTTATTCCAGAACAAACTGTTTACTCCCGGCTGGGAAGCAAAGCCGTATATTTTCCCGTCGTACTCCATCGGCTTCCAGGCGGCCGGCGCGATATGTTCCCTTATGTATTGCTCCATATCTTCCGGGAACGGCTCAAGCAGCCCTTGTTGGGCAAAACCGGGCATTTGCGTTTCGCCGACGATAATATCGGGAATATTCTGCGCGAGGAATCCTGCCGTTTGCTTCTGGATCAGCTGTTCTCCCCAACCCCAATCTTCCGTTTTCAATGTAATATGATTGCTTGCCAATTTATCGTTGATGATCGATTGATACAAATATCCAAATACGTTCGGATTCACGTCGCCGCCCGGCGTGTAGTTGAAATCTTCTTCTGCCGGTTTGGGCTGCAACGTTTCGTCCTCAAGGAGCGAGGTCTTCTTTTTGTCCAGCAATTCGGTCACGATGCCGACGCCAATGCCAACGGCGCCTTCGTTTAAGACGGTAATGGTTACGTTCCCGTTCTCCTTCGAACCGGACGGTTCCTTTTCAGCGGTTTGGGTATCGCCCTCTGCTGCGCCCGTATTCTCCGCATTTCCCGACGAGCATGCCGTCATCCCGATCGTCAGCATAAGCGCAAGGATCGCCGCGATCACTGTTCCTTTCGAGTTCATCAGCATTTTTTGCCCCTCCAATCTTTAAATTAAGCTTCTCGGAATTCACATTCCGTTGCAGACTCTAGCTTCCTAGCTAGGGTCTTCTATTGTTTCACCCCCAAACATGGGGTGCGAACAAACATTCCTCTTGACTTTTCAAAATCACCCCAATAATCGCCGAGAAGGCTTTTTTTATTTCTAATGAATTGGGTGATTTTCATGAA
>NZ_JAHLPR010000001.1 GCF_018918005.1 Paenibacillus sp. MSJ-34 | reverse complement strand
ACTCGATTTTTGAACTGGGTTTAGTTTGGTGTTGTCTTTTTTCCTGACTCATTGACCTGTTCCTTAAAGTAAATTTCCAATTCTCATGAATCAGGGGCTTGACATCTTACCGCTGGACTATTTTGTATTCATAGTGTTTGTAAAACTGCTTCCAAACAATCCGTGCGGCGAACATTTGCGGCCGATTTGATTGAAAGCGATGAATAAACTTATCGACATTATTGCTATCGTTGGCAATTTTAAAAGGGAACAGCCGATCCGTTTGAATAACGTTGACTGCCGAACGGGGAACTCGGTTCTTAGATCGATTCCCTTTCAACAATGGTCGGCATAATCATGATGCGTTTGGCTGACACGTCTTTCCGCTCGATCTGTTCGATCAGCAATTGCAGCGCAGTTTCGGCGATTTCCGCCTTCGGCTGGTCGATCGTGCTAAGCGCCGGGAACAAGTATTGCCCCATTTTCAAGTTATCGATGCCGAGAATGCCTATATCCTCGCCGATCTTCACCCCGTTCTCGGCAAGTGCGCGATATACGCCAAGCGCGCGTTCGTCGCCGGAAACGAAGATCGTTTGCACGCCGCTAACATCGTTGATCAGCTTCAACGTCGCGCGGTAACTCGATTCAAGATCGGTCAAACCGAATATGACCGGATTCGTCAGCTGTTTCTCATTGCAAAATTGGCGAAATCCTTCGGCCCTTTCCTGATTGACCACCGATTTTTCGTTCCCGAGCAAAAACGCGAAGTGGACGAAGCCGTTTTCATAAATATACTTTGCCCCTAAATAACCCGCGTATTTGTTGTCCAGATCGACATACGACGTTTCGTAGTGGCTATTGTCCTTGCCGATGACGGCGAACGGAATTTTCCGTTCGTGGAAATATTCAATCCGCTTATCCCCGACTTGCGGGTCGAAAATAATCGCGCCGTCGCACAGGCCGTGCTTGACCAAATAAAACCCGTCGTTCTCGTCTTCCTCGAAACTGTCGGGAGACGAGGCCGATATGAGCATGCGAAGATTTTTCGACTTCACCAACCGCTGCAGTTCGACCAAAATTTCGTTATGATACGCCCCCCAGTACACCCCCTGACGTTGATCGATAAAAACGACGATTTGATTCGTTCGTTTTTCCTTCAAACTTCTCGCAATCATATTGACCGAGAAGCCCAGTTCTTCGATAACGGCTTGAACCTTTTCCCGCGTTTCTTTCTTGACGTTCGGATCGTTGTTAATGACGCGCGAGACGGTACGGATCGAGATTCCACTTGCTGCGGCGACATCTTTAATCGTAACCTTTTTCATCGCTTCATACCTCTAAATTCAGCTTTGCCAACGATGGCATTTCTTATGCTTTCATCATATTCGATCCCGATCCGGTTGTCAACAACAAAAAAACGCAGGCTATACATACCCGCGTTTCATATCTCGTTGGAACCCTAAATATCTTGTGCCTTGAAAGGTTAATTTCCCCGTGTCGCCTTCCGCCAACTGCCCGTATTCATTCCCGGCCACTCGAAATTCGAGCCGGTCCCCGCTTTCCACTTCGAATGTCACATAGTACGTCGTGTCGGTATGGCTATGCATATGCCCGTCATGCGTATTATGACGATGCCTAACATCGGTTCGTTTGCCGATCAGCCTCGCATCTACCGACAACACCGGCTGCTTATTGTTATGCGACCATTGCGACACGCCTTTGAAAACCGAGAAAAGGATCGCGATAATAATGACGGCGAATACGATAAAGAAAAAAACCGGAAAAAGATCCCATATGCCCCCGAACGGACTTCCGAATCCTCCCACATCCATGACGAATCCCACCTCTATCATTCATATAGTCCGACACGCTTCAACGTACGTTTATCGTTCCCCGCGCCGCAGACGCGGCAATATATCGACGCTCACCGTGCGTCCCCCAATATCGCCGTGAAATACGATCCCTTGCCTGGCGCCGTGAAAATCGGATCCTGCCGTCGCGATCAATCCGTGACGTTCCGCCATCGCCGTATACCGTGCTTGGTCGGCTGGCGAATGATCCGAATGATGCGCTTCAATGCCTGCGATGTTCGTTTCGCGGATGATCCGCTCCACCAGCGCGTCGTCGCCGTAGAGCCCCGGGTGAGCCAGGACCGGCGTTCCTCCGGCTTCGCGTATCCATTGAACCGCTTGATGCGGCAAAATACGGGGAGGATTCACATAGGCCGCTCCCTGCTCGCCCAAATACCGGTCGAACGCATCGCGTAGATCGGCGGCATACCCTTTCCGCACGAGAACGTCGGCAATATGCGGCCGGCCGATCGATTCGTCCGGCATAAGCGGGCGGCCGAGTTGGGCAACGACTTCGTTCATCGTAATCGGGATGCCGAGTTCTTGAAGCTTGGCGATCAGCATATCGTTGCGCCGTTCGCGTATCGAGCGAAGTTCCCCGAGCCGTTCCAGAAATGTCTCTTGCTCGCAATCGATATAATAACCGAGAACGTGGATATCCGTTCCGGACAGGACGGTGCTGATTTCCACGCCGGGAACGACGACGATGCCGAGCCGTTTTCCTTCCTGCAAAGCTTCTTCGACGCCCGCAACCGTATCATGGTCGGTGATGGCCACCGCGGCGAGCCCGGCAGCCTTGGCCAGTCGCACGTTCTCAGCAGGCGGCTGCATGCCGTCGGAAGCGCTTGTATGGGTATGCAGATCGGCACGCCCGTCATTCGAACCGTTAGACATCATCTCAATCCTCTCTTGATGGTATGGGCGCGGGCGCCTGTTCCCGCAAAAACGTTAAGAACGTAACGGCCGTAATCGGCAATATTGTCGATTTTAAATAAATGGAATAAAAGCGGCGTTTAAATTCAATGCCGCGAATATCGATGATTTTGACGAGCCCTAGCGCCACTTCATGCTTCACGGAAGACGGCGACAAAACGGCAATGCCCAGGCCCGCTTCCACCGCCGATTTGACCGCTCCCGTACTGCCAAGCTCCATGACGGCGCGAACGGATTTCATCTCGATGTTTCGAAGCCGCAGCTCCTCTTCCATCACTTGCCGCGTTCCGGAGCCTTGCTCGCGCAAAATGAACGGATATTGCAGCACTTCCTCCATCTCAACCTGCTCGAATTCGGCCAGCGGATGGCCCGCGGGAACGATCAGCTTCAATTCGTCATGCATAACGGCATCGATTTGCATATCCGGATGTTCCACCGGCGCCTCGATCAAACCGAAATTGAGCTGGTGGCTGCGTATTTCCTCCAAAATTTGCGCCGTGTTGATCACTTTCATGCTGATTGTTATTTT
Source organism: Paenibacillus sp. MSJ-34 (assembly GCF_018918005.1). Taxonomy (GTDB): domain Bacteria; phylum Bacillota; class Bacilli; order Paenibacillales; family Paenibacillaceae; genus MSJ-34. The sequence goes on along the minus strand of NZ_JAHLPR010000001.1, from coordinate 225,834 downwards.
CGGATATTGTTGGCCGAACGGGCCGAGCAGCCGCGGCAGCACATATTCGCCGATCGTCAAGCTGGCGCCGAGTTGGAGCCTGCCTTGCAGCATATGCGTAAATTTGGACATCGTCACTTCCGTTTCTTTCACGAGATCGATGCTTTTACGGGCGAACGGCAGCAACGCCCTTCCCGCTTCGGACAGCTCGATTTTTTTCGTGGAACGGTGCAGCAATTTGGTGCCGAAATAATCCTCCAACCCTTGAATCTGCATCGTCACGGCGGGCTGCGTCATATGCAATGCTTGCGCTGCCGCGGAGAAGCTTCCCTTTTCCGCTACCGTATAAAATATGTGAAGCTGGTGAAAATTAAACGCCATTTCCCCTCCTAAAAAAAGCATGCGGCGATTTATCCGCATGCTTGCATATTTGAAACGGTTTATTTGCGTTTACGGCTATTTTTGATCAGTGTCATCCGGCGAGAGTGGCGCAGCCAGGAATAATACGTTTTCAAATCGCGGAGCTCGATCGTTTCGGACATGCGCCCCAAAAACGTAACGATAATCATTTTATGCAGAGGGTTTCCCGCAATGTCGATTTCATTTTCCAAAATAGGAAATTCCGCCACAACAACGAGATCTTCATCAATAAGATATACGTCCTGTTCATTACGATAGTAAGGTTGAATGCGGTTCTGTTTCAAGCATTCCCAAATAAACATGGCAATATCGTCATAGCCGGTTTTGTCGCGCTCAACACGTTCGGCCCAACGATTTAGTGCATGGTTCGTAATCACGACGTCCGCAACCTTCTTATCGCCTAAGGTTACGTAGAAAGGCTCATACGTGCTGTAACGCTCCATAACCTTATCTCTCATTGGGGTACCACTCTCCATTAGATAGGTCTTACTACCTAAGTATATACCCATTATATTACATGATTGCTGAATATTTCTCAAGACTTTATTTTAATGAATATGATGAAGTTATATACTGTAAAACCTCGTTTTATCCGGAATATCCTTGGAATATTCCGTTTTGATTTCATTCCGGTAAGAACGTTCGATGCGTTTGACGAAAGCGAGCCTGCGCACGTTTTTCATCGCCTCTTCCGCACGGTCCGCATTCACATACATAACAACATAATGCATTCTACGCGAAATATAATGAACGGTTCCGTATTTCTCCAGATTTCTGGCCGCTTTCAGATCCGACACCCAAATAATATACCCCGTACGTTCCGCAAACATCGATAACCCCCTCTTTCAACCTACTAACCGCATGATCCGGCGCAACCGCCGCCGCCGCCGCAATTGCAGCCGCCCCGTTTCGGGTTCGGATCGTTGCTGGGAACCTTGATCGTTTCCGATACCGAATAGGCGATCGTAGCAGATATATTGTACAGCATTTCATCCAGCAGTCTTTCCGCTTCTTTAAACCGTCTGACTTCCTCGTACGATTCCAATTCCTTCTCCGCTTGCTCCATGCTGTCCTTGGCCGCATGATAATCGGGATGGAAATGGCCGAAGCGTTGGCATTCCTCGAAAAGCTCCTTTTTCTTGACGAACTGCCGGATCGCCGCCTGAATTGCCTCGTTTCCTTCGACCCGCCGCTTCCAAAACAAATAATTTGCAACATCGGCAGAATTATTAATCATATCGCCCAACTCATAGGCGTTCGTCAGCAGCGAGGCCATATCGATCGTGTTCACTTGGGACACGCTCATATTCTCATCTCGCTTTACTATAAATTTGTTGCAACTCTATCATATCATGAAAAAGGATGTTGTTCGAATTTTTTTTCATCCGTTCCAGGAACGACCAGCTTCATTTCCTCCCAATCGCTCGGAAACAGCCGTTGTTTTCCCGCATCGTCCGCGCCGTACCAATATCCTTCCACCGACCAGTCTTCTTTCGTCGATTGCACGCGAAGAGGGAGGAAGGGCATCGCCTGCCCGTCTTTTTGCAGCACGACTTGCGTCTGCCATTCGACCGCGAGCTCCATCATTTCTTTGCGCGTCGACGCATGATAAGAGCGCATTTGCTTCGTCCACATATTCGGCAACGTTTCCAGTTTCGGAAACAGTTCGTTCAAATCGGGAATTTCCATATCCAGATCATAATAAACCAATGAAGAGCCGGTGTAAACGATTCCTTGGGAAGCGAAGTCTCCGGCATCGTCTCCCGCCCCGTTCCAAGCGCCGTCGTCAAGCAAACGGTTAGCCGCAGGCGCCGAATCCAGACGCGGGAACGATGGGGCGGGCAGGGCGCCTTCCCCCGCAATTTGCCTTTTCGGCGTATATCCGATTTGTTCCAACAACGGCCGAATTTCTTCGATCCGTTCCTTGGCGACGATAAAATCCGTCTCGCCCAGCGGCTGCAGCATGCCGTTCAGCAGGGAGGAGTTCCGTATCGCGGCGGCGACTTCGCCGTCTTCGCAGCGCAATAGCGTCGTTTCGGCGAAATGCACCTTGCCGTATTGCGACTTCCATTGTTCCAGCGCGATAAGAACGTTGTCGGGTATGCCCGCGGCGGACCATTCGCCGAGCAACCGTTCGATATCATGCGGCGATCTGCCGTTTTCCACCGCATGGACGAAACTTTCCTTAGCGAGAACATAAATAACGGCGATATCGCTTTTAAGCCGTTTCGCGCAGCATTCCAATTCCCATCGCACCGCAAACGGCACATCCGGAGGAACGATAATTTCAAAGTCCGGCTGTACGTAAAAAGAAGGGCGAAAATGCGCCCCGATCGCGCAATCCCCCATTCGTTCCAGCGAATCCGCCTCATATCCCCGGTCCGCCTCAAAGCGCGTACCGCAAATCCAGCGAAACAGCAAATCGCCTTCCTTGCCCCGCCCGAGCTCCATCCAGCCCAGCGCGCATAGCACGCTTAGCCAGCCTTCCCAAATCGTCTCCGCCGTCATCTCCCGGGACAGTTCGCTTTGCGGTCCGAATTCGTGCAGACGAATCCACTCAGCCGCATCCTCCGCGCGGTACCAACGCCCCGGCGTCAATTCGTCGAAGCAGAGAGCGTATGCCAAATGCTGCAGCCAGCCTTCGCGCGGAGTATACCGTTCGACGAACAAACGGAGCAATTCGGCCTGCATCCGCTCCGCCGGCAGATGCAGCCATTCGTTCAGGCGCGGGAAAACCAACTGGAACCGCTCGGATTCCTTGCGCAGCAGTCCTAGCCGCAACGCCATATCCAGAACCAAAACGAAGGCGGGCGAATAGATTTCGGCATGCGCATACGCAAGCCTAAGCGGCGCGACGTCGCGGTCGCTAAGCTCCAACTCGGAGGAAAGCTTCTGTATGTTTCGTTTATGAACCGTCCCTTTGCCCGTCAGCGGAAGACCGTGTTTGGCGGTAAACGACAAGGTATAGAACAATTCGTAGACGAGTCCCCGCTTCGCTTCGCGAACAACGTTCGCCGCGCCGGCTTCGTTCTCGTCAAGCGGCTGCAGGCGCAGAGGAGCGACTTCCCGCTGCAAGAGCGGAAACAGATCGATCGGAATAAAAAAAAGCCGCTCTCCCCACGTTTTTTTGACCGCGTAAAGAAGACCTTTTTGTCTCAGGCGCATCCAGCCCACTTTGATTTGCGCTCCGCTCAACCGTCCATCCGCCATCTTATCCAGATCGGCCATCTCGAACGGCGCAAGAGCATGCCTTTTTACAATGCGCTCAAGGGCGGCAAGCTCAAGCGGGGAAAGCCTGGCGATCGCCGATGACGCGTCCGGCCGTCCGCCGAACCGTTGCGCTTCCTCCCCTTCCGCCGTCCGCTTGAACCGGCGAAATATTTCATTCGTATTCATGTTCCCGCCACCTCCTGATAGCGCCGCATCGCATCTTCGCCGACCGTTTCAATCTCGTACGTATAGCCTTGTTCAACGAGAAACAGCTGCCTTTTTATCGCAAAATCCTGTTCTTTCGAATGCGAAGAAACCAATGTATAAAAATATGCATCGCTTCCGCCCCGCTTCGGCCGCAAAATGCGTCCGAGCCGCTGCGCTTCCTCCTGCCTCGAACCGTAGCTGCCCGAAATTTGGATCAGCACCGTCGCATCCGGCAAATCGACGGCAAAATTCGCCACCTTGGACACGACCAGCAGTTTAATCGCCCCGCTGCGGAATTCGGCGTATAGCTCGTTGCGCCGCTCCTGCGGCATCGAACCGGTAATGAGCGGCGCGGATAACGCGTCCGAAATATAGCGAAGCTGATCCAAATATTGCCCGATAACAAGCGTAGGCACTCCGTCATGCTGCGCAAGCAAACGGCGAACCCAATGCAGCTTGTCCGGATTCTCGCAAGCGATGCGAAATTGATGTTTCGGCTCCGCCAGCCGGTAGCGCTCGAGGGAAGGGAGCCGCAGCGGCAGTCGAATTTCCCGGCAACGGACGCGAGCGATCCATCCTTCGCGCTCCAACCGCTTCCAAGGCAATTCCAGCCGTTTCGGGCCGATTAGCGAAAAAACGTCCTTCTCGCAACCGTCCTCGCGAACCAAGGTCGCCGTAAGCCCGAGTCTCCGCGTCGCCTGGATGTCTGCGGTCGCGCGAAAGACGGGTGCCGGGAGCAAATGAACTTCGTCGTATATGATCAAACCCCAGTCCCGTTCGTTAAACAGCTTCATATGCGAGAAATCGTCCGTTTTCCGTTTGCGGTGCGTCAATATATGGTACGTTGCGATCGTAACCGGCTTTACTTGTTTCGTAAGGCCGGAATATTCGCCGACATCGTCCGCCGCGATCGTCGTTTTGTCGAGCAGTTCCGCCTTCCACTGGCGCACGGACGTTACATTCGAGGTCAGAATGAGCGTCTCGCATTGCAATCTCGCCATGGAGGCGATGCCTACCACCGTTTTGCCGGCGCCGCATGGCAAAACGAGCACGCCGCTTCCTCCCGGGTCCGCGCCCCCTTTGCCTGTAAATGCGTCCGCCGCCAGCCGCTGATAGTCGCGCAAGCGAAACTCCCCTCCTCCGGGCAGCTCCTGCCGTAAGGACACGGCAAGCGGCCTTCCTTCATGGTATCCGACGAGATCGACGACGGGATAGCCCAGTCTGGTTAATTCCTGTTTCAACAAGCCGCGATGGCGCGGCAGAACGGAGACGGTTGTGCGGCTTGTCCGCAAGCCGAAATAAGAACACGCGGTTTTCTCCGCGTGCAATTCGTCGAGCGTCTCTTCGTCCGCCGCTGCCAGTTGCAGCGTTTGGCCGGCTTTCTCCAGGCGGAGCTTCCCGTAACGCGACATCCACAGTCGAATTTGCCGCTCGACCGCAGACGGAAGATCCCATTTGGAATACCCTCTCAGCGCGGAGACGACCTCCTCCGCGGTTAAGCCGGATGCGGCCGCATTCCATAAAGATAAAGGCGTAATCCGGTACGTATGTACGGAGACAGGGCTTTTCACCAATTCGGCAAAGCGAAACAGCATGTCGCGCGCCTCTTCGAACGAAGGATGTTCCGTCTCCAACAGTACGGTAAAATCCGTTTGTACGATGCAAGGTTTGGCTGATCGATGAAACGGCACCTGTCTTCCTCCTAACATTTAGTGGACGTAATGGTTTTCCGAAATTTCGCTGAGCGCTTGCCCGGCTTCGTTCACGAATATATGTCTGATCGCCAGATCGCCCAGCGAAACGATGCCGACCAATTCGCCGTTCTCCACGATCGGCAAACGCCGGATTTGTTGATCGGCCATCAATTGGGCCGCATCGTCCACCGACATATCCGGGGACGCGGTCCGAATCGAGGAAGTCATCACTTTATCGACGGTTTCCGAGCCGGAATGCTTCTCCGCATACCCGCGCAACACCAAATCGCGGTCCGTAACGACCCCGACCATTTTTTTGCCGTCCAGGACGGGAATAAAGCCGATATCGTTCTCTTTCATTTTCACCGCGATTTCGTATAAACTATCGTTCCGGTTCGCCGTTACGCAATCCTTGGACATAATGTCTCTTACATTTCTCATGTGAATCCTCCTAAAAGTTTTGTGAAGCTTTGCTTCTTGGGTGATCTTCGCAACAAAACTCGCTTCGGAAGCATATGCCTAAGTTTTGTGAAGCTTTGCTTCTTGGGTGATCTTCGCAACAAAACTCGCTTCGGAAGCATACGCTTTGCATATGCACTGCAAATAGATTGCCCGAAAGCGGGAGGAAACATTCATAGACCGCAACCGAAAAGTCAAACTTTTCGGCGCGGCCGGAAACTCTTTATTTGCCGTCTAAAGCATAGTCGACCGCCATCCGAATCATCACCTTGGCCGCATTCATCATCGACGCTTCGTCGATATCGAACCGGGGATGATGGTGCGGATGCACAATCCCGTCGCGCTCGTTCCCCGCTCCTACGAATAGGAAGCAACCGGAAACGCGCTGCAAATAATAGGCGAAATCTTCAGCCGGCATGACCGGCCGGCAGCGCTCGACCTTCGCCTCCCCGAACAATGCCGTCGCAACGCGGAAAAACCGTTCCGTTTCCCGTTCATCGTTCACCAGCGTCGGATAGCCTTCCAAATATTGGATCTCGGCTTCCGCGCCGTACATTGCGCAGGAGTTGCGCACCGTCGCTTCGATTCGGTCGCGAATCAATGTCCGCGTATGCTCGTCGAACGTTCGGACCGTCCCCTTCAAACGGCAGCGGTCGGCAATGACGTTCTGGGTCGTCCCGGCTTGAATCGATCCGACCGACACGACCGCAGGTTGAAGCGGATCGACGCTGCGGCTCACGACGGTTTGCAGATGGAGGACGATCGACGCCCCGACGACGACGCTGTCCACCGTATCATGCGGCAAGCCGCCGTGTCCGCCTTTGCCGATGACATCGATGACGAAATCGTCTACCGAAGCCATCATCGGCCCGGGAGCGGACGATACTTTCCCTGCCTCGAGCGGCGTCCATAAATGAACGCCGTAGATGACATCGACGCCATCAAGCGCACCGTCGCCGATCATTCGGATCGCTCCGCCCGGAATCACCTCTTCCGCCGGCTGAAACAGAAAGCGGATTTCCCCGCGGAGCAGGCTGCGGCGCTCGCTGAAATACGAAGCGACTCCGAGCAGCGTCGCCGTATGCCCGTCATGCCCGCAAGCATGCATGACCCCTTCCGTTTTCGATGCATATCCGCACTCTTTCTCATCCTGAATGGGGAGCGCGTCGATATCGGCGCGCAAGGCGACGACAGGCCCCTCCAAGCTTCCTTTTAATATGCCGACCACTCCATGTCCCCCGACGCCGGTTCGAACGTCCATACCCAAATTCCGCAATGTCTCGGCCACGAATCGGGAAGTGTTATATTCCTGAAACGACAATTCCGGATGTTGATGCAAATATCTGCGCCATTCCACCATTCGCGGAAATATGCGATCCAATAGGGATTGATCGATTTCCTTATTCACTCAAAACACCCCCGCAAGAATTGAAATATCTCTGTTCATAAATTTTCGCCCATTCGATCCGAATTTGTCTATACCCATTTCACAAAATATTCAAAACCATAATTCACCAACTGTCGGGACTCAAGGCTTGCACAACTTTGGGAAACATACTATCATGAAAAGAGAAGATGAACGCTAAGGATGATGGCGTATGCTTCCGCTGCGAAGCGCAGCCCGAAGCATTTTCCAAAATTATGAGGGGGAACGATAACGATGCTATTTGAAAATACAGGCCTGGTTGGATTGAAAAGCGATCTGGCCTATTTGGACGAATCGATGGATAAAGTCGGATTTTTCCGTTCGCAATGGGATTACAATTTCGCTACATACGACCTCAAATTCGAAGACAAGAAGAACAATGCGGATTATTATTTGCGCATCAATACGAGACCGATTGACGGAAAACTGGAAAGCCCGCATGCCGTATTGGAGATTGAAGCGGTCTACATGGGCAAAGCGATGCGCCCGCAAGGCATCGAATACGAAAGCCCGATTCCGCAGCATTTGCTGACCAATGCGACGCAGAGACTGGAAGATCTCAAAAGATTGTTGGATGCATAGCAGGTAAACAATGAGAGAAACTGAGCCACAAACGAAGAAAGGTGCACCGGATTTCCAACTGTTGATCCTCACCTTGATGTTGGTGGGATTCGGTTTAGTTATGGTTTTCAGCGCAAGCTCTAGCATTACCGTGATCAGCAAAAATTTCAATTACGATTCCTTATACTTTACGAAACGGCAACTGTTGTGGGCCGGTCTTGGCGGGCTCGCCATGCTCGTCGCCATGAATATTCATTATGCCAAATATAAAAAGCTGTTCGTGCCCGTCTTCGTCATTACGATTATTATGTTAATGCTCGTTCCTTATATCGGAGTCGTCAGAAACGGGGCGAGAAGCTGGTTCGGCGTAGGGTCGCTCGGCATTCAACCTACGGAACTTGCCAAAATTACGACCATTCTCTACCTAGCCGCCTTGATCACGAAAAAAGGGGATCATTTCCGTAATTTTCGCAAAGGCTTTCTTCCGGTTATGCTGATCGTCGGTTTTATTGCCGGCTTAATTATGCTCCAGCCCGATCTGGGTTCATGCCTCATTCTCGTCGCCTGCTGCGGCATTATCATCATTGCCGGAGGCGCGAACTTGAAGCATATCTTCGCCTCGATTCTTGTGCTAATCATCGGAGCGAGCCTGGTCGTCAGCGTCAATGCTTTGTTCAACCCGGATCGAGGCTCGGACTATCGCGCAGGCCGGATCGCGTCTTTCCTCGACCCGTGGGGAGATCCGCAAGGCTCCGGATATCATCTGCTCAGTTCTCTAAAGGCGTTGGGCCACGGCGGCTTAACGGGAGCCGGTTTCGGACAAAGCATTCAAAAGCTGCACTATCTCCCGTATCCGTATAATGATTTTATTTTTGCGGTCATCGGCGAAGAATTCGGTTTTATCGGCAGCGCCGCATTTTTGCTTTGTTATTTGTACTTTATATGGAGGGGGCTTATCGTTTCCTTGCGTTGCCCCGATCCGTACGGTACGCTCGTCGGAGTTGGCATCGTCGGCTTAATCGCCGTACAAGCCTTTATCAATATCGGCGGGGTGTCCCATACGATACCGATTACCGGCGTTACATTGCCGTTCATTAGTTACGGAGGTTCCTCGCTGTTGATTATGATGGCCAGCATGGGCATATTGTTAAGCATTTCACGCGAATACAACCGGGTACAGCGAACGGAGAAGCCGAAACGGTTCTAACGCAAAAAAGAAACATCCTTTCGACGCTATGGCGTAAGCGACTCGGGATGTTTCTTTCTTTTCAAACGAACATCGTAATGATAACTATTATCTTCATTCGCTTCTGCGGTCATTCGCTACTTAACCCGATTCATCAATTCTTCGGTTTCTTCCTCTTTAAAGGAGACGCCTTCCACTTTCACATTGACTTCGACGACGCGAAGCCCGGTCATATTTTCCACCGTTTCACGCACGTTTTGCTGAAGTTCAAGACAAACCTTATGAATCGATGTGCCGTATTGGACGATGACGCGCAAATCGATAGCCGCCTCTAATTGGCCGACTTCAACGGTAACGCCCTTTTGCGCGTTTTTCCCCGACAGCCGCTTTGCCCATCCTTCCGATATGCCGCCCGACATGGCCGTTATTCCTGGAGTTTCCAAAGCAGCCAAACCCGCGATCGTAGCCACTACATCATCAGAAATACGAATTAGTCCATTTTGAAGCTCTTCAGACATACTTCTCACTCCTTCTTCAACCTTCTATGACATTAGTTTAAAGCCTTTTGGAGCGGAAAGCAAATGCGGCGATTATCGATTCGCTTCACATGTTTGCCGGATTTGGGGTATATTATAATCCATAGAAGCGCGCAAGCTTCATTCAATTGCAATTGAGGTGTCCATTTTGAACCAAAAACTGTTTTTCGCCTTACTGGCCGTTTCGTTTATTTTGAGCGGGGCGGCGCATTATGCCGGATGGAACGAAACGGTGCAGTTCGTTATTTCCGCGGTCGCTATCGTCTTCGTAGCCGGCTTTCTAGGGAAAGCGACGGAAAACGTGGCGCATTACGCGGGGCAGCGCATAGGCGGACTGTTGAATGCAACGTTTGGAAATGCGGCGGAGCTGATCATCGCCATCTTCTTGATCAGAGAAGGATTGTTCGATATGGTCAAGGCGAGCCTGACCGGCGCGATTATCGGCAATTTGCTGCTCGTTCTCGGCCTTAGCCTATTCCTGGGCGGCTTAAAGCATAAAATTCAAACGTTCAACCGAACGCTTGCCGGTCATAACGGTTCTTTAATGTCGATCGCTATCATCTCTCTGTTCATTCCGGCGATGTTCGCCGGCACGAAAGCGATCACGCATGAGGAGACGCAGTTGCTCAGCTTTGCCGTGGCGGGAATTTTAATCGCGGCATACATATTATGGCTCTTATTTTCTTTGGGGACGCATAAGCGGTTTTTGGCGGACGAAGCCCATCCCGGCGAAACTCGTGAACCGGAAGAGGAAAAGCCCGCTTGGTCGAGATCGATGTCGATCGTCGCTCTCGTCGTCGCAACGGTGATGGTCGCTTTCGTCAGCGAATGGCTCGTCGGAACGATTCATGCCTTCACGGATCGATTCGGCATGTCCGAGCTGTTCGTAGGCGCGTTCATTATCGCCATTATCGGCAATGCCGCCGAGCATAGCGCCGCCGTTATGCTTGCGATGAAGAACAAAATCGGCGCTTCGGTGGAAATCGCGGTCGGCAGCAGTTTGCAAATCGCCCTGTTCGTCGCCCCCGTCCTCGTATTTGTCAGCTTTTTGTTCGGCAATCCGATGGATTTTGTCTTTACGACGATCGAATTGGTCGCAATCGGCGTTGCCGTCATTATCGCCAAATCGATCACGCAAGACGGCGCGACGAATTGGTACGAAGGCTTCCTTCTCGTGAGCGTTTACGCGATTTTGGGCGTCGCATTTTTTTTAATTTAAATGTAAAGTTCAAAAAGTCGACTTTTTGAACAACCCCTTTTAATGAAAAAAAGAGTAGTCTTCGACGGAAGGCTACTCTTTTTGGTTTAATGCTTCATACAGCGAGGCTAAATTGCGCTCCAAATTGCTGATCAGTTCTTTGCCGACGCTCTCCTGAATCAATCCGGCTCTGACGGCAAAATCAACTTCGCGGGAAAAGCCGTACATTTGCGTATCGAGCACTTCCTCGTATAAAGGACATTTGCGCGTCGTCAAATTCTCCATCTGAACTTCAATCAATTTCTCGATTTTATCTGCATCCCCTTGAAGAAGAGATAACGCTTTATGGTGTAAATGCTCCATAATTTCCGATGAAGACATGTAACTTCCCCCCTGTGTCCAACTTCATCATCTTTCTATCCCTAATATTAGACGAAAACGAGAGTTTACACAAGGAATTCTGTAAAACAATTAAATATAAGCGGCTGCGAAACGCCGAAAAAAAGAAAGTCCCGATCCGTAGGGAACGGGATGCTCTCTTATTCTTCTACAACGGTCACGTTAAGGTTATGCTTGGCAAACACTTCTGCCATCGCCGCTTTCGCTTCATCCGCGTCGGGACCGTGCACATGCAATTCGTATTGGTGGTTGTTCAACAACGTCGTGAACAATCCGAGAATGCTTTTGACATCGATATACTTGTTTTCGGTTTGAAGTACGATGGACGATCTGAATTTGCTGGCCGTTTGCGCGATTTCTACAATTGCGGTATTGTTGGACATGACAATCCCTCCGTCAATGTTCATTATAATGAATCTCCCTTAATGATACATTGACTTCCTATTTTTTAGCAAGAAGAAGTTTCACGATTTTAAGTTTTCGGGATTCAATCCTTGCAGTTCAGGCAGGACGAAGATGCCGTCTTTGCGAATCAATACGTCGTCGAAGTAGATTTCCCCGCCTCCGTATTCCGGACGTTGAATCAATACGATATCCCAGTGAATCGATGACTCGTTTCCGTTATCGGTCTCGTCGTAGGTTTGCCCCGGCGTAAAATGCAAGCTGCCGGCTATTTTCTCGTCGAACAGCGTATCTTTCATCGGCGTCAAAATATACGGATTGAAGCCGATTGCGAACTCCCCGATATACCGCGCTCCTTCGTCGGTATCAAGAATCGCGTCCAGTTGCTCTTTGCTGCCCGATTCCGCGTCCGCTTCTACAATTTTTCCGTTTTCGAAACGGAAGCGGATATTGGCGAACGATATGCCGTTATATACCGTCGGCGTATTGTAGGTGATCGAACCGTTTACGGAATCGCGGACCGGCGCGGTGAACACTTCGCCATCCGGTATGTTTCGATGCCCGGAACATTTCTTCGCCCCGATTCCTTTGATGGAGAATGACAAATCGGTTCCCGGCCCGACGATGCGCACCCGGTCGGTGCGGGCCATCAAATCGGCCAGCGAATCTTGCGCTTTATCCATTTTCGCATAATCGAGGTTGCATACATCGAAATAGAAATCTTCGAACGCGTCCGTACTCATGTTGGCGAGCTGCGCCATGGAAGGGCTCGGGTAACGGAGTATCACCCATTTCGTCCGTTTTACCCGTTCATCCAAATGAACTTTATGGCTATAGATCGATTGATACCATTTCATTTGCTCGTCGGGAACGTCGGACAGTTCGCTAACGTTCTCGCCCGAACGAATGCCGATATAGCAATCCATTTTTTTCATTCGTTCCAAATCCAGTTCGGCCCACGTTTCAATCTGCTCCTTGTTCGCATGCGTAAGCAGCGTGCGGTGAACATTGCGGTCGGTTAGTTCCACGAACGAATTCCCGCCGCGCTTGGCCACTTCTTCAAGGATGCACTTGAGCAATTCGCGTTCGGAACCGATCATTTCGACGAGTACGTTTTCGCCGGGCTGAACGTCGACGGAGTAGCATACTAAATTTTGGGCCAATTTTTGCAATCTTGTATCTCTCATTGCTAAATATTCCCTCCTCCTAATCGAAAAAAACTTAATAATGCTATGTATTCAGCAATACAATCTATTGTACCATGGTCAAATCTATTCGTCATCTTTTCGTTGCGAAGTTTATCGATAATTTTTGAAATAGGCGTCCGTAATCAGTTCTTCGCGGCGATCCGTTCCTTCCGCTTTATATCGGGAAGCGGTGACCGACACGAGACGATGCGGCAAATTCGTCTTCCGATGAATCCATAACGTATATGTCGTATCCACCTGCGCGTCTTTCAGCATCTGTTCAAGCTGATTGCGTCCCTGATTGACAACATCCGCCAGCTCCGAGCGCAGCCGTTTCGTTTCCGCAGCGGACAAAACCGGGCGGGATGAGGTTTGCAGCAATGGTGCGCTCAGCTTGTCCATCTCATCGCGCAGCTGCCGGCCCAGAAGTTCTTTCGCATCCTCCGGATTGAGCACGATCTTCAGTACCGCGAAGCCGCGGCCCGATTGATCTTCAAGCAAAGAGACCGTTTTGCGCGAAGCGTGGATCGCCTCCATCTGTACGAGCGGATTCCATCGCTCCGATACGTTCGTTTGCTTGGAATTGATCCCTTGCCCTCTGACCGCGATTTGCTTATGGTTCCGTACAACGCCTTCGAATTCAAGATGCTGCAGCGGTGCGGACGAATGCCCCGACAGCGATTTCACATTTCCGTTAAACGTGAAATCGTCGACGCCCGACAGACCCGACAATGCCATAGAGAATAATTTCTCGGGTTGTGGCGAGAATAGCGTGCAGCCGGCCGTCGCCAGAGATGCGATCCATAAAGCCAGCGTTCCGGCAGCGATCGTTCTCCATTTGTTTTTCATGCGATGTTCGCCTCCGTTCATCGTTTGGACTTCGTCCCTTATCGTCTCCTTTTCTTCCCAACTTATACGCATATGAAAAACGCCCGTCTCTTGAACGGGCGCTAATGAGGCATCAACCATTTTAATGGATTTTAATTTGATTTCTGCCGTTTTTCTTGGCACGGTATAATGCCATGTCCGCCTTGTAGAATAGCGATTCCACGCTTACCTTCTCGTCCTCCCAGTTCCAATCGGCGATTCCGCACGATACGGTGACGCCGGGTTCCGTCTCCTCCGCAACCCTCGAGCGGATTCGTTCGGCGGCATGCAGCGTCTGCTGCGCGTTCAACTGGGGAAAATAAACGGCGAGCTCTTCCCCGCCCCAACGCGCGGCAATATCCGTTTCGCGGATGGCGGTGCGGATAATATCGCATACTTGCTTCAAAATTTTGTCCCCGACCTGATGGCCGTACGTATCGTTAATTTGTTTGAAATGATCGATATCGATGACGACGAGCGATCCGCAGAAATCGATTTTTTGCTTCTGGTTAATTTGGCCGTCCAAGTAATGGCGGGCGTATAAGCCGGTCAAATTGTCCCGGTTCGCCATGAGCTGCACTTTCGCATGCAGCGACGCATTCGCGATCGCCACGCCGATATGGGCCGATAGCGTCTGCAGCAGCTTGAAATTATCGTATGAGAAATAATTCGATTCTTTGTGCGAGAGCAAAATCGCCCCGTTAACTTCCGAATTGACGACAAGCGGGGTTGCGATTAAAGATCTGGATTCGGTCTCATCCATCAGCATGGAACGGACTTTGGATTGAGCGCGGTAATCCGGCAAAATAATCGGTTCCTTCGTCGAATAGATCAATCCTCCGAAGCCGTAATCGAGCGTGAACAATTCTTTGGAGATCGTCGCCAAGTTGCACGCCATCACTTTAAAATTGTTTTTGTCTTTATCGAGTTGCAATATGCAGCAATAATCCGCTTTAAATATCGTCAACAATTCGTATGTCGCGAAATTGAATATTTCATGCAAACTTAAACTTTGGTTCAATCTTTTCGTCAATTCGTTAATTAACCGCAGCTCGCTGATCAATAAATTCGCCTGCTCGTGCAGCTTGGCGTTCTCAAAGGCGGTACCCGCCGTATCGGCAAGCATGGTGATCAGTTGTATGTCCAGATCGCCTAGCAATTGTTCCTCCGCTGTGAGAAGAAGAACGCCGTAAGCCCCTTGCTTGCCGCTGAGCGGAACGGCGATTTTCAACAATGCGGAATCATTCTTTCCGATAACCGTCTCTTGTACCACTTTTCCTTCCATAAAAGCGCGGACGCGCAAATCGTCTTTCGAGTTTCGGAATCGTAACGGTTTGACATGGATGTTAGTGCTGCGTTGATCTTGGGAGATGTATAATTCCAACTGTACGGTAGGATATATGTGAGCAATGCTGTCTATGACTTCCGTGAGCACGGAGTCGACGTCGATCGTACCGTGAATCTTTTGTACGGCGTTGAATAAAATCGTTTTCTTGCGCGCCGCCTCGTCGGCTTGCCGCTGCAATCTCATGACGTCGCGTATAAAGACGAGTTCGAATCGCCGGTAAAAGCAATTGCGGAAATGAAGCGATCCGTTCGTCAGCAATTCCGGCATGTACGCTTCAAACGATTGCAACGGAATGCGGCAAGCGAAGAGCGCAAACAGTTCCGCTCCGCTTCGCGTCATTACCGGTACGAGGATTGTGGCATACGAATGCAAATCTACGCGTGAATGGCGGCCGCCTTTCCAAATGACGGGGGCTTTGGCCGCAAGACAAGACGCAACCGCTTGCTCGTCCCACGGCAGCCCGGAATCGGCGCCGGTCTGTTCGCCGCTGCTTGCCGCCAAATTGCCTTCATGGTCGAATAAGGCGATGGACGCTTGTTGAACGAAGGGCAACGATTCCGACTGCCGGAGCCATTCGTTGAAGCTTTGCACGAGCATCGGCCGGATGTATGGGAAATCGAAAGCGGTAATATCCTGCTCTTGCAGCCAAGAATCGCTGTAATATACGCTTAAAGGCGGATCGGTCGACTGGCCTGTATGATCATGTTTATTTTCTACATTCGTATCGCGTAGATTTTCAATCACACTTTGCTCCCCCCACCCTAATGTCCAAAAATTACAATAAAGACGTTCATAATTCTAATGACTCACTTTCATCATACCGTGTTTCTACCATTTTTGCACTAGTATTATCGCAAATTCAATTATTTTTTTAGGTCGTAAGAACTAGTTTTTCATTATGAGTCCGTTATGCAAATCTTCCCTTGACATTGCCTTCTATTTTCATATAATATTTATTGTTGAGTACAAATGTACAAATATTGATAGCACATGGGCGAAGCGATTGTGTCACCCTCGCGAATTTTGTTGCTGACAAGACAGCGGCTGAACTTTCTTGTCAGAGTCGATAAGGGCGCTATCCCCTCGTTTGACGCAAACAAAATTCGGCGCAATGAAAGCCATGCCCAACATCACACTACAAAACGAGCGTTCAAAAAGCACTTTTTTGATCGTCTCTGACAAAGGAGTCTATTTATACATGTCACGTTACACAGGTCCGAAATTCAAACTAAGCCGCCGTCTTGGCATTTCCTTGAGCGGCACCGGCAAAGAATTGAAACGCCCGTTCCCTCCAGGCCAACATGGCCCGGGACAACGCAAAAAAATTAGCAACTACGGCATGCAGCTTCAAGAGAAGCAAAAATTGCGCCATATGTACGGCTTGAACGAGAAACAATTCCGCAACTTGTTTGACAAAGCTGCCAAAATGCAAGGCATCGCCGGTGAAAACTTCATGATCTTGCTGGAAAGCCGTTTGGACAACCTCGTTTACCGTCTGGGACTTTCCAACTCCCGTGCCGGCGCTCGCCAATTGGTCGCTCACGGCCATGTTACCGTTAACGGCAAAAAGGTTGACATTCCTTCGTATATCGTAAGCACAGGCGATGTGATCAGCCTTCGCGAAAGAAGCAGAAACCTTGCCACGGTAAAAGAAGCGCTCGAAAACCGCAATCATCTTGCGGCATATCTTGAGTTTAACGAGAACGCGATGGAAGGCAAATATATCCGTTTGCCTGAGCGTTCCGAGCTTCCTCAAGAAATCGACGAGAAGCAAATCGTCGAGTTCTACAGCCGATAAGAACGACAAAACAACAACCTTGCCTCGGTTATGCCGAAGCAAGGTTGTTTTTCTTTGCCCGCTTCCCCGCTTACGACGCCGGCATGTGCCGGGACGCTCCTTCTTTGTCTTCCGCCGGCGTAAAGAAGAAATAAAACAACGCAATGACGCCGAGCAAACCCGCGCTGATCCAAACGGTGGCCGTCTCGCCGTATATGCCGGCGATCGCCCCACCTATCGCCGGTCCGATCATGACGCCGATCCCTTCCACGCTGGACAGTACGCCCCAGCCCATTCCCGGATGTTCCTGCGGCACATAGCGCGCCATAAGCGCATTCCAGGCGGGCATCGCGGCCGCAAAGGCGATTCCGATCAGGACGGCGAAGGGAATCATATAGGCGAGACCGCGAATAAACGTGATGCCGAACAAGAAGGCCGTGATCGCCCCGAAACCGATCACCAGAAAGACTCTGTAATGCAGACGATCCGTCCACTTCCCCATCGGAATGAGCAATGCCGTGGCGCATATCCCGCCGACCAACAACAAGAGCGAATATTGGGAATAATTCAATTCAAGCGTATTCGCCGCAAAGCCGGGCAATATCGGCACAAGCATCCCGCCCGCCGTCGTCTGCAGCACCATTCCCGGAATGAGCGGCTTCATCCGAACCAGCTTATTGCGCAATTCGATCCATTGCCGTTTCAACGGAATTTGCCGGAGCGCCGAATTCGCCTCGGGCTCGAACGGCAATGCCGCAGCGCATCCTGCGCAGCACATCGCCATCAGCACGGTAAAAGCAGTAAATATATCATGATCGATCAAAAAATTCGTAATGACGAGTCCGCCCCCTAGACTTGCAAACCAGGCGGTATACAACATTCCCATCTGCGACGCCCGGCCGACCGGGTTTACTTCGCTTAAGCAGATGAGCCATATCGGAGACACCCCGATGCCGATCAAAGCGGTCCCCGTCACGAAAGACCAAACGGATCCGGCATAATTCGCGAGCAGCAAGCCCCCTGTTACGCAAGCAAGCGAGAAGTATAAAATCAACCTCGGATTCAGCCGGTCAAGCCAGAAGCCGGCGACGCATTTGATGAGCGTATCCGCGACATAATGAATCGATATCGCGATTCCGATCACGGACGCGGACAATTGCAACTCATTCGCGGCATATGCCGGCAAATAGGAAAACACAAACCCGCTCCGCGCAAATTCGATAAAAAATAAAATAGAGACCGCATGGATAAATGTGGAGTTCCGGATTCGATTCCGCTTCATATCATCGATTTCTTCCTTCCTGACTCGATTTCCAAAATTTATTATATATTCGGCGCAGGAACAGCCGCAAATGACTTAAGGCCAGTTTCATACTGGACTAAAGTCAAAGGCGGAGGCCCCCTCCTTATTATCGGTCTTTCCTCCCCTTTCTTGAACAATTATCCAAAAGTCAAAGGCTTTATGCTATAATATACCTGTTATAAAGGAGGAACCGATACATGGTTGGAGACAATGTAGAGCAGCAAAAGGACAGTTCCGAACCGAACAAAGGAAAGCGGCGCAGGTCGGCAGGCCGAATCATCTGGAATATTGCCAAATGGTTGTTTGCCGTCATCTTCATCATCGGCTTGTTCGGCGGAGGAGCTGTATTCGGTTACGTCGCTTCGATCGTGAAAGACGAACCGATCCGTTCCCAAGCGCTCATCCAAGAGAAAATTAGCGAAAATACCGAAACCGGTTTTGTCTATTTCAACGACGGCACCTTAATCGGCCAGCTTCGGACCGACGAAGACCGAAGACTGGTAGATTTAAAGCAAATTCCACAGCCCTTGATCGACGCGCTCTTGGCTACGGAAGACAACAATTTCTATAACCATATTGGAATCGACTTCAAGGGAACGACGCGAGCGGTGCTGCAAAAAGTGCTGAACAAAGAAACGCAAACGGGCGGAAGCACACTGACGCAGCAATTGGCCAGAAGGGTTTTTCTTAATTTGGACCGGACCAACGACCGGAAAGTGAAGGAAATTTTCCTGGCGTTGCGGCTGGAACGTTTTTTATCCAAAGACGAAATATTGGCGGCTTATTTAAATAAAGTTCCTTTCGGCAGCGGCTCCCAAGGTTATCAATTGCACGGCGTCAAGGCGGCGGCGAAAGGCATTTTCAACATCGACCAGCTCGACCAATTGAACATCGCCCAGAGCGCTTATATTGCGGGATTGCCGCAGCTTCCTTCCGTCTACTCCGCCTTTAACGGCAAAGGCGAATTTAGCGAGAAAGGCTTTAAGCGAGCGATCGAAAGACAACAATTGGTATTGCGCCGCATGCTGGAAGAGTCGAAAATTACGAAAGAACAATACGATGAGGCTTTGCGATTCGACATAAAAAGTTCTCTGGCCAAACCGGCGGCGAACAAAGCATATAATACATATCCTTACCTCATGATGGAAGCCGAACGCGAAGCGGCCAAAATTCTGGTCATGCAAAAAGATTCGTCCTTGACCGCTGCGGATTTATCCAAAAAGGAATACAGCGAACTTTTGGAAGAAGGACGCGAACATTTGCTGCGGGGCGGCTACAGAATTTATATGACGATCGACAAGCAAATTTACGATCTCATGCATCAAATATCGAGCAATCCGGATCACTTCTCCCCCAATCACGACGTCAAAGGGGTGGAGCAAATTGCCGCCGTCATGCTCGATCATAAAACAGGCGCGATTCTTGGAATGATCGAAGGCAGAGACTATTACTTGGAACAAATGAACTTTGCAACGCAAATGCTGCGGCAGCCGGGCTCCGCGATGAAACCGATCGCGGCGTATTTGCCGGCATTGGAGGAAGGCTTAATCCAACCGGGCAGCATTATCGACGATGCGCCGATTGTGCTGAAGAACGGCACGAACGGCTATCATATACCAATGAACGTGAATCGCACATACGAAGGTTTGGTAACGGCGCGCCACGCGCTGAATAAGTCGTTGAACTTGCCCGCTCTGAAAATATTTTTGGAAAAGCTCGGCATCGAGAAATCATGGGAATTCGTCAAAAAAGTCGGCATTCACTCCATTCAACCGGAAGATTACCATGCCCAGACCGGCGTCATCGGAGGATTGAAGTACGGCGTATCGGTTGAGGAGTTGACGAATGCGTACGGCACGATCGCCAACCGCGGCGTGTTCAACGACGCTTATATCATCGGCAAAATTGTGGATTCGAAAGGAAATATCGTTTACCAGCACGAATTGAAGCCGGAAACGGTCGTTTCCGAACAGACTGCCTACTTAATGACCGATATGCTTAGAACGGTCGTTACGTCCGGAACGGCTTCCCGCCTTACTTCCGAATTTAAAAATTATAAGAAAATTCCGATCGTAGGCAAAACGGGAACGACGCAAAACTATGCGGACGTATGGTTCCTCGGCTACTCGCCGGATATTACGCTCGGCGTATGGGCAGGCTACGACCAGCCGATTCATACGCTTTCGACGGACGGCAGAACGCGCGCCCGCAAAATTTGGGCAACCATTATGAACGAGGTAACGGATGCGCGGCCGGATCTATTCAAGACGACAAGTTTCGAAAAGCCGGACGGCATCGTGTCAATGACCGTCTCCGGATACAGCGGCAAGCTGCCGTCGGAATTAACGAGACAATCCGGACGGCTCGTTACGGATATTTTCAATAAAAAATACGTCCCTACCGAGCAGGAAGACGTGCTTGTCAGCATGAAATACGTTACTTACAACGGAGTCAATTATATACCGCATCCGACTACGCCGGATGACATGCTGCGCGAGAAGATCGTCGTGAAACGGGAAAAGCCGTTGCAAGAACTGATGAAGGAAATCGAGCAAGCATTGCCGAGAGTGACGAGCAAAAACCGCGGATCCTTGCAGTCGTACTTGCCGAAAGATGCCGGTCTCGACGCTCCTGCTTCCGAAGATCCGAGGATCGACGACGGAGCGACGCCGAATCCGCCGCAAAACGTACGCCTGGAGAAGCTTGACGGACCGGTGCGCATCTCTTTTACCGCCTCCGGGGAAACGGATGTGGCCGGTTACCGCGTGTACCGTTCAATGAACGGCGCGCCCTATCAGAAGATTGGCACGGTGCTCACAGGCGATGAGCTGCAATTGAAGAACGACATATCGTCAAGCAATCAATATAGCTATTATGTAACCGCAGTGGATATCGCCGGGAACGAATCGGCCCCAAGCCAAATCGTCTCCCTTGACGGCGGCGGCAGCCCGGTCTTCCCGGATTTGCCCGGCCTCGGCGAGGAAGGATCGGATGGCGGCGAAGATTCGGATACTACGGCAACAAGTGCGCCCAGTACGCCGCATAAGCCGACCGTGGCGGCCAATGCGCTCGGCCTGTCGTTATCTTGGAAAGAAAACGGCGCCGGCGAGCAAATTAAACAGTATACGATCTATTACAGCGAATCGAAAGACGGCACATACAAAAAATTGTCGACCACGACCGTACCTAAATTTGATTATATCGGGGCCGGTTTATCCGGATGGTATCGCATTACCGCCTCGAACAGTTTCGGCGAATCCTCGCCTTCCGAAGCCGTGGAGTTTAAAGAGTAACGAATCCTTCGCAACAACGTGCAAAATCCCGTATCACGCCGGGCGTGATACGGGATTTATTTTCGCTTCGAAACGTATTGCGACAGATGCCGTTCGCAATCTAGAGCTTTCCGTTTATTTTACAGCGCCTGCGGTCATGCCGCTCGCGATTTGTCGTTGGAAGACGATATAAATGATCAATACCGGCAGAATGGACAGTACGAGACCGGCGAAGAGCGGCCCCCATTCCGTGCGGTATTGCATTTCGGCTTGCATGACCGCGATGCCGATCGGCAGCGTATATTTGGACGGATCGTTGACAAGCACGGTCCCCATAATATATTCGTTCCATATGTTTAATACATTCATAATTCCGACCGTAATTAATCCGGGCTGCGCAAGCGGCAGCATAATCCGGAAGAACGAGCCGTAAAACGAAGCGCCGTCGATCGATGCGGATTCGTCCAATTCTCTCGGCAATGTTTTGAAAAATCCGACCATGACGAACATGCCGAAAGGAAGGACGCTCGCAGCGTATACAAGCGTTAAACCGAATAAATTGTTAATAAGCCCGAATCTGTTCAAGAGGAAAAAGAGCGGGATGAGCCCGAGTATCATCGGAATCATCATGGAAGCCAAATAGGTGTTGTACAGAACTTGGCTGCCGGTAAACCGGAAACGCGCGATAACGTAAGATGTCGTCGAGGAAAGCAGCAATGCGAGCAAAGTGCTTCCTACCGTAACAATCAAAGAATTCGTAAAATAAGTGCCCACATGATAATTGTTCCAAACATTGGAGAAATTCTCCCAAACGAGCGGAATTTGCGGCAAACTCCAAGGTTTATTAAGCAGAAATTGCTGATTGTCTTTCAACGCGCCTAGAATAGTCCATACAAGCGGATAAAGAACGCATACCGCCCATATCATCATGAAGGCAAGCGCAATGGCGCGCAGAAACGAAAATCGTTTTCGATTGTCCATAGTTCGATCGTTTGCCTCCTTATGAAATCTCGTACGTTTCTTTGCGCATCAAGCGTTGAAGCGACAATATCGTAATTAAAGACAGCACAAGGATCAGCACGCCGATTGCCGCCGCATATCCCATATGGAACTGCCTGAAACCCATTTGATACAAATAGGAGCCCATTACTTGCGTTGCGTTGTCCGGGCCGCCCTCCGTCATAATCCAGACGATAATGAAAGAGCCGTTCAGCGTCGTCATGACGATATGCAAGACGGACACTTTGATTTGCTCCCATGTGAGCGACATCGTAATATGAATAAATTGCTGCCATTGCGATGCCCCGTCCAGGCCGGCCGCTTCGTAGATCGAATCGGGAATGTTCAATATCGCGGCGATTAACAAAATCATATAAAACCCGATCCCCGCCCAAATCGATGGCGGCAGGAGCGACCAAATCGCATAGGCGGCGTCGCCGAGCCACGGCGTCGTCACCGGTTCCTTCGTGAATAGCGACAAAAACGAATTCAAAAATCCGATGGTCGGATTGTAAATATAATTCCATAATACGCCGATCACAACGACCGAAATGACGTTCGGAATAAAGAAGATCGAGCGGAAAAATCCGGACCATATCATGCGCAGCCTCGTAACCGCCACCGCGAAAAAGGTAGCGAGCAGCATAATCCCGATCGTCTTGCCGACGACGAGAAAATAGTCGTTCAAGATGGCCCAGCCGATAATATTGTCATGGAGCAGCAGTTCCTTAAAGTTGTCCAAGCCGATAAATTCCATATTCGCCCGGCTGCTGGAACCGGACCAGTCGAAAAAGCTAATATAAAGCCCGTCAAAGATCGGGTAAATCGTAAACAAGCAAAAAAACAAGAATGTTGGTACGATAAATATAAAAATGAAAATTTTCCGTTTCGTTTTCCAACTCATTGTACTCGGGGTCCTGTTCACCGTTCTCCCTGTCGCGCTCTCCAAGTCCGAGCTTCCGTTCAACGGCTTTCCCCTCCATTTCCGTATCGATTTTCAACATGTTAAAGCGTCCCGGGGGAAACGCTTTTCCCCCAAGACGTTGAATTGTTGTTATTTCCGCGCTTTCGCCGCCGCTTTTTCCAGCCGGTCCATCCACTCTTCCGGTTGGATTTTGCCCGTCATCAGCGCTAACGTAGCATTTTGCTTTTCCGTGTCGACATCCGCATTCAATTGGACGTAAGGTGCGACAATCGTGTTGTCGGAGCCGTAAAACTTCATCGCTCTCTTCGATAATGCGCTCGCATCCGAATTTTCCAAGTCCACTTTAATGTTGCCTAATGCGCCCGTTTCAACGGCCCATGTCGTTGCCGACTGTTTCGTGAAGAGGAATTCCAGGAACGCTTTCGCAGCGTCCGGATTTTTCGCGTTTTTCGAAATGGCGACCGTAGCCGTAAACGGAATAGCGATATATTTCCCTCCCGGAGCTTGCGTAATGGAAGGCATGAAGCCGAAATCGAAACCTTCCGGAACATCCTTTTTCATCTCGTTCTCCAGCCACAAGCCGTTCGGAATAAATGCGTCCTTATGCTGCAAGAACATCGCTTGCGAATCGGTATGATTGATTTGCGCCGAAGCCGGATCGATAATTTTGGCATCGCGGATTTTCACCATTTGATCCAACGCTTTTTTGACCGGCTCGCTTTTGAAGATGCCTTCTTCGAGCGCCGCCATTCTTTGCAAAATGGAAGTGTCGTTATCGTTATTGACGACAAACGCCGAATCCAAAATGCCGCCGTGGAAGTAGTACGGGTATTTGCCGGTGAAAATCAACGGATACATTTTACCGGAGTCTTGAATTTGCTTGGAAATGCTCATGAAACTTTCGAAATCCGTCGGTTCGCTCCAGTTGTTTTTCGTAAATTCGGCTTTATCGTAAAATATGCCCCACGAACCGAAGACAAACGGAATGTCATAATATTTGTCGCCTTCGTATTGGATCGGCTGCAGCAGCAACTGATCCATAATTTTGTCGCCGTCGGCGTTTTTAGCTTCCTTGATGTAATCGGTTAAATCCATCAATTGGCCGTCGAGCACCATTTGCGTCGCGTTCGAGCCCGCTCCGTCGATGTATACGAAATCAGGCGTATCCCCGGAAATCCAGCGCGGCTTCATTTGTTCGTTAATTTTCGGTCCGGCGGATTCTTTAATGTTTACATTCGGGTATTTTTCTTTAAACGCGGCGAGAATTTTTTTCCAACCTTGGTCGCCGTAACCGCCTACAAAGTATTGAATTTCAAAATCGCCGGAAATCTCTTTCGCGGCGGGCTCGCCGCCGCCTTCCGTCGTACCGCTGTCCGTATTGTTGTTCGTGTTCGTATTCGTATCCGTACCGGAATCGGACCCCGCTTCCGTCTTCGCTCCCTCGTTCGGTTGTTCCGCCGTTTTGGAACCGCAGGCTGCCGCCAACGTAAGAACGAGCATGGCGATGAGCAGCACTGTTATTGATTTCCCCCATCTGATTTTCATTTTTTAAACTCCTTCCAGCGTCGTTTAAAATTTTACAAAACAATTCGACACAACAAAAAGGGCATACGTCAAAGAAGTTTGCTAGCCAACCTCCATAACGCATGCCCTGTCAAGGTAACATGTTATGTTCATGAATTATTTTGTTCACAGAAATCATAACGTCTGCTTCATAAATTTGTCAATACATTTTTTGCAAAAAGTTGAATATATTTGTTCGTTAATCTTCGATCGTCGAAAGATCGCCAGTCGGCAAGTTCAATTCCCATGCCTTCAATACGCGGCGCATAATTTTGCCGGACCGGGTTTTCGGCAATTTATCCTTAAATTCGATTTCCCGCGGCGCGGCATGCGCAGCGAGGCCTTCTTTGACGAATTTGGCGATCTCCGCTTTCAATTCGTCCGAAGGCTCATACCCTTCCCGCAGCGATATGAACGCCTTGATCAATTCCCCGCGCACCGGATCCGGCTTGCCGATGACGCCCGCTTCGGCCACCGCCGGATGCTCGATCAGCTTGCTCTCGACCTCGAACGGCCCAACCCGCTCGCCGGCCGTATTAATGACGTCGTCCACCCGGCCTTGGAACCAGAAATAACCGTCTTCGTCCATATAAGCCGAATCGCCGGATACGTACCAGCCCTGAAAGCGGAAATACTCCTCGTATTTGGCAGGGTTGTTCCAGATTTGGCGCATCATCGACGGCCAAGGCGTCTTAATGGCCAAATTGCCCATCCGGTACGGAGGCAGCACATTGCCGCTATCGTCGATAATCGCCGCCTGTACGCCGGGTACCGGACGTCCCATCGATCCCGGTTTGATCGGCATGCTCGGATAGTTGCATATGAGTTGACCGCCCGTTTCCGTCATCCACCACGTGTCGTGTATGCGCTGATTGAACGCTTTCATGCCCCAGCGCACCACTTCCGGATTAAGCGGCTCACCGACGGAAAGAACGTGCCGCAAGCTGGACAGATCGAATTTGGCGAGCGTTTCCTCGCCCGATCCCAGCAGCATCCGAAGCGACGTAGGTGCCGTATACCATACGGTTACTTTATATTTCTCAATCGTGTTGTACCAATCGGACGGGTTGAACCGGCCGCCGCGGACTACGTTCGTCGCCCCGTTCAGCCACGGCCCGAAGATGCCGTACGAAGTTCCGGTTACCCAACCCGGATCGGCCGTACACCAATAAACGTCGTCCGGCTGCAAATCGAGCACGACTTTCCCGGTATAATAATGCTGCAGCATGGCGTTCTGCACATGAAATACGCCTTTGGGCTTGCCGGTCGAACCGGAGGTGTAATGCATAATGAGGCCGTCTTCGCGTCCCAGCCATTCAATCTCCGTCTCATCGGAAGCTTGCTGCATTTCCGCGAAATAATCGATCGTCCCGGCACTCGCCTCCACATTTTGCCCGACGAGCACGACATGCTTCAATTCCGGCAATTCGTCGCGGCGTACGCGGTATTCCAGCTCAGGCGTCGTGACGACGGCCACGGCGCCGCTGTCCTCAAGCCGGTCTTTGACCGCCGTTTCCATGAAAGCCTCGAACAGAGGTCCCACGACCGCGCCTACTTTCAAAATGCCGAACAAAGCGATATATAATTCCGGGGAGCGAGGCATAAAAATAAAGACGCGGTCCCCTCTCTGTATTCCATACTTGCGCAGCACGTTGGCGAATTGGTTCGATTTGCGCGACAATTGCGCGAACGTGTACTTCTCGTCGCGCTCCGCATTGCTGTAGTACAATGCGATCTTATCCCCGAGCCCGTTCTCCACATGCCTGTCGAGCGCCTCATACGCCATATTCACTTTTCCCGTTTCGTACCAGGAGAAATGTTTCTCGACTTCCTCCCAGTTGAAACCCGCATACTCTTCCTCGTAATTTTTCAAGTTCGAATTTGTCGCCACGACTTGCAGTACTTCGTCTTGCATGTTCTCCATTTTCCATCCTCCCATTTCATTTACAAATATAAGTTTCCTTTACTCGCAATTTAGGTCAAAAACGGCAATTTAAACGCTTTCAAGGGAAATAAAACGTAGGTCGCAGGATGAATCTCATGCTGTCAATACGATCGATCAGAAAAGTTTGTATATTTTATGGCAACAACCATTATAGCATACCTGACTTCATTCGCCTATTCCTTTTCAAAAAATCGTTTTTTTGTTATAAGTTAATAGAGATGAAAGGAGTTGTGCTCGTGGAACATCGGAAAATTTATCACGCCCATGTGTTGCAGTTTCAGGATAAAGTGCTGATCGTCGAAGGTCCGGTTCGCGCCGAAACGCTCAAAACGCTGCAGATGCACCCGGGTCTGCGCGCCTTTCGAAGGCCGAAGGAACAGCATGAAGCCTTGATCGAAATTAGCGAGCTGCCGGAAGGCAGAATTATCGTCGCAAGGGACGAGCATACGATCGTCGGATACGTAACATTTCACTATCCGGACGAATTGGAGCGCTGGTCGGAAGGCAACATGGAAGATTTGATCGAACTAGGGGCGGTTGAAGTAGCCAAAGAATACCGCAGTTTCGGCCTTGGCAAAAAAATGATCCAAACCGCGTTCGAAGACGATCAGATGGAAAACTATATCGTGTTCACAACGGAATATTACTGGCATTGGGATTTGGACGGCAGCGGGTTGAGCGTATGGGATTACCGCAAAATGATGGAGAAACTGATGCAATCGGTCGGCATGATTTGGTACGCCACGGACGATCCGGAAATTTGCTCGCATCCGGCCAACTGCTTGATGGTCCGCATCGGCAAGGACGTTCCGAATTCCTCGGAACAGCAATTCGACCGCGTCCGTTTCCAACGGAGATTCATGTATTAATTATAGCTCGCGAGGGGGTGGCGTTCGACTTATGTCGTCTGCAAACGCTTTATTCGTTCACCATAACGATACGTTAACATATCGCTTCAACGATGATCATCCGTTCAATCAGAACCGGCTGAAGCTGACGGGCGATCTGCTGACACAGATCGGCGCTCTTCGCCAGGAGCAAATCGTATTGCCCCGTACGGCGGCGGACGAGGATCTTCTTCATATCCATCAACCGAAATATATCGAAGCCGTCAAGGCGCTCAGCGAAGCCGAGCCTGCGGCCGATTGGACCCGGCTTGCGGAACTTTTCGGGCTGAATACCGAAGAAACTCCCTACTTCGCGCAAATGCATGAAGCGGCGGCTGCGATTGTCGGCGGGTCGCTGACGGCGGCGGATGCGGTGATGTCCGGCCGATGCTTGCATGCGCTGCATCTCGGCGGAGGGCTGCATCATGCATTATCCGGGAGAGCGGCCGGTTTCTGTATCTATAACGACGCTTCCATCGCCATCGCTCATATCCGCAAACGTTACGGCGCCAGAGTGTTGTACATCGATACGGACGTCCATCACGGCGACGGCGTGCAATGGTCTTTCTATACCGATCCGGACGTCTGCACCTACTCGATCCACGAAACGGGCAAATATTTGTTTCCCGGCACCGGATTCGTGCATGAACGAGGCGAATCGGACGGCTACGGGACATGCTTCAACATTCCTTTGGAACCGTTTACCGAGGATGAGTCGTGGATGCAATGCTTTCGCGAAACGGTCGTTCGCGTCACGTCCGTCTTCCGGCCCGACGTCATCGTCAGCCAGCACGGCTGCGACGCCCACGCCTACGATCCGCTGTCGCATCAGCATTGCAGCATGCGCATATACGCCGAAATGCCGGCGATTATACACGAGCTTGCGCATCGTTTCTGCGGCGGGCGATGGATTGCGCTCGGCGGAGGAGGCTATGACATATGGCGAGTCGTTCCGCGGGCATGGAGCCTTCTATGGCTTGAAATGAACGATGACCCGCTGCTGCGCGCAATCAAGGAAAATCCGCTTACGCCTTTGCCGCGCCCATGGCTCGAGCGCTGGCAGCAAAAAACCTCGCTACCGCTCCCCGCAACCTGGTTGGATGACCTAACCGAATGGGAAGCGATACCGAGGCGTACGGAAATTTGCAACAGAAATTTGCGCACGATCGAAATCGCCATGCAAGATATTCCTTAATTAGAAATGATTTATCATTTCGCTAATAATTTGAACCGAATGCTCGGAAGCCTGTTTCGTAAACTCGGGAAAATTCGTATGCGCGGAACCGTCCGCTTTGTCCGACATCGAACGAATGACGACAAACGGCGTTCCGTTCATCGCGCATACTTGAGCGACGGCGGCTCCTTCCATTTCGACGCATGCGCCGTCCATCGTTTCGAACAACTCCTTGACGATGGAACGGTCGGCGATAAATTGATCCCCGGACAATACTTTGCCGAGCATATGCCGCCCGCCGAACAGTCCTTCGCATGCTGCGGCGGCAAGCTCGACCAAGTCGGGAGCCGCCGCAAATTCCGAGCGTTCCTGAAAAGGAATGACGCCGCGCGGAAAGCCGAGCGCGCTTACGTCTATATCATGCTGCATGCAAGTCGTGGACACGACGATATCGCCAATGTTTAACGAAGGGTGTAACGCGCCCGCTACGCCGGTGAACAATATGCAATCGACGCCGTAAGCGTCGATCAAAATTTGCGTCGTAACCGCGGCGTTCACTTTGCCGACGCCCGACTTGCAAACGACGACGTTGCGATCGCGGAACACTCCTTCGTGGTAAACGACGCCCGCCCGCTCAGTACGCCGCACTTGTTCCAATTGCTGAAGCAACAGCTCGATTTCCTCGTCCATCGCTCCGATGATTCCAATTTTGCGGTATTGATGTTTCATCCCGTTACTCCCCATCACGAATTGACATGGCTCACGGACAGGCGAAGGATCGTCTCATGCGGCAAGATGACATGGGATTGCTCCACGTTCTCCTTCTTCATGAGCTTGGTCAATAAGCGCATCGCTACCGCGCCGATATCGTACATAGGCTGGGCTACGGTCGTCAACTGCGGACGAACCATCGATGCCATCCGAATATTGTCAACGCTGATCACGGAAAAATCGTCGGGAACTCTCAATCCTGCGTCTTGGATGCTGTGAATGGCGCCGATCGCCATTTCGTCCGTTGCCGTAAATACGGCCGTCGGTCTTCGTTTCAATCCGAGGAAGTATTTCATTGCTTCGACGCCGGATTCGTAACGGTAGTTGCCGATACGCACCAAATCCTCCTGATACGTAATACCCGCCGTTTCCAGAGCTCGTTTGTAGCCTTGGAAGCGGGCATAACCGTTCGCCGGATCCTGCAGCGTGCCGCTGATCATCGCGATTTCCCGATGGCCGTGGCGAATGAGCGTGCTGACCGCGTCGAACGCCGCGCCTTCGTGATCGATGTCTACCGAAGGTATAGCGCCATGCTCGTCCTTCGTCGCGCACAACACAATCGGCACGGACGATGTTTGGAACGCTTGAATATGGTCGTCTGTGACCGTGCCTCCCATGAACAGCAATCCGTCAACCTGCTTCTCGAGCAGCGTGTTAATGACGCGGATCTCCTTCTCTTTCTTCTTATCGGCATTGCAAAGAATGATATTGTAATGGTACATGTTCGCGATATCTTCGATGCCTCGAGCAATTTCCGCGAAAATTTGATTGGAGATGTCCGGAATGACTACTCCGACCGTCGTCGTCTTCTTGCTGGCCAATCCTCTCGCTACCGCATTCGGGCGATAGCCCAAACGTTCGATTGCTTCGTACACTTTTTTGCGGGTTTGCGGTTTAACGTTCGGGTTGTTGTTTACGACCCGAGAAACTGTCGCCATCGATACCCCCGCTTCTCTTGCTACATCGTAAATAGTTACCGTCACATTCCTTCTCTCCAATATCTACAGATTTTTTAGAGCATATTTAGCAAATTTTCCAAATGGGTCGTTTCATTGCAGTACATATTAAATGTAATAATACGACAATTTTTTACTTTTCGCAACGTAACAGCGCATTCACCTTATTGTATCATACTCCAAAGTAGCTCCGCGAGCGGCGGTCCTTCCCTCAAGCTTGCGCATCGCTAGGAGCTTACTTCGCATTCGATCGATAGGCATGCAAGGAAAACGACGTAATTTGCGTTAATCGTTTCTCGATCTCCGCCGTCCAATGTCGATCGCTCAACGATCGAGCCAATAAATAAAGATCCAGCAATTGATTAATTCTCTCTTCCAGCATCGCCTCAATATTGCGAACATTGGCGTAAGCGAGGCCCTGCGTAAAGACTTCGTACAGAACGTCGACCAGTTCGTTGCAATCTTCGAAACGAATCGGGTGCTCGTCCGGATTCGAACCCAGATTCGCTATCAATTCCTTCAAATCCCGCTTCACGTCGTAGAGCACTTCGCTTTGCGAGCAAGAGCCGCATGAGAAAATCGGAACATTGGCGATTTCCGTTTTGCCTGCATAAACGACAGTTCGAAGCAACAATTTCATCTCATTACCGCATTGGCAACGTTTGTGCACACTGACCACCCCGTTGAATGTCAAAATGATCGTCCTTTATTGCGATCAGAATAATAATTTATACATTCGACTTGTTCGGCGGAACTCCTTCTATCCCGATGGTAGTAATTATTATCTCTATAGGAAAGCAATGATCTTGATCACATTCTTTGGTACAATAGAGACATAGCAACTAGCTAAGATTGTGAAGGAGTTGATGGTCAATGCGTTTAACCGGTAAAAAAATTATCGCGCTCGTCGATGACGAATTCGAGGATTTGGAACTATGGTATCCCGTGTATAGAGCAAGGGAAGAAGGCGCGATCGTGACGCTGGTCGGCCCGGAAAAGGGCAAAAAATACATCGGCAAATACGGCGTTCCGGCCGAAGCCGAGCTTTCGTTCGACGAAGCGGACAGCGCCGATTACGACGGCATCCTCGTTCCCGGAGGCTGGGCGCCGGACAAGCTGCGCCGCTACGACAAAGTACTGTCGCTTGTTCGCGAAATGGATGCGGACCGTAAGCCAATCGGGCAAATATGCCATGCGGGGTGGGTGCTCATCTCCGCGAAAATTTTGCAAAATCGCAAAGTTACGTCCACGCCAGGCATTCGCGACGATATGGAAAATGCCGGAGCCGAATGGTTCGACGAAGCGGTTGTTGTCGATAACCATATCATCTCCGCCCGCCGCCCTCCCGATTTGCCGCCATACGCGAAAGCGTTCTGCGATGCGCTGGCAGCGCGTTAGCACGTCGGATAGACCGCCGGTACCATTCCCGGCGGTTATTCTATTTGCCAAGCAACGCCTGAATCGTCGATACAGTTCGGCCTGTTCGCCGGGATGCGCTCCGGTTTCCATGAAACGACCGTTTTCCCTATATTTCATCATATACGAAAAAAGGGGGCGAGCACAACTCATTTTCATCGATTTTCACTTTATTTCATGGTTATTTTCAACATTTTCATGAAAATGTCACTTCCACGCATTACCTAGTTTCGCCAAATATGTATCGAAACTTTCTTCCATATCACAACTTTATTGTACTAATTGATCGCCGTATCCGGTTTGCCCGTTTTTATCATGCACATTGATCGCACTGAGAGCAGCATTAGTATCTCGATTTTTTGCCGTCTGACTCTGATACATATATCGGTTCTTACTTATTCTCCACAGAAGAAGCTCCGCATTCGCCTTTTACAGCATGCACTTTTCATATTTAATAACGTTTTCCGTTGCCCTTCGAATATGCATTCCATTCGCTTTCTTGAATATAGTTTCCATCCTTTTCGATTCCATAGAAACATGTATTGCGATATCTTTCATGGCTATAATATATGTACCTTGATCAGAAGGTACGTAAAAGAGATACATTCGCCAAAAAGATCCTCGATATCCCAATTATGGCTTGATAAACGAACGTATGTTTGCTATAATATGTATAACAAGGAGATGAGGATGTGATAGGATGATGTCGCTGGACGCTTTTATGCGGCAATTCGGAGATGACGAAGCTTGCCGGTCGTACTTGAGCGAACTGCGTTGGCCAAGCGGTTTTTGCTGTCCAAGATGCGATAGTAACCGGCATTGCTACATCGAATCCCGTCATGTACACGAATGTCTCGATTGTCACGCCCAAATTTCCGTTACATCGGGAACCGTCATGCATGGGACCAAGCTGCCCCTATCCTATTGGATGTTTACATTTTGCTGGATCGCATCCGGCGAACTTTGTACTGCGCGCAAATTGGCGGCAACGTTGCAACTGAATTATCGTAGCGCAAGCCGGATGCTAAGAGCGGTTCGAATGGCGATGCAACATTCCAACGGATTTCACCCTTTATCCGAAGCCGCCAGGAAGAAACCCGTTCGGCCGCAGACGGAGCCTGTTATTGAAAAAGCGAGAGAAATTTCGAGGCGTAGAGCGCTTAGGTTTATTCGGTCCGTCTATCGCAAAGTCAGCCCGGCCTATTTGCAGAGCTATGTTGACGAATACTATTTCCGGTTTGCCCGGAACTTCTATAACAAACTGGCCTTGCCCGTGCTTGTAAGAGCCGGACTTTATTTATCTTTTCCCGGTACGCAGGCGTATCGCTGAAATGCGGCAAGACGGCAAAAAGGGCCGCCCGCTTCACGGCAGCCCCTTCAATATTTATGTTATTCAAGAGCGAACGTATCGAGCAATTGTTCGACTTCTCCATTCGTCCGGCATTCGAACAGCGAAGGGAAAAATTCGGCGCAAGCTCCGCTATCCGTTTGCAATATACGATTTTTCACCCGCAAAATCGAATGAGCGGACATGCTTAAGTTACGCACGCCCATCGCAAGCCAGATCGGAACGGCTCTTTCGTCCCCGGCCATTTCGCCGCAAACGCTAATCGGTATGCCCCCGTTCCGCGCCGCTTCGACGATCGTTCTTAACATTCTTAATATGGCGGGATGAAACGGTTCATACATATGGGCAATTTGTTCGTTCATCCGGTCGACCGCCAGCACATATTGCACCAAATCGTTCGTGCCGATACTGAAAAAGTCGACTTCTTCCGCAAGCAAATCAGCAATCGCTACAGCAGCCGGCACTTCGATCATAATGCCGGCGGGAATATCCGCAATCCCTTTTTCGCCTCTTGCCTCCAATTCCTGCTTCGCCTCTTCCAGCAGCCTTTTCGCTTCCCTTGCTTCGTCAATCGAAGAAATCATCGGAAACATCACTTTCACGTTTCCGTAGCGGCTCGCGCGCAAGATCGCACGCAATTGCGTCTTGAACATTTCCTTGCGGTCCAAACAAACGCGAATGGCCCGGTATCCGAGCGCGGGATTGTCTTCTTCGGGCAGATCGAAATAGTCCAAATGTTTGTCGCCTCCGATGTCTAACGTTCGAATGACGACGCTCTCCTCCCCTAGCCGTTCAACAACGCTGCGGTATACCTCGAATTGCTCGTCCTCGTTTGGAAACTGGCTGCGGTCCATATATAGAAATTCCGTGCGGAACAATCCGACCCCGGTCGCTCCGTGCTTGAGCGCGAGATCCAATTCTTTTGCGGAACTAATATTGGCGGAAAGACGCATGACCGCTCCGTCCGGCGTAACCGACGGCACATGCGCCAGACGCTCCAGCCGGTTCTTCTCCTCGTGGAGATCGCGCTGGAGCTGCGCATAGCGCTCCAAGACCTTGTCCGAAGGATGAATATTGATCGTCCCGGCTCCCCCGTCGATGACGAGCATGTCCCCGGTTTGAATCGGCTGCATCAACTTGCCTTCCAGGCCGAGAACTAACGGGATGCCGAGCGCGCGCGCCATAATGGCGGCATGCGATGTTTTGCCTCCGAGCATCGTCACCAGACCCAGCACGTTGTTCGGGTTCAAGTTCGCCAATTGGGAAGGGGACAATTCTTTCGCCACGAGAATGTACGGCTGGTTGTCGGACGGCAGCGTAATTTCCGGCGCGCCGAGCAAATGCTTGAGCAGCCTGTTGCCGACATCTTTAATATCCAGAGCCCGTTCCTTCATATATTCGTCGTCGAGAAGATCGAACATCATGACGAAATGATCGATCGCTTCTTTGACCGCTACTTCCGCCGCTTTATATTGACGTTCGATAATGCCTTGAATTTCATTCATAAAGACCGGATCGTCCAATATGGCCAAATGGGCGTCAAAGATCGACGATTGCTCCGGTCCTACGATTTCCCGAATTTCATTTTTCAAAAACTCGATTTCGTTTTTAGAGGTACGAATTCCTTCGTACAGCCGTTCGAATTCTTTGGCCAAATCTACCGCATCCATTTTCTGCTCGGGCAAATCCCATTCCCACGTAGGCAGCACGAAGGCTCTGCCTATCGCAATTCCTGTCGATGCGCCGATGCCTTGGATCATTGTGTACCCCCTCCAACATCACTGTCGTTGATTACAACGGACATCACCGAAGCTTGTCCTTTTTTAACCGCTTTGAACGGAGCGAAGCTCCACGATTTAACCCGTTCCGGATTGGTGATCACCATCGGCGTCGCCAAAGACGCGCAATGTTTACGGATATAGGCGAGATCGAATTTCATCAGCAATTGTCCGGGCGCGACCTCGTCTCCTTCCCGGGCGCTTACCGTAATGCCCTTCCCGTTTAACTCCGAAGTATCGATTCCAAGGTGAATCAGAACGTTCAACCCTTCCGGCGTTTCGATGCCGATCGCATGCTTCGTCGGGTAGACGGTCATGATGCGCCCCGCGACGGGCGCTACGACTTCTCCCCGGTCGGGTATGAAGGCAACGCCGTTGCCTACCAGCTTCCGGGCGAATATTTGGTCGGGAACGTCCTCTAACGGAATCATGCGACCCTGCACCGGAGCGTTGAAGAGAACCTGATTTACTTTCTTATGCATCAGTTTCTCAATTTCCGCCCGGATAATTTCGGAATACGTGCCGAAGACGACTTGAATATTGCCGCCTCCCAGCCTGATCATGCCTGCCGCGCCCAATAAGCGGAGCGCGCTGCGGTCCAGCTTGCGGTCGTCCACAAGCGTCAGGCGCAGTCTTGTTACGCAAGCTTCGATGCGGACAATATTCTCTTTCCCTCCAAGCGCCTGCAAGATGAGCGGCGCCCGATACGGCAAACTGCCCGCCCAATCGTCCAATACCGATCCTTCCTCCCGTCCCGGGGTCGGAATTTGGAATTTCCGAATAACGAAGCGAAACAAAAAATAGTAAGCCAGCCCCAGACATAGGCCGATCGGAATAAGCAGCAGGCCCTTCTTCGCCAAATACCCGTTGAGCACATAATCGATCGCGCCCGCCGAAAAAGAAAACCCGTGA
The DNA here is from genome assembly GCF_018918005.1 of Paenibacillus sp. MSJ-34. GTDB lineage: Bacteria > Bacillota > Bacilli > Paenibacillales > Paenibacillaceae > MSJ-34. The sequence continues at coordinate 189,729 of NZ_JAHLPR010000001.1, read as the reverse complement.
TGGATATCCAAATAATAGGTAAGCCACATGACGAAGCCGGACAACAAAGCGTGAATAACGAATAAATACGGGGCTACGAACATAAAAGCGAACTCGATCGGTTCGGTAATTCCCGTCAAAAAGCTGACAAATGCCGAGGTGAGAAACGTTTTGCGAATTTTCGGCCTAAGATCTTCGCGCGATTCGTGAATGATAGCGAAGGCAATCGCGGGAATTGCAAACATCATCATCGGGTAAAGTCCCGTCATGAACTGTCCGGCCGTCGGGTCCCCCGCAAAAAAGCGCATCAAATCTCCGCGTATAACGTCCCCGCTGCCGTTGTCATAGGTGCCGACTTCAAAAAACATGACATAGTTCAATAAATGATGCAAGCCGAAAACAACCAGAATCCGTTGGAAAACACCGAATAGAAACACGCCGATTCCGCCGGACGCCAGCAACAGATCGCCCAATGCTTGGATGCCCGCCTGCAAATACGGGAACAGCCACATCATTAGAAAAGAAATGAAAACCGAAGCGATTCCCATAAACAACAACACGAAACGCGGTCCGCCGAAAAACTGGATATATTCGGGCAGTTTCAAATCCTTATACCGATTATGGACGCTGCCCGCAATAACGCCTAAGATGACGCCGACCAAATTCGGCGGATGGGAATCGATATGGGCGATCTGCTCCATCATTTGCTGGTAAATAAAAATGCCGAGGAGCGCCGCAATACCGGCCGTACCGGCATTGTTCGCCATGCCGAGGGCGACTCCCACGGCAAAGAAATAAGGAAGAAACGTAAATATCGTTTGACCGGCCACCACCAGGACGTTGCCGATTGCGGGCATGCCGGCATGTTCCCACGGCAAATGCCCTAAGCTTAACATGATGGCGGCAACCGGCAGCACCATCGTAGGAAGCATGATCGCTCTTCCGAAATGCTGCAACGCTCCTACACCATTCAAGCGTATCCTCTCCTTCCGAGAGCGCTGGAAACTTTATTTGCCGTGCGGCAAAAGGATGGAATCCTCTACTTTAATGCAGCGGTCCATAATGGCGGTCATGCCATGCCGCGCCGCAATGTCAGCCGCTTCCTCGTTCACGATCCCGAGCTGCAGCCACAGCACCTTCGCCTTGATCTCCGCCGCCTCTCCGGCAACGGACGCGCAATATTCGCTGCGGCGAAATACGTTGACGATATCGACCGGCTCCGGAATCTCTTTGAGCGAAGCATAGCATCTTTCGCCCAAAATTTCGGTCGCATTCGGATTGACCGGTATAATGCGGTAACCCTTTTGCTGCATGGCGGCGGACACCATATACGACGTCCTTTCCGGATTGTCGGAAAGACCGACGACGGCAATCGTATGGGACGCCATTAAAATCTCCTTGATTTGTTCGCGAGTCGGATTTTCAAATGCCATACCGTTTCTCTCCTTTCAAATCGAGCAAAGTTTACGAACCTTCGACCCATTCCACCTGCGCGCCGAGCGCGCGGATATGATCGAAATATTGGGGATACGACTTCGCGACATGATGCGCGTCTTTAATGCGGATTTCCCGTTCGGATCGCAATCCGACAACCGACAGCGCCATAATGACGCGATGATCGTAATGCGCATTGATCTCGACGCCGCCTTCGACGCCCTCCGGACGGCCGTGCACGATAATTTCCGCTTGCCGCTCTTCGACATGGGCGCCGGCTTTGCGCAATTCATGTAAATAGTCTGTAATTCGATCGCATTCTTTATAGCGTAAATTTTCCACATTGTAAAAACGGGAGGTTCCTTCCGCAAATACGGCGGCCGCCACCATCGCGAGAACCGCGTCCGTCGCCGCGTCGCCGTCGAACTCGACCGCCTTCAATTTGCGGTTGCCCCGTACACGCACCGTACCGTTCTCATGCGTCAGCGGCACTCCCATCATTCGGAGCACGTCGACGACCGCGCGTTCGCCTTGCTTGCTGTTTTCGGCCAGGCGGTGAACCGTTACGTCGGATTCCGTCACCGCCGCCGCAGCAAGAACGGCAGCCGATCCCGGATAATCCCCTTGCACCGTATACGTCTGCGCTTTATATTTCTGTCTGCCCGGCACTTTAAAGTACATATAATCTTCGCGCGCTTCAACCGTAATTCCGGCTTGCTCCAACACTTCGAGCGTCTGGCCGACGACGACCTTCGATTTCAAATCGTGCAGCACTTCGATTTCGCTGTCTTCCTCGAGCAGCGGCGTCAAAAAGAGCAGCGCGCTTAAAAATTGCGAGCTTACGCTGCCCGAAACTTGAATTTTCCCGCCGCGCGGACGGCCGCCGCGAATGGTGATCGGGAGCTTGCCGTTATGATGTTCTACCCCGACGCCCATTTGTTCCAGCGCATCGATCAAATCGTCATGCGGCCGCTTGCCGAGGGAGTCGGGATACGTATTGACGAACGTCAGTGCAGGACATAACGACGCAATGGCCATCAAAAACCGCAAGACCGCTCCCGCATTGCCTACGTTCAATTCGCTGATATGCTTCGGACGGCCTCCGAAACCGGTAATGACGATCTTCTCATCATCCTCTTCCAATACGGCTCCCAAATCGCGAATGCAGCGGCGCATCGCGTCGCTGTCTTCGCTATGCGCCGGATATAGAATCGTGCTTGTCCCTTCCGCCAATGCCGCGGCCAACAAGTAACGCGTCGTATAATTTTTGGAAGATAAGGCTTGAATTTCGCCCTGCAATCGAGGGGTAGGTCGAACGATGACATCCATAAATTTTTCTCCTTCCAATATCTATGCTAATATGATTATGATATATATGAAAATAAACTTCACTTCTTTGGAGGAAAACGAAATGACGGTCAATATTATTTTGCCCGAGGAAATCAAATCCAGATTGGATCAAGGCGAACGTTTGAATCTGATCGACGTGCGCGAGGCCGAAGAAGTGGCCGAAGGCATGATCCCGGGCGCCAAACATATTCCGCTCGGCCAAATTCCAGAGCGGCTTGAAGAAATCGAGCAAACAGGCGAAATCATTATGATTTGCCGCAGCGGCTACCGCAGCGAGCGGGCTTGCGAATATTTGCAGCAGCTTGGATTCCAAGGCCTCAAAAATATGCAAGGCGGAATGCTCGCTTGGCAAGAACTTTAAAGTAACGTTGCAAAGCTTATCGCCGCCGTCGCCGATTCATACTTGACGCCTTGCCAATATGAGTTCGGCGATGGCCTCGACGGTTAGATCCGTCGTATCGATCGTCACATCGGCAAATCCATAAGCGTCTTTGCGCCGTTCCATCAATTCCGCCACCCGTTGGCGTGCGTTGCCCTGCAACAGCGGCCGCGCGGGATCTTGCTCTACCCGGCGCACGATGATATCTTGGGCAGCCGTGAGCGCCACCACCCAGCCGCGCTCCAGCATCAATTCGCGATTCTCGCGGCGAAGAACGGCTCCGCCTCCTGTCGCTATAATTTGGCTGGATTGCCGCAGCGCTTCGTGCAGCACTTCGTGTTCCGTTTCGCGAAATCGCGATTCGCCGTGCAGCGCGAAAATTTCCGGAATCGTGAGCGATTCCTTGCGTTCGATCAACGCATCCGTATCTACAAACGTCCAGCCGAGCTTCTCTGCAAGCTTGCAGCCGACGCTGGATTTACCCGTACCCATAAATCCGATTAAAATAATGTTACGCTTCTTCGAAATCTCTTCCGGGTTCACCAAGACACCTTCTTTGCCTATATCATCCGCTAAACTTCCCATATCATACCATAGGTACAAAAGATCAGACAATCTTTAAAAACATGTATAAAAGACCCGTTATTTTCGTAAAGATGTTAATACCAAAATTTTCAATAGTAGGAGTGAAAATGGAATATGCCATCAGCGGCCTTCAACGCCAATTCCACGACACGGCGATTGGAACGGATCTTCGATCCCGATCATCCGCTCTGCAAAGAGGACGTCGTCTGGATATTGGAATATATTAAAAAAAAGGTGGCCGATGAAGATCCGAGCCTGCTAGATCTGTCTCAGCCACGCTTATTAAAAAATTTCCATTGTTTCGCCGAGGTCGCTCTATCGCTTATACACCGCCGCACCGTGTACGACCAGGAAATCGATGGGTTAAGATCGTACTTGGCGGAAGCCGTTCACGGCTTGTACGTTCATAAATCTTAGAACCAGTTGAAGTGGAAGACGCCTTCCTTGTCTACCCGTTTAAACGTATGCGCTCCGAAATAGTCGCGTTGCGCTTGCAGCAGGTTCGCGGGCAATCTTTCCGTGCGGTAGCTGTCGTAGTATGCCAAGGCGCTCGAAATGCCTGGAACCGGAATGCCTTGCGTTACCGCGACGGACACGACTTGTCTCCACGCGTCTTGATACGTTTCGACGATTTGTTTGAAATACGGGTCCAGGAGCAAGTTTTTCAAGCCGGGCTCGCGGTCGTACGCGTCTTTAATGTTTTGCAGAAAACGCGAACGAATGATGCAGCCGCCGCGGAAAATCATTGCGATGCCGCCATAGTTCAAATTCCAGTCGTATTCTTCCGAAGCTGCGCGCATTTGCGCGAAACCTTGGGCATAGGATACGATTTTGCTTGCGAACAGCGCTTTGCGCACCATCTCCACAAGCTCCGCCTTATCTCCGCTGTATGCCGAAGCGTTCGGCCCGCTGAGTACTTTGCTCGCATAGATCCGCTCTTCCTTCATGGCCGACAGGAAACGCGAGAATACCGATTCGGTGATCATGGAGAGCGGAACGCCCAAATCGAGCGCGCTTTGGCTCGTCCATTTTCCGGTGCCTTTCTGTCCGGCCGAATCCAGAATCACGTCAACCATCGGTTTGCCCGTTTCAGGATCGACTTTGGAGAAAATGTCTGCCGTAATTTCGATCAGATAGCTGTCGAGTTCCCCTTCGTTCCATTCCGAGAAGATGTGATGCAATTCTTCCGCGCCCACATTCAATACCGACTTCAACAAATGATAAGCTTCGCAAATCAACTGCATATCCCCGTACTCGATGCCGTTGTGAACCATTTTCACGTAATGGCCTGCGCCGTCCGGACCGATATATGTACAGCAAGGGTCGCCGCCAACTTTCGCGGAAATAGCCGTCAAAATCGGCTCGACAAGCTTATACGCGCTTTCTTGCCCACCCGGCATGATGGCAGGACCTTTGAGCGCGCCCTCTTCGCCGCCCGAAACGCCGGCGCCGATGAAACGGATGCCTTTCGCTTCAAGTTCCTTGTTTCTGCGCTGCGTATCCGGGAAGTAGGCGTTGCCGCCGTCGATAATAATATCGCCTTCGTCCAAATGAGGAATTAACTGCTCGATCGTCGCATCCGTCGCCGGACCCGCTTGAACCATAATGAGAATTTTGCGGGGGCTTTCCAAGGATTGGAGAAATTCTTCGATGGAGTAGGTGCCCACCAAGTTTTTGCCTTGCGCTTCGGCAATCAGATCTTTCGTTTTCTCGGGAGAACGGTTGAATACCGAAACCGTAAACCCTCTGCTTTCAATATTTAAGGCCAAGTTTTTGCCCATAACCGCTAAACCGATCACACCAATTTGCTGTTTTGACATTTGGTTCTTCCATCCTTTATCTAGATTATTTTTCGCAATACATCTATTTTACTCTTTTTCGCCCAAGATGTGAACGTTCAGACCGAAAATAACGATAAAAATAAGTGATCGCACCCTAATCATGCGAGTTCAAAAAGTCAACTTTTCAGCACCGAGAAGGTTGCGAGAACCCGAAGCCCATGCTTCCGAAGCGAGTTTTGCTGCGCAAAACTTTCAGGAGGAGCGCAGTGTAGGCAAACCTACATGAGCACCTGAAATGTTTCCGGAGGAAACATACTTCGTAAGCATACGCTCTTCGAGGGTGAACGCAAGATTCGATGTCGAGTGCACTCTCATAAATGCTTCGTGATCAAAAGGGGACTTTTTGAACAACCTTTAAAAACGCAAAAAAACGCCCCAGGCTTCGTCCGCTCTTCGCGGCTTCTTATACCAGGGCGCTTCGTCGTGGTCTGCGTGTGATCATGTTTCATCTCCCTTACATTTCTCGCAACCGTTCTCTACAATTCCAACAAAAGCATCTCGTGCCGCAATTCGGCCAGCTTTTCCTTGCACTTTTCCGTCTCCTCGGCATCGTTCCGCCGCATCGCGTCGTACAGACAAGCGAGCTCGTAATCCAGTTCCACCCTGACCTCCTTGGCCCGTTCTTCCGCCCGCTTCGATTGAAAGGCCTTGGCCACTTCTTCGTTTGTCACAAGCGGACGTTTCTGGAAGATGACCCGATGCTCCATTCCGGATACTTCAACCTGGCGGATCAATTCGCCGAACAAAATATTTTCGATCAAAATTTGCCTGTCTTTGAATCGCTTCACTACCGCATGTCCGCGGGTATCCCCAATGAGCCGTTCGATAAATTCGCCGAGCTTCTCATCTTTGATCGTATAATCGCCGACGATTTTATAACGGTTCTGCAGCCGTTGAAACCGAAGCTTAACGAGCTTGCGCCCGGTCCGGATGGAGATGATGAACGAAGAATCGTTCTCGCTCCAGTATAAGGAATACCCTTCATGAATCAAATCGCGAATGAGATTTTGGATATGCCGACGTTCGAATCGTAATTCCAAATTGCAATATTCAACTTCATAACTTTTATTCACGGCAATCCCTCCTAAACGAAATGGGTCAAGCTTTCATGAATTGATCCGATTGCAAATCCGAGCGGAAACCTACGATAATTCACGAAATATTGTGATCATTCCTTCTTACTTCATATCTTATACTCCATCTTATGTTTCGGTAACTTGGATTATTGACTATTTTTGCGTCCAAACGAAAGATGGATGCAAAAAACCTTGAAACCGCACCGTTGTGCGATTTCAAGGTTTCACTCCTTTATCGTGCCGCGGATTGCCCCGGTTTTAAGACGAATGCGCCGAAAGCAAGCAATATGATCGAAAACAACAGCAAGATTCCGATATGGATGATCACGCTCTCGAATCCCCCGCCGTTCGCAAGCTTGCCCGCCGCGTCAATCGCCCATTTTTGCGGTACGAAATTGGCGATTTTCTGCATATAATCCGGCATAATGTACAGCGGCCAGAAGCAGCCTCCGAGCATGCAGGTAGGCGTAACGATCAACGTGTTGATGTGCCCGAGTCCCGCCGGGTTTTTGACCATGCTCGCCGTCGCGCTGGCCACCCCGATCGCCGCCAGCAGGAAGCATTCCAAAATGACGAACAATTGAACGAGCGGCATACCGTAATCGTAACCGATCGCATAGCGGGTAAATAGCAGCGTTACGGCCATTTGGATCGTACCGACCAGAAACGCGCCGATAAAATTGCCCGCCGCAATTTCGAACGCGTTGACGGGAGCCGTATACATGCGCGCCATCGTCAACTGCTCCCGATCCTCGACCACCGAATAGATCGAACCGTTGCAAGCGAGCAAAATAAACAGCACCATTATACCGATCACAGTAGAAGCGAGCGGATTGCGAGCCAACCCGAAATCGGCCTCCTTCGTTTCGACGATCCGCTTTTCCTGAGCCTGAAGCAGCGCTTCGAGCAGCTTCGTTTGCTCCTGTTCGTTCCCGTCCGCCGCGGCGAACCCGGACGCGCTAACCGCCTGCTCGATCCGCTGTATTTCCAGATCGATATAAAGCTGCAATTTGACGGATTCCTCGCTCTCGTTCAATTGATACATCATCGCCTTGGACGGTTCCCCCGCCAGCAAATTCGCCGTAAAGTCGGAAGGAATCGCCAGCGCTCCGGCAACCCGATGCGAGATGACCGCTTCTTTCATGTCCGGGGTGCCGGACGATTCGACGAGCTTGATGCTCATCTTGTTCGTCAAACCTTGGAGGACATGCGCGCCGAGTTCCCCCCGGTCTTCATTCACATACGCGACTTTGACCGGTCCCGGCCCTACGCCGCCGATGACGGCGATGATGCCGGAAATAACGGCGACAGGGAGCAAAATGCGGGTAATAAAACCTTTGCGGTTGCCGATGACCCGTTTCATCAAATGCATTGCGATGACCCAACTATTCATGGATCGAACCCACCTTTCTGAAGCTGAACAGCGCCAAAACGAACAGAGCGGCGGAAATCCACGCAAGCACGCTCATGTATTGATATGCGACCGCCTGCTCGCCTCCCAGCATAAACCGCAGCATGCTTCCATTCGCCCAATGATTGAGCGTGAACTGCCCGATTTTTTCCATGTCTTCGCTGAAAAAAACGATCATGCCCCCGCTTAGGAACGTCATCAAAACGATGAGCAGCGAGTAGATCGATTCGACCGCCTTGCTCGTCTTGGCGTACGCGGCGAGAATAACCGCCAAGCTGATCGAAGCGACGATCGTCAATACGATGACCGCCGCGACTCCGGGCAAATTCCCGCTCCAATCGACGCCGTACGCGAAAGCCGAAAACAAGATGATGATCGCCGCCTGCAGAACCGCGAACAGGCCTGCTCCGAGCAATTTGCCGAGGACGACTTTCCAAGGGGCGATCGGCAGCGCAAACATCCGTTCCAACGTCTTTTTTTCCTTTTCGTCCAATAGGCTGATTGCCGCCGACATGCCGGAGAACAGCAAGAACATAATCAACATCGTAGCGGAATAATATTCGAGGGCCGACGCGTTCTGCAATTTATCATGCAGCTTGCCGATCTCCACCCTGCTCCCGCCGCCTGCGGCCTTCGCTCCCTCCGCGGCCATGAGGTCCGCCTGCGCCGCCGACTGGCGATCGAGCACGGTATGGTTCGCGAACGATTGCTGCGTCTTCTCGAGAAACAGATTGATGACCATTTCCGCCGAAATATTCCGATCGTGGCTGCGGCCGGGATACAGCGTCCATACGCTCGTTTCCGCGCGAAACAGCTTGTCGGAGAAATCGGCCGGCACAACCAGGCCGTAATCCGCCTCTCCCTCCCGCAGCGCTTCTTCCAATTCGGAGACGGAACCGACTTCCATCACCCGAACGTATTGCCTCGTCTCCGGCGCGTCCAGATAACGGTCCAAACCGTCTTTCATCGGTCCCGTATCCATATTGAGCACGGCAACCGCCGCCTGTGGCGGCTGCCGCTCTTCCGTCGCAAATTCGCCGGAGAGCGCAAGCCCGAGAATGAAAATAATGAGCAAGGGACTTACGATCATTAATATCATTACCGTTTTCATCCGCATCATCTTCCGCAATTCATTCATCATAATCGTCCAAATGTGCATATCCGTCGCCTCCTAATCCCGCAGCGTGCGGCCCGTGAGCGTCAAAAACAGCGACTCCAAATTCGGCTCCGTCCGCGTAAACGATTGGACGCGGACTTGATGCTTCGCCAAAATAAACATAATGTCCTGCAATACGCTGTCCGCGGCTTTTAATGTAATCTCGATCGAGCGCTCCTCGATTTGCATCATTTTCAATCCCGGGTGGCGGCGAAGCTCCTCCGCTGCCTCTTCGTTCATCTCTTGCACGGAGAACGACAGCTTCTCTTCCCCGCCCAGCTCTTGCAGCAGTTCATCCTTCGTGCCGCATGCGATGAGCTCGCCGTGATCGATAATGCCGACCCGCGTGCCGATCGCTTCCACCTCTTCCATGTAGTGGCTTGTATAGATAATGGTCGAACCCATCTCGTTCAATTGGCGCACCGACTGCAAAATATGGTTGCGCGATTGCGGATCGATGCCGACGGTCGGTTCGTCCATAATAATGAATTCCGGGCGATGCATAATCGCACAGGCGATGTTCAAGCGCCGTTTCATCCCGCCGGAGAACGCGGCCGGTTTCTCGTTCTGCCGATCCGTCAAGCCGACGAACTCGAGCGCTTCGTCGACGCGCTGCATCAATTGCTTGCCGCGCAATCCGTATAATTTTCCGAAAAAATGGACGTTTTCCCGTGCCGTCAACATCTCATAGATGGCTAACTCTTGCGGAACGAGTCCGATTTTCCGTTTCACTGCCAAGGGACGTTCCGCGACGGATACGCCGCCAACGCGGATTTCCCCCCGGTCGATCGGCAGCAGACCGCTCATCATTTTGATCAATGTGCTCTTTCCCGCCCCGTTGGGCCCGAGCAGCCCGAAAATTTCCCCTTGTTCAATCGTCAAATTCAAATGATTCACCGTAATTTTCGTTCCGTAACGTTTCAAAACGTCCTGCATGACAACAAATCCCATCTTCAAGCCTCCCATTGCGCAATCCATTCGTTTTTGTTAATTTGATTGTATTACGAAGGAAAGCCGCCGGACACGTCCGAAAGGTCATCAATTCGGGTGACGAAAGTCACCTTAGCGTCAATGGCGAAAGTCATAGCCGGCTTGGTTATGTTATAATGGGAACAACATTTTGCGCGCCAGAGGTCGATTGGTTCATGAATATCGTGTTGCCGTGGCTTCGCCACCTGCTTATCGTCGTGCCGGCGATCGGTTCGCTCGGTTCGGATCGAATCGCATCCCATTCCGTATACACGCTGCTCGTTTTATTGGCTTTATTGATCGTCCGCATTCGCATCCAATGGCCCCGTTTTCTTCCCGCCGTGTTGTTCTGCGGGGAAGTCGCCTTTGTCGGCTATTTGAGCTATTCATTCGGCGGCATTCTTTTCTTATGCCATTTGTCCGCGCTTATCTCGATCTTCGAACGGCGGCCGGCCGGCTTGACGTTTCCAATGCCGCCTTGGCTCGCCGCCTTGCTGCCTGCCGCGGCCATGAACGCTGCCTTGGCGGGACAGCCGATACAATCGCCCGAGACCTTCCTGCTTGCCAACGTCGTCTTCGGTTCGTTCGGCTTGCTGCTGTATGTTATACAAACGGCGGCCGTGCAAAAATCGGAGGTCGAATCGTTGTACGACGAATTGAGCCGCAATCATCTCGAATTGCAACATGCGCGCAAAAGGTTGATGCAGTATGCCAAACAGGTCGAGGAATACGCGCAGTTGGTGGAACGCAACCGCATCTCCAAAGATATCCACGACGATTTGGGGCATCGCCTGATTCGGCAAAAAATGATGGTCGAGGCCATTTTGAGCATTCGCGCGGCGGAACCGGAGAAAGCTGCGCTCATGCTCGAACAGGTGCGGGATCAAATGACGGAAAGTATGGACACGCTGCGCCGAACGGTACGCAATATGTCGCCGGAGACGCATGCGAGCGGGCGCTATTCGCTGGAGAAGCTGATCGAGTCTGCGGGAACCCAGCTTGGGATTGACGTGCGCTATCGAACGGAAGGGCTGCCGTACGCGCTTTATCCCAGCCTGGAATATATTTTATACCGGAACGCCCAGGAAGCCATTACGAATGCGATACGCCACGGCGGAGCGACGGAAGTGGATATCGTCCTTGCGTATACTCCGGATCATGTGGCGATGAGCGTAAGCAACAACGGAAGCTTGCCCGATCCCGAGTCGAAGGTTCGCAAAGGTCTCGGAATTCGGGGAATGGAGGAACGCGTATCGCTTGTCGGCGGACGCGTCGATTTGGGGGGAGACGGCTCGTTTACCGTAACAACCGTTCTCCCTCATTACCGCCAAGACGGCCGGGAAGGAGGAACAGCATGATTCGCGTTTTAATAGTAGACGACGACGCGTTTATTCGCGAAAGTTTAAAAATGATTTTCGAATATCATCCCGCGATCGAAGTGGCAGGGGTATGCGGAAACGGGCGGGAAGCTTTCGAATTCGTGCGGGAACGCCCGGACGTCGAAGTGGTGCTGATGGATATTCGGATGCCGGAGTGCGACGGCGTCGAAGGCACCCGGCTCATTAAAAGCGTCGCTCCGCATATCGCCGTGCTCATATTAACGACATTTGACGACGACGATTACATTGTCGAGGCGATCCGCAACGGGGCGGGCGGATATTTGCTCAAAAACATTGCGCCGGAACGAATTGTCGAAGGCATACAGACGGTACATAAAGGCGATCTGCTCATTCATCCCGACGTCGCCCGCAAGCTGGCGGGCTTAATCGGCGATGCGCGCAAAAGACCGAGCCGCCCTGCCTCCGGACCGAATCTGGAGTCGTACGGCATCACGCCGACCGAGCGGCAGATTATTGCGTTAATTGCCGAAGGGCAATCGAATAGAGAAATTGCGCAATCGTTGTTTTTGAGCGAAGGTACGGTCAAAAATTATATATCCGACATCCTGAGCAAACTACAATTGCGCGACCGGACGCAAATTGCCATCTTTTATTTGAAACAATCCCAAAACTAGCATCGTTGCAGGAGGTATCGAACATGGTATTTCAAGGTTTTGCCGAATCCGATTTCGACACGTTTCACATTGACGGTCTGGATGCCAGAATGGAAGCGATCCGGACGCGAATCCAGCCGAAATTTCAAACGATCGGCGAGGCGTTGTGCGGCAATATCGCGCTGCTTGCCGGGAACGAAATGTTTGTGCATATCGCGAAGCATGCCAGACGCACCGTGAATCCGCCGAAGGATACATGGCTGGCCGTCTGCCATAATAAACGCGGCTATAAGCAATATCCGCATTTTCAGGTCGGCTTGTTCGACGACCATGTTTTTCTTTGGCTTGCCCTTATTTACGAAGTGCAAGGCAAACGGATAATCGCGGACCATTATTTGAAGCGCGTCCGGACGGTCAAACGGACGGTGCCGCAACATTATGTCGTATCCTACGATCATATGAAAAAAGAGGCCGTTTCCGCCAAGGAGCTTACCGAGAAACGTTGGCGCGAAGCGCTCGAGCGATTCCGCGACGTCAAAAAATCGGAGCTGCTGATCGGCCGCCATATCGCGGCGGACGATCCCGTCTTGCAGGATGGACAAGCTTTTGTCCGTCTGGCCCAAGAAACGTTCGAAACGTTGATGCCGCTCTACAAGCTGGCCCGCGACGCGAAGTAACACGAAGATAGCCCGCGCCTGAATGAAAGGCGCGGGCTATCTTCGTCCCGGATATCGAGCTATACGGCTGTTTCCACCGGCGATTGCGCTTTGTCCAGCATTCCGAACCGGATGATGAGTCCGATCGCCGCAATGCACAGCACGCCGCCGATCAGCATCGGCAAATGAATATTAAAGTTGAATACGAACGTCGCGAGCAGCGGACCGGTAATTCGTCCGAAGCTGTCCATCGACGAGCTAAGCCCGGATGCGACGCCTTGCCCGACGGTCGTTTTCTGTGTAATCAGCGAAGTTACGCATGGGCGCAGCAGCGCGTTTCCCACTCCGAATACGCATAAAAATACGGTAGCGTTCACTAGATTCGAGGAGAACAGCAGCAGGAAAAATCCGGCCGCCGAAACGACAAGGCCGATAACAATGACTCTTTTCTCCGCCCCGTTCTTAATAAATTTGCGCACGACTCCTCCCTGCACGAGGGCGCCCGCGAGGCCGCAGAAGAAAAACATGAGCCCGACTTGAAAAGCGTCGATGCCTTCGATTTTGGCCGCCGTAAAATAGAGTAGCGTCGCCTCCAATCCCGCCAGCGTGAACGTTACGAAAAACGCAAGCACGTACAAATATTTCATGCGTCCGGTAAAGGCCGTCCACCGCGAAGGGGACTTGTCCGATTTCGTTCTGCGTTTTTCCGCGGGCAACGATTCTTTCACGAAAGCAAACCCTAGTACAAAAGTCAAAAACGTCAAAATCGAAGCGGCAAAAAACGGCGCGTTCATTCCTAATTTACTGAGCAATCCGCCGAAAGCCGGACCGAACGTAAAGCCCATTCCGATCGATACGCCGACGAGGGCCATCCCTTTCGTTCGCTGCTCCGCCGTCGTAATATCCGCTACATAGGCGACAATGACGGACGTAACCGCCCCGGAAAAAATGCCGCCCAGCACGCGGGAAGCGTACATGATCCATAGGCTGCCCCCCGCCAAACCGAACAGCAAGTAACTTGCGCTGAAGCCGAGCGTCCCGATGACGATCAGCGGCCTTCTGCCGATCCGGTCCGACAATCCGCCCCAGAACGGCGATAATATAAACGAAACCGCCGAATAGATCGACAGCATCAAGCCTAAATGAAATTCATTCGCCCCCGTATCCGTAATCATGACGGGAAGTACGGGAATGACGATGCCGAAGCCGATAAAGACCATCATAAGGATAAGCATGACAATCGTCATTTCTTTCTTCATTATGATTCCTCCATTCGTGACGTAGATCACAATCCATCGTTATCTTACCACAATTCGCTCCTTTGCGGTAATGAACAAATGAAGAACAAATAAAACGGCCTGCGTTGCCGCGCTTACCCAAAACGGCGCTTGCGGGCCGAATAAATCCCATAGTTTGCCCGAAATAATCGGGCCGAGGACCATTCCCGAACCGTTAATCGTCAGAAAAAACCCCCAAGTCGCCCCCCGTTCCTCCTTCGGTACGATCGAACCGACCCAAGCGTTCCAGGCCGGCAAAATAAGCGCATAGCTAAGTCCGATCATGCCGACAACCGAATAAACGGCAGGGAGAGAACGCGTCCACGTAAGCGTGACGATCGCAGCGGTCGACAGCGCAAAGCCGATATGCAAAAACCAGGCCGATCCGAACTTGTCCACCAATTTCCCTGCCGGAATGAGGCCGAGAAGCGTAATGCCGCCTCCCGCAACGAGGAGCATGCTGAACTGCGAAGGCGACAAATGCAGCACCGTGCGCGCATAGAGCGTAATGACCGGCGATAATAACCCGACGGCGAAAGTTTGCAAAAACAAAGCGGGATAGAACCATCTGCTTACATGCAGCGTTCTGCCGATTTGGCGGTACGACCCGACAATGTTGCGCCAAAGACCGCGCGGCGCCAATCGAGCATCCGCGCTGCCGCCGTCCTTTTGCCGATCATGCATCGCCTCGGTTTGACGTTGACCCGGCAGAAACAGCGCGATCACAATAATCGCGGTCATGCAAACAAAAAGGACGCGAAATGCCGGCGCAAACGAATCTTTCATCACAAAATTAATAATGACCGGGCCGGCTCCCGTTCCCGATAACCACGCCGCATTGACGATGCTTAGCACGGTTCCCTGCTTCTTCTCCCCCGCCATCTGGGTAGCTCCTGTCACGACGCACGGCCATAGCGGCGCCGTTCCGACACCCAGCAGCGCGCAGGCGACTACGATCCACCCTACGGAAGACGTATAAGCGATTATCGCTACGGCTAGCAAAGTCAGCGCCAAACCCGCGATCATACTGGCCCGGTAGCCGATTCTTTCTACCACCCAGCCGATCGGGCTGCGAAACGCATTGTCTCCGATATATTGCAGCGCGAAAGCCCATCCGATGGAAAAGGCCGATAATCCCAGCACCGTTCCCATATAGACCGGCAATATGGCGACAAGGAGCGCTCCTTTCACAAATTCGACCAAAAACATAATGATTAACAGTTCAATAACGAACGGAGAGAACAGGTGTCGGTTATGCCTTAACATTGTTGCGGTTTTCATTCGATCACGACTTTCCGGATAGTTTGTATGGGGATAAGCTATCCTATAGTCTGACCTATACGATGTCAAAACTTGCATTTCAAGCCGATATTCGCATGCCAAGCGGCCCTCGGCATACGGTGCAAAACGGTTCTTGCAATCCGTCGTGATTTTGTTATACTCAACTTTGTTTATATGTTTATGCACATGAAAGGTTGTGACAGTGAAATGGATCATCAACGCACGCCGTTATTCACCGCATTGAAAAAGCATGCGGAAAGCAATCCCGTACAATTTCACATTCCCGGACATAAAAAAGGGGTTGGAACGGACCAAGAATTTCGCCAATTTATTGGAGATAACGCCCTTTCCATAGATTTGATCAACATCGCCCCGCTCGACGATTTGCACCAGCCTACCGGAGTGATTGAAGAAGCGCAGCGCCTGGCGGCGGACGCTTTCGGAGCCGATTATACGTTTTTTTCCGTACAAGGAACGAGCGGCGCGATTATGACGATGGTCATGTCGATCTGCTCGCCCGGCGATAAAATTATCGTGCCGCGCAATGTGCATAAATCGATCATGTCGGCCATTATTTTCGCGGGAGCCAAGCCCGTCTTTATTTCCCCGGCGCGCGACGCCAACTTGGGAATCGATCACGGCATAACGACCCGTTCGGTAAAACGGGCGCTTACGAAACATCCCGACGCCAAAGCTGTGCTCGTCATTAACCCGACCTATTACGGCATATGCGCCGATTTGCGGGAAATCGTCGAACTGGCCCACTCCTTCCGCGTTCCGGTACTTGTCGACGAAGCTCACGGCGTTCTGATCCATTTTCACGACCAATTGCCGATGTCCGCGATGGAGGCGGGGGCGGATATGGCCGCGACCAGCGTTCATAAACTGGGAGGGTCGATGACCCAGAGCTCGATTTTGAACCTTAATGTCAAGAACGGATACGTCAACCCGCAGCGGGTTCAAACGATCATCAGCATGCTGACGACGACATCGACATCTTATATTTTGCTCGCTTCGCTGGACACATCGCGCCGGAATTTGGCGTTAAACGGGCATAAAATCGCCGAGGAAGCGATCCGATTGGCAAACTATGCGCGGGACGCAATCAACGAAATTCCGGGCCTGTATTGCTTCGGAGACGATATTCTCGGTGACGAGGCGACGTTCGATTACGATCCGACCAAAGTAACCGTTCACGTTCGCCATCTCGGCATCACCGGCTACGAAACGGAAAATTGGCTTCGCGAACATTACAACATCGAAGTCGAATTAAGCGATATGTATAACATCCTTTGCCTCGTTACGCCGGGCGATACCCAGGATACGGTCGATATCCTTCTCGCCGCCTTGCGCCGTTTATCCGAGCAATATTATAACGTTAACGAAGCGAAGGAACTGATCGTGAAAATACCGGAAATACCGCAGCTCTCGTTAATACCGCGCGATGCTTTCTACGGCGATACCGAAGTGATTCCTTTCCGTGAATCGGCCGGCAGAATAATCGCCGAGTTCATTTACGTCTATCCGCCGGGCATCCCGATTCTGCTGCCGGGGGAAGTCATTTCGCAGGAAAATATCGACTATATTATGGAGCATGTCGAAGTCGGTTTGCCCGTAAAAGGTCCCGAGGACCGCTCGATCCAGCACATTAAAGTGATCGTGGAGACGGAAGCGATATTCTAGTTCCGCTTCTCCGCCGGCAAGAAGCCCGGAACGTCAATCGTTCCGGGCTTCTTATCAGATGATGAATGCGATTTCAATATTGATCGTGATATCCCATGACGGGTATCCGCGTTTTCAGAAATACCGATAAATCTTCGCCGACCTTGTCATCCGTAATATGAAACATTTTCTGCAAATAGTCGACATGATCCAGATCGTCGGCACTTATGACGGCGGATCTCCCTGTCTGCATGCAAACGACCAAAGGCTTGCCGAAAAAATGGTTCGTGAAAATAATGGAAAAATCATATCTCGCTCTCTCGGAAATACAACCTACAAAACTTACATTCGCTTGCTCTGTTTCATCATACAGATGTTCAAACACGTTACATTCCTCCTTTCAAATGTCGATCCACTCAAATTTTCTGAATATTTTAACTACTATAACACGGAAATGTTTGTTCAAGCAACAAAAAAATGCCATTTTATGCCGTCGGCAATAAAAAAACTTTTTCGAAAAAGCGTATGGTTTTGCATTCTCTTACATTGTATAATATGGAATGGAAGCGATATAACGCTTGGAAGACATATACGAAGGTGGTGTGCCAATGAGTCAAAGCGCTTACATAACATTCGCGGAAGGGTCCGCCGTCTCGGGGATGACGCTAAGCGAACTGAAAGAGGCGTTGCTGCATTACAAAGAGCAAACCGCGTTAACCGGCAAGCAATTGGATTGGGATTATGCAGAAGCCGCATTTCCGTATACGATCGAGACCAAACCCGGCGAAGAAGAACGTTGGTTTTATTTAAAAGGCAAAAATCCGTTATATAAATACATCGTATTCGGCGTAGGAACGAAAGTAGAAGCAGACAAGTCCCGCAATTTTGTGCAGGTTGTCTTGCCGGACGACGCTACGCACGGGGACAAAGCAAAAGGAAACGAATTGTGCAAATATTTGGCCCGCAAGCATAAAGCGGAATTGAAGATGTTCAACGGACGAACGATCTACTACAATCCGCGCAAATAATCGGCATTTTCTAGCAAAAGAAAGCCCTGACTCCGATCTTCCGGAATTAGGGCTTTCGCTTGGTTCTTCAATTATGTTCATGCGCCGCAACGAGTTCTTCGTAAGCCTGTTGCACACGTTCCCACTCGGCTTCGTCTTCGATATTGTACAGGACCATTTCCTCGTCCTCTTCTTCAATGCGCAAGATGACGCCGTCCGCTTCGGGGTTGTTGCGTTCCAACAAAAGGGCGTAGACGTTGTCGTCGCAATTGAATGTTTCTACAAGCGCCATTTCCACTTCTTTCCCGTCTTCATCCGTCAAAGTCAGCACGAAATCTTCGTGTTCGTGATCGTGGTCATGGCTGTGATCATGGCCGCATCCGCAGTCGTCATGTTTATGATCGCTCATCGGTATACCTCATTTCAGTAATTTTAACGTTCCTTCCGTATCGTACCATGTTCCAATTGGGAGGTCAAACCGCAGCGACGAATCGTCATTTTACGAGATGACGTTAATTACTTTTTCGGATACGAGCACGTAATCGCTCGTTTTCGATTGTTTAATATAGAAGCCGACCGTATATTTGCCGGTTGCCGCAAAGTCGTATACCAGTTCCTCCGTTTGGAACGTAAAATATTCCGTCTTCTCCTTCACGTTTAGTTCTTGAATCGTCGTCGATTTGCCGGCCGGATCGGTAATCGACACGCGGAAAGAGTCGACGTCGGCAACCATATTGTCGCCCGATACCAATACGTTAAATTTTTTCTTCTCGCCTTTCTTCACAATGCCGAATATATCTTTGCCGGAGAAAGTCAACATATGTACATTCGGTTTATATACGGTTACTTTCTTGGCGTTCTCGTCCCAATCTACCATCGCTTGCAGCGAATCGGAAATTTGTTTGACGGGGATATACGCCTTTCCGTTCACCAGAATTCCTCCTTCGCTCGACTCTTGTCCGTTTACGAGGAGGCGAACTTTTTGCGAGACGGAATCGGCAAACATTAAGGAGCCGCCCATTAAGGAAAACGCTAGCGCTAACAAAATCACTCTTCTTGCTTTCATGCGTGCATACCCTCCATTGCGATTACTGTTATTACTTTATACTCCGGGATGCTCGAAGAGTTGCGGTCGAAAGCGGTATTTTTTATTAGACAAATCCCTTGTCCCAAACGTAAAGGATCGTCGCCAATTGTCGGCTTATGTTGTTGAATTATGCGAATACCCGGGAAATGAAAACAGGCGCCGCTCCCATTTCCCGCGGCCGTTATTTGCTGACTTTCACGCGCGTCAATATGCACGGCACCCCGTTGCCTACGGCACCAGGCTGCGACATTCTCTCCAAATAACGCAATCCTCTTGCGCATTGCTGCTTGCATACGTGGCAAGTCTCGGAGGTTACGATTTTCATCGTATATACGTTCCGGTCCGAAGACGTTAATTTTTTCTTTTTCAGCGTTTTTGCCATGGCCACACCTCTTTTCATTCATTAGAAGTTCATTTCTTTCAGTCTTCTAACAACATATGAAAAAAGGCGCCGCCCCGACTTCCGCATCCGCCTAAAAAGAAAAGCCCGCACCGGCCGAGCGCCGATTGCGGACTTTACAACCTTTTTTTATTCGAAGCTGGGCAAATTGTCCAAATTATTGGACGGATCCCCATCCGCATCTCCGCGAATGTAAGTCTCGCCGTCACGCCCTTTAAAAGCGTTCGCCCCGGCGATCCGCCCGTTCTGTACTTCCTGAAGAGCTTGCTCGTACTCCAGCACGCGGCCGGACGAAGTTTTAAAACGAGTAAGGTCGCCGTCTCCGTTTTTTTGCACCGCTACGAATGTTTCCCTTTGATCCGCTTCTGCCAATTGAAACGCCTCCTTCCGCTTTCTTGATGTTAGCATGCGCCTACAATTGCTTTTTCATACGGACATGAAGGATTCCCGCATCATAGAACGGTTCTTCGGAAACGACGGCGTATCCTAATTTCGCATAAAATTGCTCCGCTTGGCATTGCGCGTCCAAAATCGATTCCTTCAATCCCAAATCCCGGGCAAGCTGCTCCAGCGCGAGCAACAAGACGCGTCCCAGACCGGTGCCCCGATGCGTCTTGCGTACGGCAATGCGCTGCATCTTCGCTGCATTGTCGCCGTATAGGATCAACCTTCCGGTCGCAGCCGCCCTCTCCTCATCCAACACAAGCATATGATAAGATTGCGCGTCGAGGCGGTCGTAATCGTCGTATTCCAACGATTCATCCACTCGTTGCTCCCGCACAAACACTTCATTTCTTATTTCAAGGCATTGTTTCAATTGTTGTTCCGTTGTAACATGAATCATTTCGACAGCCATCGCTTTCACCTCTACTGGACAATATATGGACGCAGTAATTATACAAAACATTTATTTGCATGTATAGTTCGGCATGTGAAAACGACAAAAGCCTGCGTCAGGTCGCAGGCTTTTTCAACTTCATATTAATCGTACACCGGTGCCATTCCTTTTTCGTAGACGTCTCTCACTACGCTCGGAGGGCCGTTCCGCACCATAATCGGCTTCATCCCCGCCTCCGGTCCCTCGTTTTGTTCCGCTGGCGAACAAGCTGTAAGCCCAGCCGCAACCGCCGCAATCAGTATGCATTTCAGTATTTTCATGATCTCACTCCACTTTTGTCGCCATAATGATATAAGTATAGTATTGACAAAAGCGTTTCTTTTTAACCGCGAATGAAAGATTTCCACTCCGCTCGTTTATTGATCGGAGTCCACCTTCCTGAGCCATACGAACTGCTCGTCATAGGACATGCTGTCCCGCTCGATGAATATCGCCGTCAGCCACGCAACGAGAATAACAAGTCCGAACAGCCCGATCATCCATCCGATAAATAAACCGAATTGCTCCACGCCCGCATCCCTCCCGCACAATCTATTACTTCAACTTATGTACCGGCAAGGTCCGCAATGCATCCAAATGTTGAAAATATCTATATTTTTGTTAAGATAAAGACAAAAGTGAAAGTCATACGATCTAATGAAAACGAATATTGCCGATTCGGCAAAATTGCAAGCTGCAAGGGGGACCTGAACATTGAACGATCTGATAGGCAAAAGAGTTCAAATCTTTTACGGCGATCATATGCAATATAAAGTGAGCGGCACCATTGACGAATGGGACGAGAATGGGCAGTACGTCCGCCTGGAGCCGGAAGGCATCGTTCTGCAGTTTCAAGATATCGCCAAAATCGAATTGCTGGAAGCAGTTGACCGTATTGCCGAGTCTCCCGCCCCCTCCTATCATGCAGGAAACATTCGATTCGTCATGCGAAACTCCGTTCAGTTCGATAATGCGATCCTGTTCCGTTCCGCCGTTTCCGTATGGAAGGACAACCGGATGCTTGTTCTGGAAGGAATTATAGCCGAACATTCCGAGGATACGGTTACGATGACAGACGGACGCCAGTTTCCGAAGTCGGAATGCCAATTTGTCGTGAAATCGATTCTCGGTTCGCGCGGCTGATCATGCCTTTTCATGAGGTAAGGTGCTCTCAAGGAGCACCTTATTGCATGTTCCGGAACGAAATGCTATGTGCCATTTTTTTAATATCCGCAAATCGAACGCGACACGATAACCAGAAGTATGAAAAGGACTAAAATGACACCCACGCTAGTAAACACGCCACCGTAGTAGCCGCCTACTTCTCCGACTGCTCCCATTTTTATGCTCCTTTCATAACTGATTTGTAATCCAAGGTATTGTATGTTTGTCAAATACAATGTGTTTGGGCGAACAACCCTTACTTGATAAGGGATTCCGCAACGGCGATCAAATCGTCAGTCGTTTGATTTTGCTTGTTGATCCCGATATTATAGTACAAATTGTTTTTCTCGAAGCTGAGGAAACAAAATTGTTCGTTCTCGTTCAACTTCGCTTGCGTCCCGTCTTTTAACGAAATCGTTTTGTACGGCATCGCTTGGTCCGGCTTATTATCGATCGTCCATATATAGATTTTGCAAACTTTCCGGATCCGTTCGTTCGAGAATTCCAATTCCAATTTATCGTTGGCGATAAAGCCGAAGCTTCGCGTATCGTCAAACGGCAATTTTACCGGCAGCATAATTTTAATGTTATGCAGTTTCTCGAATTCCTTCACCGCTTTCTTCACCGATTTGGCGCCTTCGGGATAATCTTCCCGCGACATGCCGTTGATTCGCTGCGATTCTACTCCCATTGCGTGTAAATTCGCACCCCCATGCATCCCTATCGTGACGGCCAGCATAAGTGCAGCCGCAACTTTTGTGATCCGCATTATAATCTCCTCCGTATAGTTTATTGGCCGGCCCGTTCGAAACGGCCTCTCTCCTGTAATAATTTCCCTTTACGGCCGGAGATTTATTCAAATCGAAGAGCATTTACATGAATTTCAACGTTTTGGAAATCGTAATTAGAAAACAAAAAGATAAGGTGAATCGAATGAAATGGCTGCTCAATATCGCTCTCGCATCAATGTTGCTGGCGACATTCCCCAGCGTTACGCATGCGGATACGGAAATTCATATCAATTTGTGGAAACGGAAATTGCAGCTTCTGGAGGACGGGAAAGTCGTCAAAACGTACAATATCGGTGTCGGCACGAAGGATACGCCTTCTCCCATGGGTATATTCAACATCGTCGACAAACGGAAAAATTGGTACGACGGCTTCGGATCGCGCTGGATGGA
Source organism: Paenibacillus sp. MSJ-34 (assembly GCF_018918005.1). Classification (GTDB taxonomy): domain Bacteria; phylum Bacillota; class Bacilli; order Paenibacillales; family Paenibacillaceae; genus MSJ-34. The sequence goes on along the minus strand of NZ_JAHLPR010000001.1, from coordinate 166,964 downwards.
GCTGAGCGTTCCGTGGGGAACGTTCGGCATCCACGGTACGAATAAGCCGTATTCCATCGGCGGGTTCGTCAGCGAAGGCTGTATCCGGATGTACGATCATCAAGTAGAGGAACTGTACGAGCATGTTCGCATCGGAACGAAAGTTACGATCGACGGTCCCATTACAGGGTCTCCGGACGTTACCTACCGCATCCTGGTCAACGGTTCCCGGGGCGCGCTCGTCCAAATGGTCCAGAACCGGCTGCAAGCGGCAGGGTACTACCAAGGCATCTGCAACGGCCGGTTCGACCGGTTGACGGAAGTGGCCGTCATGCGTTACCAGAAAGACCACGGCTTGCCCCTTACCGGGCAAATCCGGTACGAAGAGATGATTCATCTCGGCATCGACGAATGAAGTGTTTGGGAAGGCGCTGGCTCGGCCTGCCTGACGCGTGTATGAGTCTGGAACGGCGGGACTGTACGAGTCTGTAACGCTGGCGCGTGCAGTGAGCTGCGTAATCGATCGATTCCCGTGAGCGGCCGTTTGTAGTGCCTGCCGTTTTCGTTGTACTGATTCGCCCTTGCGCCCCATGATGTTTGTGCGAAGTCATTTTCTTGAACGTCAAGCCGGTTCGCATAGGCGTTAACGGGCGCGAGGGCGTTATTATATGTTGCAAGGCGTTGTTCTTGCGAAGATAACGGACATCACCTTATGACCCCTTGGAAGCTACTTGCTCGCTCCCCCGCAATGTAACTACAAAAATCCATTTACAAAAGTCGATTTAGGCGAATTTCGCTCGAGCAACTGCAATTTTCCAGTTATTTCCGCCCAAAAACCATAAATTCGGATTAAAGCGGCTCGATTAGCTGGATAATTGCAGTTACTATGCTCAAAAATCGGGTTTTATCGAAAAATTAATGGATAATTGCATTAGCGTTGCATCGAGCGTATTGCTGCTCTTCAAGCCCGAGGAAGCGTTTTGCCGGCCCTCTTCTGTGAAAATCCCCCTCGTTCAGATGCAGGGATTATTACATACGGAGCGGGATTGGATTGCTGCATGCAGTTCTGAACGATCGTTTGCCGCAGAGATTATGGAAGCTGTATAGCGTGCTGGCAAGCGATTCCCGTGGGGTAAAAAAGGTAAAGCCTGCGATCAGAGTCCACTTCATCATACCGCTGGCGGCTGACGATTCGCCCGAGCGGGCTAACGAAACGGATACACGCTAATAGCCTGTAAATCATCATGTTGCAATGTCTAACGAAACTCAAACACGCTAATGAGGGGAAATAGGCGATACAATCGCCCATTTCCAATGAATAGCGATGCGTACTTTCGTTAGGATGACAACATCTTCAATTGGAGCCCAATAAGGATCGTTAGTTTCGTTTGCGAGCCAAAAGATGCTCCTCTGTCAGGAAAGTGGACACCTCTAAGTTAAGCAACGCGTTCGTAGTACAGTTGCTCAAAGCGTATCGGCGACATGTAGCCTATGGTGCTGTTGGATCGTAAAAACTCGCGATCGCGGTATAACTTCTGCTGCGCTTCTTCCTTGGTTTTAAATTTTTGGTCTGGGATAAATGAATTCCTGCTTTAGAGGCATACTCAGAACCTCGTTCGGAGTGATGAATGTAACCCTTCTTCGGCTTTTTTGCGGTGACTGCCTGTTGCAATGCTTCCAGTACAAGATCAGTCGTCATGCGATCGCAACTTCCAACCCACGATTTGTTTCGTGTACAGGTCCATGATGCTAGCGAGCTCAAATAACGCCTCTCCCTCGCCTTCTATCTAATCGAATTTTGTAACTTGTTCGTTTTCGCAGATGCCGAAAAATAACTCATTTCCACGACGGAAATGGGCTTTGTTTTTGCTTTCTCCTTCTCTTCTTCTAAAACGTCGTCTTGACTTTTATCCGAGCATTCCTGGCGAGGTCTCCCTTCTTTCAACTTGATATCAATAAAATCAACGATCCGTTGAAGTGAGGAGATTTGGTTCACAATATTATCACGATGGCTTCTTAATTGATCCACCAACTCCGTATATTCCGCGGAATCAGTGTTGGCTGAAGCCGCCAAAAATGGTCGCATAGCCTCGAGCGGCATACCCGTTTTTTTTAGGCAGGATATCAGTTTGATCATATAGATGTCCTCTTTTCGATAGACGCGATGCCCGTTTTCCTTCCGATCCGCCCGAGGCAGCAGCATGATCTTTTCGTAATATCGAATCGTATCCTCGGAAATTCCGGTTTGCTCGGCGGTTTGCTTGATCGTAAACGTTAGTTCTTCCATTGCGTTCCCTCCCTAAATTGCATTTTGACCATTATACATCTTGGACCCGACTCCAAGTCAAATTGATTCTCCTATCTCTTTTCCCTGGGCACCTCCTTTGTTTTCGCACCTTGACTTGGATTCGACTCCAACTTCTATGATTAGCTCTAACAGGGAGAATTGTCCTGACCATAGGAAGGAGGAAAATGTATATTGGACTCGAGCCAACTCGATATTTCACACAGTTAACCGACGCCTAGGGCGGGGATCGGATCTGAACTGCAATTATTAAAAAGTAGGAGTGGACATCAATGAACCGTAAATATCAACCTTTAATGGAGTCGTTTCGTTTTAAGAATGGTATCCAAGCAAAGAACCGTATCGTTCATGCACCAATGACGATATCTTATTCTAAGCAAGACGGTACAGTATCTGATGAGTTAATCGCATATTACGAAAGTCGTTCGCACGGAGTGGGAATCGTTGTCACTGGGAGCACAATCATCACACCAAACGCCAAGGTGTTTGGCGGCGAATTAGCGGCTGATCGCGATGATATGATCCCGAGTTTGCAACGCCTGGCAACAGCCATTAAGAAACGTGGGGCAAAAGCCATTCTGCAAATTTTTCATGGCGGTCGCGAAAGTTCGCCGGAATTGGTACCATTCAGCGAGATTGTAAGTGCGAGTGCGGTTGCTAAAGAAGGCTTGAGCGTGATCCCTCGAGCACTCCAAGAGAAAGAAATTGTGGAGATTATTCGCGCATTTGGCGATAGCACTCGTAGGGCAATCGAGGCTGGTTTCGACGGGGTAGAGATTCATGGGGCAAACCGGTTTCTCATTCAACAATTCTTCTCCCCATACACAAACCGACGCGATGATCGATGGGGAGGAAATATAGACAAACGTATGGCATTTCCACTCGCTGTTGTAGATGCAGTGATAAAAGTGGCGGCTGAGCATGCCAAACAGCCGTTTCTTGTGGGATATCGGTTATCGCCGGAAGAAGAATCGACGCCCGGTATTACAATGGCCGATACACTTAAATTGGTGGATGCCCTCGCATATAAAGATTTGGATTATTTGCATGTCTCTTTAATGGATTTTTGGTCTAAGCCTAGACGTGGAGTAGAGGACAATCGTTCCAGAATGGAGATTATTTACGAGCTCGTCAAACAAAGAGTTCCCATTATCGGCGTAGGATCGATCCGTACGCCCGACGAGGCGCTTAAAGCGTTACAATCGGGAGTTCCATTGATTGCTCTTGGACGAGAACTGATTATCGATCCAGATTGGGTTGAAAAAGTAACTTTGGGTAAGGAAAACGAAATTCGTACGGAGTTAACTTTAAATGATCAAGAAAAATTGGGGATTGCTGATTCGTTATGGCTGAAAATCATCAATACTCCAGGATGGTTCCCTATCGCAAATAAAATGTAACAGACTATAGTTACATAACAGTATCTGCCCGTTAGAGAAGATAGAAAAATGTCCCCAATTCGTCCCCAAATCATGTTTCTACTTTCTTGGAGACCATGATCAAATTTTAGCTAACAAACATTATGCTATAATTTGGCTAGTACAATAGAATGGCTTACAAGGGCGGTCGGCTAATCTCCCGGAAGGGAGGTGATGCCAATGAGCGTATATGAAGCACTATCCGTAATGCTCCAATTCGGACTTTGGATACTTGCGTTAATAACCCTAGTTATTACGCTGCTGATATATCTCGCTAAACGAAAATAGACCGCCCTCGACAAAGGTATGCGGTCTATTTCGCCTAACTTAAAGTAAGCCCTCCGCCCTTAAAAGCGGCTATTGTGCTAGGAGTCGGCTGCAACCGACTCCTTTTACATTGTAGGCAGTTCTTATAACTAATATACCATATGATTGTTAAAAATAAAATATGGAAAACTAATAATCAATTTTAAGATCATCGCCCCTATAACGATTGAATTCCGGTATGTGTTCACATGATTGATTCATCTGTACAATCTTAGCTTTGATTTTTAAAGAGCCTCTGTAACGCAATAAATTTTCGCAAACAAAAAACCCCTTGTGTATCAAGGGGTTTCGGCTTTTAAGTATGGTGATCTGTAGTGGGCTCGAACCACTGACCCCCACCCTGTCAAGATGGTGCTCTCCCAGCTGAGCTAACAGATCATAGCGATAAGACGCTTAATTATAATACCAAGATTATGTTGTGATGTCAATCATTTTTTTGAGAATTGTGACGATCTCTATGTATTATTGCGCTTATCTATCAACCAAATTGCTGCCAATGATAGATCAAGGATGACAATGGTGGGCCCTGAGGGACTCGAACCCCCGACCAATCGGTTATGAGCCGACCGCTCTAACCAACTGAGCTAAGGGCCCTTATATCTCAAGATCCTATTCTTAGTAATTTGGTTGCGGGGGCAGGATTTGAACCTGCGACCTTCGGGTTATGAGCCCGACGAGCTACCGAGCTGCTCCACCCCGCGACATCGATGCACACTGCCTAAACTAAATCGAACAGCGACAAAAATAAATATACACTATTTCGGCTTGTAAAGTCAAGTAGGAAACCATGGAAAAAGGGATGGCAATTATTTACATATCCAACATGCCGGGTTAAGGCATAAATCGAACGCCATATCGGCCCGTGCGCGAGCGAAAGATTTCAATTTCCCGGGGACAGTCGTAACCATAAAGCCATGAGTCGTGTTCGATCCGTTTCACGATGCATCCGGCTTGAAATTTCGTATTATAGAGCCTTCCCCAATATACCCATTTCATCATATTGCCACCTCCATGGAACTTGACTACGAATAGAATACCCAAAATTTATGAGAAAATTTCGCGGCTGCGCTTACAGCTTGTCATCGGCTGTCAAAGCGCCGCATCCATCCGCTCTAACTCGGATCCCGGCATTACGCGTAAAAAAGCCCCGTTCCATGAAGGAATCGGGGCCGAATCGCACATCATAAACTTATCTAACTGGCATGTTCATCCGCATCTTCCTGCCGATCGTTCGCTCGTTCCTCGGCGTCCCGGTAATGATGGGCGAGCCGGCTTGAGGCGGAAGCGGCGATGCTGGCGACGAGATCGTCCAGAAACGTATGAACTTGCTTGCCGGACTTCGTATCCAGTTTTTTAATAATGCCGATTTTATTTTTATCCAAATAACCGAACGTCGTAACGCCGATACTGCCATACCCCAGCACCGAGCCGAGCGCCAACGTTTCGTCGCAGCCGAACAAGCTTTCATCCGAGGCGACGATCGACTGCAGCGGTTCGGACAGCAGACCCTTTTCCGCCAGCACATCGAGTTCGATTCCAACGAGCAGCGCATGCAGCAATTCTCTCTTGAGCAGTACCGACCGGACGCTCTCTTCGCATTCGTTCAATTGCAAATCTTCGTTGTACGGAGATTGCATCTCGTATACAATTTGGGCAATATCGCGAATCGTCACGCCGCGTTCCGCCAATTTGGCCAGGGCGGCATCCTTGATTTCTTGGCTATGCACTCTCCGTTTCATGCTGCATCCCTCCAAGTTGATCCATTAGTCAGAGTAAACCGTACCGAACGTTTCCATACCGCCGCCCATATCGAACTGTTTCTTCGGATCTTTCTTCAATTCCTGCAGCATGGCGTCGCCTTTCGCCTGCCACTCTTTCAATGCTTCGGCAGACGTTTTCTTATCTTCAATCACTTGTTGGAAATACTCTTGCCCTTTTTGCGTCACTTGCCACAAGTTCTCATATTTCCGGTACAACTCATTATCATCGTCTACCGGAGGCAGCGGTTTTAACGTATAGAAAGCAGCCGTGTTATAGCTCAATCCTTCGCGCGGCTGAATGAACGATTTGCGCGATACAAGTTCATAGCTGCTGCGCGATTTCAGTTTTGCCCATTCCGGACTGTTCAGAAATTTCACAAACGCCCAAGCGTCGTCCGGATTTTGCGCTTTCGCATTGATCGCCATAATGTTGCTTAAATAAATATTGCCGCCGATTCCCGGCGCTTCCGGATGGGTAGGCATCGTCACGACATCCCAATCCACTTTTTTCATGCCATCAATTTTCTCTACATTTTTATTGGCGTCGATTAATTCTGTAATATATCCATAATCGGCAATCGTCATGGCCACTCGGCTCGACAAGAAATTATCTCCGTCATACCGATTCCAAACTCCTTCTTTCCGCGGGGCGAAATTTTCCCTTCCGTTCGGCATGATTTTATCCTTGCTTAATTTGGCGATCGTACTCCACGCTTTCTCCCACCCCGGCGTATCGACCGTCATTTTTTCCGCTTTGTCGTCAAACGTGCGCAGTTGCAGCGCGGACATATAGGTGTTCAAATCCCACCACGGATCGCCGCCCCACCGGTTCAATTGAATGCCGAATTGGCGGTTTTCTCCTTCTCCCGTACTAATGCGGCGAGCGAGATCGAAAATATCGTCCCATGTCATATTGTCTTGCGGAGCCGGAATGCCCGCGTCCAAGAACATTTGCTTATTGTAAAATAGTGCGGAGGCGCCGAATGTCGGAGCCAAACCGTACAAGTTGCTGTCGCCCAAATCTTTAATGCCGTCGATCACGGTCGGCACGAAATCCGTAATATCGTATTTGTCCTTCTGAATCAACGGATCAAGCTGTTGCAGCATATTTTCGTTAACGAGTTTTTTGTACATTCCCGAGTCCAGCATCACGACGTCTACCGGATTGGCGCCTGTCAGCAATTTTTTCATACTTTCCAACTCGTCAGGCCGTTCCGGCGGATTGTTCGGATCGGTATACATATAATCGCTGTTGTCAATCGCTCCTACGAACTCGATTTTAATATTCGGATTCGCATATTCGAATATATCCGTATATTGCTGGCGTAGATAAGAATCGTCTCCGCCGTAATTCCATACCGTGCCGATTCGAAGGACGCGTTCCTTATTATTGTCGTCGCCGCCTTTCGAACCGGTACATGCCGCGAGCAGCGGCACAAGCAGCGTTAGTGTGAAGCATACCGTGATTAGTTTGCGAACGAATAATTTCCTGTTAGTCATTTACGTTACCCCTCCAATGATTTAGGTGCTCGAATGATAATCGTATCACCGTCAAATTCCATAGACGCCTTATCGTTAATCTCCAAGGCTTCCAAATATTCTCTCGGCACTTGCAGCCGCCCGACGCGATCCACGACGACGTACGCTTCGTGCACTTGTTGCAGGGCGCTGTTATGCCCCTGCTCGCCCCCGGCCGCATCCAAATTCGGATTCCGCTTAATGAATTCGGTGCTTGTTAAGCCGTCTCGTATCGCCACGACCCGATCCACCTTGCCGGCAAGAGACAGGTCATGCGTAACGATGACGATCGTAACGCCCAGTTCTTGATTCATTTTGCGGAAAATGTTCATGATCATATCCGAAGTTTGCGTATCGACCGAGCCGGTAGGCTCGTCGGCAAGCAGCAATTTCGGGCGGTTCGAGAGCGAGATCGCGATCGCGACCCGCTGCTGCTCCCCGCCGGACAGTTGATGCAGCTTATTGTGCATACGCTCCTTGAGCCCGACCCATTCCAGCAACTGTTCGGCATAGGCGCGGTCGACTTTGCCGTTCAGCATCATCGGCATCTCTACGTTCTCGATCGCCGTCAAATACGGAAGCAAGTTTCGGGCGTTATTTTGCCAGATAAATCCTACCGTATTTCGTTTATATTCAACAAGCTGGTCGTCGGTGATTTTGAGCAAATCCCACGGTCCGACCCGCACTTGGCCGGCGGAAGGGCGGTCGAGCCCCCCCAGTATGTTCAGGAAGGTCGATTTGCCGCTTCCGCTATTGCCGATGATCGCCATCATTTCGCCTTCCTTGACGGAAAGATTCAGTCCTTGAAGCGCCACGACTTCGATTTCATCCGATTTGAAAATTTTGACAAGTCCTTCGCAATGAATCATCGGTTAACGCTCCTCTCCCATTTTGACGGCTTGATGGACGCGAAGTCTGCGAATTTGCATAAACAGCAGCGTTGCCCCGGTAAGCATCATCACTCCGACTACGATATATAACTGCAACGTATCCCTCGCTTCGAAAACGATGCGAAACGGCGGCACTTGCGTTTTGACGTTGTCGGCGGTTTGCAGGAACGGCAGGAACAGCTTGCTCGACAGCTTGCCGATCAGTACGCCGAGCGCAATCGACAATCCGGCCGTAAAGATTTGTTCCAGCAGCAGCATGCCGGTCAATTGCTTCCGCGACAAGCCCATCGCCCGGAGCACCCCGAATTGCACGACCCGTCCGGACAGATTGAAGAACCAGTACAATACATATCCGATCAACGAAATGATAATGGATACGAGGAATCCTAAGCTTAAAATTCCGAATACGCCTCCGCGCGTCGGATGTTTGCTTTGGGTTACCAAGTCGGTGCGCACGTCTTCGATCGACGCGATCTCGATGCCGCTCGCTGTCAGTTGGTCCATAATCGGTTTGACAAGGGCGTTCGGCTTCATCTTCAGCCATACTTCGTAAGGCATGATCGGAACCTGATCGTAAATATAATCGAGATTGGCGATGAAGAACGGCGTTTGATCCGGATATTGGCTAGGCCAATACGGCAATATGCCGACAACGACAAACTCCACCATTTGATCCTGCAAAGCGATGGAAACCAAGTCGCCCTGCTTAAGCTGATATTTCTCCGCGATATTCGTCGGAATGATGACCGCATGCTCGAACGCGCCGAGCAAATTCAAGTAATTATTCGGATGATGCGGAAATAAATCGTTGCGGAACCATGCCACTTTGGCAAAGTCCACATTATCGATGCCCATCACCATGCCTTGGCCGATCGAACGGCCGGATACGTTCACGCTGCCTTTCGTCAACAAGACGCGAGCGGCGGCTTCTACGCCGTCCAATTCGCGGAAGATTTCAAACGGCGGCTCGGAATATAACCATTTGGTCGGCGCTTGCCCTCCCGGTCCCCCGGGTCCGCCGGGACCTCCGGGGCCTCCCGGATTGCCAGGATTGTTCGGATTTTGGCCTCCACCCCCGCCTCCGCTGTTGTTGCCTTTCGGCTTAACCTCCGGCGTGCCTTCCCATACCGTCTTGATCCGAACGTCGGTGCCGTATTTATACAACGTGCGCTCCGTTGAGTTCAAATCGATCGTACGGGCGGCGGATGAATTATACACCCCAAGCCCTAACGTCAAGATCAGCAAAATCATAAGCGGATAGTAGGAGCTTGACGAACGCGACAATTGCGTCAACGTTAAGTAGAACGGTACCGGCATCAGCTTCTTGAAGATCCATCCGATCAGCCGCAATACCCATGGGAAGACGCGCAAAAAGAACAGACCGAACGCGAAAATGGATAGTGCCGGCACAAAAAACAGAAACGGATTGACCTGCAATTGATCGGTCGTCATTCCGGTTTGGAACGAGAGCATTTGACGTTCGTTAAACAAATAATAACCGTAACCCGCTACCCCCAGCAGCGCAACGTCAAGGAACCAACGCTGCCAGACCGGCTTCCGGTCCGAACGGGCGAGCTTTTGCTTATAATTGACGATCGAAGCTTTCGCGAATACGACCGCCGGAATGACGCTGGCAATAATGGCGATCAATACGGCGATGAGACCGTACAGCACCGCGTCCGTATTCAATCCGACCGGGATCGATTTACGGTCCACGAACGTGAGGAATCCGTTCGCCGAACCGATGCTCTTCGCCATAAACCAGCCCAATAACGGCCCGATCACCAGAGCGACAAGACCGAGAAAGACGCCTTCCAGCAAATAAATCATAATGATTTGATTTGTTCCCGCTCCGCGGCTGCGCAGCACGGCGATGTCGCTGCGCTGCTTGTCGAGCGATTGGCGGGCATTCATCGCAATATAATAGAACACCATCGCGATCATAGGCATCGCGAGCGTAAACAGCAGCGTTTGCAGCTGCAGGCTTTGCTTTCTGAATTCGGCGAGCGTATCGGCAAAGGAAATTTCGACTTTCGTCTCTTTCAGACGTTGAAAGAGCTCGATTTGAAGCCGGTCCAAAGTGCTTCCTAGCGGAGTCAACTGGCTCGTTTTGACCTCGCGCAAATCGAATGCGTAGTACCAACTGGAGTTATGTAGCGGCACTTTGGATTGTTGTAGCAAATAATCGTTAAAAACGTTCGAGCTGATATACAGCGAATTCATCATGCTTTCGAAGCCTTGGTACCAATAAGGCTCCGTCTCGTTCAACGCTTTGAACGCGCCGACGATTTTCACCCTTAGCACGAGATTCGATCCGCCGGACACCGGGTATTCGAATATATCCCCGACATGCAAGTCGTTGCGGTACATCGCCTCTTCCAGAACGACGGCTTCGACGAGACCGTCTTTCACCTGATCCGAATAGGGATTGCCCAAGCTCATTTCCACTTTGTCCGGCAAGCCCGTCATTGAGGAGATCGCCATCGTCCTCATCTTGCTCGCATCCACCGTGGTCGGATCGACCGGCGACAGCTGCGCCGAACGAATCGACCGGCTATTGACGAATACGTCGAACGGGAAACCGACCTGTTCAGGAACGCCATTCCGAATGAACTCGTCGACCAATTCCAACGAGCCCAGATCTGTCTTGCTCCCTCCCGCCGCTTGATAACGCATCAACAGCGAGCCGGCAGGCAAGCCGGTGCTTTTCTCCTGGAGCGATTTGGCGACAACGCGCTTCAATGAGCCGTCAGCGTACATCGGAATGCTTACTGTAAACGAGACGGCCACTACGAGCCCGAGCAGCGTGCTAAGGGTAAGCCATCTCGTATTCCACATTTTACGATATAAAAAACGCAATAACGGCATGCCCATTAGCGACCCACTACTTTCTGCCCCGGGGTCAATCCGCTGACGATCTCTGCATGCGTTGCGGATTGTTGTCCGACTTCGACGTCCACTTCGCGTTTGCCGTTTTCGTCGACGACTTGCACATACGTGCGCGAACCGATCGAACGCAGCGCAGCGAGCGGAATCAAGGTAACATCCGTTTTCCGTTGCGTAATGATTTTCACGCTCAGCGGCGTGCCGCGGTTCAGCCCTTCCGGCGTTTTATCCAATTGAACGATCAGGAAATCTTCGATTCGTTCCGGCCTGTTCTGATTGCCGCCGCCTCCGTTGTCCTGCTCGGTCTCGACGGATGGCAGCGCCTTAACTTTCCCTTTTACCGCGCCGACGCCGTTAATATCGACCAGCGCCTCCATGCCGACCGCCACATTTTTCAAATCGTCTTTGCTAAGCTTCGCGGTGACGACCAATTGGGACGTGTCCGCTATGGTAGCGATCGGATCGTAAGCTTTGATCGTGCCGCCCTTTTCCACTTTAAGCGAAACGAGCGTGCCTGCGAACGGAGCGACCAGCTTGCCTTTGGCGATTTGAGTCTCCAAATCGACGATGGCTTGGCGCGCTTCCTCGAAGACGATCATCGCCTGTTCGAAATCGAGCTCATCCATCTGATCTTTCTCGCGCAGCGTCTCTTTCATCGTTACTTCTTGCTTGCGAAACTCAAGCTTTTTTTTGCGTAGATCCTTCTCCAGACTTTCGACATCCAATTCCACCAGCAGCTGGCCGGCGGTTACTTTATCGCCGACTTTAGCGTGGATCGCCTTGACGCGATTGTTGCTGTCCTCGGTGAAGAACAACGTTTCCTCCTGCGCCGACATCAGCTTGCCCGTTCCGGACGCTGTCCGCTCGAGCGTGCCTTTGGTCACTTCGTATTCCGGCCTTTTGGATATGACCGGCGGCGTAATCGGCGGCAATATTTCTTCTTCATCCTCCTTCGGCAACAGCGAGCAGCCCGAGGCGAAGATCAGAGCGCCGCATAAGGATGCCGCAACAACGCGGCGTATTCTTTGACCGGGATCATGAGATGAATTTCCCGTCAACCATTTCATAGACATGGTCCGCTACCTCCAAAATTGTAGGATCGTGTGTTGTCATGCATATTGAGACTTGTTCTGTTTGAATAATGTTTTTGAATACGGCCATTACTTGCGCACCCATCTGCGAATCCAGCTCCGCCGTCGGTTCGTCAGCCAGCAAAAGCCGCGGCCTGTGCGCGATCGCTTTCGCGATGGCGACCCGCTGCTGCTCCCCCCCTGACATTTCGAACGGACGGTGAAACATCCGTTTCCCCAATCCGACCAATTCCAGGCAATGAGTAACCCGCGATTTCCACTGGTCCCGCGGATATTCCGCCATGCGCAAAGAAAGTTCGACATTTTCCCACGCCGACATGAGCGGCATAAGCGCATACGCCTGAAAAATAAAGCCGATATCTTTGCGGCGCGTCAAAGTGCGGCGATCGTCGTCCCATTGATGAAACGGATTGCCGCGGAAGAAAACTTCGCCTTTGGAAGGCTGGTCGAGTCCGCCCAGCATATTGAGCAGCGTCGTTTTCCCCGATCCGGATCTGCCCTTCAGCATGACGAGCTGTCCGGGAAGAACCTGCATATTGATGCCTTTCAGTACATGGAGTTGACCGCCGCCTACCGGAAAAAAACGTTCGACATCTTTTACGACCAGGATCGGATCCCGATCCAATTCCCTTGCTGGGAGCATGGCCTCCGGCTGATTTGTTTCAAGTTCATCTGCTATGTAATCGGCATCGGATTTTTCTTTCGTTGCAGGCTTATCGTTTTTTATGTCTTTCACTGCGTTGCGTTTTCGGAACCAAGCCATCGATTTTTCCGCTCCCCCTCCAATATTTTTCATTTTTACAGTTTTATAGCGAGACGGTACACTCTAGAATTATAGACGATCTATCTTCGCAAAAAGTTACAATCATTTTAATCGATTTTCGAAAAAAACAGTTTTTTTTGAAATTAAGACAAAAGCACTAGATTTGCAGAGACGCAGAAAAGCGCCCGCCGCATAGCGAAGCGCTCTTCTTATACAGAATCCTATTTCGTTTCCCCTTTCCGGCGGAACAACCGCGACGCGAGCAGCATCGCCGCCAGCCCCCATGCCGCCATGACGCCGCAATTGATCCAGAGCGACGGTTCCTCAATCCCGGCGCCAAATACCATCCCGTCCCGCACGCCATTGGCGAAATATGTCAAAGGAAGCACGGTCGAGATCGGTTTAATAAAAGCGGGAAGCGCATTGATATCGAAAAAGATGCCGCTCAAAAACATCATTAAAAAGCTGAGCAGGTTGGCGATCCCCATATAGCTTTCGATAGACTTGCTGACAGAGGCGATCAAAAAGCCGATGCCCGCGAACGAGAGGGTGCCGATCACAAAAATCAATAAAAAGGACAAAATATTAATATTAAAATGAGCTTGGAAGAAAATGAGCCCCAAAGCGGAAAGCAGAATGATTTGCACAACCGATAAAATAAACCGCACGCTGATATCCCCGATGCCGAACAGCTTCATATTCATCGGCGTCATTTTCAGACGTTTCATTAAACCGTTGCGGCGCATTTCAACCAAACCGACCATCCCGAACAACCCGGATTGCGAAATCGATAGGGCGATTAACCCAGTCAGCAAAAAATCGCTATATTTTAAATTTTGGCTTCCCGCCGATACGTAATCCGTTTGCAAGCGAAATTGCGGGGTTACGCCGCTGACGTCAAAATTGACTTGATTGACGATATCCTTGAAAATGCTCCCTAGCGCTTGCGCAGTCGCCGAATTTTGTTTCTCGCGGTTGAAGAGGAGCGTAATGTTCCGCTCTTGATCGGATTCCGGCAGGATGAGGACGGCGTCGACGTCTTTATCTTTCAACATCTGTTCCGCCCGATCGCGATCCGTTTGCGATTCGTTCTCCCATTCCAGGACCGGAATATGCCGAATCGTTTCTTTCCATTGTCCGGAAACCGCGTTCGCGTTCGTCTCCACAACCGCAATTTTGGCCGAGAACGAATCGCTTCCGTTGCCGCCGAAAATCATAATAAAAATGATCATTAACAATACCGGATAAAAAATAGACCAAAACCATACTTGCTTTTCCCGGAACGTCGATTTGAAATGCATGCCGAACAGCTTCTTGAATTGATTCCATCCGCTCATCAATCGCGCCACTCCTTTCCCGTAAACGCGATAAACACGTCTTCCAGGCTCATCTCCTTAATCGACACTTGTTCGACCGATACCCGCTGCTCGGTCGTATATTTGAATAGATGGAACAGCGTTTCCTCCGGGCGAACCGACCAAATATGCAGTTGGTCGCCGTTAAGCTCCGTCCTTGCAACCGCCTCGGCGTCCCGCACGATGTCCCGCATAGCGGCAGCCGTCTCGCTGCCCGCTTCGAACGAGATACGAATCTCCCTCTCCTCCGTCAATCGATGAATCAAGTTTTTAGCCGTATCCAAGGCGATAATGCGTCCTTGATCGACGATGCATACCCGGTCGCTCAGCTTTTCCGCTTCTTCCATATAATGCGTCGTTAAAATCGTCGTTTTGCCGAGCGATTTCAACGTCAGCACAATATCCCAAATATTGCGGCGCGCCTGCGGATCAAGGCCCGTCGTCGGCTCGTCGAGAAAAATGATGTCCGGATCGTTAATGAAGGCAAGTCCGATCGCCAGCCGCTGCTTCTGCCCTCCCGACAAAGCTTTCACTTTTTTCCCCTTATGTTCGGTCAAATTAATTAACTCCATAATTTCCGGGACGGCACGAGTCTTTTCGTAGAAACTGGCGAACACCTCCAAGTTTTCCTCTACCGTCAATAAATCGAATAACGCGCTGGATTGCGGCTGGACGCCGATGATTTGTTTGATTTTCTCTCCATGCTTGTTCCATTGCATGCCCGCGATGCTTACTTCGCCCCGGTCGGGCTGCTGCAACCCTTCAATCATTTCCAGCGTCGTCGTTTTCCCCGCGCCGTTCGGACCGATAATCGTAAATACTTCGCCCGATTCAACCTCGAAACTGATCGAATCGACGGCCGTTACCGATCCGAACGTTTTCCGCAAATCAACCACTTGCAAAACCGGCATACCCGTCTCCTCCCCAACAATTACATCGAACCTGCTCGCTTGCTCTTTCGCTATCATGTTACCGCACGACCCTTCGCCGCAACACGGTCTGTGGAATGTTTTTCCATCGGTCCCAAGACCGATTTGCGGGAAAGAGAACAGCGTTTTATACTAGTATGCATGAACTTTACGATACTGGAGGAAGAGAAATATGACAACGCATCCATTCGAATCCGGCAATCGGCAATCGCCGGACCGCTCGCGATCCGAAGCGGCAACCCGTTACGAAGCGGCTACGTTCGCCGGCGGCTGCTTCTGGTGCATGGTCAAGCCCTTCGATCAATGGCCGGGCATTCAGCGGGTCGTTTCCGGCTATACCGGCGGTCATGTCGAACGCCCTACTTACGAGCAAGTCAAAAGCCAGAAGACGGGACATTACGAAGCGGTGCAAATTACGTTCGATCCGTCCGTTTTTCCGTATGACAAGCTGCTTGAAGTATTCTGGGCGCAAATCGATCCGACCGACGACGGCGGTCAATTTCACGATCGGGGCGATTCCTATCGCGCGGCCGTATTCGTGCATAACGAGGAACAGCGGAAGCTTGCCGAAGCGTCCAAGCGGGCGCTTGACGCCAGCGGCCGGTTCGACAAGCCCGTCGTTACGCCGATTTTGGACGCATCGGCCTTTTACGCGGCGGAAGAGTACCATCAAGATTTCTATAAGAAAGAGCCTGAGCATTATGCGAAAGACCGGGATTTGTCGGGACGGGACGCATTTATCGAGAAGCATTGGGGTGCGAAGTCGTAACGGCAAGGAATTACTGCAAAAACCGTTTTAACAATGGCGCCAGACGCTCCGCCATAAGGCAATAGCGGCGCCGTCTCGGTTGTTGCTTCTCGCCCCGATCTGGCCGCTTCTCCCTTTCCGGCAAAAGGTTTCTCCCATTTGCATCTTCTGAACAAAGTGCATATATTTTAGTGCGGTAAAATATATGCATTACAATCAGAAAGTCATTTGCCGGAATACATTTCGCCGTAGGCAGCCTTGCGATGGGATGCATTGCTGGTCGGGCAGGAGAGGAATTGCGTCCAGACCGACCGCGGATCAAAATAAAAAATCCCGCTCCACTGTACGAGCGGAACGGGATCACCGAATGAGACGTTCAATTATTTGCCGAACTCCGCCGGATTGGCGCGCCAAGCTTGCAATACGTCCAAATCTTGCGGCTCGATTCGGCCCGTTTGTACGGCAACGTCGATCAATGCCGAGTAGTTCGACAGCGTTTGAAGCGGGATGCCCGCTTCCGCAAAAGCGTTCGTCGCCTTGTCGAGCTGATACGTGAAAATGGCGAGCACCGCGAGCGGCTCCGCTCCGGCGTCTTTTACGGCCAACGCCGCTTTGAGCGAGCTGCCGCCGGTCGAAATCAAATCTTCGATCACGACTACCTTCTGCCCCGGCTTGACGATTCCTTCGATTTGATTCTCCTTGCCATGCCCTTTCGCTTTATCGCGAATATAAGCCATCGGCAAATTCAGCTTTTGCGCGACCCAAGCCGCATGCGGGATGCCCGCCGTCGCCGTTCCGGCGATCACTTCCGCGTCCGGGTACCGCTCGCGGACGATCGCCGCGAACGCATCCGCGATCGATTCGCGAATGTCCGGATACGACATCGTCAGCCGGTTGTCGCAATAGATCGGCGATTTGATGCCGGACGTCCATGTAAAAGGCTCGTTCGGCCGTAAAGCTACCGCCCCGATGTTTAGCAGATGGCCCGCGATTTGCGCGGGGATTTGTTCTAGTGAAATCATGTTACGACATCTCCTCCAAAATCGATTCGATCGCTTGGCGCGGATCCGGCGCCGCCGTGATCGGACGGCCGATCACGATGTAGTCGGTTCCCTGCTCCATCGCTTGGCGCGGCGTCATGACGCGGGATTGGTCGCCGAGATCGCTGCCCGCCGGACGGATGCCCGGAATGACCGTCTGGAACGACGCTCCGCACGCCCGCTTAATAAGCGCAACTTCATGCGGCGAGGCCACCACGCCGTCCAGACCGGCTTGTTTCGTCAATTCGGCGTAGCGGACAACTGCGTCTTCCACCTCGCCAGCGATGCCAATCTCTTCGTTTAACGTTCTTCGGTCGGTGCTGGTCAATTGCGTCACGCTGATCACGACAGGCTTGGACAAATCCGGATGCTCCGATAGCGCCGCTTCGACGCCTTCCATCGCCGCCTTCATCATTTGGACGCCGCCGCCGGCGTGAACGTTGAACATATCCACGCCGAGCTTTGTCACGCTATTGGCGCCGCCTTTCACCGTATTCGGAATATCATGCATTTTCACGTCCAGGAACACTTTATAGCCTTGCTCCTTCAGTTCCCGGACAAATTGCGGGCCTGCCGCGTAAAACAACTGCATGCCGACTTTCATATAGCAAGGAATGCCCTTTAACTGCGTGAGCAGCTTGCGCGCATGATCGGCGCCCGGTACATCGAGCGCCACGATCAGGCGTCCCGCCATCTCATTTTTTCTATTCATTCTGCTAGGCCCCCATTCTATGCCGATCGTACCGCCGGCTCATTTGCTTGCTTGAACGACCGGCATCGGACGGGAAGCGAAATTGATCGTTTGCAGCATGCCTAACAAAGCGCTAACCGTATCGAGCGAGGTCATGCAGACGACGCCGTTCTCAACCGCTTCGCGGCGAATGCGGAAACCGTCGCGCTCCGGCGTCTTGCCTTTCGTGAGCGTGTTGACGACGAAGTGCGCCTCTCCGTTGCGAATCAAGTCAAGAATGTTCGGCGAGCCTTCGCTCAGTTTATTGACGCGTTCCACGTTCAACCCGGCTTGCTCCAACGCGTCCGCCGTTCCGCCCGTCGCGACGATCCGGTATCCGAGATCGTAGAAACCGCGCAAGATCGGCACCGCTTCTTCCTTATCCTTATCGGCAACGGTAGCGATAATCGCGCCGGTCGGCGGAATGCGCATGCCTGAGCCGACGAGCCCTTTGTAGAGCGCTTTGGCATATTGCAAGTCGCGTCCCATGACTTCGCCGGTCGATTTCATTTCCGGTCCGAGCGTAGGCTCGACGCGGCGCAGCTTCGCGAACGAGAATACCGGCACTTTCACGGAGACGTATTCGTCTTCCGGCCACATTCCCTCTTCATAGCCCAAATCGGCCAGTTTGGTCCCCATAATCGCTTTCGTAGCCAAGTTTGCCATCGGCAAGTTCGTCACTTTGCTCAGGAAAGGCACCGTACGGGAAGAGCGCGGATTCACCTCGATCACGTATACGTTATCCTGGAAGATAACGAATTGGATGTTAACCAATCCGACCGTATTCAGTTCTTTCGCAATTTTCACCGTAATGTCCACCACTTGCTGCTTCAAGTGGTCGGCCAAGCTTTGCGGCGGATAGACCGCGATCGAGTCGCCGGAATGGACGCCCGCTCGCTCGATATGCTCCATAATGCCCGGAATAAGCACCGTTTCGCCGTCGCAGATCGCATCGACCTCGACTTCCTTCCCTTGCATATACCGGTCGATCAATACGGGGTGGTCCGGGTTGATCTTAACCGCTTGTTCCATATAGCTAAGCAGCTCTTGGTCGGAATAAACAATTTCCATCGCGCGGCCGCCCAGTACGTACGAAGGGCGAACCAGTACCGGATACCCGAGCGATTGGGCCGCGTCCACGGCTTCGTTCACCGAGGTGACCGTCGTTCCTTTCGGCTGAGCGATATCCAGTCGGGATAAGAGCGCTTCGAACTTCTTGCGGTCTTCCGCCTCGTCGATGCTTTGCAGGCTCGTGCCCAGAATGCGCACGCCGGCATTCGCGAGCGGCGCCGCCAGGTTGATCGCCGTTTGGCCGCCGAACTGCACGATAACGCCGATCGGCTGCTCCTGTTCGATGACGTTCATGACATCTTCGAAGAACAGCGGCTCGAAGTAGAGCCGGTCCGATGTGTTGAAGTCCGTCGATACGGTTTCCGGATTGTTGTTAATAATGACCGCCTCGTAACCCGCGTCTTGAATCGCCCATACCGCGTGTACGGTCGAATAGTCGAATTCGATCCCTTGGCCGATGCGAATCGGGCCGGAGCCGAGCACGATAACTTTCTGTTTCGCCGATTCGATAACTTCGTTCTCCGTTTCGTAGGTCGAGTAATAATAAGGGGTCGACGCTTCAAATTCGGCGGCGCATGTATCAACCATTTTGTATACAGGCTTCAATCCGCGTTCCTGACGGAATTTGCGCACATCCGCTTCTTCGATATGTGTGCCGTTATTTCCTTCCCGGCGCAGTTCCGCGATCGCGCGGTCCGTGAAACCGTAGCGTTTTGCCTGGTATAATGTATCGTAATCGAGTTCGCTTTGCTGCTTCAGCGTCTCCTCGAAACGAATCAATGTTTCGATTTTGTCGAGGAACCACCAGTCGATTTTCGTAATATCTTGAATGTGCTGCAGCTTGTAACCGCGGCGGAACGCCTCGGCGATCAAGAAGAGACGCTCGTCGTCCGGCTTGATCAGGCGCGCTTGCAGCGTTTCGTCGTCGATCTGATGAGCATCCTTCAAGTACAAGCGATGGACGCCGATTTCGAGCGAACGGACGGCTTTTTGCAGCGACTCTTCAAAAGTGCGGCCGATTGCCATCACTTCGCCGGTCGCTTTCATTTGCGTGCCGAGCTTCCGGTTGGCGGAGATAAATTTATCGAACGGCCAGCGCGGAATTTTCGTCACGATATAATCCAACGTCGGTTCGAAGCATGCGTACGTTTGGCCCGTTACCGGGTTGACGATTTCGTCCAGCGTATAGCCGATCGCGATCTTCGCCGCCATCTTGGCGATCGGATAGCCGGTCGCTTTGGATGCGAGCGCCGAGGAACGGCTGACGCGCGGATTTACTTCGATGACATAATATTGAAAGCTATGCGGATCGAGCGCGAATTGCACGTTGCATCCGCCCTCGATGTTCAAAGCGCGAATAATTTTGAGCGATGCCGAGCGCAGCATTTGGTATTCGCGGTCCGACAGCGTTTGGCTCGGAGCCACGACGATGCTGTCGCCCGTATGAACGCCGACCGGATCGAAATTTTCCATATTACATACGACGATACAATTATCGTTCGCATCGCGCATCACTTCGTATTCGATTTCTTTCATGCCGGCAATGCTCTTCTCGATCAAACATTGGCCGATCGGGCTGTAACGAATGCCGGAAGCCACCACTTCGCGCAGTTCTTCCTCGTCGGCGCAAATGCCGCCGCCGGTTCCGCCGAGCGTATAAGCGGGGCGCACGATGATCGGATAACCGATTTCGTTCGCGAAATCGATCGCTTCCTGTACGGATGTGACGATCGTGCTTTCCGGCACAGGCTGTTCCAGTTCGCGCATTAATTCGCGGAACAAGTCGCGGTCTTCGGCTTTTTCGATCGAGGAAAGCTGCGTGCCGAGCAATCTCACGTTCTCCTCTTCCAAGACGCCCGCCCGAGCGAGTTCAACCGCCATATTCAAGCCGGTCTGCCCGCCCAGCGTCGGCAGCAAGCCGTCGGGGCGCTCCTGGCGAATGATTTGCGTCACGAAATCGAGCGTAATCGGTTCGATATATACTTTATCCGCCATGTTCGTATCGGTCATAATGGTGGCCGGATTGCTGTTGATGAGAACGACTTCGAATCCTTCTTCCTTCAACGCCTGACAAGCTTGCGTTCCGGCGTAATCGAATTCCGCCGCCTGCCCGATGACGATCGGACCGGAGCCGATGACGAGTATCTTTTTCAACTGGGTGTTTTTCGGCATATTAACGTTCTCCTTTCAATGCTGCTGAAATTTCGGCTTGCCGCGGCGCCTTCGGATTGTTGTTGCGGTGATCGCGGATCATGTCGAGAAATTCGTCGAACAGATAACTGCTGTCGAATGGTCCGGGAGCCGCCTCCGGATGGTATTGAACGGAGAACGCCGGGTATTTGGCATGACGCAAGCCTTCAATCGTTTTGTCGTTATTGTTGATATGCGTCACGATCAGATCGGTGCCCGCAATCGAATCTTCGCGCACGGTGTAGCCGTGATTTTGCGAAGTGATATAGCAGCGGTTCGTAGCCAGTTCCTTTACCGGATGGTTGCCTCCGCGATGTCCGAACTTCAGCTTCACCGTATCCGCGCCGGAAGCCAAGGCGAACAATTGATGGCCTAAGCAAATGCCGAACATCGGGTATTCGCCGAGCAGTTCGTTCAACACTTGCACCGCATGCGGCACATCCTTCGGATCCCCCGGCCCGTTCGACAATTGAATGCCGTCCGGATCCAAGCGGCGAATCTCTTCCGCCGTAGTATCATGAGGCACGACGACTACATCGCAACCGCGTTTCGTTAACTCCCGCAAAATGCCGCTCTTCGCGCCGTAATCGATCAGCACGATCCGTTCTCCGTCGCCCGGGGAGCTGAACACCGACTTCGTCGATGTGCGCGCTACTTGATCTCTCATGAGCGGCGAATCCGCCAGCATTTCCTTCAATTCCTCCACCGGTGCGGAGGCGGTCGTCAAAATGCCTTTCATCGTGCCGTGATGGCGCAATATGCGCGTGAGCATTCTCGTATCGATATCGCTGATGCCGAGGATGCCGTATTCTTTCAACATTTGATCCAATGTATATTGAGCCCGCCAGTTGCTTGGAATCGGTTCGTATCTGCGTACCGCAAAACCGTGGATGAAAGGGCGAATCGATTCGAAATCGTCGCGCGTAATTCCGTAATTGCCGACCAACGGATACGTCATCGTAACGATTTGCCCGCAATACGACGGGTCGGAAATGACTTCTTGATATCCGGTAATTCCTGTATTAAATACGACTTCGCCGGTTGATTGCCCGTCGGCTCCGAACGCGCGGCCGGTAAACAGCGTGCCGTCTTCCAGTAATAATCTCGCCTGCTTGTATGATTGCATAGTTATGATTTCACTCCTCTTTCTTCCCGTCCTAAGATTGAATATTTATTCGTTATACTGTAATAATATTCACTACTACATACTTTATCAATAGTTCGGCGAATAATCCAGTATTATTTGCACTCATTTTGTTCCGACCATACCAATTTTCCGCCGACGACGGTAGCGACGGGCCAGCCTTTCAGCTTCCAGCCTGTAAACGGCGTATTGCGGCCTTTGGATGCGAACGTCTCCGGATCGACCGCCTTCTCCGTTTCCAAATCGATTAAGGTCACATCCGCGACCGCTCCCGCTTCCAGCGTGCCGTACGGCAATCCGAACACCCGCGCAGGCTCCTTCGTCATTTTGCCGACGAGGAAAGGAAGCGTCCATTTGCCTGTTGCAACGAATTTCGTATACAGCAGCGGGAATGCCGTTTCGAACCCGACGATGCCGAACGGCGCCAGCTCCATGCCGCGCGCTTTCTCCTCCTGGCTATGCGGCGCATGATCGGTGACGATCATATCGATCGTGCCGTCCTCAAGCCCTTCGATGCAGGCTTGTACATCCCGCGGCGTCCGCAGCGGCGGATTCATTTTCCAATTGGCGTCCATTCCCGGAATGTCTTCGTCGGACAGCACCAGATGATGCGGACATACTTCCGCCGTTACGTTAATGCCGATTTGCTTCGCTTGCCGGATGAGGCGGATCGACTGCTCGGTGCTGACATGGCATACATGATAATGCACGCCGGTCGCTTCGGCCAGCAAAATATCGCGCCCGACATGAATCGCTTCCGACTCGTTCGGAATTCCTTTCAAGCCGTGCTTGCGCGCAAATTCGCCTTCCGTCACCGCGGCGCCTGCGACGAGCGAGTCGTCTTCGCAATGGGCGATGACCGGCATCCCGAGCGATTTCGCCAAAGCCATCGCGTTTTTCATCATTTGCGCGTTTTGGACGCCGACGCCGTCGTCCGTAAAGCCGATCGCTCCCGCTTCCTTCAAAGCGGCGAAGTCGGTTAGCTCGCGGCCCAGTTCATTCTTCGTAATCGCCGCATACGGCAGCACGCGCACGACGCCCTCCGTTTCGGCTTTGTCCAGCACCATGCGCACCGTCTCCGCCGTATCGGCAACCGGGCGCGTATTCGGCATGCAGGCGATCGTCGTGAAGCCGCCTTTCGCCGCCGAGCGGGTGCCGGTCGCGATCGTTTCCTTATGTTCGAAGCCGGGCTCGCGCAAATGCACATGCATGTCGATCAAGCCGGGAATCACGAGCTTGCCGTTTGCGTCGACGACCGTCGCCGCTTCTTCCAGCGGCGTCCCTTCGGGCGCAAACAACGATAATCCGCTGTTGCCGTCAATGATGTCCTCGACTTTATTGTCCGATATCATAATATGTTTTCGTTCCAATTGCCCGTCCGCATTTAGAACGCTTGCGTTTGTAATTACGATCATGGTCGTTATCGCTCCTTCTCGTACTTTTTATGCTAAAGCCCGCTCGACAACCGCCATTCGAATCGGAACGCCGTTGGACATTTGCGGGAAAATCTTCGACCGTTCGCTCTCGACCAATGCATCGTCGATTTCTACGTTGCGGTTGACCGGCGCCGGGTGCATAATAATCGCATGGCTCGCCATGCGGCTTGCCCGTTCCTCCGTCAAACCGTATCGCTCGCGGTAATCCTCCGCCGATTTAATCATGCCCGACGCATGACGCTCCAATTGCACGCGCAGCATCATGACGACGTCGGCTTGCAGCGCTTCGTCGATGTCGACATACGGCGCATATTCCAAGAGCTCCGCCGCCACCATATTCGGCGGCGCACAGAAGCGTACGTCCGCTCCGAATTTGCGGAGCGCCCACAGATCCGACCGCGCGACTCTGCTGTGCATAATATCGCCGATGATCGACACCCTGAGTCCGGCGAGCGTGCCGAACTGCTTGCGCATCGTGTAGAGATCGAGCAGCGCCTGCGTCGGATGCTCGTTATTGCCGTCGCCCGCATTGATAAGCGGGATGCGGATTTTCTCGGCCAATTCGGCGAGTACGCCGATCGGCTTCAGTCTGATTACTCCCGCGTCGATTCCCATCGATTCCAGCGTCCGCACCGTATCGTAGATCGATTCGCCCTTCTCTACGCTCGAAGCGGCGGCCGTAAAATTCAACACTTCCGCTCCCAGCCGTTTTTCCGCTACCTCGAATGAAAAGCGGGTTCTCGTGCTGTTCTCGAAAAACATATTGGCGATAAATTTATCGCCGAGCACAGGCGTCACCTTTTGCGTTTCTCTCTCCCAATACGCGGCGCGGTCCAAAATCGACTCGATCTCGCTTTTATCCATCTCTCTCAATCCGAGCAAACTTCTATGTTTTACTTGCGTCGCCGTTATCGTCATCTTCTGTTTACCCCCTATGCTGAATAATCCGCACTTGATCGATTCCGTCAATTTCCGTCAACATTACGTCGATTTGCTCCAATTTGGAAGTAGGCACGTTCTTGCCGATATAATCGGGCCGTATCGGCAATTCCCGGTGGCCGCGGTCGGCCAGCACCGCCAATTGGATCAATTGCGGCCTGCCTCTGTCCATCAGCGCATCCATCGCCGCGCGGATCGTGCGGCCGGTATATAGAACGTCGTCGAACAATATAATCTTCTTATCCTGAATCGGAAACGAAAGCGTCTCCCCTTTGGCTTTATTTGCAGCATCCGACGTTTTGTCGGCTTTCAAGTCGTCGCGGTACGAAGTGACATCCAATTCGCCGACCGGGACTTCCGTTTGCTCGATTTCTTGAATCCGGGCGGCAATTCGTTCCGCCAAATAAATCCCCCGCGTGCG
This sequence comes from Paenibacillus sp. MSJ-34, assembly GCF_018918005.1. Taxonomy (GTDB): domain Bacteria; phylum Bacillota; class Bacilli; order Paenibacillales; family Paenibacillaceae; genus MSJ-34. Next base: position 142,024 of record NZ_JAHLPR010000001.1, on the reverse strand, counting down.
AATGCCCACCAGGACACAGTTGTCGATTCCTTTGTTCTTCTCCAAAATTTCATGCGCGATTCGCGTCAATGCGCGGCGGATCGCAATTTCGTCCATAATGACATGGCTTTCTTGCGTCATGCCGGTACCTCCTTTAATGTGGCTTGATCCATTCGTTTGCGAAAAGCATGCCTGGTATTGTGATAACCATCGAAACGCGAAAAAACTCCTTGCCCCAATCGGCAAGGAGTTGCTTACACGCATAATGATACGGAAGGACACAACGGTACAGCGCACCGCTATATAACGATCCTTCTCTCACGTTACCTTGCCAGCCTCACGGGACTGATTTAAAGGTCCATATTCAACTATTAGAATTATCACATGACATGCTTCGTTTGTCAACTTCAAATCATTACCTCTGCCGCAAAAGCGCCAGCAAATGTTCCATATCGGAAGGCAAAGGCGCGGCAAACTCCATATAATTTCCCGTCTTCGGATGGTCAAAGCCGAGAATCGCCGCATGGAGCGCTTGCCCGTCCATTTTCAACCCTTTGTTGCGTCCGTATACGGGATCCCCGACCAAAGGATGTCCGATAAATTTCATATGTACGCGAATTTGATGCGTTCTGCCTGTCTCCAATTTCAATTCGACTAACGTATAATCGCCAAATCGCTCCAGCACGAGGAAATGGGTTACCGCATGCTTGCTGTTGCGTTCCGTGACCGTGTACATCTTGCGGTCATGCATATCGCGGCCGATCGGCGCGTCGACGGTGCCGTGGTCGTGTGCGATATTGCCGTGAACGAGAGCGATATATTTGCGCGTTACGCTATGCCGCTTAAGCTGTTCGGCGAGCGATAGATGCGCTTTATCGTGCTTGGCCGCCATCATCAAGCCCGACGTATCTTTATCGATCCGATGGACGATGCCGGGACGCAATTCCCCGTTAATGCCGGACAAATCGCGGCAATGATGCATCAGCGCATTGACGACGGTTCCGGAAGTATGTCCGGGCGCCGGGTGAACGACCATGCCGCGAGGCTTATTGATGACGATGACATCTTCGTCCTCATGGGCAATGTCAAGCGGAATCGCTTCCGCCGCAATATCGACGGGGGAAGGTTCCGGAACCGTTACCGCTACCGTATCGCCTGCGGACAATTTATAGTTCGGCTTGACCGTTAGCCCGTTGACGAGCACGCAGCCGTCCTTGATCCACGACTGCACTTGCGTACGCGAGACGTCTTCGCCGATCGACTCGCTGACATATTTATCGATCCGTTCTTTCTCATATTCCGGCGCCACGGTCCATTCGATCGTTTCCGTTTCGGCCGCAACATGTTCTGTCATTGCAATTCCTCGCTTTTTTGATTGTTTTCTCCTTTTTTGGCGCTTAGCAACGAATCCAGCAATACCAAACCTACCCCAATGACAATGCCCGAATCGGCAATATTAAAAATCGGGAACGTGTAGTTGCCGAAATTGAATTGCAGAAAATCGACGACTTCCCCGGTTAAAGCGCGATCCAAAAAATTGCCGACGGCTCCCCCTAAAATAAGCGAAAGGCCGAGAAACAGCATTTTGCTGCCGGATTGCTTCATTTTTTGCATATACCATACGATTCCGATCAAGACGATCGGCGTAATGACGAGGAAAAACCAGCGCTGCCCCTCCAATATGCTGAAAGCGGCACCGGTATTGCGATGCGATGTAATGAGGAAAAAATCTCCGATTACGCTTCGTTGTTCGCCAAGCCTCATCTGCGTGGCAATGATCCATTTCGTGCCTTGATCCAGCAAAAAGACAATAAGAGCGATGAAATAATATATCACCTTGACTATGTCACCTCGATCCATTCTGTCGACAGGCTGCAAGAGAACGACTTTTTGAACTCGCTCTTATGCAGCGTTGTCCTTCGTTATTGTAGCACAGCCTTGCGAATAACGTCCAATTCAAACGCAATAGATTTGCATGAAAAAAGGCGGGCGATTTCCATTTGTTACGAAAATTTATAAATTATGAATGTCGTAAAAAAGTACGGCCCGGCACAACCTAAATACATCAATCCGTTCATAAAGGAGCGAACAACACGATGCCGCATTTATCCGATCATCAGATGAATACGCTGAAACAATCCCTTATATCGCAAAAACAAGAAATTGAGCAGCGTTTGACCGCGAACGATCATCTCGGCATGGCCGAATCGCTGCGGGACGAAACCGGCGATCTGTCGGTTAACGACAACCATCCCGGCGACCTCGCTTCGGAAACGTTCGAGCGGCAGAAAGATATCGCGCTGCTGGAAAATACGGAGCGGCTGTTATCGCGAATCGACCATGCGCTTGAACAAATCGACCGCGGCAACTACGGCAAATGCGCCGAATGCGGCCGGCCGATCCCATACGAACGGCTGCTTGCCGTGCCGTTCGCTCTGCATTGCGCGGAGCATGCGCCGGAACAAAGCATTTCGAAGCGCAGGCCGGTCGAAGAGCGGTTTCTGCAGCCGCCTTTCGGACGGACGAGTCTTGACGAAAACGATGAAGATTCCAACCGGTTCGACGGCGAAGACGCTTGGCAAATCGTGGCAAGCTGGGGAACATCCAATACGCCGGCGATGGCCGAAGGAAACAACATTTCGGATTACGACGAAATCGAGATCGAAGCGGCCGACGATCTGGACGGCTTTGTAGAACCGTTCGAAAGCTTTGTGGCGACCGATATTTTCGGCAAGAACGTTACCGTCGTCCGCAATAAGCTATACCATAAATATTTGGCCGACAAGGAAGGAGATCCGCTGCTTGAGCCGGATCGGGAAATCGAAGATTAATACGTCTTTCCTTCCAGCTGCCGCTGCACGATCCGCACAATATCGGCGATATAATCGCCGATGATCGGTAAATTCAAAGCTCCGAGCCCTTGCAAAATATACAAAATGGTCGCGGCGAAAAAGGTAAAACCGATCGCGATGCCGACGCCGCGCGCCGTTCCGGCCAAAATATTGACCCAAATCAGCTTCCACGGCTTGAACAGCAGCTCCGTATATTCCGCAATCCGGGCTTTTTCCATGTCCTGAGCGACTTTTACCGTCAGGTCATGAATATGCCGCACCATTTTTTCCATTGTCGTCAGATCGGATTGCAGCGTCCGTTCCAATTCATGCGGATTCGCCGCTCCCGATCCGGCCGGTTCGCTGTCTCTGCCCGCTCGCGCCGCTTCCTTTTCCTTGTCGACCATTGCTCTCTCCTTACGTCTATAACAAAACGAGCCCAAGCGCGAAGGGAAGGAATGGCCCTTCTTGGTCGCCGACTTGAGCTCGTTTGCGGAGTACATGCTTGCTATTTAGTTATGCCCTGAAATGGCTGCCGCCATTCTCCATCGCTTCCTATTCAATGCGAATGCCGATCGTTTTGCCGCCGATCTCCACTCGTTCCATGCCGTCGCCGGCTTCAAAAGCCAATCCCGACACAAGCACGTTATCGCGCAATACGGATTCGAACGCTTGAATGGCCGCCTGCAGTTCCGCATCCGCATCCAGCGTCAAATCCACCCGTTTCTCGATCGGCAAATCCAGTTTTTTGCGGTAATCTTGAATCGCGCGTACAACTTCCCGGACCCAGCCTTCTTGTTCAAGTTCCGAAGTGATGTCCGTATTTAATGCGACTGTAATTTGATATCCCGATGCGGAGGCAAAGCCGGATTTCGCTAATTTGTCGATCAGCAGCTCGTCCTTCGCAATTTCAAGCGTTTCTTGTTCCGGGGTCGTGAACGTGAGCATGCCTTGTTCTACCGCTGCCCGCGTTTGATCCGGCGACAGAGCTTTCAAATGCGCTTGAATCGCCCCGACATGCTTGCCGTATTTCTTGCCCGCCACTTTCAAATTGAGCTTCAAGGCGAAATCGACAAAATCGCTGTCGCTCGTTTCGATTCGAATACGCTTCACGTTAATTTCATCTTTAATGATCGAGTCGTAACCCGCCAGATCGAAGCTGCGGTCCATCGAGACGATTAATTCGGACAACGGCTGCCGCGTCTTGATTCCGGTTTCGTTGCGCACGTTGCGCGCCAGCTCCACGATTTGCCGCGCCGTCTCCATGTCTTGTTCCAAGGACTCGTCGATCAACGAAGCATCCGCCACCGGATAATCGGCCAAATGAACGCTCGGCACGCCTTCCTCGCCGCCCAAGTTGCCGTAAACATCCTCCGCCAGCATCGGAGCGAACGGAGCGATCAATTTCGACAGGTTAAGCAATACGCTGCGCAGCGTTTGGTAAGCGGACACCTTATCCTCGGACATGTCACTGCCCCAGAAGCGGTCGCGCGAACGGCGGATATACCAGTTGCTCAGTTCGTCGACGAACGTTTCGATCGCTTTGGCAGGATTGAGGAAATCATTCGCTTCGAGCCCTTTCGTTACGGTTTGGATCAAGCTGTTCAGCCGCGACAAAATCCAACGGTCAAGCTTGTTGGCCGACGGACGCGCCGGATGCGCCTGCGGATCGTAGCCGTCGATATTGGCGTAAAGGGCAAGAAACGCATGCGTATTGACGATCGTATCGATCACTTTCGATTTTGCCTCGGCGACGATTTGTTTCGAGAAGCGCTTGCTGTTCCATGGGGCGCTGTCGGACAGCAATGCCCAACGGAACGCGTCGGTGCCGTATTCGTTAATGATTTCCCACGGGTCGATCACATTCCCTTTGCTCTTGGACATCTTCTGGCCGTTTTCATCGAGAATATGACCGGTCGAAATAACCGCCTTGTACGGAGCTTTTCCGTTATATAGCGTCGAAACGGCGAGCAAGCTGAAGAACCAGCCCCGCGTTTGATCGATACCTTCGCAAATGATATCGGCCGGATATTGCTCCGCAAATTCCCGCTCGTCTCCGAAAGGATGATGGTACTGCGCGAACGGCATCGAGCCGCTGTCGAACCATACATCGATCACTTCGGAGGTGCGTTCCATGACGCCGCCCTCGCAATGCGGACAATGAAGCTTCACTTCGTCTACGTACGGTTTATGCAATTCCAAATCTTCGGAAATCGGATGAATCGATTTCGCGCGCAGGTCGGCGATGCTGCCCGGCGCATATTCGCCGCGGCACGAATTGCACACCCACACATTGAGCGGCGTTCCCCAATACCGGTTGCGGCTAATGTTCCAATCGACGAGATCCTCGAGAAACTTGCCGAAGCGTCCTTCGCGGATATGGGACGGATACCAATTCACTTGATTGTTGTTGGCGATGAGCTGATCTTTGACCGCCGTCGTTTGAATAAACCAGCTTTCGGTCGCGTAATAGAGCAGCGGCGATTTGCAGCGCCAGCAGAACGGATAGCTATGCTCGTATTTTTCTTTGCTGTATAGCGTTGCTTGCTCGGACAGCTTCTTGACGATATCGATATCGCAATCTTTTACGAACCGGCCGGCGAAATCCGTTACTTCTTCGGTATAACGGCCTTGCTGGTTAACGACGCTAATGAAGCTGATGCCATGCTCGCGGCAAGCTTTGTAGTCGTCTTCCCCATGCGCCGGAGCCATATGCACGATCCCCGTACCGCTCGAATCGGTGACGAAATCGGCTCCTACGATCAAATGGCCTTTTTCCGGTTTGACATATCCGAAAGGCGGCTCGTACGTTTTCCCGATAAATTCGGATCCTTTATGAACGGATACAACTTCATAGTTTTCCTTCATTACGTCTTCAACCAAATTTTTCGCTACGATATATACGCTCCCGTCCTGCTTGACGCGCGCATATTCCATGTCCGGATTCATCGCCAGCGCCGCGTGCGCGGGCAGCGTCCACGGCGTCGTCGTCCAGGCGAGCACGTTATCGCCGCTGTCATGCAGCTTGAATTTGACGGTCGCCGACAAATCTTTCACCGTCTCGTAGCCTTGGGCTACTTCATGCGAGCTTAGCGTCGTTTGGCAACAAGGGCAGTATGGGCTGACCCGATGGCCGCGGTACAGCAACCCTTTGCCGTGAATGGCGGATAGAATGTTCCATACGCTTTCGATGTAATTGTTATCGAGCGTAATATAAGGATGATCCAGGTCGGTCCAGTACGCGATCGCTTCCGTCAATTCGCGCCATTGTTTCTCATACTCGAATACGCTCGCTTTACATTTTTTCACAAACGCTTCGATGCCGTATTTTTCGATTTCCTGTTTGCCGGAAATACCGAGTTGCTTCTCGACGCCGAGTTCGACCGGCAGGCCGTGCGTATCCCAACCGGCTTTGCGCACGACGCGGTAGCCCGCCATCGTCTTATATCGGCCAATGAAATCTTTGATTACCCGGCCGAGCACATGCCCGATATGAGGCGCGCCGTTCGCCGTCGGGGGACCTTCGTAAAACACGAAATTCGGCTTTCCCGCGCGATTTTCGATCGATTTTGCGAACGTGCTTTCTTCGTTCCATTTGGCGAGAACGCGCAGTTCGCGCTCGCGCGCTTTTTCTTTGACATCAATTTTTCTCATGCTAACTCCCTCCAACATATGGTATAACCTCTAGCCCTTCGCATTGAACATGATCCGGTCGATAAACCGCGGATACATAAATTCGACATGCTAAATGTGTAACGGATATAGAAGACCTTAACGCGGTAAAAAGCGGGCTTTTCGGATTGTAACGGAAATGAGCGCTCTTATTCATTGTTTTTGCAGCGGAAAAGGAACGAATGACTGCAAATAAGGTCCTTCACTTCCGTTACGTTTTGAAAATTTGCGATTTTGCTTAAATAGAGTCCCCTGCATCCGTTAGCCGGAAAATCGCGGCCTACAGCTCATCGACACTTCCTCTAGAAAATAAAAAAACCCGCCCCTAATAAGGGACGAGATTCGACTCGCGTTACCACCCTTGTTCTGTCTTGCTCTTACAACCGGCAAAACAGCACCTCATCAACGTACGTGCGCCATACGCGTTCCGTATAACGGCGGACCTCCGGTAAAGCTTACTGGTCGCTTGAGTTTCAGCTTTACTTCTCCGGGATGATTTTCGGCTACGTCCCGAACGTCGGCTCGCAGCAAATGCCGACTCTCTGCGGATCAAGCGCATAGCTTACTTTTTCCCATCATGGAATTTCAATATTACAAGTTAATATATCCTCTTTGCGCAAAAAAGTCAATCCTAATACATTTCACGCAATTCCCGGTCCCGCTCGCGATCGCGCTCCCGTTCCTTCTCGCGCTCGCGATGCTCCAGCGCTTCCCAACCGTCTTGATTCAGCAAATCCAACTGCGCTTCGACCAAAGTGCGGAAACGCGCGCGGTAAATTGAGGCCTGTTTCTTCAATTCCTCGACTTCCAACGTAATTTTGCGCGACTTGTTAAGCGATTCGTTAATGATGCGGTCCGCGTTTTTCTCCGCTTCTTTAATAATCAATTGCGCTTCCTTCTTCGCGTTGTTCTTCACTTCATCGGCAGCTTCTTGCGCGACGATAATCGTTTTGCTGAGCGTTTCCTCAATGTTGGCGAAATGATCCAGCTTCTCTTGGACCGTCATCAACTGATTGTGCAATTCTTTATTCTCACGAATAATAGCTTCATAATCCTTAATCACTTGATCCAGAAACTCGTTCACTTCGTCTTCGTCGTAACCGCGCAATTTGCGCCCGAATTCTTTATTATGTATATCGAGCGGTGTTAACGGCATGGTGGTGCACCTCCTATAAAATCAACAACGTCATAAATGCGTATCGCGTATCCCACTAGCCTATTCATTTCGACAAGTACCGTTAAAATCCTGCATCCGCTTATACAAATTTCCCGATTTTTACGCGGTATCTTCCTTTTTTTGTCACTCCGTCCATATCGATCACTTGAAACCGGCCGAATCCTTGCAGCGAGACGATATCGCCGGCTTTGAGCTGAGTCCCGGGGTTTTCCTCGACTTTCCAATTGATGCGGCAGCGTCCCGCTTTGATCGGATTTACGATTTTGGCGCGGCTCAACCGAAATACGTCGCTGGCAATGCCGTCTAAACGAAAAGAAGCCACCGTCAGGTTCAATTCTTCCAGACGAACGTTTGCCTTTTGCAACCGTTCCACAGGAAGAATCTCGGTTTGAACCCGTATCCGGTGCACTTGTCCAAGATTCATATGCACGAAAGGCGCGATATCCTCCGCCACCAAACAATGACAGCCCTGATCCGACACTTGTATGTCGCCGATTTTGCCGCGTTTGATGCCTAATCCTAGAACCGAGCCTAAATAATCCCCATGATCCAGCGAAGCGATTCGATGATCGTCCGAGGTGATTGCGATCACCGCAATCTCCGCGTCTTCGCTGTCCAAATCGCGGTATTCCGGAGCAATAAGCGCGCGTTTGCGTTCGGCTTCCGCATACCCGCCTTCGAAACGGACGATCACATCCGATTGCCTGTTAACGAGCGATTGCACGATAAAGGCTTGACGCGGGTCCAAAAAATCGGTTCGACGCACTTCATGCAGCTGAGACGCCCGCGTCACCCATTCCGAAGCGCGATCCACAAACGCATGTTCATCCGCATGGAAATGCTCGTAAATAGTCAATTCAGATCCCCCATCCTACGGCACGATCAAACCGATTAATGCAAGAATCCCGCGAACAACGTATTGAAGCACGAACAACGCAATGATCGGAGAAATGTCCAGCATGCCTCCAATCGCCGGAATAATTCGGCGGAACGGAGTCAAATACGGTTCGACCAGCTTGCCGAGAATATCACCGATAAAGCTCTCCCGAGCGTTAGGCACCCAAGAAAGAAGCACATAGACGATAATCATGTAAAAATAGATTCGATACAAAATCCAAACATATTCCGTGACTTGCTCCAAATCCCGGTCACCTCATTCTATTATAGTCTTGATCCTCCATAAACATTTCCGTAATGGAGCCTTGTATTTCCACGGTATCGGGCGTACATAGGAAAATATTGCCTCCCAATTTCGAAATGCTGCCGTTTAGCGCATAGATCGTTCCGCTCAAAAAATCGATAATGCGCAAAGCTTGATCGTTGCGTACACGCTGCAAATTGACGACGACCGATCTGCGCGAACGCAAATGATCGGCGATTTCCTGCGCTTCTTCGTAGGAACGCGGCTCGCTGAGGACGACTTTCGCGTTTTTTTGCGAATGTATGCTAACGACGTTGCTGCCCTTAAAGTTTTTACGCGACTCGAAGCTTGGGGTTTCATATTCATGTTCTTCTTGCACAATTTTTTCGCGTTCGACGACTTCCTCTTCTTCCTGCAGCCCGAGAAAATTCATGAATTTATTCATTACCCCCATTACACTTCCTCCTCTTTCCCCACCAATATTGAGCCGAGGCGAATCCATGTCGCCCCTTCTTCGACGGCCACTTCAAAATCACCCGACATCCCCATCGACAAATGGGGGATCGGTTGTTCCGTGATCGAGAGTTTGTTCAGCTCGTCTCGAAGTGTGCGCAATCCGCGAAAGACCGGTCGTGTTTGTTCCGCTTCGTTCGTCAGCGGAGCCATCGTCATTAATCCGACGACTTGCAGCCGCGGCATCGAGTGCAGCGCTTTGACAAATGGTATGAGCTGTTCGGGCTCAAGCCCGTACTTGGACTCTTCCCCGGATACGTTGACCTGAATAAAACAGCGGATATTCAGATCGGCGGCTGCCGCCTTCTTGTCCAATTCCTGCGCAAGCGAAAGGCGGTCCAGAGAATGAATATATGCAAATTTCCCGATGACGTTCTTTACTTTATTCGTCTGCAAATGGCCGAGAAAATGCCATGTTCCTTGATCGCCGAGCGCGTTCCACTTCGCTTCGGCATCCTGCCAACGATTCTCGCCGATATGAAGCAAGCCGTGCCGCAGCACGGAAGCCGTCTTCTCGAGCGAAACGTATTTCGTGACGGCGATCATTTCCACTTCGTCCCGCTTTCTGCCGCTTCGCGCGCAAGCGGCTTTCACCCGCTCTTCCACAAGCTCCATTCTTTGCTGTAAAGTCAAGTGAAGATTCACCTCTTTTCCAAGCCGATCCAACTGATCATTCGGCCTGTCTTCCCATGATCGCGCCGATGCGAAAAAAAATAATCGCCATGACAACTTGTACACCATGTTGAATATTCGATGTTCGTCGGCAAAATTCCTGCTTTTCGCAACATTTGTCGGTTCAATTGTTTCAAATTTAACATCGATTTGCCGTTTCCGCAATCCGTATAGAACGGCTCTTCCATAGCGAGTGCGTCGCCGAGATTGGCCGCGAAAGGTTTCACATGCTCCATTACGCGCTCGTCGACCTCATAACAACACAGCCCGATAGAGGGGCCAATACTTGCCAGTATGTCCTTCGGATCGCTGTCGTATGTATGACGCATCGTTTCCACCGTCGCCTTGGCAATCTCCGCAACCGTTCCCCTCCAGCCCGCGTGCGCGAGCCCCACAACCCGTTTTACCGGATCGACAAAATATAGCGGCACGCAATCCGCATAAAACGACGTTAACCAAACATCGGGCACATTCGTTACTAACGCATCCGCGTTTTGAATCGCCGTCTCCCGCGACTCGCGCCCGCTTCCCCGATCAGATTCGCCAACAATATATACGCGGTTTCCGTGAATTTGTTCCGCGCAAGTCCAATTTTCGAAAGAAAACGACAACGTTGCCGCAATTCGTTTGCGGTTTTCGATCACATCTTCGGGACGATCGTTCACGTGCAGGGCGCAGTTGAGCGAGCTCCACGCGCCGCTCCCGACGCCGCCGAGACGAGACGAGAAGCCCGCCGACAAGCCATCGACCCGCTTCATCCACGATTCCAAATAAAAAAGGGCGGGTGCGTCCGCTTTTTCCCGCAATACGAACGGTTCCATCATTCGCGTTCACCTCACCCTTATTGTAACATAAACATGCTTTCTTTTTTTCAATTTTGATAATACTTGCGATCCGGCTTCTCCTGTCTTTCATATCGTTCCTGGGGCATGGAGTCGTAATCGTCTTGGCGCGCCGTCCGCGCCTCTTCCATTTTCACAAGCACGACGTCCGCCCCGATCTTGACGATATTGCGCCAAGGAATAATCATTTCGCTCCCGCTGCCGAACAAGCCGAAAAATTTATTGTAGCTCGGCACTACGATCGCTTCGATTCGCCCTTGGCGCAAATCCAGCTCCAGATCGCTCACTTGCCCCAACTTCTTGCCGTCGATAATGTTGATTACGTCTTTCGTTTGAAAATCGGAAATTTTCATCAGACCGATCACCATCCCACATGTATAATATATGTGGAAATGTTCCAAAATGTCCTGACTTGGCAAAAAACAGCTTGGCCATTTTCTCAATAAAGGAAGATTTGGTTCTCGTTTCAGGTTAATATTGAAATTAGCAGCCAATCTCAAAGGAGGAATCCGCGATGAAACAATTCGCTTTTCTCTTGCTTCTATCGATCTTATTAATCATTTCAACATCTTGTTCCGGTCCTGCTTATAAAAGTATCGAAGAAGCGATCTCCTATTATGAATCAAGCGATAATTTCGCCGTCTTCCATACGGCTGAAGTCACTCATGGCGAAATCGCTTTTTATGAACGATTCACCCAACAAGACATTGCAGTAGCATTCATAAGTATGAATGGGAGGACGTACAACATTTATGGCATTGGAGGGTATTTAAGTCAAGATGACGAAGCTCCCGAATGGCATTATTCTTCGAGGGAAATAGCGAATAAAGCATACTCGATATACTTCGGAAGACTGCCGGAACGGCCTGCCGAAAAAATGTCTATTCGGTTTAATAAATTAGGCGTCGTGAAGGAAGCCTCGTTAACGCAGGCAAGTTCAAGCTTCGTATGGTTCGTCGTCTTTGACGAAAGAACCGAGGATCTTGATATTAGCGTGTTGTTCGGCGAGGAACGTGTAACCTAAATACAAACACAGGTCGCCCGGCGGTCATGGACACCGCTTAGCGACCTGTTTCTTTGCAGCCGGTCAGGACTTCACATGCTTTTGCATTTGCGTAATGGCCGATTTCTCCAAACGCGATACTTGCGCTTGCGAGATGCCGATTTCGTCGGCCACTTCCATCTGTGTTTTCCCTTCAAAAAACCTCATCGATAAGATCATTTTTTCGCGGTCGTTCAATTTGCGCATCGCTTCTCGCAGCGCAATTTCTTCGATCCAGGACACGTCTTTGTTTTTATCGTCGCTAATTTGATCCATCACATAAATCGGATCGCCTCCGTCGTGATAAATCGGCTCGAACAAGGATACGGGATCCTGGATCGCATCCAGCGCAAACACGACATCTTCCTTGGGAACGTTAAGCGCTTCGGAAATTTCAAAAATCGTCGGTTCGCGCGAGTTTTTATTCGTTAAGGCGTCGCGCACTTGCAACGCTTTATAGGCGATATCCCGCAAGGAGCGCGATACGCGGATCGGGTTGTTGTCCCGCAAATAGCGGCGAATCTCGCCGATAATCATCGGCACCGCATAGGTGGAAAATTTAACGTTCTGACTAAGATCGAAATTATCGATCGCTTTCATTAGCCCGATGCAGCCGACTTGGAACAGATCGTCGACAAATTCTCCCCGATTGTTAAACCTTTGAATGACACTTAGGACGAGCCTTAAGTTGCCGTTCACTAATTTCTCTCTTGCTGCTCGTTCGTTATTTTCTTGTAGAGCGACGAACAATTCGCGCATTTCCGCATTGGTCAGAACTGGCAGTTTCGCGGTATCAACACCACATATTTCGACTTTATTTCGGGTCACTGTGACTACCTCCCAAGGAGAAACATTAATGTTCATTATCTCCGAGGGCTGTATTTTTATTCCTTCCTCTAAACGCCGAATCGGACACGATTCGCACGATTCGACATCCCTTTATCTATCTTATCCTCACACCATTTTGTTGAATTCCTTGCGCAATCGTTTAATAATTCTTTTCTCGAGTCTGGAAATATAGGATTGGGAAATGCCGAGCAGATCGGCTACGTCCTTCTGCGTCTTCTCTTCCCCGTCGGTCAGGCCGAAGCGCAATTCCATAATGATCCGTTCCCGTTCGGACAGTTTATCTAACGCCTTATGCAGCAATTTACGGTCCACCTGTTCCTCGATGTTGCGGTAAATCGTGTCGTTCTCGGTGCCGAGTACGTCCGACAGCAGCAACTCGTTCCCGTCCCAATCGATATTAAGCGGTTCGTCGAATGAAACTTCCGTCCGGATTTTACTGTTGCGGCGCAAATACATTAAGATTTCATTCTCAATGCATCGCGAAGCGTATGTCGCCAGTTTTATTTTTTTCTCGGGATCGAACGTATTGACCGCTTTAATCAAACCGATCGCGCCGATCGACACCAAATCTTCTATGTTAATGCCGGTATTTTCGAATTTGCGGGCGATGTAAACGACAAGGCGCAAATTGCGCTCGATCAGCATCGCGCGAATGGCGGAGTCGCCGGAAGACAACCGTTCGAGCAAATATTCTTCTTCTTCCCGGGTGAGCGGCGGGGGCAAGGCCTCGCTTCCGCCGATATAGTAGATTTCTTCGCTCTTCAAACCAAATCGAAACAAAATACGGTAATAGTACAGTTGCAACATCAATTTCCATTTCAAGCGCATTACTGTTCCTCCTATATGTTTTATACTCTACTCGGACAAAGTTTGCAGCAATGCCGGATGAATGATCGCTTGATAGGTTCCGTCGGACGACAGCTTGCCGCCGTCCAATCCGATCAGAACCTTCGTACATTCCTCCGTCGTGCCCTCATAGGTAATGCTGACTTTATCCGGTTTGACAGCCAACATAAACTGCGTGCCCCGATTCACTCCGCGATACGGGACAAGACGCAACCGGTCGCTCCACTTGCACGCTTCTTCATCCAGTTTCAGCAGAAACTGATCCGCCTGCATCTCCTTCAGCCCGGAAGCCCAACGCTCGGGCAACGCTGTCCCCCATGTCGCCGCCTCCATAATCATGACAGGCGTTCGCGTCAGCGGATCGGTCAATTGATTGCCGGTATCGATCAGTCCGGTGCAACGCGCCGTCTCTCCTTCGATGGACACTTCCACTTCCGCCGTAAATCGGGTTATATTCTCCCGGTGATCGCGCGAGCGAATGACCGTTTTATAAAAAAGAATCATTGCCGCAAAACCGACCGCCGTAAATAAAAAACCGACTTTCAGTTCGAAGCTGAGACCGCCGGAATAGGAATACCAAATTCCGTTGAAAATTTCGCCCGAGCTTTGCAGCAAATAGTGAACCCCGAATATGCCGCCGGCCGCCGCGAAATTAACGATGTAGAAGGCTCCTAAATTTCGCAAATAGTTTTGCAAACTTCCAAAGCCGAACGCCGTCCACAGCATAACAAGGGAGAATACAAATTTGATCAAAAACGTAAACATAAAGGAGAGGGCCGGCACGAACATCATGACGACATAGGAAGCTCCGATGCAAGCCGCGGCGGCGATACGCCAAAACTTCGGCCGTATTTTCCGCATCCATGCCGTTGTCCACAATACGGTTCCGTCAATGAGCAAATTTGTTAGAAAAATAAGATCGATATAAACAACCAGTCCACTTCACCGCCTGCCTGAATGAAATCGTCTTCATCCTATCGTTAGACAACGGATGAAACTAGTATAGTAAAGCTTCAGTCCAAAGTCTGTCTAAACGCGCCGTTGCCCAGGTACTTTTTTTGTCGAAGCGGCGTGGAAGGTTAGTTCGCCGCGCTTGAAATGTGGAAATAGATCGCGGCCGTTGGAAAATATCCAACAGAAACGGCTAATCGGTTGATTGAATCGGAGTTCTGTTGGAAACCGTCCAGCGGATTTCCCCCGTTTCCACTCGTGAGGCTTATTTAACACAATTTCGTTGTATGATTTCCAATGGAAAACCGTATTTCGCCAAATTCAAGGATCAAGCATTGGATAAAATCCAATGGACAACATCCCATCATGCGTGCGTCCCATCCCGGAGACCCGGTTCAAGCCAGGCATCTCCCGGCCATACAAAAACCCGGCTCCGCATCCTTGCACAGGAAGCGAAGCCGGGTCTCGTGATGCCTGTATGAAATTCATTCAGCGAATCCATTAATCGAAATTGCGCGGACGATTGCGCAAAAACGTCGGTATATCCAATTGATCGCCTGAAGATTGATTGCCGAACGGGCGCAAATTGTTGATTTTGGGCTCCGTCGTTTCCGCCGGCGCCGTGCCGGCGGCAGGCTTGCGCGCCTGCGGCGCCGCCGACTTATGCTCGAACCCGGTAGCGATGACCGTTACTTTGATGTCGTCTTTCAAGCTTTCGTCGATGATCGCGCCGAAAATCATGTTCACGTCCGGGTCGGACGCCGAAATGACGATTTCGGCCGCTTCGTTCACTTCGTAAAGCGATAGATTCGCTCCGCCGGTAATATTCATAATCACGCCGCGGGCGCCTTCGATCGACGTTTCGAGCAGCGGACTCATGATCGCTTTGCGCGCCGCTTCCGCGGCCCGATCCTCCCCGTTCGCCATGCCGATTCCCATCAATGCCGATCCGCGCTCGGTCATGATCGTTTTCACGTCGGCGAAGTCGAGATTGATTAGCCCCGGTACGGCGATCAGATCGGAGATGCCTTGCACCGCTTGACGCAGAACGTTGTCCGCCGCGCGGAAAGCTTCCAGCATCGGCGTTTTCTTGTCTACGATTTCAAGGAGCCGATCGTTCGGAATGACGATCAGCGTATCCACTTTTTCTTTCAACGCTTCAATACCCGCTTCGGCTTGCGACAGGCGCTTGCGGCCTTCGAAAGTGAACGGGCGCGTAACGACGCCAACGGTAAGCGCGCCGCACTCGCGGGCGATCTCCGCGATGACCGGAGCCGCTCCCGTTCCGGTGCCGCCGCCCATGCCGGCCGTCACGAATACCATATCCGCGCCGCGCAGCGTGTTCATAATCAGTTCGCGCGATTCTTCGGCCGCCTTCTTGCCGACTTCCGGATTTGCGCCGGCTCCCAAACCGCGCGTCAATTTATCGCCGATTTGCAAACGATGCTCGGACTTTGCCAAATGCAAAGCTTGCGCATCCGTATTCACCGTAATAAATTCGACACCCTTCACGCCGTTCTCGATCATCCGGTTTACGGCGTTGCTTCCGCCGCCTCCAACCCCGATGACCTTAATCTGCGCGAGTGATTCCATCTCAAAATCAAATTCCAACATAATCTTCCATCTCCCCCTCAATGCGCCTGGATGGCCAATTCAAACCGCTATATAAAATCTTCAAAAAATTTCTTAACTCGTTCGATAAATCCCGGGGATTCCGCTGCAGGCTTAGCCGGTTTGTTGTTGCGATTGACCGTCTTCTTCGCGGCGCCTCCGCCGCTGCGCATTCTTACCGTTCTGCTCACGCTATGGATAATTCCTACGCCGCTTGTGAAAGCGGGATCGCGTACGCCGATGTAATCGGGCACTGCGATGCGGACGGTTGCATCGAGCTCGCTTTGGGCGATCTCAAGCACGCCCGGCATGGAGACGGTACCTCCCGTCAGCACATAGCCTCCGGGCAACTCCGCGTATCCCAGCCGCTTCGCTTCCCCGCGGACCATTTGGAATATTTCCTGGATGCGCGGTTCGATAATGGCCGCAAGATCGGCTTGCGAGAACTCTTTCTCCACATTGCTGCCGATTCGAATGACTTTGAACGTTTGATCCTCCGATGCGTCCCGCATCGTAGCGCAGCCGAATTTGAGCTTCACTTTCTCCGCTTGATCCGTCAATGTGCGCAGCCCGTAGGCAATATCGTTCGTTACGAACTCGCCGCCGATCGGCAGCGTGGACGTCGCAATCATCGAACCGTTCTGGAAGACGGCGATCGTCGTCGCGCCGGCGCCGATATCGACCAGCACGGCTCCCATCGTTTTCTCGTCTTTCGAAAGCGCGAGTTGCCCTGCCGACAAAGACATGAGCACCAGATCTTTCACTTTTAAGCCCGCTTTTTCAACGCAACGCAAAAGATTATGTATCGTCGTTTTGGCGCCGGTAATGATCGTCGCTTCCACTTCCAGGCGTACGCCGATCATTCCGCGGGGATCTTGTATTCCTTCAAGCCCGTCCACTACATATTGCTTCGCTACGACATCGATAATTTCCCGCTCCGGCGGCATTGCTACCACTTCCGCCGCTTTGAGGACGCGCTCGATGTCTTCGTCGCCGATTTCGCGATCTTCATTCGAAACGGCGACGACGCCGTGGCTCGATTGCAATCCGATATGATTTCCCGAAATTCCGACAAAAACTTCTGCTATTTGAATGCCGACCATTCTTTCCGCATGATCGACTGCATTGCGAATCGATTGAACCGTTTGGTCAATATCTACGATTGCACCTTTTCGGATACCTTCCGAGTCGGCAGATCCAACTCCAATAATATTAAGGGTTCCATTATTCATTTCCCCGATAATAGCACGAACTTTGGATGTACCGATGTCCAAACTAACAATGATATCATTGCTGCTCAATCCGTGGCACCTCCTACTTCTACCTAAAAAATAATAAATCCTGAAAATATACTCTCTACATATTCAACAAACTTTATTTTTTCCCTCTTTTTTCTACAATTTTTTTGCTAGTAATCTATTTCCAATTCACCTACATTCAGCCCATAATTATTATTCTAACATTATTTCTATTTATTGAGTAGTCTCTTTTTCTTGCTCCGCGCCATCTGCGGCGCCTTCGTACGGTATATAGGAATCGGCCGCCAGCATCGTGATGATGCCGGGCTGTTGCGTTTCGATAATGCCGCTCAAATATCTGACTTTATCTTGAAGAAGAGAGATGGCTGTGACGACCTCGAACTGCGAGCGGGTATATATTTTGATGCGGTCTTGATAAGACTGGGAAGGATACGGAATAATCTCCGAAATATCGGCGAGCAATTCGTTCGGAATTAACGCGAGCTCCTTGGACAGCAAGGCTTTGTTCGGATCGTCCGCCTTCCATTGCGTCAAAATCGGTTTTTCCACGATGACGTCCTTGTCCGTTAGCGAGACGTTCGTTCCATTCGCTAGAATAGCCGACAGATGTCCGTCCGTCTGTGACAATTCATACGCTACCGTGGCGAACTCCTTCACCTGTACGTCGATGACGCCGGGGAAATGCTTGTCCACTTTCACGTCCTCGATCGAGGGGATCGCAAGCAGCCGTTCGCGAATCGTTCCTTTGCTTGTGCCGAAATATTGGTCGCCGATCTTCACGCCGCTCGTCTTCCATAGTTCTTCGTTGGATACATAGCGATTTCCTGCAAACCGAACTTCGGAAATTTTACTGATTGAT
Source organism: Paenibacillus sp. MSJ-34 (assembly GCF_018918005.1). Taxonomy (GTDB): domain Bacteria; phylum Bacillota; class Bacilli; order Paenibacillales; family Paenibacillaceae; genus MSJ-34. Next base: position 123,780 of record NZ_JAHLPR010000001.1, on the reverse strand, counting down.
GATCTAAAAAATAAGACGGCGAGTAAAATAATAAAGAGGAGAAGCAAGATGAATAAAAGCTTGCGATTGCCTCTCGGCTTCACTTTCTTCTCTTTTAAAACCGGCATCGATTTTTGCATCCATTTCACCTCAAAAGTTTTACGGAGTAAAACTATCTTCGAAAGCGTCTGCACAGTTTTACGAAGTAAAACTTCTTCGAAAGCATACGCTATAAAGCCTATGATCCCCTTCGGCGAGGAAGGGGATGAAGGCGGTCAGTTTGCAAAATCAAGTTGTCTGGGTACGGGAGATTGCCGATATATGGACGCTCCCAAGCGATGAAACAGCTGTTCGATCCGATCGTAACCGCGGTCGATATGATGGACTTGTTCGACGATCGTTCTTCCTTGCGCCGCCAACCCGGCAATAACGAGCGCCGCGCCGGCCCGCAAATCGGTCGCTTCCACCGTCGCGCCGTACAGGCGGTTGACGCCCCGGATGAACGCCGAGCTTAGATCCACGCGAATATCCGCTCCCATACGCGTCAATTCGTCCACGTGCTTAAATCTACCTTCGAAAATATTTTCCTTCATCACGCTGAATCCGTCCGCAAGCGACAACAATACCATCACTTGCGATTGCAGGTCTGTCGGAAACGCCGGATAAGGCGAAGTCACGATGCGTTCGACGGCTTTCAGCCTGCCGGAACAGTTCACCTGTATTATATCATCGCCCGTTACGATTTGAACACCGGCCCGCCTAAGCACATGAATGAGCGAAGTCAAATGCGACGGATTCGCATTCGTCAGCGTCACATTCCCTTTCGTAACGGCGGCGGCGATCATTAACGTACCCGCAACGATCCGGTCCGGAATGATTTCATAGCTGCAAGGGGTGAGCGAATCGACGCCGTCGATCGTAATCGTGTCGGTTCCCGCTCCGATCACATGCGCCCCCATGCGATTCAGGAAATTTTGCAAATCTTGGATTTCCGGTTCTCTGGCGGCATTGGTCAGCGTCGTCGTCCCTTTGGCCAGCACGGCGGCCATCATAATGTTCTCCGTCGCTCCTACGCTCGGAAAGTCAAGATGAATATCCGCTCCTCTCAATTGTTTGGCGCGGCAAATGATCCTTTGATCCTTCTGGACGATTTGCGCTCCCAACATTTTTAACCCCCGCAAATGAAGGTCGATTTTCCGTTCTCCGATCGCACATCCGCCAGGCTGATAGATTTGCACCTCGCCGAAACGTGCGAGCAGCGGACCCATGAGAAATATCGAGGATCGCATCTGTCTCATTAATGCTTCCGGAATGTGCGAGGAGTGTGTGAAAGCGGTATCGATCATAACCTTCTCATCAGCATGTTCCGTACGGCAACCGATCTCCTCCAAAATTTGCAGCATGACTTCAATGTCTAAAAGTCTTGGAACGTTATGAAGCTCTACCTTCCCTTTCGCCAGAATGCTTGCTGCAAGAATCGGCAATGCGGCATTTTTCGCTCCATGGATACGAATGGTTCCTGATAGTGGTCGCCCGCCCTCAATCACCAATTTGTCCAATGTATCACCTCCGAGTTTACCGCTCACCCACTACCAACACTTCCGGCACTAATGAAATGCCATATTTTGATGATATCGTCTGTTGGATTTCCTTCATCAGGGTGAGAACATCTCCAGCTGTCGCTTGCCCGGTGTTCACAATGAAATTGGCATGCTGTTCGGATATTTGAGCTCCGCCGACGCGGCGTCCTTTCAATCCCGCTTCCTCGATCAACCTCGCCGCGTAATCGCCCGGCGGGTTGCGGAACACGCTGCCTGCGCAAGCCATTTTCAGCGGTTGGGTACGCATTCGGCGGTCTTTGTAAGATGCCATCGCAGCCGCGATTTCTTTCCGTTCCCCGTAGGCCAATTGAAATGTCGCCTCCACGACGATTCCCGGCCGCTCTTGCAAAATGGAATGACGATAGCGGAACTGCATATCTTGGGCGTTATACCGAACCAATTCCCCTGTCTCCAGTACAATCTCAGCTTCCTTAAATATGCGTGACACATCCGATCCATGGGCACCGGCATTCATATATACGGCGCCGCCAACGGTGCCCGGTATGCCCCCGGCAAACTCCAACCCGGCCAGACCCTGTTTCCCCGCCATTACGCATAGTCTAATAAAGGAATACGCCGCTCCGACGCGAACGGTTTCCCCGTCGAAATGAAGGTGGTCCAAACCTTTGCCCACTTTCACGACAGCGCCGCGAATTCCTTTGTCTGAAACGAGCATGTTTGAGCCCCTGCCGACGGTCGTCCAAGGCACATGATGTTTGCGAAGCAGCTTGAGCGTATCAGCCAACTGCCGCTTGCCGCCGGGAACGATGAAAATGTCTGCAGGCCCTCCGATTTTCCATGTCGTATGGTTGGATAACGGTTCATCGAAGCTAATGCTGCCGAGATTGGCGTCCGTAAATTCCGTAATAAACTGCTGCATCTAACGAACCTCCTTTACATTAATGCCGGTTCCTCTCGGGAGACTGTCACGATTATAGAGTATCTTATGTCGATTAGAACGGGAGTGTGACAATCGCCCAGTCGCTTTATCTAGGCAAAGTAATCAATCTTTCGATTTCTTCTGCAATTTGCTTGGCCGAATCCGGCATGCCGAGCGTTTTCGCCCGTTCCGACATCGACTTCCATCGTTTCTCATCGCCGATGATCGCTTCGATTCGCGCGAACAGCGCCTGTCCGCTCAAATCCTTTTCCAAAATCATCTCGGCCGCTTGTTCATTGGCGAGCGAGCGGGCGTTCGCCTCCTGATGGTTATTGGTTACATTGGGAGACGGAATCAAAATCGAAGGAATGCCCAGCGCCGTAATTTCCGCCAAGGAAGAAGCGCCCGAGCGGCTGACGATCAAAGATGTCGCAGCCAATACTTCCGGCATGTTATGAACGTAAGGCAATACTTTCAACCGTTCCGGAGCCTTCGTATTCCCCCGTTCAATCCGTTCGCTCGTGCCGGGATAGTAGCTTTCCCCCGTAACGTAGACGAAGTAAACGCCCTCCAAACGATGCAAAAGCGGCGTCATTTCGATCATCGCTTCGTTGATCGCTTTGGCCCCGCGGCTCCCGCCGACTACAAGCACGATTCTGGAGCCGGCGGGTATGCCGAGCGAAGAGTAGCCGCTCTTCCGATCCGCAAGCGCGACCGCCGACGCGCACGGATTGCCCGTGAACAGCACCCGCTTCGCTTTATTGAAATGCGGTTCGGACTCTTTGAAACTTACCGCGACCGTGTCGGCATAACGGCTTAAAAATTTGTTTGTCAGCCCCGGTATCGCGTTTTGTTCGTGAATAACCGTCGGAATGCCCAATTTGGCGGCGGCGTATACGACAGGTCCGCAAACGTAACCTCCGGTGCCGATGACGACGTCCGCGCGAAATTGCTTCAGCAATTGTTTGGATCGCTTGACTCCTTGAACGAAACGCATGACGGTTTTTATATTATCGACGGATAATTTACGGCGAAACCCGGTAATGTCGATCGATTCGAACGGAATATTATGTTTCGGGACGAGCGTATGCTCCAATCCCTTCTGTGTGCCAATATATAATAATTCGATATCTTTATGCTGCGCCTGGCATTGCCTGGCAATGGAGAGCGCAGGATAAATATGCCCTCCGGTGCCGCCTCCGCTTAACACAACGCGCATATCAATCACCTCGCATAACGGGATATATTCAATAGAATGCCAAGCGCGGTCAGCATTAAAGTCAATGAGGAGCCGCCGTAGCTTATGAGCGGCAGCGTAATGCCCGTTACGGGCATCAACCCGATGACGACGCCGATGTTGATAATGACCTGAACGGCGACAATCCCGACGATGCCCGCGGCCAGCAAGCTGCCGAACGTATCGGGAGCCGTAAGCGCGACCCTCATGCCGCGCCATACCAAGATAAGAAATAAGAGCAACACCGTCATCCCGCCGATAAAGCCAAGCTCCTCCGCCAAAATCGAAAAGATAAAATCCGTTTGCGGCTCGGGAACATAACTGTACTTCTGCCGGCTCATACCGAGTCCGAGCCCGACGAAACCGCCCGGTCCGATCGCGTACAGCGATTGGATCGATTGGTAGCCTGCGCCGAGCGGGTCTTGCCACGGATCCAAAAAAGCGGTAATGCGCTGCAGCCTGTACGGCGCGGCGATCACTAATCCGACGAAGCCGGCGACCCCGACCAAAGCGAGCGAAGCGAGATGCTTCAATCGCGCTCCGGCCGAGTAAATGACCAGCAAGGACGCTCCAACCATTACGGTGCCCGTTCCAAGGTCCGGCTGCAGCATAATAAGGCCGAACGCGGCCCCCATTATGCCGAGCGGCGGAAGAAGGCCTTTCGTGAACGAGTCGATTTTGGCATGTTGATCGGACAATAACTTTGAAAGAAACAAAATCATAGCCAATTTCATAAATTCGGACGGCTGAATGCCGAACGAACTGATTCCGAGCCAGCTGCGCGCGCCGCCGCGCACGACGCCGATGCCCGGAATCAGAACGATCAACAGCAATACGAAACAAACGATGAGCGTAATTTTCGCATATTTTCTCCAAATAAGATAATCCAAGTTCATCGTAAAATACATCGCAACCAAACCTAATACGGCGAAAAGCAGTTGCCGTTTCACAAAATAGAACGAATCTCCGTAATCGTGAAATGCGAGAACGGCTCCGGCGCTATAGACCATCACGACTCCGATGCCCAGTAACGACAAAATGGATACGATAAGCCAAATATCCGGCGCGGAACGAGCTTTTGACATGGCGAGACACCTCTGCAATCGATTGTAGGGGCTTGCCCTGCCGGCATCGAACATGCCGGGGCTTGGATACCCCCCTACTTAAGACTATGCGCCGCCTCTTTAAAAATTCGTCCACGCTCCTCATAGGAAGCGAACATATCCCAGCTCGCACAGGCGGGAGACAACAAGACGATATCTCCCGGAGCGGCCAGCGCGGCCGCTTCCCGGACCGCTTGCCGAATCGTGTCGGCGGCGTCCTCACCAGTATCGACGGTTTTGATCGCGCGTATCCCCGCCGCCTCCGCCACGCGGCGAATCTTATCCTTCGTTTCGCCGAGCGTCACGACCGCCTTCACCTTATCCTGGAAGATCGGTACGAGCTCCATATAATCGGAGCCGCGATCCAGCCCGCCCGCGATCAGCACAATGCCGCCCGCGAACGCGTCGATCGCCATCGCGGTCGCGACCGCATTCGTCGCCTTCGAATTGTTGTAATACAGCACTCCGTCAACCGTCCGCACATATTCCAGGCGATGCTCCACCCCTTCAAACGAAGCCAGAGGCTGCCGCAGCCGTTCGGGATCAATCCCGGCGGCAAGGCATATGGCGGAAGCGGCCAGCGCGTTCTCGACGTTGTAACGCCCGGGGATGCCGATTTCCCGGACGTCGATAATGCGATGGACTTGTCCGAGCTCGTCCCGGTATACGACGCTGCGCTGCAGTTCGTCCGGTTCGGCCGAATACGGCGGCTCGGCATACACCCCGAAGTCCAGCCGTTCCTTGGCGGAAAAAGGCAGCAACGTGGCGCGCACTCGTTCCGCCAAGGAACGGCAAACTTCATTGTCCCAATTGAGAACGGCATAATCCTCCTCCGTCTGATTGGCGAACAGCTTCGCCTTGGAAGCGATATAGTCCTCCATCGTCCCATGGTAATCCAAATGCGTCTCTCCGACATTTAATAAACAAGCGATGCGCGGATGGAATTGCGACGTCCCTTTCAATTGAAAACTGCTTAATTCGGCTACGAGCCAATGTTCGGCGGTCGCCGCCTGCACCGCTTCGCTGAGCGGGATGCCGATATTGCCGGCGACGATGGCTTTCGCGCCGGCCTGTTTCAATATGTTGCCGACCCATGTCGTCGTCGTCGTCTTTCCGTTAGATCCGGTAATGCCGATGATCGGGGCTTGGCACAGGAAGGAGGCGACTTCCACCTCCGTGACGACTTCGATGCCGAGCGATTGCGCCTGCATGACCGGCGCGGCCGAATAAGGTATGCCCGGGTTTTTGACCACTAGCGCGATATTTGCATGAACCAGCGTATCGGGATGTCCGCCGCAAATAACAGAAATTCCCAAAGCCTCCAATTCAGCGGCTTCGGGACAAAGTTGTCTCTCTTTTTTATCGTTAACGGTGACGCGGGCGCCGGCTTGATGGAATATTTTCGCAACTTGCACTCCGCTTATGGCGAGGCCCAGCACTACGACCTCTTGATCCCGATATGCTTCAGGAAATTTCATCGATTACAACCCCTTGTTGATGTAAAGTCCAAGCCCGGCAAGAATGATGCCGACAGCCCAAAACGTGATGACAACCCGCCATTCGGACCAGCCTGTAAGCTCAAAATGATGATGGATCGGACTCATCTTGAAAATACGTTTGCCGCGCGTCTTGAACGATGCGACTTGCAAGACGACGGACAGCATTTCCACGACGAACACGCCGCCGATAATAATAAACAACAGCTCCGTCTTCGTCAATATGGCGATCGCGCCGAACGCTCCCCCGATACCGAGCGAGCCGATATCGCCCATGAACACTTTGGCCGGATGCGCGTTGAACACCAGGAAACCGAGCACCGCTCCGATCATGGCCGCCGCACATACCGCCGCCGCATGTTCGGTCGTTTGCATCGCGATAATGGCGAATGCGCCGAAGGCGATGGCGCTCGTGCCCGACAGCAGGCCGTCCACCCCGTCGGTAAAATTAACGGCATTGCTGATCGCAAGCATCATCAATACGATGAAAGGATAGTAGAACCAGCCAAACTCCCATACGACGGACGTTCCCGGAATGGAGATCGTCGTCGGATGGTCGTTCATTGCGAGCAGTACGCATATGATGACGGCGAACAGCAATTGACCGATCAGCTTTTGTTTGGCGGTTAAACCGAGCGAGCGTTTAAATACGATTTTGATATAATCGTCCAGAAACCCGACGAGCCCGAAACCTAACGTCGCAATCAAAAGAATGGCAAAATTCGTATTGATGACGGAAAATTTCAAGAAGGAAAGCGTAAATGCAATCAAAATGATCATTCCGCCCATCGTAGGGGTTCCCGCTTTTTTCAAATGCGCCTGCGGACCGTCGTCGCGAATTTGCTGTCCGAATTTCATCCTTCTCAACAGCGGAATGAACAGCGGGCACGCGATGACGGCGAGTATGAATGAAACGCCGATCGTAAGCATTATTAATTTAAAGTCCACTCTATGCCACCTCCAGGCCTGGCGAAGAAACTGCCTCGTAAGTATGTCTATTAGTTCGTTTTCTATTGGTTATTATAATGGGTAATCTCTTAAAGTATGAACAACTTCTTCCAGTCTCATGCCACGGGAGGCTTTCACAAGCACGATGTCTCTCGGGCTCAACTGCTTCAGGAGCGCGCCGATCAATTCCTCTTTATCGGTAAAAGAAAACACCCTGCCCTCGGGCATATTCTCAAGCGCGCCTTCGGCGATCCGTAGCGAGAGCGGACCGTAAGTATAGACGTAATCCGTTTTGCCGGCGTCCAAATAACGGCCGATCGACCGATGAAGCTCTTCTTCTTCCTGTCCTAATTCCAGCATGTCTCCAAGCACAACCGTTTTGCTGCGATAGCCTTTCATCGGCGCGAACATGTCGATCGCCGCGCGGACGGCGGTTGGACTGGAATTGTATGCGTCGTTGACGATCGTCAATCCGCTGGCGGCTTGAATCACTTCCGTGCGCATGCCTGTCATGTCGAGTTGGCCGAGCCCGGATCGAATCGACTCGTCCGTTACGCCGAAATGTCGGGCTACCGCGATCGCCGCCAGCGCGTTCATGACGTTATGCTGTCCCATAAGCGGGATCGTATAGCTTTGTTCGCTTGCGCCGTTCGTCGTAAAGATCGTCCGGCTCGTATGAAACATCATTCCCGTCGGATAGTGATCGTTCGTTTCGGATAATCCGAAGCGTACCCTTGCCGGCGGAGCCGAGCGGCCGAAATCCGTCTCTGCCAGACATCGATCCAGCAACGGTTCGTCGCCGTTATAAATGAGCACGCCGTCTTCCCGCAAGCCGCTGACGATTTCCAGCTTCGCTCTCGCAATTTCTTCGCGCGATCCGAGTTGGAGCAAGTGCGCTTCGCCGATATTTGTAATAACGGCGACTTCCGGCCGCGCAATGCGCGACAGAAGCTCGATTTCCCCGCGCCCGCTCATGCCCATTTCCAGCACGGCGATTTCCGTTCGTTCGTCCATTTCCAAGATCGTGAGCGGCAGACCGATATGATTATTGTAATTTCCTTGCGTTTTATGAACGTTATAGGTCGTGCTTAAGACGGAATAGATCATGTCTTTGGTCGTCGTTTTTCCGTTGCTGCCGGTCACTCCGATCACGCGGACGGCCCGTTCCCGGACATAGGCCGCAGCCAGCCGTTGCAGCGCCGCCAGCGGATCGTCCACAATAATAAGCGGCCTTTCTTGCAATCCGCTTGGAACGGCGATGTCCTTTCGCCATAAGGAGGCGGCGATGCCGCTCGCGAACGCTTCTTCGACGAACCGGTGCCCGTCGAACTTCTCCCCGCTTAACGGGAAGAACAGGCTGCCTTCCGTCAATTTGCGGGTATCGGTCGCAACGCCCGCAACTTTTACCAATTCCGTATCCGAATCGGTGCCTGTCAATGTTCCGCCGCACATATCGGCCAATTCACGCAATGTTTTATTAATCACAATACTTTGCCCCTTATCGCTTCTTTGGCAACGAGTCTATCGTCAAAGTCGTAATTGACCCCTTGAATCGTTTGATAGGTTTCATGTCCTTTCCCCGCAATCAATACTACATCGTCGGGGCTTGCCATTTCAATAGCCTTTTGTATCGCAGTGCGCCGGTCGACGACGAGTTCGTAAGATTGCCGGCCGCCACTTGGGTCCGTCAAGCCTTGCTCGATATCTTGCAAGATGCGGTACGGATCTTCCGTACGCGGATTGTCGGAAGTGACCAGAAGGTAGTCCGCATAATCGGCGGCAATGCGCCCCATAACCGGCCGTTTGGTCCGGTCGCGATCCCCGCCGCAGCCGAACACGCAATAAATGCGGCCTTTGGCAAATTCCTTCACCGTTTTGAGCACATTTTCAAGCCCGTCCGGCGTATGCGCATAATCGACAATGACGGCGAAGGGCTGGCCTTCATCGACCGCTTCGACACGCCCGGCAACGCCCGGCATCGCCTCCAGGCTCGACTTGATCCGCTCCAGGGGAACGCCCTCCGCGAGCGTGGCTGCGATCGCCGCCAACGCGTTATACACATTGAATTTGCCGACCATCTTCAGCCGGATATCCGTTTCGCCGGCAAACGTCCGGACATGAAAGCTCGTTCCTTTCGCGGTCACTTCGATGTTCGACGCATATACGTCTGCGCTCTCCCGCAAACCGTAAGTGATGACTTCCGCCGAAGTCAATTTCCGGAAATAGGGCGAAGCTTCGTCGTCCTCGTTCAAAACGGCGTATCGCCGTTGTTCCGGAGAACCGGAGAACTCGTTGCCCATACGGGAGAAGAACAAACCCTTGGCAGCCCGGTATTCTTCCATCGTTTTATGGTAATCCAAATGATCCTGCGTCAAATTCGTAAAAATCGCGGTGCGGAATCGGCAACCTTTCACGCGCCCCTGCTCCAATGCATGCGAAGAGACCTCCATGACGCAGCAGGCTGCGCCGTGTTCCGCCATCGCATGCAGCGACTGCTGCAATTCCAGCGCATCCGGCGTCGTTCGCGACATATCGAACGTCCGGCCGCCGTAGCGCATTTGAATCGTTCCGATGATGCCTGTATGTTGGCCGAAATCGTTCATAATGCGTTCCACCAAATAAGTGGTGGTCGTTTTGCCGTTTGTGCCCGTTACACCGATCAATTTCAATCGACGGCTCGGGAAGCCGTAATAATAATCGGCGAATACCGCCATCGCATGCCGGCAATCTTTCACGACGATTTGCGGCAGCGCAACCTCCAGTTTCCGCTGCACGACGAGCGCCGCCGCGCCTGACTGGACCGCTTTATCGGCATAGTCGTGCCCGTCGACCGTATGTCCCGGCAAACATATGAATAAATCTCCCGGCTTCACTTTGCGAGAATCCGTTTCGATGCCGGTTATTTCCGTTCCGCCTTCCCCTTCGATCCGTGCGGTCACCAGCAAAGAAGCGAGCTCCGTTACTTGCATGTCATACCCCTCCGTCCAATGTTCCCCAACCTGCTGCAGTCTAGGCAGATGAAGAATATCTGTCACTATCATCATTCACTCTTATTCGTTTCTTCATTCCCCATATAAATGCGGATCGTAGATCCTTTCTCCACGCGCGCTCCCGGCTTCGGCGCCTGGCTGACGACAACCGGGCCGGTTCCCGACTTGGCGAGCGAGAAATCCATATGCAAATCCTCGTAAATATCGACGAGCGACATTCCTACTAAATTCGGCACTTTCACGAGCGGCGTTTCGTTATATTTATATTCGCGCGCCAATTGATCTTTACGGGGTTCGACTCCCATATATTGCAGCGTATCGGTCATAATATTTTTGACGATCGGCGCCGCGACGACGCCGCCGAATTGAATCCCTTGCGGGTTATCCACCGCTATGTACACGACAATTTGCGGATCGTCCGCCGGAGCGAAGGCGATGAAAGAAACGATATGTTCGCTAGCGGAATATTTGCCGTTAACAACTTTCTGCGCCGTCCCCGTCTTGCCGCCGACACGATAGCCGTCGATAAAGGCAGGGCGTCCCGTTCCTTTCGCGACGACGCTCTCCAGCGCCTCGCGCACCAATTTGGACGTTTCCGGGGAAATGACCTCCCTGACGAGCTCGGGTTCCACTTCCTTGACGACTTCGCCGGTTACCGGATGAATCCACGCTTTGGCCACATGCGGCTTAAACAGCTTGCCGCCGTTCACCGCCGCCGCTACCGCCGCTACCTGTTGAATCGGCGTCACCGAAACCCCTTGGCCGAATGCCGTCGTAGCGAGCTCTACCGGACCGACGCGCGAAGGCTTGAATAAGATCCCCGTCGCCTCGCCGTTCAAATCGATGCCGGTTTTCGCCCCGAATCCGAAATTGCGTATGTACTCGAATAATTTGTCTTTCCCGAGCCGTTGGCCGAGCGCCACGAAGCCGGGGTTGCATGAATTTTCCACCACCTGCATAAAAGTTTCGCTTCCATGCCCGCCGCGCTTCCAGCAGCGCAGAAACGACCCGCTTACTTCAATGAATCCCGGATCGTAGAAGTGATCGTGCTTCAGATCGACTTTTCCCTCTTGCAGCGCGGCGGCCAATGTAATGATCTTAAACGTGGAACCCGGCTCGTAAGTCATCCAAATCGGCAAATTCCGGTTATAAATGTCCGCCGGATAATCTCTATAATTGCCGGGATCGTATCCCGGACGGCTTCCCATCGCCAAAATCTCGCCCGTCTTCGGATCCATCGCGATCGACAAAATCGAATTCGGCTGAAATTTGAGCATCGCCTGATCAAGTTCCCGCTCCATTATTGTCTGAATATATTTGTCGATCGTCAATTGCAAATTTAATCCATCTCTCGGTTCAACATATTTTTCCGTCGAATTCGGCATCTGGCGATTGGCCGCGTCCGCCAAATACGAAACGTTGCCCTCGCTGCCTTTCAATTCATTGTCGTACTTGACTTCCACTCCCGTCAAGCCTTGATTCTCGATCCCGACAAATCCCAGAATATGTGCGGCCAACCCGTCGTACGGGTAGTATCTTTTATTGTCTTCCGCGACATAAATTCCCGGCAAATTCAAATTGCGGATTTCTTGGGCTTTCTCCATCGTAATTTTCCGCCCGCCCGGTTGAATACGCACAATTCTTTCGCGTTTCGTTAATTGGCCGTATATTTTGTCCTCGGGCATACCCAGCGCCGCGGCAAGCCGGCTCGCCGTCGATTTCGCTTCCTTCACTTGGGCCGGTACGGCCATAATCGTCGGCGAACTGACATTATACGCTAGACGTTCGCCGTTGCGGTCCCATATTTCTCCGCGCTTTGCGGTAAAAGGTATTTGGCGTCTCCATGAATTTTCCGCCTTCTCCGTCAACTCCGCTCCCTTCCATAACTGCAAATAGCCGAGACGAATACATAAGGCGGCAAATCCGATCGTAATAAGCACAATCGATAAGAACAATCTGCGCCGAACGGTAACATTCGAACCTTTCACATCGGCCCCTCCTGTCTCCTCATAATTATGACGGTTTCATAATCATGACTATTCGGGACAAACAGGGGTTAGAACAAGCTATTCCTCCGCCTTCTCCGATTCGTCTTCCGCCGAATCGGACGGTGCGGACGGTTCCAAAGTAAATTCCGCTTTCCGCACGTCGCCGTTTTGCGTAACCGTCTGTTCGACGACATAACCTTCGCCTGAAACGGAATAATCGATGCCAAGCAAGGAGCACATTTCGATGACATCCCGCAGGGAGGCTCCTTTCATATCGGGCACATCCATATTTTTCGGATCTTCCGTAAAGAGATAGACCCGCTTGCTTTGCGGCAGAGGCAATCCCGCCTCCGGATATTGGCCGATGACTTCGTCCCCGTCGCCGATCGTTTCAAACGTAATTCCGGCATGGGTCAACTGGCTTTTCGCGTCCGCCGTTCTCTGCTTCGTCACGCTAGGCACTAACGTACGCGGTATCGTTTTCTCTTTCCCCTCCTTCTTCTCTGTCTGCTGCGCAGACTTGTTGGACGGGATGTTCATGTAGCGGAGCGATTGGCTGACGATCTCCTTGAATGCGGGGGCGGCGACCGATCCTCCTCCGGCGTACGGGTCGTTCGGTTCATCCACAATGATATAGACAAGAATTTTCGGATCTTCGACCGGGGCGTACCCGATGAAGGAGACAACATATTTCCCGTCGACATACTTCCCGTTGACCGCTTTTTGCGCCGTTCCCGTTTTACCGGCGACGCGATAGCCTTCGATATAAGCATTTCTACCGCTGCCAATCTTCTGGTCGGAAACGACTTGCTCTAGATATTCGCCGACTTTGCGGGAAGTTTCTTCCGAAATGACTTTGCGCACGACTTCCGGTTCCGTTTTTGTTTTCTCACCCGTTACCGGATCTACGATTTCCTTAATAATGTGAGGTTTTAACAGCGTTCCGCCGTTAGCGACAGCGGCAATGCCCGCAACCTGTTGGATCGGCGTGACGACAACCCCGCCTTGGCCGAATGTTGCCGTTGCCACGTCGATCGTTCTTTCGATAGAGACGGTCCCTTTGCTTTCTCCGGGCAGTTCAATGCCTGTTTTTTGGCCGAAACCGAAATCATGGATATATTGTTTTACTTTCTCCTCCCCCAATTTCTCAATCCCTAGCTTGACGAATGCAACGTTACTGGAGCGCTTGACCCCTTCCAATAACGTAATTTCTCCCCATCCGCCCCGCTTCACGTCGCGAATCGGTTTAGGCCAGCCTTTTACTTTAATTTGGCCTGACATGTACCACTCATTGGGATTAAAAAGGCCTTCCTCGACCGCTGCGGCCAGGGTTACGATTTTAAACGTGGAACCCGGCTCGTAAATCGAACGAATCGCGTGATCGTAGAATGCGGCCTGGCTCCCCGCTTCCCAATACGAATTCGGGTTGAAATTCGGCATATTCGCCATGGCCAATATTTCCATCGTTTTCGGATCTGCCGCTATGGCCGTCACGCTGACCGGTTTGTATTGGTCGTAAATGGCTTTGATCGCTTTTTCCGTATAGTGCTGTATCGTTTCGTCAATCGTGAGCACGATGTTTTTGCCGTCCGTTTTCGGTTTGTAGACTTCATTGGCTGTCGGCAGCTTATAGCCTTTTCTATCCTTTTCGTACGAGATGGAACCGGGTATGCCTCTCAGCAACTCGTCGTAATAGGATTCCAGCCCGTTGACAGGCTTATCTTCTTTGTCCATATAGCCTAATATATGCGACGCCAACGTTTCCTTCGGATAATACCTTTTATCCATTTCCAGCAAATAAATGCCTACGTCTTTCTGTTCGGTTTCCTTGCTTAATGCCGCGATCTCCTCTTTCAACCGTTCCGCAACTTCAACGTCGACCTTCCAGCCTTCCGGATGCACTTCGCGCTGCTGATAAAACTCGCCGTCGTCTTTTTTCGCCGTTGCGATTTTATACAATTCATCCTTCGGCTTGTTCAATATTCCGTGCAGCATGTCTACGACTTCGTCAGCAATTTTCAAATGATCGATAATTTTCGGGCTGACCGCAACCGTATAGGCGGGAGCATCCATCGCAAGCGCGCTCCCGTTCCGGTCGTAAATCGTGCCTCGAACCGAATTTAACGTAATTTGCGTCGACCAAGTTTCCTTTGCCTTCACTTGCCAAAATTCCGCGTTCGCGACTTGGAACCAAAAGACTCGGGCCAATAGAATAAAAAAAAGGATGGTAAAACATCCCCCAATAAACATGGTGCGAATTCTTATTCTTTTATTCATTCAAAATCCCTCACTGTGCCGTGCTTGTTTTCACATTTTTGCCTTTGGAGCCGGTAGTATGTACGTCAATTTCATCCCCGTCCGCCGCTCGCGCAATCAGCCCGAGTTTTTCCGCTTCTTCCCGAATCCGTTCCGGACTTTCAAGCTTTTCTTTCTCGATTTTCAAAACCGCGATTTCCTGCTGCATTGTTTGAATCTCCCGATTCATTTGCTGCATTTGCGTATTCAAATCGTAGATTTGCGCGTAACGCCATATGATGACCCCCGCGACAAACACGCAAATAACGATCGTGAACAAATAGAGCAGCTTTTCCTGCATCGGCAGCGCTACTTTCCGCTTTACGACTTTCGTCGTTTCGCGGTATCGTTCGGGAGTGCGATTAATTTTCTTTTCTTGCAAGGCTAAATTGCCGCGTACATAGGCCATACGGTATACCCTCCAACAAATCATTCATAATGATTGTTCAATGCAACTTTCGCGGATTTTTTCGCGGATTTTTTGAACCCGGAATCATTTACAGCTTTTCCGCAATTCTCAATTTCGCCGAACGCGCGCGCGGATTGGAATCCAATTCCTCGTCGCTCGGCAATGTCGGCTTTCGGTTAATCAGTTTCAACGTGCTTGTTTTGCCGCAAACACACATCGGAAAATCCGGAGGACAGGTACATTTCTCAATGTAGCTCGCAAATGTTTGCTTGCATATCCGGTCTTCCAACGAATGAAACGTAATGACCGATACGCGTCCGCCCGGCGCCAGGCAGCGGATCGTCTTATGCAAAGCTTCTTCGAAAGCGCCTAGCTCGTCGTTCACCGCAATCCGCAGCGCCTGGAAGCTGCGCTTGGCGGGATGTCCGCCCGTTCTGCGTGCGGCGGCCGGAATGCCCGCTTTCACCAGCTCGGCGAGCTGTCCCGTCGATTCGATCGGCTGCTGCGCGCGAGCTTGCACGATTGTTTTCGCGATTCTGCGCGAAAACTTCTCTTCCCCGTACTCGAACAAAATGCGGGCAATTTCTTGTTCGGACCAACGATTGACGATTTCGAAAGCCGTCAATTCCCCCGTTCGGTCCATGCGCATATCGAGCGGCGCGTCGTGATTGTAGCTGAATCCGCGATCGGCCTCATCGAGCTGAGGCGACGACACGCCTAGATCGAACAGCACGCCATCCACCTGCGGGATGCCGTCTCGTTGCGGCACGCCGCAATTCAGCAGCGTTTCTTCGATGTATCTAAAGTTCGTTTTCACCAGTTGAATGCGATCCTTGTAATCGGCAAGCCGGGTTTCGGCATTGGCAAGCGCCAGATCGTCTTGATCGAAAGCAATCAATTTGCCTTCGCCGTTAAGCTTGGAAGCGATGGAAGCGCTATGCCCCGCCCCGCCTAACGTACAATCGACATAGATTCCGTCGGGCTTGATGTTAAGGCCCGCTACGGCCTCTTCTTTTAGAACCGTGATGTGATGAAACAACGTTAAGCCCCCTATACTGCTTTCGTTATGGCACCCTTCTAAGCCGGGCGAGCCGCAGAACCGTTATAAGTCAACATTAAAATCCACCAGCTTCTCGGCAATCTCGTTGAACGCTTCTTCCGATTGCTCAAAATAGTTTTCCCAAATGTCTTTGCTCCAAATTTCCACCCGATTGGATACGCCGATGACGACGCATTCCTTATCCAGCTTTGCATATTGGCGCAAATTGGCCGGTATGTTTACCCTGCCCTGTTTATCCCACTCGCATTCCGTCGCCCCGGAAAAAAAGAACCTTGTAAACGCGCGGGCGTCGGATTTCATCAGTGGCAAAGCTTTCAGCTTCTGCTCGAGCAATGACCATTCCTCTTTCGGATAAACGAATAAACATTGGTCCAAGCCGCGGGTAAGTACAAATGAGGATCCGAGAGGTTCGCGGAACTTCGCAGGCACGATCATTCGACCTTTATCGTCAATGCTGTGTTGATATTCGCCCATGAACATCGGCCGCTCCACCCCTTACCCCAAGTCTCCCACTTTACACCACTTTTCACCACCAATGACATATTAATTCGCCGAAACAAACAAAAATCCTGCTATGCAAGCAGGATTTTTTCAAAATTATTAAATTTTTGTTGCCAAACATCCTAAAATTATGTTAATCTTTCTTTTCGTCTTGTTCGGAAGGTCCGATTTGTCCGGCCAATTTCTTTTTCGCTTTCCATTTCTTGCGGTAAACGCCCCAGTAAACAGCGGCGGCAATCGACAAAAGAACGAGGACTGGCAGCGCTCCGACGACAAAAAGGACGATTCCTTGCAGAAATGCGACCGTCCATTGCCAACTGGTCGACAGCGTGGAGGAAATTCGTTCGCCGAACGGTTTTTTCGACTTGATCGACGCTTGATCGGCATCTTCCAAAGTCTGATACAGTCGAAGATTGACGGTGGAAAAGGCGACGTTTTGCTCCAGGTAGCGCATTCTCCCTTTAATCCGCTCGATCTCTTCCTGAACGCTTCCGAGTTCGGACGAGAACCGGACGAGATCGTCCGCCTTCTGCGCCTTTTCCATAAAGGAGAGGAGACGGGCCTCCACCACTTGCTTCGCTTTCAATCTCGCTTCCAGATCGACGTATTCTTCCGTCACATCGTTTGCCTGCAAGTTGCGCGAAAATTCGAGATGCTTCATCTGCTCCAATTGCTGGATAAAATTCATGAATCCGCCCGACGGCACCTTCACGGTGAAGATTCCGCCAAGTTCATAGAGACTTTTCTGGTCCGAAAATTCCAGAACGTACCCCCCTGCCAGTTGGACGCGGTTCAACAGCTCGCTTTGTGCCTTGACGTAATCTTCCACTTCCATGGAAAGATCGGCGCGATAAATAAGTTTGCGATTGAACCCCTCGTCCGCTATCATCGCATCCGTACCCATTCCGGCAGCGGAATTTGCCAAAGCGGAGGCGTATTCCCCGCTCACCGCTTCATCCGCTTGCGGAGCTTCCGCCGGCGCCGCTTCATTCATTGGTGCCTTCATGTCCGCCGCAAGCGATTCGGCGCTGCCCGAGTATTGCGCGGACCCGGCGTCCGAAGCGCTGTCCGATTTGCCGGCGCTGCTGCAGCCCGCGATAAGCGCGGCCAGCAACAAGAATGCGCCAATCATCGCAAACGTTTTCCTCACATGTTTTGTCAAAATGACAACCCCCTTGCCTTTCGGCGTCTTCATTATGAATTTCCATGTTTTTCATAAAGACGAAACGGATGGCAAAGAGGTTGCACCGTCCGAAAAAATAGATATGATTACAAGCTCCGAAGCGGAGAAATGCTGGATCCGATTTGCGTCATTGCCGCATCGCTAACGAGTCCGAGCCTCCATATGGCGACTCCCTTCAAGTCATAACGTTTGGCGAGCCCGATCTTGCTGCCTACCGATTGCTCATTCTCGCTCCCCATGGAAATGCCGAGCACCAATTTCTCTTTCGTAACTTCTTGCAATGCGAGGCGAATCGCTTCGTCCACTCTCTTCAGCGGTTCGGGCCCCTTCTCCCCCTCGTAAGCGTAGGCCATCACGATAATTTCATCGGCCAAAGCGCCTAGGGCGGCATAGTCATAGCCTCGGTACGCGCCGTTCAGCGGATGCAGGACGAGCGAAAGCTTTAAACCCGCTTTTTTCGTTTCTGCGGCGAGCTTTTTGACAAAAGCGGTATAGCTTGCCTTCGCTTTGTCGATGTCGCCCGTAAGTCCCAGTCCTTCGAAATCGAGCGAAATGCCCGAAAATTTCTTCTCTAGCGCCAGCTTCACCATCTCGGCGACGGCATTCTCCGTCAGGGCCGAATCTTCGATCAGCTTGGTCAATTCCCCGGTATCGTCTCCGGCGAAAACCATCAAGTATGCGGCGGCCCCTTCCTGCGATGCGTCTGCGACAATTTGTTCGGGAGTTACCTCGCCGGCCGGTTTCGGCCAGTAAAAGTCTTTCCCTTCCGTTGTCAGCCGCCCATCGCCGTCAATTCTTGCCCAGCCGAAAGATACGGCGTCGAAATGTTCGATCAAATGTTTTTGTCCGAAGGACGAGATAGCGTAGAATGCTAAACTGTACATGTCCGTTTGCGGGGAAACGATGCGGACCGTTTTCGTTGCGGCATCCCAAGAGACGTCCGCGCCGAATTGTTTGCTGAAGAAGCTTAACGGAATGAGTGTTGTGCCTCCTGCGCTTACAGGGCTAACCGAAAGCGCAACCGGCGCGCCGTCGACTTTCGCGGTCGTGCTGTTCAATTCCAGCACGACTTCTTTATCCCCGTCTGCCGTTTTCTGCACGGCCGTAATCGTCTTGGATGCCGCGTCCCATGCAACCGGAATGCGCAGCGCTTCGGCGATCGCGCGGAAAGGGACCATCGTCGTTCCGTCTATTATTTTCGGTTCTGCGGGAAATGATAGAGGATAGTCGTCCAGCAAAATCGTCGTCTTCGATTCGGCGTTCGCAGACGGGACGTTTGCCATAAACGGGACGAGACAAAGCAAAAGTGCGAGAGAGAATTGCCATCTTTTCTTCTCCATAATATTCCTCCTAATAATTGGGGCGTACTCTATTATTATAGTAATAGATGAATAGGAGGAGCAAGAGATTGATAGCTTGGCGACACAATACGTACTTTCGTTAGAATGGGAACGTCTTCATTTTGAGGCCAATAAGGATGGTCAATTTCGTTAGCGCCGAACAAGAGCGCCGCGCGAATCGCCTTCGAAATGGAGGAAGGCATCTCCTTGTATATGCGCAATAAAGCCAGTTTCATCAGCGGTGGCGAATGAGTAAAATTAATTTAATTTGCATTTTTTAATCTGTTTAATTTAAGTATGAGCAGTTATCGGTATAACATTGATGCCCTTTTGCGGTCGGGAAGGCATGCGCTTTCGCAGGTTTTGCCGTTCTGCAGGAGCAAGCCGGCCGCTAACGCACTAGCGTAGCATCGAATGTATTACTGTGTTTTCAGCGGACGGTTCCGAAGAGATGGACATTGGTTAGCGGATATTGGAGGCCTTATTTTGTCCATAAGCGCTGTTTTGGCGGAGTGAGCGGATTTTGAGGCAATGGCGTTGCATTAGGGTTGGGGTGATGAATCAGCATAGGCATGACAAAATGTAGACGAAATATCACACACAACGAGCGGCGCAAGCATCGGATCCGTCGATTTTGTTCGAAATTTCATACAATAGTCGCCGTTTATGCAATGCCGTTGCAACGAGAAAATGCATCCGGACCGTACGGCCGTTATTTTGCGTCAAAATCGCTTACTCGCTGTTTAGGCGGACATTGGTTCCTTTATCCGTTCGTTGGGGGCCTATTTTTACGCTTTTGCCACGAATAAAGGATCGTATGTCAGGAAACTGCCCGAAAGCGGGTCGTTTGTCACAATTAACGTCTCCTGTGTCCGCGAACTTGGGGAAGCAGGGCGTTAGAAGAAATGGAGGAGAAAACTGTATTTTCGCAGCTTCGGGAGGAAACTGCCTCCGGTTCTACTGTTCTTTATCGCTGAACCCTTTTCCGAGCGCCGTTTGTTTATCCAATGCAATGTACACCGTAATATTCCCGGTATCATCCGTCGCGGTGCGGCGAAACGTTACGGCGTACACTTCCGACCCGATCAAGTTTTTGTCCAGAAATGCTGCCATATCGCCGATAACGGTCACTTTCTCGACAACCGAATCTTTCGGGCTCGCGACCATTCGCTCCCTTTCCGCATCGGTAAGCTGCCCGAAAGCAACCAACTCAATCGGCACCTCATATTTTTCGGATTCCAGTAGATTGCAACCGCTTAACATTAGCGTAAAAAGCATGGCCAACGGCATAAAAATCCGCTTCATCGCGCGCTCCTTCCTAGCCAAACAACCCGGGCGCAGGCCCGGGCTGTTCGATTCGCCGATTGGCAATTAATGCTCGGCCCAACTGTCAAGATAAGCTTTCTGTTCGGCGCTCAGTTCGTCGATGCCGATGCCGAGCGAGGCAAGTTTAAAGCGCGCCACTTGTTCGTCCAGCTCGTACGGAACGTTCACGACTTTGCTGCCGATTTGCTTGTACTGTTCGTTCACATATTTCAACGACATCGCTTGCAGCGCAAAAGTCATATCCATAATTTCCGCCGGATGTCCGTCGCCTGCCGCGAGGTTAACCAATCGTCCCTCGGCAAGCAAATAAATTTTGCGTCCGTCCTTCAACTGATATTCTTCGATATTGCGGCGAACCGTGCGAACCGAAGAGGACAAAGCGGCAAGTTCCGGTTTATTCACTTCGACGTCGAAATGGCCGGCATTCGAGAGAATCGCGCCGTCCTTCATTACCTCGTAGTGCTCTCCGCGAATGACATCGCGATTGCCGGTTACCGTTACGAACAAGTCCCCGACTTTGGCAGCTTCGCTCATCGGCATAACCGCGAACCCGTCCATATAAGCTTCCACGGCCCGGATTGCGTCGATTTCGGTAACGACGACGTTCGCGCCGAGTCCTTTGGCACGCATCGCCACGCCTTTGCCGCACCAGCCGTAACCGACAACGACGACCGTTTTGCCGGCAACGACGAGATTCGTCGTACGGTTAATGCCGTCGAATACGGATTGGCCCGTACCGTAACGGTTGTCGAACAAATATTTGCAGAACGCGTCGTTGACTGCCACCATCGGGAATTTCAATTGCCCGTCTTTTTCCAACGCTTTCAAGCGCAAAATCCCGGTCGTCGTTTCTTCCGCGCCCCCGCGCACTTGTGCGAGCAAATCGGGACGTTCCGAATGCAAGATCGTCACCAAATCCCCGCCGTCGTCGATAATCAAATCCGGCTTCGTCTCCAACGTCTTTACCATCAAATCCTTATATTCCTTCGGATCGGGATTGTATTTGGCGTAAACGGTAATGCCGTCTTCCACCAATGCCGCGCATACGTCGTCCTGCGTCGAGAGCGGATTGCTGCCGGTAATCGTCACTTCGGCCCCGCCAGCTTGCACCACTTTGGCCAAATAAGCCGTTTTCGCTTCCAAGTGAAGGGAAATGGCCACTTTCAACCCTTTGAAGGGCTGCTCCCGCTCGAATTGTTCCCGGATGCGGTTCAGAACGGGCATATGCGCTTTGACCCAATCAATCTTTAAGTGGCCTTCCGGCGCTAAATTCAAATCGGTAATCATACTGTTTTGCTTCGCTAACGTACTCATGAAAAAACCTCCTTTTAATGCATGTTCAAATAGTCATTCCTCTTATAGATATATAAGTCGATGCTGCCCGGATATATCAAGGGGAATTTCCATGATGTCCGAAATAAGGGTCTCCCCATACCGGTTCAAATACGCAAAGATATTATAAACGCGTTCCTGCGGTTTGCCAAGGGGCAAGAGCGACATTTGAATGCGTTCCCACTGTTTCAATTCGGCATCGTTCTGCTTCGCAATCGCTTCGAACGCGCGCTGCTCCAAATATGCGATCTGATCCAGCACTCGCTGCCGATTCGTTTCGCCCAGCTTGCCCAAACCCGGCTGTATGAGCGTCAGTTTGCCCAACAGCGGGGCGTACATTCGCTCCACTTCCGTCTTCAATGCCGCAAATTGCTCATCAAGTTCAAGCGAGTCCTGCCCCTTGAGCCAAGCGTCCCGGCGCTCGGCGAACTTGTCGCCGATGTCGGCAAACCGCAAGCCGAATTTGTCCATATGCTTCTCCAGCGTACCGTCAAGCAGCGTAAACGCCATCCGCGGCACGATGATCGGCATCCGCATGCGAAATGTCCGAAAGGCCCGGCGCGTTAACGCCCAGTAGGCGATTTCCCCCGGACCGAGCACTGCAGCCAAGACGGGCAGCAGATGGTCCTGCATAAGAGGGCGGGTGAATACGTTGTTGCTGAACCGTTCGGGATGCAGCCGCGCCTCCTCCCGCAATTGCGAAGCCGTATAGGATACAAGGCCTTTGCGGTCGGTAAACCGCTCTCCTTCCTTATGTAAAAGAAGGCGCATCCCTTCATGCAAAATAAACAGATTCGCGTTGCCTTCGACGACGTCGGCTTGCGGCGCGAACCCGAGACGTCGCACTTCCTCTTCCGAAGCGAATAGCGCCCGCTCGAGCTCATCGTTGTCCGCGATCAGCCGTTCGAACATTCCCGCTTCAACCCGTCTTAGCCCGGGATCGGCCGAATCGAGCAGCACCAATCCGTATTGGCCGAACAGCCAGCCAATCATGCGGGCAAAATAGTCGCTCAACGTCGCGGACTCCGAGGCGAATCGCTTCAGTCTCGCAAGCAATGCCGGTTTCCATTCGCTATCCGGCAGCAAGGATGCAAGTTGTTCGATTGCCGCGTCCCACTGTTCCGCTTGGAAGGCGATTCGGCTAATCGAGGTACGTTCCTCGGTCGGACGGTCCAGCTTAATTCTCTCGGCCTTCAATTCCGGCGACAATACATAGGTATGGTTCACTTCGTCAAAATCGTGATCTTCGCCGGCAATCCAGAACACGGGCACCACTTTGCGGCCAAGCTTGCGCTCTGCCATTCGAGCCGTCTGAATAATCGTCGCCGCCTTATAGACGACCAGCAGCGGTCCGGTAAACAAACCGCTTTGCTGCCCGCCGACGACGGCAAGCGTCTCCTCTCTCTCGAGCGCTTCCAGCGCCTCGCGTACGGCGTCCGCATCGTTTCGGCCCGCATTATAGCTCCGCAAACATGCGGCCAGCTGCTTGCGATCGACTCGCGTGTCGGCCGATCCGTCAATCCAGGAGGCGCGCGCTTCCCAATCCGTCTGCGGATCGAATTCGAACAGTTCGCGCACTTCTTGAAACCGGCGCATGACATGTTCCGCCAATGGATTGCTTGCGGCGACCGGCCCATTCACAACCTTCATGACTGCCTCCCCTGCCTCCTTATATAAGAACAAATATAAGTTCAAACAAGATATATGATACTCCTTGATTGTACACAACTGCGATTTCAACGTCAAAAGAAACATGAAAGCCGCCGTTTCCGCGGACGGCGGAAGCGGCGGCTTCGTCTAACGATATTATATTTACGCGTAATGGCAAGCGGCCCAATGGCCTTTCTTCACTTCGACGAATTCCGGCTCGACCTGCGCGCATTTCTCCGTCGCCATCGGGCAACGAGTGCGGAAATGGCAGCCGCTCGGCGGATTGATCGGGCTTGGCAAATCGCCCGAGAGCACGATCCGTTCTTTCGACGCTTCCACTTCCGGATCCGGAATCGGGATCGCGGAGAGCAAAGCTTTCGTATACGGATGAAGCGGATTGTCGTACAGTTCCGCACTGTCGGCGAGCTCTACCATTTTGCCGAGATACATAACCGCGACGCGGTCGCTAATATGCTTGACCATCGACAGATCGTGGGCGATAAACAAATACGTAAGGCCTAATCGGTCTTGCAATTCCTGCAGCAAGTTGACGACTTGCGCCTGGATCGACACGTCCAGCGCTGAAATCGGCTCGTCGCAAATGATAAATTTCGGCTCAACCGCGAGCGCCCGCGCAATTCCGATTCGCTGGCGTTGCCCGCCGGAAAATTCATGCGGATAACGGGTAGCGTGATCCGGGTTCAAACCTACCATATCGAGCAAATCTTCCACTCGTTTCTTGCGTTCCGCCTTGCTGCCAACCAAATGGTGAACGTCCAACGCTTCGCCGATAATGTCGGTTACCGTCATTCTCGGATTCAAGGAAGCGTACGGATCCTGGAATATCATCTGCATTTCCCGGCGCAAGGCTTTCATCTTCGCACCGTTCAAGCTGTAAATATTCGTGCCGTTGAAACGCACTTGCCCGGCGGTAGGTTCGTACAAGCGAAGAACGGTACGGCCCGCCGTTGATTTGCCGCAGCCGGATTCGCCGACGACTCCGAGCGTCTCCCCTTCTTGAATCGAAAAGCTGATATCGTTAACGGCTTTTAATATATTGCCTTTGCCTAAATTGAAATATTTTTTCAAATTATCGACTTCAATCAATGAATGGCTCATGCTTTCACCTCCTGCTTCGCTGACGGGTGAAGCAGCCAGCAACGGGACATATGCGTCTCGCTCAGCGTTGTGGCTTCAGGAGCAACCTTCTCGCAAATGCGCATCGCATGATCGCAGCGCGCGCAGAAGCCGCATCCCGCCGGAGGCTTGATCAAATCGGGCGGCGTGCCGAGAATCGGAACGAGCGGCTCGTCCTTCCCTTGATCGAGTCTGGGCAGCGAACGAAGCAAACCGCGAGTATACGGATGCTGCGGATTTTTGAACACTTCCCATTTCGTTCCCGTTTCCACCACTTCGCCGGCATACATAACGACGACGCGGTCGCACATATCCGCAACGACGCCGAGATCATGCGTAATGAGAATGATCGATGTGCCCAAGCGCTGCTGCATTTCTTTCATCACCCGCAAAATTTGCGCTTGAATCGTCACATCAAGCGCCGTTGTCGGCTCGTCTGCGATGAGCAGCGAAGGATTGCATGCCAGCGCGATCGCAATCATCGCACGCTGCCGCATCCCGCCGGAGAATTCATGCGGATATTGATTGAACCGCGATTCCGGGTTCGGAATGCCTACCAATTTCAGCATTTCAATGGCCCGGTCGCGGGCGTCCTTCGCGGACATGTTCTGATGCTTGATCAGCCCTTCGGTAATTTGCTTGCCGATCGGAATGACCGGATTGAGCGATGTCATCGGATCCTGGAAGATCATGCCCATATCTTTGCCGCGGACCGATTCCATCTCTTTTTCCGTCTTGCTCAATATATCTTGGCCCTTAAACGTAATCGAGCCTTGTTTAATCACGCTAGGAGGAGTAGGTAGTAATCGCATAATGGTCTGCGCCGTTACGCTTTTTCCGCATCCCGATTCGCCGACGATCGCCACCGCTTCTCCTTCGTTCACTTGCAAATTCACCCCGCGCACAGCTTTAACTTCCCCGCCGCGCACATGAAACGATACGTGTAAATCTTTAATATCCAATATCGGTTGCATACCTTCCCACCTCCTATTTTTTCATCTTCGGATCCAGCGCGTCTCTCAAGCCGTCTCCGAGCACGTTAAAGGCAAGCATCGTCAAGCTGATCAGGATTGCAGGGAATACCATGCGCCACGGATAGATCATCCAGGAGGCGATCGCGTCATTGATCATCGTTCCCCATGATGCGACAGGCACCTGAACGCCTAATCCCAAGAAACTTAAAAAGGCCTCTGCAAAAATGGCCGAAGGCACGCTTAATGTCAAAGTAACGATAATCGGCCCTAGCGAATTCGGGACGAGATGCCTGAACAAAATACGCGACGCCCCGGCCCCAAGCGAACGGGATGCAAGCACGTAATCCTGATTTTTGAGCTGCATAATTTGCCCGCGTACGATCCAGGCCATATTAATCCATCCCGTAATGCACAACGCTACGATAATCGTTACCAAACTCGGTTCCATAACGACGAGCAGCAAAATAACAACAAGCAAATACGGAATGGAGTATAGAATTTCCGCAATTTTATTCATAATCTCATCGGTGCGGCCGCCTACGTAACCCATAATGCCTCCGTAGATGACGCCGATCAATACGTCGATCAATGCGGCGACAACGCCGACGGTAAGCGAGATGCGCGCTCCCATCCATGTACGGGCGAACAGATCGCGGCCAAGATCGTCCGTGCCGAACCAGAATTCCGCCGAAGGGGGCTGATTCGTTTTGTCCAAGTTGTTCGTATAAAAATCATGCGGTGAAATCAATGGTCCGATGATCGCCATAATAATCAAGACGATAAGAACGTAAAGTCCCGTCATCGCCAGCTTATTGCTTTTCAGCCGTTCCCATGAATCGCGCCAAGCCGAGATGCTTTCGCGCTTCAATTCCTCGTTCTGCGCAATATTCGGCCCAACATGCTGGAAATCTTCCGGCTTCGGTTGCACAAGTACGACGCGTTCCGTTTTATTCGCCGCCATTGTTAGCCCTCCTTCCTTCTGGTAAGTTTAATTCTCGGATCGACCAATCCGTAAGCGATATCCGTCAGAAAGCGGGCAACCATCAAAATAATGCCGTAGAACAGCGTGATCCCCATAATCATCGGATAATCGCGGTTCGTTATATTGTATACGAACACTTTCCCTAGGCCGCCGATTCCGAAGATCGATTCGATCACGACGGAACCGGTAAGAACGTTGGCCGTAAGCGGCCCCAAATAGGTAACGACAGGCAAAATGCCGTTGCGGATCACATGTTTGCGAATAATATACCAATTAGTCAAACCTTTTGCTTTCGCTGTTTTAATGTAATCGGCATGTAATACTTCCAGCATGCTGGAACGGGTCAACCGCGCGATAAAGGCGATCGATAATGCCGATAGAGCGATAACCGGCATCACATAATCCAATGGGCCGTTCAATCCTGCCACATTAAACCAGCGAAGCTTTACTCCAAGAAAGTACTGCATAAATGACGCCAACACGAAGCTCGGGACGGATACCCCGATCACCGCTAATACCATCGCGATATTGTCCATTAGCTTGCGGTGATTCAATGCCGCGATCATGCCTAGCGATACCCCTACGACGACCGAGACGATAATAGATACGATCCCCAAGCGCAGCGAGAATCCGAACGAGTCGCGGATGACCCGTCCTACGTCCTGGTTTTGCATTTTCATTGAGACGCCGAGGTCGCCATGGATAATATTGTTCAAATATTGGCCGTATTGCTGATAAAGAGGCTTATCCAACCCGTACTGCGCCATTAATCTGGCTTTCACTTCCGGCGGTACTGCTTTTTCCGACATGAACGGGTCGCCAGGGATGACTTTCATCAGCATAAACGTCAGGGTCGCCAGCACGAAGATCGAGACTAACATATAGATAAATTTGCTAGATATATAACGAACCATTCGTGTACACCTCGATTAATTTTATCAATAAAAAAGGGGATATATATGGGGACGCCACATATATCCCAAGGCCACCATTTTAGAAATGATGATTACTTGTCAAGGTACGCGTTATTGAAGTGAATATTACCTTTATAGTCGATATAAACACCTTTCACGTACGGTTTGGTTAATCTGACGTTCGTGTAGTAGTAGATCGGCATAAGCGCCATGTTGTCTTGGATCAAGATTTTTTCCGCTTTCGCGAAATTTTCCATACGTGCTTTAGCATCGGTCATCGTTCTCGTTTCTTTTAACAAGTTGTCGTACTCTGCATTGGAGAAGAATGTATCGTTGT
Organism: Paenibacillus sp. MSJ-34; assembly: GCF_018918005.1. GTDB lineage: Bacteria > Bacillota > Bacilli > Paenibacillales > Paenibacillaceae > MSJ-34. The sequence goes on along the minus strand of NZ_JAHLPR010000001.1, from coordinate 96,118 downwards.
TTCCGTTGCCCGTCATCCACATGTCGAGCATCGTCATCGGATCGTTGTAATCCGCGCCCCAACCGGAACGAGCGATTTGATAGTTACCGTTCGTACGGTTTTTCAGGAATACGCCCCATTCTTGTTGCTCGATTTTCACATCGACGCCAAGGTTTTGTTTCCACATATCCGTAATCGCTTGTGCAATTTTCTTGTGAGCGTCGGATTGGTTATGAATCAAAGTAATTTCCGGAAGTTTTGTATATCCTTTTTCTTCCATACCTTTTTGCAGCAATGCTTTTGCTTCTTCGATATCTTCTTTGAAGTAGTCGCTTTCCGGATGCTCTTCGCGGAACGTCTTCTCCGCTCCAAGCAGGCCTGGCGCTACCCATCCGAATGCTGGCACTTGTCCACCCAGAGTTACTTTATCTACAATTCTTTGACGGTCGATCGCCATCGCGAAAGCTTTGCGGATGTTGGCGTTATCGAACGGTTCGGCTTTATTATTGAAAATGTAGTTATAAACGCTTGCGTACGGTTGAATTATCAATTCGTCCGGCAGAGATTGTTTCAAGCTTGGAATTTGATCTGTCGGAAGTTCTCCCGTAGGATGACCAGCATAATCCAATTGCCCAGTTTGGTATGCGCTAAGTTCTGTTGCACTTGAGTCGATCATCGCCAAGCTGACTTTGTCCAAGTGAACGTTCTCTTTGCCATGATAATGTTCATTTGGAACAAGCTCGATGGAGTTGTTATGCTGCCAAGAGCTGATTTTGAACGAGCCGTTCGAAATAATCGTGCTTGCTTCTGCAGCCCACTTGTCGTTGTCTTTTGTCGATTTATGAAGCGGATAATAGGTATAGAAAGACGTTAAACCAAGGAAATATGGCGTCGGACTTTCCAAAGTTACTTCCAGCGTATAATCATCTGCCGCTTTCACCCCGACTTGGTTCGGATCGTCAATATGGTTCGAATTCGGCGTTCCGTCGTCATTATTTACTTTGTTGAAGTTTTCCGCATTTTTCAAATAGTACAATTGATAAGCATATGGAGGAGCCGGTTCAGTCTTCGGATCGAGCACCTTCTTCCACGCATATTCGAAATCATGCGCCGTTACCGGATCGCCGTTGCTCCATTTCGCGTTTTTGTTAAGATGAAAAGTAATATTTAATCCGTCTTCGGAAACATCCCAGCTTTCAGCTACGCCAGGGACTACCTTCCCATCCTCGTCTACATTGACCAATCCTTCGTAAATTGCGTCAAGAACCGTACCTGAAGTATTATCTTGCGCTTGACCCGGATCAAGTGTCGGCGGTTCGGTGTGAAGATTCATGCGGAACTCTCCGCCTTTCTTCACAGAAGGCGTTTCCGGTGCCGGTTCGTTTGTTGTCGGCGGGTTTTCATTATTCGGCGTTTGTTCGGGCGCCTGACCCTCTTTAGCGCCGCAACCTGCAAGAGCTAAGCCTACAGTGAGCACTAATGTTAAAATAATTAACAAACTCTTCCTTTTCATCAAGCACTACTCCCCCTAAATGATTAAAATTTATAATTACCAATTATACATCCAATGGTCAAAAAAATCTATACCAAATTCAAGAATAGATTTTACACTTTAAAAGTATAATGAAAGATTCCGATAAACAAGAAAATGACATAGAACACGCTCATGACGAAAAAAGTCAAACGCCATATCGTTTTCGCCAGTTTTCGCGCGTCGATTTTGCCTCTAAGCCGGTTCTGCGCCCCGCCGAGCAAACCCGCAGCGACGAGAAGCAGTATTAATATGAAATAAAAACCGAATTGTCCGCCGAAAATCGTATTGTACGACGCAGCGACGGACGCGATCAAAAACGCGGTCGTCACATCCATCGCCAGGCGGAATGCCCGTTTGCGGTCTTTGGACCAGGCGCCGTATCCTAGCCAAATCGCCAAAAACGGTATAAACGGAAGAATGGCCATCGACCCGAAAATAGATGTAATAAAATTCATCAATAAACCGCCCCCCCTTAAAAAAAATTTAAATTTTTTTACAATTGGATAACATTTTTTTACATCAAATCGCTTTGATGAGCTTATATATGTATCGATGCGCCGGCACATCGATGCCGACTTCTTCCGCCAAACGGATCAAGCCTCCGTTAATCCATTCGATTTCCGTCGGCGCGCCGTTCTCCACATCTTTCAGCATCGACGACGTATTGCCGGACGTATCGCGGCATACTTGCAAGATCTGTTCCCACAGTCCCGCTCCCAAATCGACACCTTTCGCCTCGAAAACCGGTTGCGTCTCCTCGTACAGCGTACGCATCCATTCGAGCCGCTCCGGCTTGGCGAGCAATTCGCCGTTTCGAATACGGAACAGCGCGGTCAACGGATTGATCACAGCGTTGATCGTCAGTTTGCGATAAATCATCCTATCGATGTCTTTCGACATAAACGCTTCGAATCCTGCCTTTTTGAGCAAAGCAATCAAACATTTTTCCGATAATCGTTCCTCCGTTTCGACCTTTCGGCCCGCGTCGCCGCCCGTTCGTCCGATCCACGTCTGCCCTCTTCCGGTATGCGCTGTCTCAATGCCCGAATCCCGTCTCGCTCCTTCCGTCGTAACCGCCGCGTAGATTCGATTCGCGGGAATATAGTTTGCAAGCTTCTCGATATGGCCGATCCCGTTTTGAAAACAGAGCACGTTTGCCTGCTTTCCGGCTTCGTCCCGCACCATTCGCATCAACCGATCGTCCAGATGGCGCTGTTTCGCCGTAACGAACACCCAGTCCGGCTCCTCCGCCCCCTGCCGCCGGATTTCGCCCGTTTCCCCGGCAGGCCGGGCCGAACAACCGGCTACCGCCAGTTTGGAACCGTCGGTACCGGTCAGCGTTATGCCGAATCGATTCAATCGTTCCGCTTGTTCGGCGGTCCGCGTCAACAAACGGACCCGAGCCCCCGCCGCCGCCATTTTGCCGGCAAATAACAGGCCGATTGCGCCGGCGCCTACGATTTGTATGTACATGTATTTATCCTCCCACCCGCAGTTAATTCTCTCGTTTCATATATAACAAAGAATGAATAAAAAAACAAAAAATCCTGAATGTTCGCACCTGCCGTGCAAACTTCTTCAGGATCCCTTTTACTCTTTACATTTATTCAATTCGTTCCAAGTTTCCATTCGCGTCCATTTTAAACCGCGTTTTCGTTTCGTCGTCTTCTTCGCTTAAGAAGGCGAGACGCCGGGCACGATCCATAATTTGAATCAATGCTTTATAGTCGTCGTTTACGACGCGATAATCGGTTTGCACTTCGTTAACTTCCTTAGACAGACGCTCGTTTTCTCTCCGCAAATATTGCAGTTCCTCTTCTTTCTCGCGGTATTCCCGCTCCAACATTTTCAATTGGCGGCTCGTTTCTTGATAGGAGCTTTTCCATTGGCGCAAAAACCGAATAACCGCATCGATCGAGATCGATTCCTCGCTAATGCCGTCGTGCTTATACCCGCTCTCTTCCCCTTCCATTGTCATCAAGCTTGCAACCTGGGCGCCTCCTGCGCCAAGCGGTTGTTTCTTCATATAATTGCGTTTTTGCCGATGCGCTTTCGCATTTTGAATTGCCGTCTCATATTTTTTGCGGACACAACTGTTCCAGCGGAAACCGCAGGCGGCCGATGTTCTACCGATTTTCTCGCCCACTTCTTCAAATGCGGCCAATTGTGTGCTCCCTTCCCGAATATGGCGCAGCGTCACTTCCGCCAAAATCAAATCGTCGTCTGCGCTCCAAGCATCCTGTCTAACTGCAGTCATGCTATATAACCTCCTAAAAGTTTTATGAAGCGTTGCTTTCGCGAAATTGCCGCAAACAAACTTGCTTCGAAAGCATACGCTCGTTTTTTTGTGAAACGTTACCTTCCGCAGGCAAGCCAAATAACGATTCCCGCCATGGAAACTAACGCCCGTTCGCGTTTGAATGAAAAAAAATGCTTACTTCATCTCTATGCCCATAGTAGAGTTCATAGAATCTATTTAATACTATTTTGTATTTCCAAATTTACGGAGGCTCATACATATTTTTTGCCGAATTGCAAAAAACAATAATAAATATTATAGCGCCCGCAAAAAATTTGATAATTCGTCACGCAACACGGTTTACACCTTGGCAATCAAGAGCTATAATGATGAATAGAAAATTATGGGCGATCCATACGACGAGAGGGGGATGAATACATGGCACGCATGTTTCGCGTACTGGGCTTTTTCACGCTTGTGATCGGACTCATGGCATTCGCCGGGGACATGGTTGAGATGGCTTTGCTTTTCTTTATGCAAACGGCCGTCTTTGTTCTGTTGGGGTACTTGAAATTTACCGAAAGAACATATATTTTAATTTTCTGGGGATACATGATCGTTACGTTTACGGGATTCAGTTATTGGACCATTTTCAAAATGGGGCTGCCTTTCTAACGACAAAATCAATAAAGCGACCGCGCTTATGCGCCGGTCGCTTTTTTTCGTGCGATCCACACTTTAAACAATTCGCTCATTTGATCGCTCAGCAGCAATTGGCGAATCGCCCTGTTGCGGCGGGCCGTTTCGCCGAACGGGTCGCCGCCCCAATCGTTTTGCAGCCGCTCCAAAATGCCCGCTTCGACCAAAAATTGTTTTTGCGTGCCGTAACTTACCGATTCTAAGCCCGCCTCTTCCCCGGCGGCAATACAAGCCGTAAAATCGACGTGGGCGGTCATATCTTGTTCGCCGGGCAGCAGAAAAGCGTCGTCATGAGCCCGGTGCTTATAATAGCAGACGAACGTTCCGTTCATGCGATGGGCGCCGAACAGTTCATCCGCTTCATCGCCGTAATCGATCGCGATCATATACCCTTCGCTCATCGCGGCGGCCATACGCCGCAACCAGGCAAGCGCCGCATCGTTCGCCTCGAATTGTTGCCCTTCCGTCCACGGCAGCTTGCCGTACCGGTCGGCGATCGCGCCCTCTGCCGGCAGCCATGCCGGAGCAAATCCGTCCGCATTGTTGCCGCGGGCGACATGCAGCTGTTCCAGGCGGCCTTCCTTGACTCTGAGACGCTCTACCGGGAACGCGTCCAGCAATTCATTGGCGATCAAGACGATTTTCGTACGGGCGGCGCGACGGGCGAATTCGGCGGAAGACCACCATTCGGCCCGGAGCCCATTCGCGTCCAAAGCCGCTCCGGCCAGCTCCCGATGGTAAGGACTTTGTTCGACGATCGCATAGCGGATCGGCCGCTTCATCCGCTCCAGCTCGAGCATGGCATGCACCGCCATATTGCCGTTCCCCGCGCCCCATTCGACGATCGCCACCTCCCCGTCCTTCCATCCTTCCGCATCAATCCGCTTCACGATATAGGAGGCCAGCGTTTCGCCCATTACTGTCCCGATGGACGAACTGGTGTAGAAATCGCCGTCTTTGCCGATTTTCATCCGGGGAGTCATATAGTATCCGTATTCCGGATGATACAAGCAACTTTCCATATAGGTAGAAAAAGGAATCGCTTTGCGGCCGCTGCGATCGATTTGATCATAAATATGTTGAATTAAGTTCGCGGAACCACGATAATGAGACAATAGGATCACCTTTCCTCCGGTGCAGCCGTATTTCGCATGTTTGCCCGCGGAATACCGGGACCGGCATCATGATTGGGATTGGAGAAACATATATTAAATTGCCAGCTATTAGAGGTTGAACACAGCATTATAAGTGAAAGGGGAGCCACTCAATATGAACGCTTGGATTCGCATGATTGCGGCAGCCCTTTGTATGTTTATATTCGCGTCACTGTCCAAGCCCGCCTTGTTGCTCGCGGAACCGACACCGGAAGAGACGAGAGCGATCTTGGAGAAAAGTTTGTCCGTCGTCGAAATCGATAAAGAAATCGCCCGTATCGAACAACAGCAGCGCGACATCGCTGCGCGGCTAACCTCGCTTGAGCGGGAATTGCTCGATAAAGACCGTCTTGTCGCCGAGAAACGCGGCCAAGCCGGCGCCGTGCTGCGCGCTTATTATATGGGAGACCGGGACGTACTCCTATCGGCGCTCTTCTCCACGAAAAACTGGAACGACATGCTGCTCATGTGGGAATATTATAATATTATCGTCGAACACGATCACAAGTTGTTACATACATATATGGCCGACTACCGGCAAGTCCGTGAGCTAGACGAGCAGTTGCAGGCGACGCAAGCCGAGCTCGGCGCATTGAAAACGAGTTTGCTCGCCCAGCGGGAACGCGTCCTTGGGCTGCAAAGCGATATCGACAACGCCTTGGCGCAAAGCGCCGATCCGGAAACGATGAAAAGGCTCATCGCCGAACTGAGCGAATTTTGGCAAAATATCGGCATCCGGGAAGTGCGCCAATATTTCGAGGCGCTCGCTTCGGTCATGCAAGATTTGCCGGAAATGATCACAAGCGATAAGGACAGCTTGTCGATCGACGGATTAAACTATACCGTGCAGGTCAAGGACGATCAATTAAACGCCTTTTTGCGCAGCAAAAACAACTTGTTCGACAATTTCGCATTTGCGTTCGAGCAAGACCGGCTGGTCGCCACCGGCAAACGGAACGATATTATCGTCGCGATCCAAGGTCATTACACGGTTGAGGAAGAACCGCAAAACTCGATTTTATTCCATGTCGACCATCTTCTCTTTAACGGCTTGGAATTGCCGGATACGACCCGCCGCTCGCTTGAGGAACAATTCGATCTCGGTTTTTACCCGAAACAAATCATGCCTTTCTTGAAAGCGACCGAAGTGCAAATCGAGGACGGCCTGATGAAAGTGAAATTAACGCTAAACTTATGACGAAGGCGACAGCTCGCCAATGGTTTGCGGCGGCTCCGACTGTTCCCGTTCGGGATCGTCGCTTGCCTTCCGCCCTTCTCCCGCCGCCAGCAAATGTTCGGCGATTAACGCGGCCGGCGTCTTCTTCTGCACAAATTGCCGCACCAGCTTCGATAAAGCGGCCATTTGTTCGGCAAGCTCGGGACTTGCGGCGATGCCTTGATCGGCGGCCGATATCATTCGTTCCCGCAAGGCAGCCGGATACATCTGCGGGTTCAATCCGGCATATTCGGCTTTAATGGCGGGCAGCCCGTCCGTCTTCTCCAGCCATTCCCTCTGCGTCTCGGGAGACGTCATTTCCAAAATCCAGCGTTTCGCCTCCTCCTCTTGCTTCGATCCGGCGAAGACGGCAAAGCTTCGGCTGGCAATCCACAATTCGCCCCCTGCCCGTTCCGGAGAGGCCGGCTCGATCTGGATGCCGCGAACTTTCTGTTTCATCGCTTGAGACCAGGTCGAGACAAACCCTAACAGTTTGCCTTCCTTCATCAACTCCCACGCACCGCGATCATCTTGGATCGATATGTATAGATAAGGTTGAATCGCTTCCAGCAATGGAATCGCGTCGCCGGTCGGTCCGAGCCGCCGCAACAACGAGACGAAGCTGTACGGATCTTCCGGTTGGAGCGCCAATAAATAGCTGCGATCCGCCGCTTCGTCCAGGCGATGAAGCAAGTCGAGCCAAGCTTCCCGGTCTGCGGGAAGCCGATTGGCGCCAAGCTCGCGCAGCAAGCTTTCGTTCCAAACGAAAACGTAAGGATCGACATCCTTCGGGACCGCCCATATGTATCCGTTCCATTTCACCATATTCATCACAACGTCGAGAGCCTCGTTCGAAGCTACGCTCGAGAAATACGAATCGACAGGCAAAATGTAACCGGAAACGGCAAATTCGCGGATCCATTCGCTGTCCAGCAGCATGACGTCGGCCGCGTCGCCGATTCGCGCCGCCCTCTTCATTTCGGTGTATGCGCTTTCGGGAGGTATATTTTCAAGATAGACTTTCACGTTGTTGCGCTCCATATACTCCATATTCATCTGATTCAATACGGTGAAGTCGAGCGGATCCATTTGAACGGTTACGTGAAGCTCTTTCATGTTCTCGTTCGGATTGCCTATATCGGAAGGCTGTTGACTCCCTTCCTTTCCGCCCGGATCGGTCTTCTCCACCGTAGGAGCGGCAATGAAAAATTGGGAAAACAATACAAAGCATAAGAGCAGCATCGAGAAAAGGACAATCGCATATTTCTTTTTGGACACGACTTTCTTCCTTTCATCCGCTTTCTAATCTCTCTTATTCTAACAAATGAATGGGCCCTTTGTCCCTTATTTTCAAAAAAAGCAAAGTTGAAAAAAGAAAACCGATCCGCTCTCGAATCGGCTTGATCTTGCAAACTATAATAAATCGGCCGCCAGTTGCGCCAGTTTGGAGCGCTCTCCTTTCTCCAGCGTAATATGGCCGCTGACATTCTGGTCTTTGAACCGTTCTACAATATAAGTCAGACCGTTGCTCGCCGCATCCAAATACGGATGATCGATTTGTTCGGGATCGCCCATCAAAATCATCTTGCTTCCTTCCCCGGCCCGCGAGACGATCGTCTTCACTTCATGCCTGGACAAATTTTGCGCCTCGTCGATAATGATGAATTGCCCGGGGATCGACCTGCCTCGAATATAAGTGAGCGCTTCGACCTGGATGCTGGCCATGCCCGCCAATATTTTATCGATATCGCCGGCCTTTTTCGTATCGAACAAAAACTCCAGGTTATCGTATATCGGCTGCATCCACGGGCGAAGCTTCTCCTCCTTTTCTCCCGGCAAATATCCGATGTCTTTCCCCATCGGCACAACCGGCCTTGCGATCAACAATTTTTTATATTTGCGCTCGTCTTCGACCTTCAGCAAACCGGCGGCCAGCGCCAGCAGCGTTTTGCCCGTTCCCGCTTTTCCCGTAATGGTCACGAGCGGGATTTCGTCGCTCAGCAGCAATTCCAGCGCCATTCTTTGCTGCGCGTTGCGCGCTGCGATTCCCCACACCGGATCGTTGCTCAGGAACAAAGGTTCAAGCCTCGTTCCGTCTTGATTCACTTTCAGGAGCGCCGATTTGCTCGTTCCCATCTCGTCCTTCAAGATGACGAATTCATGCGGATATAAACGATATCCGACCTGCAAGTCTTTAACAAGCAAATAACGGTACGAGTAAAACTCGTCGATGAGCGACGGATGGACGTTGACCGTCAAGCAGCCCAGATACAGATCCGCCGGATCCGCCGTTCTGTCCGACAAATAATCTTGCGTGTTCAGCCCCAGCACATCGGCTTTAATGCGTACGAGCACATCTTTGCTGACGAGAACGACCGGCCTCGCTTCCTTTCTTTTATCCTCTTCCAACTTATAATTGAGAGCCACGGCCAATATTCGATTATCGTTCGTCGTCTCCCCGAACATTTCTTGCATTTTGACAAAACTGCGGTGGTTTAATTCCACCTTCAGCATGCCGCCGTTATGAAGCAATATACCGCTGTGCAAATGTCCCTTATCGCGCAATCCGTCCAGTAAGCGTGAAACGTAGCGGGCGTTGCGCCCGATTTCGTCAGCGTTTCTTTTTTTCGAATCGATCTCCTCCAATACCACCGCAGGAATAATCATTTCGTTGTCTTCAAACGCAAAAATCGCATTGGGATCATGCAACAATACATTCGTATCCAACACAAATATTTTTTTCACTCGAGTTCCCTCCAAGCGTGGTATTCGGTTGCCGACGACTATGCCTTTGTACATAAAACAAATGGGCGCAGGACAAAATAATGACGATGATAAGTTGGAAATTGAAAGGACGGGTAGAAATGCGAACATGGCTGTCGATTGTAGCGCTGATGCTATTGCTCACAAGCTGCAATCAAGTACGGAACAACACATCACCCTCTCCGCAAGGTATGGGACCGCAAACGCAATCTGCAAGAACCTATAATACAGGGAATAACAATGCTATATACGACGCCAATGCCGTGAAACAGCATTTGGAACGACTCGCTACGAGCATCCCGGGCGTTCGCGGAGCGAATTGCGTCATCCTCGGCAACACGGCCGTCGTCGGGATCGATGTCAATGAAAAGATGGAACGATCGCGCGTAGGCACGATTAAATATTCCGTTGCCGAGGCGTTCCGCAAAGATCCTTACGGCATGAATGCCGTCGTAACCGCCGACGTTGATTTGCGCGAACGGATTCGCGAAGTTGGGCTCGATATACAAAACGGAAAACCGATCGCCGGAATCTTAAACGAACTGGCCGATATCGTCGGCAGAATCGTGCCGCAAATGCCGAAAGACACCGTTCCCGTCAGGGAAAATCCGGATCGAAAACCGGTAGACGAGCCAAAATTGAACCGGCATCTATAGCTTCCGCAAGTTGGCGAACCCGCCAAAAAACAAAAAGCCAAGTGAGCATATCACTAGGCTTTTTGTAATGCGGCAAACACTTGTCCATCCAATTTTGCCGCCGCACGCTTATCGTATGTTTTTTCATATTCAGGCATTGCGGTAATGCGGGCGCCGTAAAACATCGCTTCGCGCACCGCGTCGATCCCTACATCGATACAGGCCAATTTGATAGGAACGCCTTCCAGCGTACCGTCCGCAACGGATGCCTTCCCGTATATCGCATACAGCGTACCCAATCCAAACACGGAGACCGTCACGTTTGGATTGTTCTTCATGTTCGCGATCAACCGGGAACGCTGATCGATCGCGAAACGAAGCGTCGTTTGATTCACAGCGTAGATCCACGATATAGCGCTGCAGGTCGGAGCGCCCGTTTCGGCATCGATGGTGTTCAATAGAGCGAACGTTTCTTTTTGCAATTGATCGAATAAAGCCGCTGACAATACCGTAACTGGTTCCGTCATGGGCCGACCTCCTTTGCGTTGCCGAAGCAATGATGTTTATATATTATAGCATAGGCGCATTATGGCCGCTATATGACAACTACGGATTATTGCGGCGCTTCCGTATCGTAATGCTGCTTCAATTTCTCCTTCGCCGCGGCAAATTCGGTCTCATCCAAATAGACGTATGGACTTTTCCACGTCCCCGGCACAGGTATGTATTCGATATCGTCTCTATTAATATTGTAGTATGTCGAGATCATCTCGCGAATTTGGCTTGGCTGCACGTCCATTTTCAAATTTTTGCCGACAGCCCCGAAAATTTCGTCGATCTTCATGACGGCATTAAACGATTGCAGTTTGCGCACAATTTCTTTAAGCACTTTCGTTTGCCGCTGATTCCGTTCGAAATCGCTCGATTCTCTCGTCGGCTTTTTCACGTTGGAGGACGATTTGCGGTAACGGACAAAATCGAGAGCTTGCTCGCCGTTTAACGTTTGCAATCCCTTTTTCAAATCGATGTTCGTTCCGTCCGCCGTATCCTTATATCTCATATCCATATCGACATCGATTTCAATGCCGCCCAACGTATTGACGACGTCCACGAAACCTTGGAAATTGATCGTCGTCAAGTAATCGATCGGAATCCCGATAAACTGGCTCATCATCTTCTTCATTTCTGCATTGCCGTCTTCTACTTTTTTGCGGTTTTCCATCGATTTGAAGTTCGGGTAGAACCAATTGATTTTATGTTTCTCGTATCCGTCCATTTCGACTAACGTATCGCGCGGCAGCGAAACGATGGTCGCTTTCTTCGTTTCCGGATTCAACACCGCTACCATAATAACGTCGGTATTCAAAGAACCCGTCTCTTTGCGCGAATCCAAGCCCAGAATCAACATGGACACCGGTTTTTCCTTCGCAGACGGAACGGGGAGATCGCTTGGTTCGCCATCCTCCACCGTCGAAATTTCATTGATGGCATCGTTCACTTTGACGCCGGTATATCCGATCAAACCTAGAACCGATAAAATAGACAGTATTAGCAAAATAATGACGATTGCAATAAAAACATATAGAACGTACCACCACGGATTCGTCTTGGAACGTTTGCCCCGCTCCCGCGGCGGAAGATTCGCAACAGAATTCTTCATGTATCCAACACCCTTATGCTTTTTAGAGGTTGCTTCCAAAGCCCTCCTACGATCCCCGTCTTACTCGTTATATTTCGGATTGGAGTTAATGTCATGGAGCAATTGTTCCGCGACTTCCCGCGGAAACATTTGCTTCTTCGCCTGTCCGTCGACGACGTAACGGATATGAACCATCGTCGCGTCGGTCGTTTCGATATTCAATTCGCTTACCCCATGATCTTCCGTCAAAATGGCGGCGAAAAATTCGCATGTATCGAGCGCCGCCCGATCGTCCGGACGAGCGTTGGCCACGATTTTGATTTGCAGCCAGTTAAAGAGCGCATCCTGAAATTTCACCCGAGTTCTCCCTCCTCTCTATTCCCCGGGAGAGGGAGATTGGCCCGCCGATGCGGAGGCTTCGGCCTTGCGTTTCTGGCGCGCTTCGACGAAATAGCGAATGCGCACCAGCAGCATTAAACCGACCGCAACGAGCAGGCAAGGTATAATCGGCAGCTTGTCGACTTGAAAAATCAACAAAATAAACGCTCCTACCCCCATTAACAGATAGATGAGAATCTCCTTTAGTAGAGGCAGCCTGCGAACGCGAAACACTTTGTTGAAAATGTACATCAGCAAAACGTATATAATGATATACGAAATGATTTTGTGGGAGGCAAACCAATCGTGCAGCATACGATCACTCCTTTCCCTAGTTATTGTACACGTTCATGTCGTGCTTGCGCCACTCTTCCATGCGAGAAAGTCGAACTATGAATTGGCCTCGGCCATTTTTCGATGTTTTTCCGCGCGTTCGCGCTCGCTTTTGTTCAATATCTTTTTGCGCAGCCGGATCGATTTCGGCGTAATTTCGCAATATTCGTCATCGTTCAAATATTCGAGCGCCTGCTCCAAGGAGTAGAGGCGAGGCGTCTTCATTTTGACGGTGTCGTCCTTCGTCGCGGAACGAATATTCGTTAACTGCTTCTCTTTGCAAATGTTGACGACGATATCGTTATCGCGCGTATGCTCGCCGACGATCATGCCCTCATAGACTTCCGTACCCGGCTGCACGAACAAAATGCCCCGGTCTTCGACCGACAAAATGCCGTACATCGTCGCCGTCCCATTCTCGGTCGAAACGAGCACGCCTTGGTGCCGGCCGCCGACTTGTCCGCCTGCGAACGGACCGTAGCTGTCGAAGGCGTGATTCATGACGCCGTACCCTCTCGTCAAGGTCAGAAAATGAGTGCGGTATCCGATCAATCCACGGGCGGGGATTAAAAATTCGAGCCTGATTTGGCCGTTGCCGTGGTTGACCATATTGACCATCTCCGCTTTGCGCGTTCCCAAGCTTTCCATAACCGCGCCCATGCTGTCTTCCGGTATATCGATGAGCAGCCGTTCGATCGGCTCCATCTTGACGCCGTCTTCCACCTTCACGATCACTTCCGGTTTGGACACTTGCAACTCATAGCCTTCGCGGCGCATATTTTCGATCAAGATGCCAAGATGAAGCTCTCCGCGCCCGGACACGATAAATGCATCCGGACTGTCGGTTTCGTCCACCCGCAAACTTACGTCCGTCTCCAATTCCTTCATTAAACGTTCCCGCAGCTTGCGCGATGTAATCCATTTCCCTTCGCGGCCCGCAAACGGGCTGTTGTTGACCAGGAACGTCATTTGCAGCGTAGGCTCGTCGATTTCAAGCACCGGCAGCGCCTCGGGATGGGCCGGATCGGCGATCGTTTCTCCAATATTGATATCTTTGATGCCGGCGATGGCGATAATATCCCCCGCTCCGGCTGCGGCAATCTCGACTCGTTTCAAGCCTTGAAATCCGAAAAGCTTCTCGATGCGGGCTTGCTTCGTTTGGCCTTCCCGAGTCAGAACGGCAACCGACTGGCCTTGCCGGATTTGGCCGCGATTGACACGGCCAATCGCCACTCTTCCCAAATATTCGTTGTAATCCATCAGCGTGACCAGAAATTGGAGCGGCGCTTCCGCGTCTTCCGTAGGCGCCGGAATATGCCCGACAATCGTTTCATACAACGAGAACATGTTCTCTTCCTGCTGTTCGGGATTCAAGCTCGACGTTCCCATTAACGCCGAAGCGTATACGACCGGAAAATCCAACTGCTCGTCGCTGGCTCCAAGTTCGATAAACAGCTCCAGCACTTCGTCGATCACTTCCACCGGACGCGCGTTCGGACGGTCGATTTTGTTGACAACGACGATCGGAGTCAACTGATGCTCAAGCGCTTTGCGCAAGACGAATTTCGTTTGCGGCATGCATCCTTCGAAAGCGTCGACGACAAGCAAGACGCCGTCGACCATTTTCATAATCCGCTCGACCTCGCCGCCGAAATCGGCATGTCCCGGCGTGTCGACGATATTGATTAAATAATCTTTATACGTAATGGCCGTATTTTTCGCCAAAATGGTAATCCCGCGTTCGCGTTCCAAATCACCCGAATCCATCGCGCGCTCATGAACATGCTCATGCTCGCGAAACGTACCCGATTGCTGCAGCAGCTTGTCTACAAGCGTCGTTTTGCCGTGGTCGACGTGAGCGATAATAGCGATATTGCGTATATTTTCTCTTGTATGCATAACTAAGTTCCAAACCCTTTCAATTATCAATTTGACATTTTTTGCGAGTGATCGACACAAAAGAAGCGCCGGAGAATAAGCCGACGCTACATATCTCTTATATTATACGGGATTGTAATAAAATTGCAAATCGCCGGAGCCCCCGTAACACCCCGTAATCTTTACCAAGTGCGCGGTTTTCTGCGGAAAACAAGCCATAAACCGAGCAGAATGAGAACAAATGCTAAAAAATAAATCATGGAGCTCCAAAGCGTAATAAACAACAGGAGCAAGGAAACGACGCCAAGCGCGGCGGCAGCCACAAACAGGCCGCGGGATTGATAAGGATCGGACAAGTAATATTCGTACAATCCGACGGCAACGCCCAGAATCAGTACCGGCCATGCATATTTCATCTTATCCCATCCGAACCAGTTGCAAAAAATAAAAAGCAAACCGTAAACCGTTAGCATTCCTCCAGGGACAAGAACGATCGAAGGAACCATACGGGCAAAAACGAAATAATGGGCGAGCAGTCCTGGAATCAAAATGAGAAGCGGCCATAGCGCCTTTCCCAAAAAACCGATTACGCCCAGTTTTCCCAGCAATATGACCACACCGGCGATGACGATAAAGATACCTATCGCATGCTGTTTGTTCGACACCAGTCCTATCCCCCCGTTCATCATATATGGACTAGACACGAAACGACAGTTTCTAAATATATTTTATCTGAACTTTTGAAAAAAAACCACAAATTCGAAAAAATACCGTTTACGAATGAACGGAGGATCGATATTTTTTCACGATTCCGATGACAATAACAAGGACGGCGAGAACGATCGGAACATACGCGTGCGCCGGCGCCCACCCGCTGAACAAAGATTCCAATTTGGCGTCGTTCATCAGCATTTCGCCGGATGTGTACCCTAATATGGCGGCGCCGATATAGACGAGCACCGGAAAGCGGTGCAGCAACTTCATAATGATGCCGCTGCCCCAAACGACGATCGGAATGCTAAGCGCGATCCCGATGACAATGAGGGCAAAATCGCCCCTTGCAATGGCGGCGATGGCAAGGACATTGTCCAGACTCATGACGAAATCGGCCACCATGATCGTCCAGACGGCGCTCCACAACGAGGAAGATTCGCGAACTTTCGTATAATTTTCTTCATCGATCAGCAGCTTCACAGCTATATACAAAAGCAGCAAAGAACCGATCGCTTGAATATATGGAATTTTCAGCAGGAATAGGGCGGCAACGGTAAGGATCGACCGCATCGCAACAGCTCCGAACGCTCCCCACCATACGGCAAGCTTGCGCTGTTTCGGGGGCAAATTTTTCCCCGCGAGTGCAATGACGACGGCATTATCGCCGCTGAGCACCATATTGATAATCAAAATTTCCAATAGCAACCATATATTTTCCACGGACATCCCCCCTTTACACTTGTATGAATGAAGGGGCCAAGCTATGCATGCCGATTTCTCCAAAAGAGCTTCTCGGTGCTGAAAAGCGGACTTTTTGAACTCGCATGAAAATGTTCGATGAATCTTATTGGACGCCCATCCGTATTACAAGGCAAAGGAGTGACAGAAGTGGAAATCTTCAGTATGCAATTTTTATTCGCGCTGGCCAACATTGTATTCATCGACTTAATCTTAGCGGGGGACAATGCGATCGTCATCGGCATGGCGGCGAGAAACTTGCCGGCCACCCAGCAGAAGAAAGCGATTATTTACGGTACGTTCGGAGCGGTAGCCATTCGAATCGCCGCTACGGCAATCGTCGTATGGCTGCTGAAAATCCCTTGGCTGCTTGTAGTCGGAGGAATTTTATTATTATGGATCGCTTATAAACTGTTAATCGAGGAGAACAAACACGGCGGCATTAAAGCCGAAGGCACATTATGGGCGGCGGTGCGTACCATCGTCGTCGCCGACGCCGCCATGGGCTTGGACAATGTGATCGCGGTTGCCGGAGCCGCCCGCGGGCATTTGCTGCTCGTCGTCCTCGGACTCCTTATCAGCGTTCCGATCGTGATATGGGGAAGCACTTTGTTCATTAAACTAATCAATCGGTTCCAATGGATCGTATATCTCGGCTCCGCCGTACTTGCCTACACCGCGTCGAACATGATTACCGAAGAGCCGAAGCTGAAACCTTTTTTCGACCAGCATCTTTTGATTCAATGTATGTTTATAGCTTTACTCATCGCGTTCATTCTTTCGGCAGGCTTCGTCACCAAAAAACATAAGCACACGGACCGGCCGCTCTTGTCGGCCAACAAGAAAAGCGGAGAGAGCCATTAACGGCTCTCTCCAAGTTTATGGCGGACGTTGCTAAAACCAGCGGTCGTCGTCGCATTCGACCAGTTGCGGCTGCGGCTCGTCCTTAAGCACGAGCGTCTCGGTCGTATCTGCCGCGATTCGAATCATCTCCTGCAAATTTTCGATGCTGCTTTCCGCCAGTTCCACAATGTTCAGGTTCGGATTCGTCGACGGATTTTTCGGCACGAACAGCGTGCAGCAATCTTCGTACGGCAATATCGACAGCTCATATGTTCCGATATCCTGCGCGATTTTCGTAATTTCGGACTTGTCCATCATCACTAGCGGCCGCAGCAGCGGCAGATCGGTTACTTTGCCGATGACATTCATGCTGCCGAGCGTTTGGCTGGCCACTTGCCCCAAGCTGTCGCCGGTGACGAGCGCCAGAGCACCTTGCTTTTCGGCAAGCAGCGTCGCGATCCTCAGCATCGCTCTGCGCATCAGCGTAATGATTAAATTATCGTGGCCCGTCTGCGTCAACCGTGTTTGAATTTCCGTGAAAGGAACGAGATGAAGCCGAACCTCTCCCGCATAACCGGCCAACACTTGCGCCAAGTCGATCACTTTCTGTTTCGCCCGTTCGCTTGTAAACGGATAGCTGTGGAAATGAACGGCTTCGATCGCCAAACCTCTGCGCAGCGCCTGCCAGCCGGCCACCGGGCTGTCGATGCCGCCGGACAGCAGCAACATCGCCTTCCCGTTCGAACCGTACGGAAAACCGCCCACCGCAGGAATCGTTTCATAATAGATATACGTATAATCATGGCGAATTTCAACTCGAAGCTCGATATCCGGACGGCGGACATCCACCTTTAATCCCGGAAATGTTTGCAGTATCGGCGAGGCGACAAGATGGTTCATTTCCTGCGATCCGTGAGGGAACTGTTTCCATACGCGGCGGGCATTGACTTTGAAAGTCGTTCCCGGCTTAAAGTCGATCCGTTCGATAAATTGCTTCGCCGTCGTCTGAATCGACTCCAATACCGATTCGGTTCGTTTTACCGGACTTAAAGAGACGATGCCGAATACGTTCCGAAGTGCGGCGATGACCGGCTCGGAGGCCATTCCGTTCAAGGCGACATAAAGACGCCCGTATTCTTTGATGATGCTCGCTTCCGGAAACGCCGCCATCGCTCGCTGAACTTGACGCAGCATCGTATTTTCAAACCGGGTGCGGTTTTTGCCTTTTATCGTAAATTCTCCGAAACGGACAAGTATCATATCATAATTCATCTGGTTATCGTTCCTCCTCAAATTTGGGCCGGCGGCGTTTCCCGCTAGGCCTGTTCCGCGCTAAGAGCCGTGCGGAAGCTTACGCCCGATCCGCCCCAGCTCATCGGTCACTTGCCGAAGCGACGATGCAAGAACGTCGATGTCCTCTTCCGTATGTTCCGCCGCCATGCTGAACCGTATACCGCTGGCCGCGCAAAGCTCGCCGGCGCCCATAGCAGTCAGCACCCGGCTCGGCTTTCCGGTTTTGGAAGAGCAAGCCGATTGCGTCGAAGCGATGATGCCTCGCTGCTCCAGCATGTGCAGGACGACTTCCGGTTTCATGCCCGGAAAGGAAACGTTGACGATATGCGGCGCTGTTTGAAGAGAGCTGGCGGCGTCTCCGTTCACGGTTAGCTGCGGCATCTGTCCGATCGCCTCGATCAATCGATCTCTAAGCTTGTACAAATGCGCGGCCGTTTCCGGCTGGCTTTCGATCGTTATTCGGATCGCTTTGGCCATCCCTACGATGTTCGGAACGTTTTGCGTACCGGCACGCATGCCATGCTCCTGCGCTCCCCCGTTAAGCAGCGGCGTCAGACGTACCCCCTCCCGGCAATACAGCAAACCGGTTCCTTTCGGGCCGCGCAATTTATGCGCCGACAGGCTGAACAAATCGATTCCCCATTCGCGAATCGAGAGCGGCAGCTTCCCGACGCTTTGCACGCCGTCGACATGAAATAATACGCGCGGGTACCTTTTCAACAGTTCGCCGATTTCGGCAATCGGCTGTACGCTCCCGACCTCGTTGTTGACATGCATGACACTGACCAGCACGGTTTCGTTCGTCAAAGCCTCCCTCACCTGATCGACGGACACGACGCCGTTGCGGTCTACGGGCAAATAGGTGACTTTGCAGCCTTGCTCTTCCAATTGGCGAAAACATTCGTATACGGAAGCATGCTCCACCTGAGTCGTAACAAAATGCTTGCCGCGCCCCGCATACTGCATGGCCGCCCCTTTAATGGCCAAATTATTGCTTTCCGTCGCCCCGGACGTAAATATCAGTTCGCCGGGCTTGACTTGCAGCGCTTTGCCGATTACCGCGCGGGCCCGTTCGATCAGCTTCTCCGCTTCCACGCCGGCGCGATGGAGCGAAGACGGGTTCCCGTAATGCAGTTTCATCACTTCGGCAACCGTCTCAATCACTTCGGCATACGGCGGCGTTGACGCGCTGTGGTCGAAATAAATCATGTTGTCCCCTTCTTCATCGAATAATTGAATTCATGTCTTTATTATCGTCGTCCGGTTATGAACAAAAAAAACGTCTTTCGACGTTATCATGCCAATTTATGTTTCGCTTCTTCAATTTTACGTATATAATTTTGCGTTTCTTTCGGCAATAAATGATATTTGTCCATCAAGTCCTGTTCCGTCCGAATTCCTAATTGCGCGATACGGTTCGGACCGGCGTTGTACGCTGCCAGCGCCACCTTCTCATGACCGCCGAAGCGCTTCAGCTGATACGATAAGTATCTCGTTCCCCCGTCGATGTTCTGTTCCGGATCGAACGAATCGGTGACACCCAAGCCGCGCGCCGTACCGTCCATCAATTGCATTAACCCTTTGGCCCCTGCGGAAGAAACCGCATTCGGGCGAAATGACGATTCCGTCCGGATGACGGCCTTCACCAACAATTCGTCAACTCCGTAGTTCGCGCTTGCCCTCGCAATCATATCGTCATACGCCGTCGGAGCAGCCGCTGCCGAATGAGACGATGCCGTATCCGTCGGTTCGCTCCAAGCCAGAACCGATTCCATGACATCTCCGTATCCGAACAACGGTTGATCGAACGAGCTTGCCCCGCGTCCGCCGCCTGCCGGCAAGCCGCCAAACATCAATTGCTCCAGCATCGTTTGAAAATTGTCGTCCTTGCCGCGGCTACTGCCGTTGCTTTGCAATGAAGCGCTTGTAATATCCGCATCGTTCGTCATTTGCAATCGAATCATTTCTTTCATTAATCGAGGCTCAATTTGCATGATCGATTCCCCTGTTTCATTGTTATGTTTTATCTATTTTACACTTTTTTGCGCAGGACGACCATACTTTTATGCAAATCTGTCGAAAAAAACGAACGGAGCCGCGGTTCGCACCGTCGCTCCGTTCCTTCCGATGTTGCGCGCAGCTTTTACCTGTACATGAAGAACGATAAAAGAAACGCCGCCGCTCCGATCCCTATCGCCCATGCTCCCATCGTCCGTTTGCCTTGCCAATAAGCGAATAAACCTAATATTGCCGAAGTGGGACCAAGAATGACAGGCCAGAAAAATAACGAAGCGATCGCAAACACGAGCGCAACCCAACCGATATTTACGCCGGCTGCCGCCTCGTTGTTTTCTTCCGCTCTGTCCGTATTCGTCAACTCGCGGCGAGCCGAGTTGTCGGGAGCGATTTCCGCGGCATATTCTTCATGCTCGCGGTTATGGTTTTGCCGTTTGTCTACAATACGCTTTTTTCCCTTTTTCTTCATTTGGATGCACCCGCTTTAGGTTTAAATGTATGACAGCAAGTTTCGGAGGACTTCGACGCATAATCTTGATGCTCGGTATCGAAAGTTTCACCGGCGAATTCCGCTTTATACTTCGCTCCGGCATGCTCGTCGATATCGATCATAATGGCATCGGCATTGCAATTGTTGCCTTCTCCCCAATAGGCGCAGTTTGCTACGCTGCATTTTACTACCGGCTTGTTCGCCATAATATCACCCCTTTATCAACTTTCCCTGGGCCGTACGGTCTTACTCAAGCAAATATTATATTTTTTGGGCTGAAATAGGCGTGCGGCAAATTTCGGTCGGATCGAATTATGATTAGGAAAACTGCATAAAAAAGCCCGTTCGATTGCAACCTACAAAGTATGAATGCGAAATGATCAGAAGAAAAACGATTGATGGAGGGTTATATATGCGGCGCGGATTAATCGCTTTATTGTTCGTACTGGGGGTCGGCACCCTTCTTTACCCGCTATGGGGTCCCGTAACCTTTAAAACGACCGAACCGGATACTTCGCCGAAGGAAGAAATGCGCATGAAACTTGAAACGCTGCAAAACGATGCGGCGATGACCGAGCGGTTATGCCGGCTCGACTGCGGCAATCATATGCGAATGATGCTGACCGAATTGGATAAAGCGTCTCCGGAAAAAATAAAAACGTACGTGGACGGACTGCAGAAAGACCACAAGCATCTCTCTTATATATTATGGATGGATCGGAAAACCGGGCAGGAAAAAGAATTCGGAGCTTTGCCGGCAAAGTGGACCGACAAATCGCGGCAAACGATCCATGAACATGTCGTTGCGGCCAAACAAAACGTAGCCGGCCGCAAGCCGTACGAATCCCCGTCCATTACCCTAGAAGGGAAACGTTACCTCGTGCTTGGCATGCCGTCCGACGGCGACGGAGAGCGCGGCGTTGTTGCCGTGATCAGTCAAAATGTCGTGCAGCATGTAACCAACCACCAACGCCGGAATTTGCGGCTCGTACCGTTTCCTAGCGAGTCGAGGTACCGGACCGAATCGGTCGATGCGGATACGATGCGGGACACTACCGTCAAAGACGGCGAGGATAACGGCAATGCAAGCCATTATTATAAACGCGAGCTGGTCGTCCGCTTCCAGCAAGACCCGACGGCGGAGCAGATGGAACAGATCCGGTCGGATATCGATTGCGAGCATGAGCGCAAAGTGGGGAACACCTATATTTTCAAATCCAGAAGCATGAGCGTCAAGCAATTGGAGCAATATTTCCAGCGCTGGAATCCGCTTTATGTCGAACCTCATTACTTATATTTGACCAATGAGGCTCCGCCCGCTCAAGCCCCCGCCGTCCCGGCGCCTGCCAATCCGGCACCAGCCGATCCGTTGCCTGCCGACCCGCAGGCGGCCGAAATTCCGAACGATACGCTGTATCAGCAGTATCAATGGAATTTGCCGATGATCGAGACGAATAAAGGCTGGTCGATTTCGAAAGGCAGCAACGATGTCATTGTAGCCGTCGTCGATACCGGAGTGGATTTGACCCATTCGGATTTGAAAGGACAATTGCTTGACGGGTACAACGTCATCGATCCTTCCAAACCTCCGCAGGACGATGTCGGACACGGCACGCATGTCGCCGGCATTATAGCCGCCTTGGTCAACAACAATGAAGGCGTCGCGGGCATGACCTGGTACAACAAAATATTGCCGGTCAAAGTGCTGGACAGTTCAGGCGCCGGCACATCGTACTCGGTGGCGGAAGGCATTATTTGGGCGACGGATCACGGCGCCAAAGTGATCAATTTAAGTCTCGGCAACTATGCGGAAGCCCAATTTTTGCACGATGCGATCAAGTACGCTTTCGATCGCGACGTGGTGCTCATCGCCGCCACAGGCAACGACAATACGGATCGTCCCGGTTATCCGGCAGCCTATCCCGAAGTGTTCGCCGTTTCGGCAACGGATTATAACCGGAAGAAGGCGTCATTCTCCAATTACGGCAATTATATCGACGTCGTAGCTCCGGGCGCCACCATTGCCAGCACCTATTTGGACAATCAATACGCAGCGCTGTCCGGCACCTCGATGGCCAGCCCGCATGTCGCTGCGCTCGCGGCTTTAATCCGTTCGAAAAATCCGGCGTTAACCAATACGGAAGTGATGGATATTATGCGAAGAACGTCCATCGATCTGGGAAATCCCGGCCGGGACGAAATATTCGGCTATGGACAGGTGGATGTCATTAAAGCGCTCCGCGAAGCGGATCAAGGACGGCAATCGTTACATTTCTTCCCGCAGCTAATGCGCCGCCGTCTCGAAGAAACGATGCGCAAGTTTGGGCAATAAAATAACGAAGGCAGCTCGGAACGATTCTCCGTGCTGCCTTATTCCTGTTTATGAAATGCCGGCCGCAATAGCGATAACCAATACGATTAAAATTTTTTTCGCGATCTTTTTCATCGCTTTTCACCCGGGATAGACTTTCCGGCGCCCTTCGGTTCTTGCCGTTTTGCTTAAATACAGTTGAGAGTCGGCGGCAAATACTTGTGACAACATCATACATACTTCTCCCGCGAACATCAAACCCGCTAACAGAACAAACATCAAGCCATAGGCGTACATAAACATGTTGAAATAAAATAGCGTTCCTATCGCTATGATGGTCACCAAAACAACAACCCACCCAATTTTCTTTGCAAACTTATTCACGCGAATCCCCCTATTACCCAATATTATCCTATATAAGGAAATTATAAACGCAATTTCTCTTTGAATACCAACTAACCGAACTTCACAGAAGCCTCTGCTTTTCATTGGTACCGTGCCGTTTGTGGAAATCCCTTTCTTTCAGGAGAAAGTTTACGAATTTACGCCCTTTGTCGAAATCCCGTTCGCTCAGAGCCACGTTTGCGCCGTTTGTAGAAATCCCTTTGACTCAGAACCATGCTTAGCGCCTCATCTTAATTCCGTTCACTCTGACCGCGGAAGGTTAAAAATGTAAGAACCTCATTGCCAAACCGACGCCCCGGGACAAGCAACGAGAATGCTTGAATGTTCAAATATGATTTGCGAAATCGGCTCTCTGAACGAGAGGGATACCGACAGAAGGCACCTCTCTGAACAAAGGGGATATCGACAGAAGGCACGAGAAACGTCGTTACAAAAGGATTGGATGCCCGATATTTATGGGAAAACATCCATTTGACCAATGGGACGAATCTCTTCAGGGCGCGCAACGGGCTTTGATGGGTGATTAGAGTTAATCTCAAAATATCGCCGGCGGCTGACGACCCATCGAGCGCGCTAACGAAACGTGTACACGCTAATCGCTTGTAAATCTCCATGTTGCAATGTCTAACGAAACTCAAACACGCTAATGAGGGGGAAAAGGCAAAAAAACCGCCGATTTCCAATGAATAACGATTTGTACATTCGTTAGAATGACGCCGTCTTCATTTTGAGCCCAATAAGGATTGTCAGTTTCGTTTAGCGCCAAACAAGAAGTACTGCGCGGATCGCCTTCGAAATAGGGAGGTACCGCCTTCTATATGCGCAATAAAGCCTTTACATCAACGGTGGCGGATTATGAAATCGACTCCATTCGCAGCTTTTCTAATAAAGGGAGCTTCATTGGCTCTACATTGGTATGGCGCGAATATGATTGATTGCAAAAAAAAATGACATCTGGACTGCGATCAGCCCGAAATGTCATTTCGATTATGTATAAGGAAAAAAGTTGCAGTTTGGAAAGTTTGCCATAAGCCGGGTTCTGTACTTGTAGTGGTCTGAACGGGAACTACCCTCCCACGTCAAGCGACAATCATCTATCTAGACCGCGCATTGCTGCACGGTTCCAGCGACCAACCCGAACGCGCCTCGGGCAAAGGCTGCGGCTCGAAGCCGCTCGCGTTCCATTAGGTCTTGCTCCGGATGGGGTTTACCAGGAACGAAGTCGCCAGCGTTCCTCGTGGTCTCTTACACCACGGTTCCACCCTTGCCTGTGCCGCGCAAGCGGCCATCGGCGGTCCATTTCTGTGGCACTATCCTTCAGCTCGCGCTGACTGGACGTTATCCAGCATCCTGCCCTTCGGAGCCCGGACTTTCCTCTCGTGACCGAAGTCACCAGCGATTGTCTGTCAAACTTTCCGACAACATTAGATAGTATACTAGCATTCGCCGCAAATCACAATATTAAACGACTAGAAGACGAAGCTTTTTTTTCCAACAATGCGAACATTAAACGAATCGGAACGGTTCCGTATGAATGCGGGATGCGAACACTTTCGTCTCGTATTTATCCTTCTCCAGCTTGCGCTGCAGCATCTCCGCCACGGCCGGCTTAACGATCTTCTCGATATTATGGCCCGGGTCGATCAAGGCGATGCCGTCGGCGAGCGCGTCATGCGCCGTATGATAATCGATATCGCCGGTCACAAGCACATCCGCCCCGTGAAACAATGCATGTTTGACATAGCGCGCGCCGGAACCGCCGAGCACGGCAGCTTTGCGGATTTCGCGCTGCAAGTCGCCCACTGCGCGAACGACAGGCACGTCAAATTTCTCTTTCACGCGTTCGATCATCTGCTGCAGCGTAATGGGTTCCTCAAGCTTTCCGACGCGTCCCAGCCCGAAGGAACGGCCTTTCAAATCGACCGGATACAAATCGTACGCCACCTCTTCATACGGATGGGCTTTCAGCATCGCTTGCATCACTTGTTTGCGCATGCTATGCGGCACGATCGTCTCGATACGGACTTCCGGCACCCGTTCCAGCCGGCCTTGGCTGCCGATGAACGGATCGGTGCCTTCCTGCGGCTTGAACGTACCGAAGCCGTTTATATTAAAGCTGCAATGCGAATAATTGCCGATCCAGCCCGCTCCGGCATCGAGAACCGCTTGCAACACCGGTTCGTGATGCGCTTCCGGCACGAAAACGACCAGCTTGAACAATTGGTCGGTATGAATCTCTTCCAAGCAAATTCCATCGCGAATTCCTAGCGCTTCAGCCATCAGATCGTTGACTCCGCCTTCCGCCACGTCCAAATTCGTATGCGCAATATAAACGGCGATGTCGTTCTTGATCAGCTTCTCATACAATTTCCCCATCGGCGTATCGGTATTCAATTGCTTCACCGGGCGGTATATGATCGCATGATGCGCAATGATTAAATCGACTTCCCGCTCAATCGCCTCCTCCACGACCTCTTCCGTTACGTCCAGCGCGATCAGCACATTCCGAATCTCTTTGCGCAGCGTCCCGAGCTGCAAGCCGATCCTGTCGTCCGGCACCGCATAATGTTTCGGGGCAATCTGCTCCATGTATTGGATTACGGTTTGTCCTTTTGCAAACATTGCAATACCTCCTCGATTTCCTTCATTTTATGCCTGAATTCCCGTTCCTTGCTGCGTGCATCCTCCGTTTCCGAACGCTGAAGCGTACGGCAAATATGCTGCAGCTTATCCAGCTCCTGATGCCATTTGCTCATAAACGCTTCGTCCCCTTGCCGAAGCAAGTAGGGGCCCATATATAGCAAACGCTCGCGCGTCATGGAAATGCCGCATTCCGGCAGCGGATTCGCGCCATATAACTCGGCGTTTTGCCGCTGCGCGTCCGCCGCGCGAACCGCGGTCAATATTTCGTATATTTTGCCGTCTTCCTCCAATATCTCCTCGTCGAGCAGAAACCAATCGTGATCGAGCAACCAGCGGCGAACGAGATCTTCCCCAACGTTCGGCTGCAATACGAGCCGCCCGACGCCTTCCAGCTTTTGCGGCTCCGCCGACAATATTTTCACGATCAAAGCGCCGCCCATGCCCGCGATTGTCACGACATCCACTTCGTTCGGCTCGATGACGGCAAGCCCGTCCCCTTTGCGGACGGAAATTTGCCGTTCCAACCCTTCCGCTCCGACTTGTTTCCGCGCCGCTTCCAGCGGACCGTCATTCACTTCGCCGGCAATCGCCGCAGGCACCGTACCGTTTCCAACGAGATAGGCCGGCAGCAGCGCATGATCGGAACCGATGTCGGCCAATCTGCTCCCCTGCGGCACCTTTTGGGCGATTTTCAGTAATCTTGCAGACAATTTCGTTATTTTCATACGTTACAATACCCACTCAATCCATTTTTTTCGTAATATAAAGAGTGCGACGGCCGCCAAACCCATTTTCGCAAACAAAGCCCATTGCAATAGCGCGACTGTCGCATCGTAAAAGATCATCTGACCGACTTCCGGCATAAACCATAGCAACGCACCGACCAGGAAAAAAACGGCGCCAACCGTCTTGTTCCGCCCGCGAAGCAACCAGCTCAACCAAAGAAACGCAACGCTTGCCGGCAGCCAGTACAGCTGCAGTTCCAAGCCGCTCGCATTTGGCAGCGTTTGAGACAAAAATCCGGCATACAACAGAACGAGCCCGCACCAACCGCAAAAATGAAGCATCCCGAAACGCAAAAGGTATCCCGCGACGATCCATACGATGCTGCAAAGCGCTACATAGAGGACGATCCAATGATTCCCGTCGATGGCGTGCAAACGCAGCAAATAGATTCCGATAAACAACATGAATATGCTGCCGGCTCCGATCGCGAGCAGCGCGAAGACTTGGCTTTTGCGGCGCGCGATCGCTCCCGCCCCGTAGCAGAGCGCAACAAAAATTGTGGAGGTCAAAATTTGCAATCCGGGATGAAAAGCATTAAAATGAAGTACAACACTGTAAAACAAGGAAATAATTGCAAATCCGAACAACCAGTAGATCCAATTTCCTTGTTTCACGGCGGTAGCGGCGAAAGAGGAAAACGAACGGTTCGCAGGCTTTTGTTCCGTATACAGATTAAGCAAAAAATCGCAATACTGCTCCGGCAGCAATCTGCTGCTTCGCCAATGTTCGATTTCTTTCACGATAATTTTCCGTTTTTCCTGATCCACTGGCCCGTTCGCCTCCCTTTGATTATCGGGTTAACCGCCCTGTTAAGAAAAAGACCTTGCTGCATGGCGCAGAAGGTCAGCATAACGCATTATTCGAGAAAATCTTTGAGTCGCTTGCTGCGGCTCGGGTGGCGCAGCTTGCGCAGCGCCTTCGCTTCGATTTGCCGGATACGCTCCCGGGTAACGCCAAATACTTTGCCGACTTCCTCAAGCGTTCTCGTTCGTCCGTCGTCAAGTCCGAATCGCAAGCGCAGAACATTCTCTTCGCGTTCCGTAAGCGTATCGAGGACGTCTTCCAATTGTTCTTTCAACAATTCGTACGCCGCCGCGTCCGCCGGGGCCAGCGCTTCCTGGTCTTCGATGAAATCGCCCAAATGGGAATCGTCTTCCTCGCCGATCGGCGTCTCAAGCGATACCGGCTCTTGCGCAATTTTCATAATTTCACGAACTTTATCCGTGCTTAATTCCATCTCGGCCGCAATCTCTTCCGGCGTAGGTTCGCGCCCCAATTCTTGGAGCAATTGTCGGGAAACGCGAATCAGTTTGTTGATCGTCTCAACCATGTGTACAGGAATGCGGATGGTGCGCGCTTGATCTGCGATCGCGCGGGTAATCGCCTGTCTAATCCACCATGTCGCATAAGTACTGAACTTAAAGCCTTTGTCATAGTCGAATTTTTCTACGGCTTTAATTAAACCCATATTCCCTTCCTGGATCAAATCCAGGAACAACATGCCCCGCCCGACATAACGTTTCGCAATGCTAACGACAAGCCGCAAGTTCGCTTCCGCCAATCTTCGCTTCGCCTCTTCGTCTCCGTTCTCAATCCGTTTGGCCAGTTCCACCTCATCATCGGCCGAAAGCAGCGGTACCCGGCCAATTTCCTTCAAGTACATACGAACCGGATCGTTAATTTTAATACCCGGAGGCAGCGCCAGATCGTCGTCGAAGTTGAAATCGTCGTGTTCGCGTTCGTCGCTGTTATCGCGCATTGTCAACTCTTCGTCGCTGTCGCCCAGCACTTCAATGCCCAAATCGCTTAATTGTTCGAAGAAGTCGTCCATTTGCTCCGGGTCTTGGTCAAAGGTCGACATTTTCTCCATAATTTCTTTGTAGCTTAACGAAGATCTCTTTTTGCCTAATTCAATCAACTGTTCCTTTACTTGCTCTAATGTCAATTCTGTTTCTAGTTCAGTATGTTGATCATTCGCCATATTTCGACTCCCTCCTCCCTAGAAACTGCGATCATAACTTCATTTCAGGTCTCTCTCTAGGGCAATAATCTCACTTGCAATTTGTGCAGCGCGCACAGAATCTCCGGACCGCTGCGCATGCAGCATTTCTTCTTTTTTGCGTTCGATGTCCGCTAGCTTCGGTACTTTTCCAATTTCCCGAATGTAATCGTCCAACATTTGAGCGTTAAACTCAATTCGCAGATCGGTCATGGAAATGGAACTGGCGACCTTTTCCAATCGATCGTCCATCAAAGAGGAAATGAATCTGCTGATGTCCGGTTCTTTGCCTTGCGCGTAATATGCATATAGATAAGCAGCGAGTGCTGCATGATCTTCCACGTTGAATCGATCTCCGAGACGATCTTGTACGTAACGAGCCACCTCGGCGTCCTGAAACATGAGGGCGAGTAAACTGCGCTCCGCGTTATGGTAAGCAGGAAGCAAATGGGGAGGGGTTGCTCGTTTTTCATTCATAACATTATTCCACAAATTGTCTTTATTATCCCCAGCTTGCCTTAATTTTTGCAAAGATAGGCGCAGTTCGTTGCATTCTTGCTTCAACGTTTCGTACTCGATCTTGAATTCGTGAGACAGTTCCTTTAAATACACTTCGCGTTCCGTAGGAGAGCTTATCTCGGCTATGACCTTAACCGCATCCTTGACGTAACGGATTTTGCCTTCTTCTTCTAGCAGTATATGGTTTTTTTTCAGATATATAAGCTTAAATTTCGTGACTGATACTGCCGATTCGATGATTTGACGCCGGAAACGTTCCTTGCCGTATGTTTTGACGTACTCGTCGGGATCCATCCGGTCGGGAAGCAGCGCGACCCGAACGTCCAGTCCGGCCTTTTCAAGCAGCGGTACAGCTTTCATCGCCGCGGCTTTGCCCGCTTCGTCTCCGTCGTAACATATAATCGCGCGTTCGGCCTGCTGTTTCAGAAATCGGACGTGCTCCTCCGTCAGCGCCGTTCCCATTGAAGCGACTCCGTTCGTTACGCCCGCATCCCAGGCTTGTATCACATCGACATAGCCTTCGAACAGGACGACCTCGCGCGATTTGCGAATGGACGCCTTCGCTTGATGGAAATGGTACAAACTGCGGCTTTTATTGAACAACTGCGTCTCCGGCGAATTCAAATACTTCGGTTGTCCTTCGCCCATCAATCTGCCCGCGAACGCAATCACCTTGCCGTGTTGATCCCAGATCGGGAAGATAATGCGGTCCCGAAACCGATCGATATATCCCGTTCCGTCGGTGCGTTGCGAGAGCAATCCGCCTTTCTCCATCAGGGCGAGATCGAACTCGCGCTTCGTCAAAAACTGGGTCAGCGTATCCCAACGGTTCGGCGCATACCCGATCTGAAACTGGTTGATCAGCTTGTCGGTAATTCCTCTTGCCCGCAAATAGTCCATAGCCGGCCGGCCGTGATCGGTATTGTTAAGCAGGAAATGATACAGTTTGGCCGACCATTCATGAGCTTGCAGCAATATATCGCGCATTTGATTGCGGGGAGAACGATGATCCGATAATTCCCATGAAACCGGGATGTCGGCTTCCTCCGCCATCCATTTGACGGCTTCGGGGAACGAATATCCTTCGATATCCATTAGAAAGCGGATAACGTTACCGCCTTTGCCGCATCCGTAGCAATGAAAAATTTGTTTTTCCGGCGTTACGGTAAACGACGGCGTCTTCTCCGAATGAAAAGGACATAGTCCTTTCATATACTTGCCTTGCTTGGTCAGATGAACGTATTTGCTTACCGTATCCACAATGTCATGCCTTGCGATGACCGCGGCTATGACCTCGTCCGGAATGTTGCCGTGTCCGGTACTCATCCCTACCACCTTCATCTCTTTAAGACACGCACGTATTACTATTCGCTACAGGACAACATTCTCCTGCAAATTCTTTAAAACTTTTGTCAGCTTATGTTGAAAATAATGTCGATCCTCATCCGTAAACGGCCTTGGCCCTTTCGAATGCTTGCCGCCCCGCCTTTGTTTCGCCTGATGATGCCGGCGATCCAGCAAAAAATCGATCGTTTCGTCCGTATACCGCTGACCGCGCGGTGATAAAACGATCGCGCGCTTTGCAAGCCCGATCGTCGCGAGGCCAAAGTCTTGTGTAACCAGCACATCCCCCGCGCGAATATGATTCGCGATGTACAAATCCGCCGACTGATCCGATCGGTCCACCTGCACGACTCGAACGCCGGCTTCTTCCGGCAAACGATGATCGAAGGAAGCGACCATCAGTACGCCGACGGAGAACGATCTGGCGACGGACACGATCTCTTGCTTTACGGGACAAGCATCGGCATCTACAATGATTTGGTAATTTGGCGCATGGATGAGGAATCACCCGCTTTTATAAAAATCTACCGTAATATTATATACGATGAAGATTTGAAAAATCCTGCTTGAAGGTAGCGAAGAATTGACGGCAATCGACGATTTGTTATTGCCGCCGCCCCTTTCCTTACCAAACGAGCTTGGAAAAATCGGCAAAAGTTTGCAGATCGGCCGCAATGCCGGCCAATGTTGCAAGACGATTCGCGCGAACCGCTTCGTTCTCGTCCATGACCATGACATGATCGAAATATTCGGTGATCGGTTGCTTCAAACTGCTTAATTCCGCCAACGCCTTCCCGATATCGCCTGCCGCCAGCGCCTCTTTGTAACGGGATCGTACATCGATCGCCTTTTCATACAACCGCTTCTCCGCCGCATGTGCGAACAAGGCCGGATTCGCCTCCGCCGCGCCGGTAGATTTGGCGGCCAAATTGTTCACGCGATTGAACGAATCCACAGTCGTTTTAAAATCGGATTGTCCCGTTACGGCTTGCATCAAGTACTGTCCGCGCAATACCGTTTGCGCAATATCGTCGAATCCTGCCGCCATGACCGCGTCGACAACATCGTAGCGCACCGTGTCGGATAGAACGTTCTTCACCCGCAGGCCAAAGAATTCGTATAAATCTTTACGCACTTCGTCCGCGGAACGTTTCAGCAATCCGCTCGCTTCATGCACTTGCAATGCAAGCTCGAACAGTTCGGACAACAGGCATGCCATTTTCCGATCCAACATGATCTGCACGATGCCTGCGGCTTGGCGGCGCAATGCGTACGGATCTTGCGAACCGGTCGGAATCATGCCGAGCGAGAAGCATCCGACAATCGTATCGATTTTATCGCCGATGCTGACGATGGCTCCTGTGAGCGACGCCGGCGTGCCATCCGCGGCAAAACGCGGTTGATAATGCTCGAATATGGCGCGCGCGACCTGTTCCGGTTCGCCGGCCTTGCGGGCGTAATCTTCTCCCATTACGCCTTGCAGTTCCGGAAATTCATATACCATTTGCGTGACAAGGTCGAACTTGCAAATATCCGCCGTCCGCGACACGTAGCGAGCCGTCTCTTCATCCGCATGCAGCAGTCCGGCCAGTCGATCCGCGATGGCGCGAATGCGTCTCACTTTATCGCCGATCGTACCCAATTCTTCATGGAAAACGATCGAATCCAGCTTCGCCAAGGCGTCGGCGATCGCCAATTTCTGATCTTCCTCATAGAAAAATTTCGCGTCGGACAGACGGGCGCGCAGCACCTTCTCGTTCCCTTTCGCCACAAGATCGAGCGACTTCGCGTCCCCGTTACGTACGGTGACGAAATACGGCAAGAGCTTCCCGCCATCGTCCAACACAGGGAAATACCTTTGATGCTCGCGCATCGAAGTAATAAGCACCTCTTGCGGAATATGCAGGAACGCAGGATCGAACGTACCGAACAATACAGTCGGGTATTCGACGAGGAATAGCACTTCTTCAAGCAAATCGTCCTTAACGGCGATTTTCCACCCCTTGTCCTCGGACAATGCCGTAATTTGGCCGACGATCAGCCGCTCGCGTTCTTCGACGTCCGCGATCACGAACTGCTCGCGCAATCGCTCGACATATTCGGACGGCTGCGCGATAGCCGTTTCGCCGCCCAAAAAACGATGGCCGCGCGTCACGTTGCCGGAGCGCACGCCGCAAATTTCCATCGGCACAACCTGATCGCCGAATAAAGAAACGATCCAGCGGATCGGACGAACGAACTTGAATTCATATCCGCCCCAACGCATATTTTTCGGAAAATTCATCGCCGTTATGATCTGCATCAAACCGTCGGACAGCGCCGAGAACGTTTCCGTTCCGATCCTGCTCTTATTCGCGTAGATATATTCAACGCCGCCCAATTCTTTAAAGTAAAACTGTTCCGGGTCGACGCCTTGGCTGCGCGCGAAGCCTAACGCCGCTTTGCTCCAGCCGCCGTTTTCGTCCAGCGCGATTTTCTTGGATGGCCCTTTTACTTCTTCCCGCACGTCTTGTTGCTTCTCCGCCACGCCGCCAACCAACACCGCGATGCGCCGCGGCGCCGCATAGGCTTGTACTTGTTCGAATTCGATACGGGAATCGTTCAGCCATTTCGCAGTCCGTTCCTTCAACTGCTCCATCGCCTGGCGAATGAAGCGGGCCGGAATTTCCTCCATACCGAGTTCCAGCAATAAATCTTTAGCCATGCTGCTCCACTCCTTTCTTCAGCATCGGGAAGCCGAGCTTTTCGCGCTCCGCCAAATAAGTCGCCGCCACTTGGCGCGCCATGTTGCGGACCCGCGCGATATAGCCCGTTCGTTCGGTAACGCTGATCGCTCCGCGCGCATCGAGCAAATTGAACGTATGCGAGCATTT
This sequence comes from Paenibacillus sp. MSJ-34, assembly GCF_018918005.1. Taxonomy (GTDB): domain Bacteria; phylum Bacillota; class Bacilli; order Paenibacillales; family Paenibacillaceae; genus MSJ-34. The sequence continues at coordinate 62,697 of NZ_JAHLPR010000001.1, read as the reverse complement.
CAGCACATAGTCGTATGCCGGATAGACAAGATTTTGCTCCATCGTTTTTCTCGCTTCTTCTTCATACGTATTGAACAATTCAAATAACATTTTCACATCGGACGTCTCGAACGTATACTTGGAATGCTCATATTCGGCTTGCAAGAATACATCCCCATACGTGACGCCTTCCACCCATTCAAGATCAAATACGTTTTCTTTCTCCTGAATATAAGAGGCGAGGCGCTCCAATCCATACGTTATTTCAACGGCGACCGGATTCGTTTCGATCCCTCCGACCTGCTGGAAGTACGTAAATTGCGTAATTTCCATGCCGTCAAGCCATACTTCCCATCCGAGTCCCCATGCTCCGAGCCCCGGATGCTCCCAGTTATCCTCAACAAAACGAATATCGTGCCGCAGCGGATCGATGCCGAGCCGTTTCAAGCTTTCCAAGTACATTTCTTGGATATTGTCCGGGGAAGGTTTCATGATGACTTGGAACTGATGATGCTGGTACAGCCGGTTCGGATTCTCGCCGTACCGCCCGTCGGCCGGTCTCCGCGAAGGCTCCACATAAGCCACATTCCAAGGTTCGGGACCGATCGATCGCAGGAACGTCATCGGATTGAGCGTCCCCGCCCCTTTCTCGACATCGTAAGGCTGTACGATGACACAGTTTTGTTCCGCCCAAAAATGTTGCAGCGTCAAAATGATTTGTTGAAAATTCATTGACACGTTGCGCAGCTCCTTTACTTTTGAAATTGAAATAAACCTTCCTACCTGAAAAACGCTGCGGGAAATATTTATAAGCGTGTTCAAATAGTGTTCAAAAAGTCAACTCCTCTATACGACAAAAAAACTCCCGCCCTACGCCTGCCGTACAGACGTAGGGACGAGAGATATGTTCCCGCGGTTCCACCCTACTTGACCTGCTTAAAACGACCCCCGTCTCAAGCTTGATCCTCTTTTTCCATCATTGTGGCTGTCGCAATGGAGTGCCGTTTCATCGATCGGTTCGTCCGGGCTCCCACCATCCCCGTTCGCTGCATCGAAACATAATCGATTACTTTCTCCATACCACGTATATTCCTGATTGGTTTAAAACTTTATATATTATATCGTTACCCGGCCTAGAAAGCAACATCAAATTGCAAGCTTCCTTCCGGTGCATTCAAATATCGTATTTATCCATTTGGTCGAGAAAATTTCGCGATTTCAGACGCAAACCCAAATGCATATCCATCAGTTCCCTCATGCATTGCTTCATCTGCGTCTTCGTCTCTTCTTTGACGCTAATATTGCCCAATCTGCGAAGATCCAGCTTCTCAAATATGCGCAGCAGCTTGAGCGTTCCTTCCGAAACGGCAATCGCCGCGGGATCTTTCGCGCGGCAATACAGGCAGAGCGTTCCTCCGAGCCGCGGACTTAAAAGAAACGGCTGATCCTCCCGGCCGCAATTGACGCATGAATGAAGCTCGGGACCGTATCCGGACGCCTGCAATATTTTCATCTCGAACAGATGCACCGTTACTTGCGGATCTTTCCCTTCCGACAACGCGGCCAAACATGCCTTGAGCTGTTCGAATAAAAAGCTGCCGACATCCGTATCCTGCAGCCCTCGGTCTAGCAATTCGGCGACATAAGAAGCGTAGGCGGCCAAATGAAGCTGTTCACGCAAAAGATGGTGAGATTCGAAAATCTCACCCTGATTCAACGTGCCGAGCTGTCCTGTTTTGAAAAAAACATATTCTCCGTAAGTAAACAATTGCGTCATGGCCGCATGCCTGCTTTTTACTTTTTTAGCTCCCCTGACCAGCACGCCTACTTTTCCGTTCGTTTTTGTGCAAAGCGTAATGATTTTGTTCCCTTCGCCGTAGTCCATGCTGCGGATGACAATCCCTTCCACCCTGTATAGCACGCCTCTTCCCCCATCAACTCCATAAAATACCGGTCATTCTGCCGTCTCATCGGGTACCTGTTCCATATTGCTCTCTAATGATTCGGCATCGTCTCTTCCGTTCATTTCTTTGTACAGCATATAAGCATCGACATCGCCCGTTCTCGCAAAGTAATTCCATACAAAATCCCGCATAGGTATTCATCCCTTCCATTGATCATGAGAAATGAATTCAATAGTTAGGATGTGCGAATTCAGGCAACCTATCCCTCACAATAACTGGAATGACGATTATTCGTCGTGCCGAAAACCGAGATCTTTCAAAATGCGTTCTTGGTTGCGCCAATCCTTTTTCACTTTGACCCACAACTCAAGATAAATGCGCGAACCTAGCAAATTTTCGATATCTTGCCGGGCAAGCTTGCCGACTTCCTTCAGCAGCGCTCCCCGCTTCCCGATGACGATTCCTTTCTGCGAATCGCGCTCCACGAATATAACCGCTGAAATGTATACGACGCCATTATCCTGAACCCGCATATCCTCGATCGTAACGGCGATGGAATGGGGCACTTCTTCGCGGGTCAAATGCAAAATTTTCTCGCGGATCAGTTCGGCGCAAACAAATTGCTCCGGATGATCCGTTACTTGATCCTCCGGGTAGTATTGCGGGCCTTCGGGCAAATATTTCGTAATTTGTTCCAGCAGAGCGCCCACATTATTGCCGTTCAATGCGGAGATCGGCACGATTTCCGCAAAGTCGTGCAATTGTTTATATTGATCGATAACCGGCAGCAATTGCTCCGGATGGACTTGATCGATTTTGTTCAGCACCAAAATAACAGGGGTGGAAACGGTTTTGAGCTGTTCGATAATAAACCGGTCGCCTCCTCCGAGCCCTTCCGACACATCGACCAGCATGAGAACCGCCTCGACCTCGTTCAGCGTATTCAGAGCCACCTGGTTCATATAATCGCCAAGCTTCGATTGGCGTTTATGAATGCCCGGCGTATCCAAAAAGACGATTTGCGACGTTTCCGTCGTATAGACGCCATGGATTTTGTTGCGCGTCGTTTGCGGCTTGTCCGACATAATCGCGATTTTCTGTCCGATCACTTGATTCATCAGTGTCGATTTGCCGACGTTCGGACGCCCGATAATCGCGACGAAACCGGATCTAAACGATTTTGATTGTTGCACGTTCTGCAGTTGCCTCCTCTGTTCTACCCTTTTAAGCTCGTCTTGTCAAATGCTCCGGGCAACAACTCGCCGACCGTCATTTGAACGATATCTCCCTTCAGATTGCCCATAATGACCGGCATATCTCTCGGGCATAGCTCGACCATCACTTGGCGGCATACGCCGCACGGCGCGATCGGCCCGTCGGTATCGCCGATGACGGCGATCGCCTTGAAGCTTCCCGGGCGATGGCCGTCCGCAATCGCGCGGAATACAGCCGTCCGTTCCGCGCAGTTTGTAGGGCCGTAAGCGGCATTTTCAATATTGCAGCCGTAATGGATATTGCCGTCTTCATCTACGAGCGCGGCCCCCACCTGAAAATTCGAATAGGGCACGTAAGCGCGGCTGCGCGCTTTCGCCGCTTCTTCCATCAATTTTTTCGCGTCGAACATGTACATCATCCTCCTAATAAAGAGATAACCGGTTTCGTAAAAATGACGCCCGCCGCAATGACAGCGAACAGCACGGTCAGCAATACCGCGCCGGCAGCGACGTCTTTGGCCGCTTTGGCAAGCGGATGCGGCTCATGCACCTGCAGATCGACCGCTCTTTCGATGGCGGTATTGATCATTTCCGCGGTCATGACGAGAGCGATTGCCAGCAGCAGGAACAGCCATTCCACCGCCGATACGCGAAAATAGGCGGCGGCGGCAATGACAGCGACGGACGCCGCGCCGTGAACTTTCATATTACGCTCATGCCGGAATGCGTATCCGATGCCGAGAAACGCGACTTTGAACGTATCAAACCAGGAACGGCGGCCAGACATTACCGGGTCAGCCCGACTTTCGCCAAAGCCGCTTCCTGCTTGTCCATCATCGTTCGTTCGCTTTGTTCGTCTTGATGGTCGTAACCGAGCAAATGCAAAAAACCGTGTACGAACAAAAAGCCGATTTCCCGTTCGATGGAATGCCCGTATTCTTCGCTCTGCGCTTTGGCGCGCGTCACAGAAATGATGATATCGCCGAGCATCTCTCCCAAGGGCGCAAGCTCGTCTTCGCTTTCGACCTCGTAAATAATGTCCGGCTCCTCATCCAGCGATTCGTTCATCGCAAAGGATAACACGTCCGTAGGGCGGTCGATGCCGCGATATTCCCGATTCAGTTGATGAATTTGCTCGTCGTCGACGAACGTCAGATCGACCAGCCCTTCTTCGATCCCTTCCGCTTCCGCTGCATGCTGCAGCGCGGTTTGCAGCTTTTCGATCAACGAATCCGGTATATCCATTTCTTCTTGTTCGTTATTCCATTCCAACTGTAAACTCAAGATTCATCGGCTCCTTTAGCCTTAAGCTTCACTTCTTCCGGATATTCGATCCGGGAATGAAAAATTCCCATGACGGTTTCTTTCAACGATTTGGCGACGACATCCAATTCTTTCATCGTCAGATCGCATTCGTTATATTGTTGATCTTCCAGCCGGTCTTTAATAATTTTGCTGATCATCGACTCGATTTGGTCCACTGTCGGGTTGCGCAAGCTTCGTACCGCCGCCTCGACGCAGTCCGCAATGCCGACGATCGCCGCTTCTTTCGATTGCGCCTTGGGGCCCGGATAGCGGTAGTCGTCCTCCGTGAAATCCGGCTCGATTCCTTGCTCTTCCGCCTGTTTCAGCGCTTTATAGTAAAAGTATTTCAGAAACGTCGTGCCATGATGCTGTTCGGCAATGTCGCGGATCGGTTTCGGAATTTTGTAATCCTTCAACATCTCTACGCCGTCCCGAGGATGGGCGACGATGATCGATTTGCTTAATTGCGGCTCGATCGAGTCATGCGGATTTTCGATATTTGTTTGATTTTCGATAAAATAGCTCGGCCGCTTCGTCTTGCCGATATCGTGATAGAACGACCCGACGCGGCATAGCAATCCGTCGGCTCCGATCGCCTCCGCCGCCGCTTCGGACAAATTGCCGACCATCACGCTATGGTGGTACGTTCCCGGCGTCTCCGTCAGCAGCTTGCGCAGCAGCGGATGGTTCGGGTTGGCCAGTTCGACCAGTTTGAGCGCCGACAGAATGCCGAACGTAATCTCGAAGAAAGGCATGAGACCGAGCACCAGCACAGCGGTCAACAGCCCGCTGACGAACGCATAGCCCGCCGCATACAGCGTCTCGATTTTGCCGAGAGGTTCTCCGTTCAGCATGACCAGCGTCACGACCGCCAAAGCGCCGAATAAGCAGGCCATAATTCCGGCCTTCAAAATCATCGAGCGCTGGCTCGCCTTATGAATGACGAAGATGGAGGCGAAGCAGACCACGACGGCGACAAATCCGAACTGGAAGTCGAAAATGCCGCCTTGCTGAACGTTTAGAATGATGCTGGCCAAAATGCCGAAAATAATGGCGCAGACAAAGGCCAGCGACATGTCGAGCAGCAGCGTCACAAGCATAACTCCCATAGCGACGGGAGCCAAATAGCCGATATAGGGCGCTTCCTCGGTTTGCACGAATCCGACGATATGCATCGCTACGATGTTTAACAAGAAAATCAGCACGAGCATCAACAACTGCGCGTTATGATATTTAAATACTGTTCCTGCGCTTGTATAACGGATATACATATATAACGCCAGCGAGAATAAAGCGGACATTAGCGTAACGCCGAGCTGCGGCCAATAATTGACATCGCTCTTCAGCAGCTCGAGTTCGTTCAACAGCGCGTACGTCTCCTGCGTAATGACTTCGCCTTTGTGAACGAGAACGTCGCCTTGCTTAATATAGACGGGCGGCGTATTCTCACGCGCTTGAACCTTCGCTTCCTTCGTCGCCTCTTCGTCGTAGAACTTGTTCGCCGTAATGACGAACCGCGCCAGCTCCTGAACGACCTCGCGCGTCGCGCGCTTTGTAAGCGAGCTTGTATTAACCGCTTCCGCCACTTTCGAGCGCGCCGTATGCGCATCCAGCACTTGGTCGTTCATCAGCTTGGAAACGATATCGATGGCCACCGGTTTTAACTGCGAAATGTCGTCTTGCGTTAAACGGGCGATTTTAATAAACGTCTCTTCCGGAATTTGATACGATTGCTCCGTAACTTTCTGCCGCATCTCATCCAGCAATTTGTCCGGATATTTGTTGCGGTTTACGGAAATGAAATTCGTTATGAATTGTTCGACTCTTCCGGGAATATCTTTACGATATATTTCCACTTTTTCCGAAAACGAAATGGAGTCGTCCTGATTTAACGTTTCAATACGCGTAATAATCGTGTCGAGCAAATTGTCGTTTCGCAGCGAGACAAACGTATAAATCGGCTGAATTCGTTCCGCCGCCTCTTCTTGCGCCTTCAGCGTCGCTTTATTGTTCGGAATTTGCGCCGGGGCCAATATTTGCTTATCGCTCGGCATTCCGACTTTTATGTCGTATTTTTCCGGCACCAAATTCGGGGCGAGACTCACGTAAAAGACTAAAGTTAAAAACAAAAACAGAAGAAAGCGCGCCATCGCGCTATACTTCCATCCTGTCATCCGATATTGAAGTGTATTTCCCTTCTTGGGAGAGTCGTGTTGGAACATAGAGAACAGCCCTCTCTATCCATGTTTTTCGGAATCCTTCTCATAAGCGACTATAATTTTCTGTACTAAAGAATGTCGAACAACATCCTGCTCCGCAAATTGCACGAATCCGATCTCTTCGATTTCGTGAAGAATCGTCCTCGCCTCGACCAGTCCCGATTTTTTGCCCTTGGGCAAATCGATTTGCGTAACGTCGCCCGTTATGACCATTTTAGAACCGAATCCTAAACGAGTCAAAAACATTTTCATTTGCTCGGGCGTCGTATTTTGCGCTTCGTCCAAAATGATAAACGAATCGTCCAGAGTACGGCCGCGCATATAGGCAAGCGGCGCAATTTCGATCAAGCCCCTCTCCAGCGCCTTCGCCACTTGATCCGGCCCCATAACGTCGTACAGAGCGTCGTACAGCGGGCGCAGATACGGATCGACCTTCTCCTGCAAATCGCCGGGAAGAAAGCCTAGATTCTCTCCTGCTTCCACGGCCGGCCGCGTCAGCACAATCCGCTTGACCGAGCCTTCCTTCAAAGCGGCGACGGCAAGAACGACCGCCAAATACGTTTTCCCCGTTCCCGCGGGACCGATGCCGAAGACGATGTCTTTCTTGCGAATCGTGGAAACGTAGTGGCGCTGGCCGATCGTTTTGACGCGAATCGGCTTGCCGCGAAACGTTGTCGTAATTTCACCTTTGAATAAATCCAATAATTGATCGGCTTTCAACTCTTTCGCCAAATCCGAGGCGTATAAAACGTCTCTTTCCGTAAGAATATAGCCGTTGCGAATTAACTGCAGCAGCACTTCGAACAGTTGGCGCAGCGATTCGACTTGCATTTTCGGACCTTGAATGACGATTTCCTCTTCGCGTGAACCGATCTTCGCTTCGATCTGGCTTTCGATCAAACGCAAAAACTTGTCCTGCGGGCCGAAAAGCGAAAGCCCTTCCGCCGGACTTTGCAGCGGGATTTTTACCGTATTCGTTTCTGACAAAAAACCTCAGTCTCCTTAACAATGATTGTCATTAATCCTGAACTAACGGGAGCTCTTCCGCAATCGCCTGCTCCACTTCAAAAAGTACGTTCATATAAACTTTACCATTGTCCGTCTTTTGATGCAAAATTTTTTCCGCTTCTATTTTAGCATCCGCACCGTTTTTTCGCGATATATCGGCTCTTGCCAGTTCCAGACCGACGTTTTTCGCTTCCTCTTCGCTCAGCGGCTGCTCTACGTACCGAACCTCCATTATTTTTTCGGTCATGATGCCGAACGGAAGCGTCCTGTTGCCAACCCGGGCTTGTTCCCGTTCGGCCACCGTCTCGAATTGCTCGAAAGGAAGTTGGCCGTATCCCGATATTTGCACGGCACGGTTGCCGACCACGATATACTTCCGTTCCCGCCATTCGCCGGTATACGTTTTTTGCTTGCGGACGAGCGGGGAAGCAATATTGTATTCATGCCATACGAGCCCTCGTACGCTGCCTTTCGCTACGACCGTCCGCTGATAGCCCGCTTCGCCGATAATTCCGGATATAAGCACGCTTCCTTTTTTGACGCGGCTATGTTTGCCGACTACCGCTTGGCCTTGCTCGGCATAAATATGCGTAACGACCGCATCCGCTTTGGATACGAGATGACGCGGATTGAGCAACGGTCGCCGCTCGGGCTTGGTCGATTCCACGATCTGTATCGAGATGGTCGTCCCTTTTTTCTCCACGCCGACCCATGACGTATCGGGCAAACGCCGCGCCAGCGATTTCGAAAGCGTTTCCTGGCTATCCAGCCGAAAAGTCCATTGGAAAGGATAGATGCCTTCCTCGCGCGCGGCTTGCAAAATTTCTTCCTTCGGAATGTTGACATTGCCGCTCACCTCTATATCCCATACAAGCGAGGAGAGCAAGTACAATCCGGCCATAAAAAGAAGCCCGCCTGCGATTAAAGCCTTCCTTTTGCCAAGTTTGTCCAACAGAAACGGAAAACCGACACGCTCCTCTACATGGATTCGACAGCTTGTCTGCTTTAAAAGCGGACGCAACTTAAAAAAATCGCGCAGCAGTACATTCATCGAAGCGGCTTGGTCCGAAATGCGGCGGATATTCCAGATCTCTATTTGTTTAAACGTTGCCTCGTTGACGAAAGTTTCAAGATTTTCGCCGCGGACGGCAATCGTTACATAACCGCGAAATTTCGCCAATGTCGGTGAGTTCATTTCGCTTCCCCCGTTCCATAATATCGAATATTCGTGATTTTGCCTTCAACGAACACTTCTTCCGCAAGAATAGAGCGAATCACCAGATCGCTCCCTTGGATTTCCACTTCTCCGGTAGTCAGGGTCAGCCTTAATTGTTCGCTGGAAAAATGGCGCACACCGCGATGGTTTTCGATATACAGCTGCATGTTGCCGATCATCGTGAACCGCGGCAAATCGAAGACGACGTCTTGCGGCAAATCGAGCAGCTCTGCGGTCATTTTCCGTAATTTGCGAGCGATACGGCGCATATTCGCGTAAGACCTCCCCTGTAGCAATACATTATGTACTTTACAAAATATGCTTGGAGTATTTGATTTATGAAGCTTTCGTCGTTTTGGCGGAAGCTTCGCCCGAAGCCGCGGCGCTTGACGGCGATTCAACCCCTTTGGTGCTCAGGTGCTAATTTTGCTCGGCTGCCGCTCGTTTGCCGTCGCCGTCGTCGCGAAAACGGCTTATCCCCCGTTCCCTCGCCGATGTAACTGCAAAAATCCATTTACATAAGCCGATTTAGATGAAATTCGCCTGAGTAACTGCAATTTTCCATTTATTTCTGCCAAAATGACAATAAAATCGCATAAATGAAAAAATTAGATGGATATTTGCAGTTGCTGCGTACTAAAAACGATTTTCACACCCAAATTACTGGATTTTTGCAGTTACTCAATTGATTCCCGATATAAACGGCGACGATGGCGATCCTGCAACCGAGTCATTAAATCACCGCTTCGCCCGCTTCGTTTACCACATCCGCATAGCATAGCTCCTTCTACGCTTTTCTCTTCACCGCTTCTTCTACATCCGCATCCTTCCTTCGACGCCTTTCTCTTCGTCGTACTCTCGCGCCGTCACCACTCCCACTCCTGCCAGTTCGTCCGGGCTAATCCGTAATTGAAAATACGCAGCCCTTTCCCGCTCGGAAGCGGCTTCAGCCAGCCTTTCTTGCAAAGCTCGTCCAAATGTCGGACCGCTGTCCGGTGATCCACTCCCAGATGGTTCTCCACATCCTTAGGGCGAATGGGACGCGCCAGCTCGAATGCGAGCAAAACGATTTCTTTGCCGGCGCGGTCGGCGAGAACGTCGGAAGCTTGCAAGGTTTGATAGCGCGAGAGCAGCATACGCAGCAGCGTCATGCATAGCTCGGGACGATCCGCCACATCGTCGTAAGAGAAGGAAATGACGCGGAATCCCATCGTTTGCAGGAACGTCTCCCGGTTCAATTCGTCGCAATAACGCTTTCGATCCATATCGCGCACATGGGGACCGAAGCCTTTGATCTCGAAAATGATTTTCGTATGATGCGGCAGCCAGGCGAAATCGGCGAAATAAGACCTCCCCCGCCAATCCAGCACTTCGTATTCGGGATGCAAATGATCGAAATGTCCGACGAGGGGCCACCATACATGGAGCAGAAACGATAGTTCCCCATGGCGATGTCCGCGTTCCAGCCTTCCTTTCCGTTCCCCCGCCCTCCGATCGAGATGGGAGCGAATCCAAGCGGCATGGGCAATTTCAAAATCCATAAATAAACACCTCCGTTACAATAAAAAAACGCCCTAATCCATCAAAAACGATGGTAGGACGTTCTTCGTCACTTTACGTTATAAAATAAACTCACTTTCTTCTCGCATTGAAAGGGCGCTTGGCGCGAGGCGGGCCTAAAATTTCGGCCCATATCACTCCTTTGGCCAATTCTTCGGACGACGGAGCGATGTCGGATGGACGGACGCTCCCGGAAGTTGCCTCATGGTCAGACAACGCGGCAATAGGGCCGGACGTTCGTACCGGTTGGGACAAGATCGAAGGGCGCTCCGTCTCCAATTCTCTCGGTCTCTCGTCGCGGAAAACCGATTGCTGCCGCACCGCCGGCTCTCTCTCCCACCGATCGGGAAACGCCGATTCTCCGCCGGGACCTGCGTCATCGGACCGGTCCGGCTCCTGCATACGGCCGTTGTCTCCGCCAAAGGTGGGCATACGGTTCGTCGGTTTTCTCGATTTGTTGCTCTTCGACAACGATGCGAGCAGCGCGCCGATCAGCACGACGAACAGGTACGGATTGCTAATGATCCAATCGAGTATTTTTTCCATCTCGCAGCCTAACTTTCATCGTTCGTGCTGTTGTTTTGGCCCGATTCGCCCATTTTGCCCAAGGAACCTCTCATTTGCGTATCCGCTTCGATGTTTTTCAAATTCATGTAATCCATTACGCCAATCTTGCCTGTGCGCAAAGCTTCCGCCATCGCAATCGGCACTTGGGATTCGGATTCGACCACTCGCGCTCTCATTTCGACGACGCGAGCTCTCATCTCCTGCTCCTGCGCCACCGCCATCGCGCGGCGCTCCTCCGCCTTCGCTTGCGCGATTCGCTTATCCGCTTCCGCTTGCTCGGTTTGCAAGTTCGCTCCGATATTTTTGCCTACGTCGACGTCCGCGATATCGATCGACAAAATTTCGAACGCCGTTCCGGCATCCAGCCCTTTATCGAGAACGGTGCGGGATATCAAATCCGGATTTTCCAATACGTCTTTATGCGATGCGCTGGAACCGACGGTCGTAACGATTCCCTCGCCGACGCGGGCGATAATCGTTTCTTCCCCGGCGCCCCCGACCAAGCGGTCGATGTTAGCGCGTACCGTTACGCGCGCCTTGACCTTCACTTCGATGCCGTCCTTCGCGACAGCGGCAACCGTCGGCGTCTCGATGACGCGCGGGTTAACGCTCATCTGCACCGCCATCAATACGTCGCGGCCCGCCAAATCGATCGCTGCCGCCCGCTCGAACTCTAGCGGAATATTGGCCCGCTGCGCGGCGATCAACGCATTGACGACGCGGTCGACGTTACCTCCGGCGAGGAAGTGGCTTTCCAACTGGTTGATCGATAAACCAAGTCCCGCCTTCGTTGCCTTAATCATCGGATTGACGATTCTGCTCGGAATAACGCGGCGCAAACGCATAGCCACCAGCGTAATGATACCGATGCGCACGCCGGACGCAAGCGCCGAAATCCACAGCATAATCGGGAAAAAGCTTAAAAACACGAACAAAACGATAATCACTACTGCGGCAATAAGTAAAAAGCTAATCGTTGACGGCTCCATTCAAACATATACCTCCTAAAAATTGTTCATTCTACGCCGTTCCCGGCTTACTCTTTACGCTCTTTGACGACAATGCGGGTTCCTTCGACTTTCACCACAATAATCGGTTTGTTGGCTTGAACGAACGTTCCGTCCGTCACCACGTCGATTCGCTCGTCGTCGATTAACGCGGAACCGGCCGGCCTAAGCGGCGTCACGCTGATCCCTTCTTTGTGAAGCAGCGATTCCTTCGACTCTGCGGGAATATAACCGGCGTCCTTCGTTAGCTGGTCTTTCAAAATAAATCGATTCCATACGCCGCGCCGTTTAAACACAATCGCGAATATGATTACGACGACAAGCGCGGCCGCAAAAGCGATGCTGAGCGATACGAGCGCGTTCGACGTACTGTAGGCCGCCGTAACGACGCCGGCAATCAAGCTGACGGAGCCTAGTATGCCCAGTATGCCGAAGCTGGGGATAAACAGCTCGCATACGAGCAGAACGATGCCGACGATAAACAGTAGCAGCGATTCGTTCTTGGCAAATCCCGCTGCATAATTGCCGAAGAAATATAAGCCGAACGACAGCAGTCCGACGATTCCGGGAACGCCGAAGCCGGGGACGATCAACTCAATGGCAACGCCGGCTATCCCAAGAAACAACAAGAGAGTCGAAATGACCGGACTGGTGAGCCAGGCCGCCAATTTCTCCGAAAATGTCAACTCGACGTGAACGAGCCGATCCGGCGACGCTCCAAGCCACTGCAGCGCTTCCTCAAGCGAATTGGCGGTTTTGTCCGAAAATCCGACCTGCAGCGCTTCGGCGGCCGTTAACGAAATAATTTCACCCTTTTGTTTCGTTTTGTTAATTTCTTTCATTTCCACGACGGCGTTTACTTCGACCATGCCTGCGGCGATCGCCTTGTTGCGTCCGTTCGCCTCGGCCGCCGCCTGCATTTCAGCGGACCAATGCCCGATCAACTTCGGATCTTCAATAAGCTTGCCCGAGCCGTCCACGAGCGCGGCGGCGCCGATAACGCTTCCCGGCGTCATCATAATTTTATCCGCGTTCAAAGCGATATAGCTTCCTGCGGAAGCCGCTTTGCCCTGAATAAATACAGCGGTCGGAATTTTCGAGCTTTCCACTAAGGCGCCGATCTGCTCAGCATTGGTTAAATGGCCTCCGGGCGTGTCCATCGTTAGCAGGATTAGGCCGGCCTTATTTTGATGCGCTTCCGCAAAAGCCCGCTCCATAAACCTTTGCAATTCGGAATCGATTTCCTGCTTTACCGGGATCACATACACGTATCCGTCAACGGACCCGTTCGCTCCCTCCGCAAAAGCGGCGGCAGGCCGGCCCGTAAAAACGGTTGCCGTCACAAGAAGCGTCATCAATACGGCGACAACGGCAAAACCGAGGCGTTTCATCATCATATGCAAGCGCGATCCTCCTTTCAAGTTACTACGTAATACGCAAGATCACCCAAGTCGTTTCGTGTTTATTGTATCACAACATCGCGAATCTCCAACGTCCAGTTGCGAAAAAATGAAAAAAACACCCCTATCGCTAGGAGTGTTTTTAATTTGGAATCGTTTATTGCAGAAATTGTTGAACCAAACGGTTCACCGTCTTACCGTCCGCGCGCCCTTTCACTTTCGGCATCAAGGCGCTCATTACTTTTCCCATTTCCGCTTTCGAAGAAGCACCGGTTTCCTGGATGGTCTGCTGTACGATCACTTGAATTTCTTCTTCGGAAAGCTGCTCAGGAAGGTATTGACCAATAATTTCGATTTCTGCTTTTAAAGGTTCGGCAAGATCGTCACGACCCGCCTTCTCAAATTCTTGGAGGGCATCTTTTCGCTGTTTGATTTCACGACCTAGAATTTCAAGCACTTCATTGTCATCCAAAGTTCTTTTCAAATCTATTTCAAGATTTTTAATCGCCGAACGAACCATTCGAATGGTGGAGAGTTTGAACTTGTCTTGACTTTTCATCGCTTGCTTCATATCTTCGTTCAATCGTTCGCTTAAGTTCATCGTTGTGTAGATCCTCCTAAAACTTTCTCTTACGAGCAGCCTCGGACTTTTTCTTGCGCTTTACGCTTGGCTTTTCATAATGCTTACGTTTCTTCACCTCAGCCAATACGCCATCCTTAGCGATGGAGCGCTTAAAGCGACGAAGTGCAGCATCAATTGTCTCATTTTTGCGAACTTTCGTTTCAGACACCAGTTTTCCCTCCCTCCGACCAGACCGTCCAAGACGAATAACACGGTTCATCAAACTACATTATATGTTAAAAAGAAATAGAGTGTCAACCTCGCCCGTACATCGTTTTCCTCGGAACCGATCACTCCGCATGGGACGCGGAAGTTCCGACCAGCGCGCCAAGCTTTGCGCCCCCGAGCAGATGGTAGTGGATGTGAAATACCACTTGGCCGCTGTCCGGGCCGCAATTGTTGATGAGACGGTATCCCGAATCCGCGATGCCGAGCTCTTTCGCAATCTGCTTCGCCACGCGGTGAATTTCTCCGATCAACGCCAAATCTTCGTCCTGCACGTCGTTCATCGCGGCGATATGCTTCTTCGGAATAATGAGCACATGCGTCGGCGCCGCAGGCTGGATATCGTGGAAAGCCAACACCAGCTCGTTCTCGAACACTTTGCGGGACGGGATCGAACCTTCGACAATTTTACAAAAAATGCAATCCATCAATTATGTACCCCCATTCGTATTTTCTTTCCCTCCATCATACCTAATTTGCATCGTCACATTCAAGAGGAAGGCAGACGCAACGTCTTATCGAGCAAAAGGGGGAGAACCGCTGTCCTGCCTGTTCGCTCCGTCTAACATGCGGATCCAGACGAGCCAACCGGGGCGCTGTGAGTCGAATACAGCTTTTCGGCAATCTTCCGGACAGCGGCGGTCGATCATTGGAATATGCCCAATATGATTGGAAATTTTAGGATTAACAATACGCCACCGTTGGAAAATATCCAATAAACCCAAGCCAATTTTCGTTTTTTCATTCTATTTAAGAAGATTTTATTGGACAGATTCCAATGGAGAGTGGGGGGGTGGAGTCGAAAAGGGTAATTCGGTTGGATAAATTCCAATAAGCGACGGATAATCGGCCATTTTCGCCCCCCTTCCAGACAACAGACTTCTCCCCCCTTCTTCCCCTTTATAAGAAAACCTTTAAGCTCGACGCTTAAAGGTTCAGAACAAATCGCAATCAATAATAAGGAATTAACGATAACACCAGCAAAGCCGCAAGGGGAAGAATCAACCTTCTGAAGCGAATCGGATAATACGGGTAAAATCCGTATCCATAAGGAGTAAAGGCTCTCGGCATCGGATACGGTTCGCCGCCGATCGGAACGGCCAAATATAAGTATTTCTCGTCAACCTTCTCGATAATCCCTTCGTAATAGCAGCCGTCCCTCATCTGCACACGGACGTAGCGATGAATATGTTTGACGCATATTTCATATGCATGACTTTTTTCCATACGACCGTTTAACCTCCCAAGATGAATTCTGATACTCTATGATATTCATCTATAGGCCTGCGGCTACCGGAGCGAAGGGAAATAGGCTAGCGTCGTGCGCCCTACAACGAAACGATATGGCAACCGTCGAAAAAGTATATAATCTTCTCCCGTACGGGCCGCTTCCAGATTTGCCCGATCGCCTGCGCGTACAGTTCCAATTGGAAACGATGGCGTTCCGCCGCCGCTTGTACGTTTTCCCCGCCCGGGGCGATTCGATCGGTTTTATAATCCAACAGCACTAACGAGCCTTCGCTTTCAAAAATACAGTCGATCACGCCTTGGATCAGCACCGTTTCATGGTCCGAATTTTGCGCCCGGGGATCGTCCTGGCCCGCCGAAGCGACTTGAGGATAGACGATATGCGCCGGCAATCCGCAGCTGAACGGCACCTCCCGCTTCACCCACTCGGCCCGGGCCATTCTCCGGCCGATTTCGCCCGCGAAAAACGCGGCCACACTGGATGCGTCGATCGCCTCCCGCTGCTCTTGCGTCAACATCTTCTTCAGAATCAACTCATCCATCGTTTGCTCGACGACAGGCACCTCCGCAGCCGCCGCAATCGGCATATGCTGCATGACAAGATGATACACCGTTCCCCGTTCGGCCGGCGTCAATTTCCGTTTCTCCATAAAACGCGGCCGCCGCAAATGAAGGGAAAGCGAATCGTCCGCAGCTTCTTGCCGCGCTTCCTTCTCCATCGCCATATCCGTCAGCAGGTTAGGAATTCCTTCTTCGTCTTCCCAGTCCAGCAGCCTCTTCATCTCCGACACCGACGACTTTGCGGCGATTCCGCTCCAGCGCCGATGCGGGTATGTCCATTCGAGCCTGCGCGCGATCTCCGTCCGATCCTTCGCTGGATCGTCCGCAGCCAAGGGGTCTGTCGATTCGCGATCCGATATAGGCGCCGCAACGTACGGCTCCAAATTTATAACGGCATGCAGCTTCTCCGCATACTCTTCATCCTGATCGACGGCTGCGGCTCCCGCAGCGTCCCATTGCTGCACTTCGCCGGCTTGCAGCACGGTGATGCGCCATAAGGAGCGATCCTCGGCAAGGCATGCCGCTCCGGGGCCGGACATGCCTCCGAACCGGCGCAACGGTTCGGCGTCGCGATGACGAACAAGCGACGGGCCGATCCAATCCAAATAGCTGCGTCCTTTCGCCAGCATATAGTCCGGGAGCAGCAGCTCCTCGCGGTCGAGCGCTTGTCCCCAGGCTTGCGCCGTTTTCTCCATATTTTTGACCGTACCGACCAAATACAGCTTCTCTTTCGGTCTCGTCAGCGCAACATAGAGGACGCGCATTTCTTCCGCCAGCAGTTCCATCTTCATTTGGCGGGCGATCGCCAAACTCGGCAATGTAGGATAGCTGATTCGCAGCTCTTGATCCACGAACTTGGGCCCGAATCCAAGCTGTTTATGAGTCAAAAAGGCGGAGCTAATATCTTGCTGATTAAATCGTTTGTTTAATCCGGCGACGAAAACGACGGGAAATTCCAAGCCTTTGCTTTTATGGATCGTCATAATGCGCACGACGTCTTCTTGCTCGCCGAGCGCTTTGGCCGTACCCAAGTCTCCGCCGCTATCCCGCATTCGTTCGATAAAGCGCAAGAAACGGAACAATCCGCGCAGCGAGGTCGATTCGTATTGGCGGGCCCGGTCGTAGAGCGCTCTTAAATTGGCTTGTCTTTGCGTCCCGCCCGGCAATCCGCCGACCCAATCGTAATATCCCGTCTCCCGGTATATGCGCCAAATAAGCTCGGCCAAAGAGCCTTGGCGCGCCTCGTCGCGCCATCTTTCGAGCTGCCGCAGAAACCGCGTCAGCTTCCCGCTCAGGTTCTCATGGCCGGCCGTATCCGCGTCAACCGCAGCGAATGCCGCCCGCTCCTTGGCCGCACGGGACAATTCGTCTGCGGCAAGACGCTGCGTTGCGGCGCCGGCATCCTCGACGGCTGCGGCCGCTTCCGCCAACGCAATATCCGCGCGCGCCTCTTCCGAAACTCCGCCTGACGCTGCTATCGCGTCCGAGTCGACCCATTGCCGCACGGCGTCATAGAAAGGCATCCCTTTCCCTTGAATGCGGATTTGCGCCAACTCCTCCGCCGACAATCCGTACATCGGCGAGCGCAGCACGCCGGCTAGCGGAATATCCTGCTGCGGATTGTCGATCGTTTGCAGCAGCGACAGAACGACTTCCACTTCCGTCGCCTGGAAATATCCGGTGTTCAGTTCGGCATAGGCGGGGATGCCTTCGAGCCGCAACTGCTCGATCATGAGAGGCGCCCATTGCTGCGTCGCCCGCAGCAATATGACGATATCCCGGTACGTAACGGGACGCATCGATTTCGTTTGTTTATCGAACACCTGGAACGGCTTCCCGTTCTCGCCGGTCAGGCTGCGAATCCGGGCCGCTATGGCGCGGGCTTCGAGCCGCGCCGTTTCCATCTCCTCCTTATCGAGCTTGGCGGGAGCGCCTTGTCCGTCCTCTTCTTCTTCCGTCTCCGGCTCGGATCCTCCCGTGATGTCCCGTTCGACCTCTTCGCCGGCATCTCCCGATCCCGCGCGCTCGATGAGCAGAAGCTCCGCCGCGTAATTTTGGCCGAATGCCGCCTCCCCGACCGGATAGTTCGCTCCGCATACGAGTTCGGCGCGTTCGTCGTAGGAAATTTCCGCTACGCTTTCATTCATCGTCTGCCGGAATATGCAGTTTACGCTGTCGACAATTTCTTGGCGGCTGCGAAAGTTGCGCGCCAAATCGATGCGCAAGCCGACTCCTTCGCTTACGGTAGGGTATTGCTTGTATTTCTGCAGAAACAGTCCCGGCTCGGCAAGCCGAAACCGGTAAATGCTCTGCTTCACGTCGCCGACCATAAAGCGGTTGCCCGCCCCGGGCCGGGAAATCAATTCCACGATCGCTTCCTGCACCATATTTGTGTCCTGATATTCGTCGAGCAGCACTTCCGCAAATTGCGTCTGGTATTCCAGCGCCGCGGCCGAAGGCAGCGTTCGTTCGAACGTCGAGTCCGGATGGCGCAAAATTTTCAAACAATAATGCTCCAAATCGGAAAAATCGACAAAACCTTTATCTCGTTTCGCCTGTTCGTATCGGCTGCCGAATTCGATGACAAACTCCGACAATTCCGCCATTAACGGGCCTATCGTTTGCATTTCCGCCAAAAACGCCTCAGGCGGCCGCCGGAACAGCTGTTCCTTCAATTCCCCGATTTGTTTTTTCGCTTGTTCGCGCAATTGCTTGACCCGGTCCTGCAGCTCTTTGTCGTATTGATCTCCCCTGCACGCCTTCAGCTTGCCGAATTCGGCTTGGGCGAACGCTTCGTGCATCGTCTCCCACGGCTGCCGTTCCGCCGCGGCGCGCAGCGCCGATACGACATTCATATCTTCCGTTAAATTCTCGGTATAAGGAACAGGGCCGCCGGGCAATCCGGCAATTTGCCTCGCTTGTTCCAACAGGCCGGCCGCGCCGTTCAACGCCAGCCGGACATCGGCCATAATGCTGGCGGCCCAAGCGCTCCGCCCCAACGATTCCACATCTTGGACGCCGAAAGACGCCGCCATGGCTCGCAGCCAATCGTCCGGCCACGGATGGCTGCGCGAAAAATCATACAGTCCTTGCACGAGACGGAACATCGCCTCGTCGCTGCGCTCCCCGCTAAACCAGTCGACCAGCCGGCGAAACCCGCTCTCTTCCGGCTCGGATGCATAACGGTCTTCGAACAGCTCTTCGAGCACTTCTTGCCGCAGCAATTCCGCCTCGGTCTCGTTGGCGATCCGAAAGGCCGGGTCGAGAGGGATCAATTGAAAATAACGCTGGATAACCTCCAAACAGAATGAATGCAGCGTCGTAATCGAGGCGCGGTTCATCAAGGCGAGCTGCCGGCGCAAATGCTCCGCTTCCGGCCGCAGCTCGAGCTGTTTCTCCAACGCTTCGCGAATCCGTTCGCGCATTTCCGCGGCAGCCGCTTTCGTAAAGGTCGCCACGAGCAGTTGATCGACGTTGATCGGCTCGTCCTCCGAACATATTTTACGGATGATCCGTTCAACGAGCACCGCCGTTTTGCCCGATCCCGCCGCCGCCGCAACCAGAATATTCTCGCCTTGCCGCGCAATCGCTTGCCACTGGTCGTCGGTCCATTGGCTGTTCTCAGGTTTTGCGATCATGTCCATCGCCGGTCCTCCTTCGCTTCTGTAACATGACACCGCCGGTTTACTCCCGCTTCGGCCGCTCGGCGCTTTCCGCCGCCGCGGCGGAGCCGTCTTTCCCCGCATCTTCCAGCAGCGACCACACTTGTTCTTTGTCCGGCTTCAAGAGCGAATTGAACTCATTGCCTTCGATCAACTCGTCGAATTGGCAAACCGGCTTATACGAGCAATGGGCGCATGCGGTTTTGTGCGCGATGCGGTACGGCTCGATCGCAACCTCGCCGTCCGTAATTCGGGTGCCGATGCGGCGGATCGTGCCCCGTACCGCTTGCCGCAGCGTATCCCATTGTTCCGGCGTCGCCACCGCCGCATTGCTGTAAAAGCCGCCATCCGCTTTCACCGCAACCGGAATCACTTGCGAATATCCTTTATCGAGCGTCGCGTCCATCAGCGACACGGCTTCGCGGTCCGCAAGCACGAGCCCTTTCATTTTGAAGCGTTTGAACAACTGCTCGTTCGCCTGATCGCGCGACATTCCGTTCGCGGTTTGCAGCAGCGGGTTATGTACGTGAAAATAGAGCGCGCCCCCAGGCAGCGCCGTTTCCCCCAGCCATGTCTCGGCGTGGGTGAGCAGCACGTCCAAATACGTCAGCATTTGCAGCGACAATCCGTAATAAACTTCATGGAGCCTTAAATCGGTCTGGCTCGATTTATAATCGATGACGCGCAGCAATACGCCTTGTTCGCCTTCCGCCTTGTCGACGCGATCGATGCGGCCGATAATTTCCATCGTGCAGCCGTTGTCGAGCGTAAATTGCAGCGGCGGCAACGGCTTGCCCGGCCCGAAATCGATCTCGAGCCCGACCGGTTCGAACGAGCCGCGGCGCGCATGTTCGCCCAGCACGATCGCGGCCCGGCCGACGATATCCTTCAGCTTGCGCGCAATATAGCGATAGCGCTTGGAGCTGTTCAAGATTTCGCCCTGCAAACGCGGAGCCAGCATATCGACGACATTCCCTGCGGCCTGCTTGCACTCTTCCGGCGACAAATCGCCCCAGCGCCGGTTGTCCTCCTTCATTCGTACGGCCATTTGGCTTAACGCCGCGTGAAACAGCTGCCCGATATCCGGCGCTTCCAGCCGGTACAATTGCCTTTCTTTCAACCGAAGTCCATGGGATGCGAAATGCGCGAACGGACACGAGACGAACCGTTCCATGCGCGAGACGCTCGCCCGCAAATGTTTGCCGTACAAGCTGCGGCTTGTCCGCTCCTGCAAAGATTCCGCGCCGTTCTTATAAAACAGCGACTGCAGCAGCATGCGCAATTTCGGACGCCAGGCCGGCTGGCTGCAAAACCAATTGTACGCCTCCCACCATACGTCGGACATCGCTATGCCGCGCCGCCAGCCTCGAAGTTCCGCAATCAAATAAGACAGCGCTCGTTCCGGATGGGCGATATAATCCAATTGTTCTTTCACGCTCAGTTGCGCATGCGGCTCGCCCGCCAGGAATCGTTCGCGAATGCCCGGAAAGATCGTGCGCAGGTGGCGCATCAGCTCCGACGGCAACAACGATTTCCCTTCCTCGTCCGCCAGCGGATAGCTGACCCATAAATGCCGGCTCGGCGCCGTAATCGCGTTATAGATGACGAAGCGTTCGTCTAGCAGCTTGCGGCGAATGCCAGGAGCGAGTTCCATACCGATACCAGCCAGCCGCTCGCGCTCCTGTTCGGTCAGCACTCCGTCCTCCACCGCCCGCGCCGGAATAACGCCGTCGTTCACGCCAAGCAAGAAGCTGTATTGCACCTGCCCGGCACGCGTCCGATCCATGCTTCCGATCAAAACCTGATCGAGCGCGGGGGGAACGAGCGCCAGCTTCAAACTTTCCAAGCCGGTTTCCAGTATTCCCGCGAACAACTCCGGCGCGAGTTGTTCGTCGCCCATCATCTCGACGATTTGATCCAATACGTCCAAGACGCCGCCCCATAATTGGCGATGCTCTTTCGCCTTTTGCGGCTGGCCCTCCGCAATACAGCGGCGGCTCAACCGGTCCAGCCTTTGCGGCGCTTCGACCCGAACGAGCAGACTGTAGACCGCTTCGCACATTCCGCGAACGTTGGCGGCATGTTTCAACGCTTTCTCGAACGCATGCAGCGGCCGGACAATTTGCATGCGGCATCGTTCGATCGATTCGGGCGCTTGTCCCTCCTGCTCCCGCTCCTCGGGCTGATCAGGATCGAGCGACGAATAGAGCGGCCGCCAAGGCTTGCCGTCCGTCCAGCGCGAGCCGCGGATGCCCGCCGCAAGCACGTAGTTTTCCAGCCGGTCCATATCGTCTCTTCCGATCGAACCGTCCTCCGGCAGCAGGAAATCCGTCTTCACGCAGCGGAACACCGCGTCGTACTGCCAATGGCGAACCGCAATTTCCACGGCGGAGCGAATAAATTCGATCAATGGATGGTGCAGCACGTTTTTCTTCTGGTCGAGAAAATACGGAATCTCATGATCCGCGAATACAGTTGCGATCAACGGCTCGTAATCGGCGATATTCCGCACCATAACGGCCATATCGCGCCAACGAACGCCTCGCTCCCGCGAAAGCCGCAGCATCTCGCGCGCGACGCCCTCCGCTTCCGCCCGGCGGCTTGCCGCGGCATGCAGCGATATTCCGCATTCCGGGCTGCCGAAGGTCAATGCCTTCGCATGCGGCGCTTTCCAAGGAATACGGCGGTCGTAAGCCCGCTCCAAATGGGCCAGCGCTTCATTGTCTGCGAATCGGGGCAGCGGCGTCTCCGTTAATACGACAGGTTCCTCGATCGCCACGCCGGATCGTTCCGCCATCTCTTTCAGCTGGATATACGTCGTGGCTGTCGGGTGAAACAGCTCCAGTTCATGAGGCTTCTCCCCGTGATCGTACGGCTTGTCCAGACAGCAGGTGACCGTTACGCCGGCAGCGGTCCGAATCAACTGCTCCAGCACCTGCAGCTCTTGCGGCGTAAAACCGTGAAAGCCGTCGATCCATATTTCCGCTTCGCGTATGTATGCCGAATGCTCCATCCCTTGCGCCAGCATGGCGAGCATGTCCTCCGAATCGACGTAATGCTGCGAGAGCGCGCCGGTAAATTCGCGATAAATTCGCGATATATCGTGAAGCTTATCCTGGATCAGCGTATGCCCCTTCATATGCTCCGCCGCAAACTGCGCATGCTCGTCCAGACGTTCCGGGTCGATGCAATAGCGTTTCAATTCATTGAACAGATCGTTCAAGCGGTCGATGAACCCCATCTGATCCGCCGCCGTATGGAAAAGACGCAGTTCCCGTTTGGAGCGGTGAATCATTTTGTACAGCAGCATCTTCTTGCCGTCATCATTGATCGGAACGAACGCCGTTCCCCCGGTTTCCTGCATGACCCGGTACGCCAAACGGCGGAAGCTGAGCACTTGCGCCCGGATCGTTCCCTGCAATTCCGGCGAGCTGACGAGCGCATGCTCGACTTGAAACGTCCCTTGCTCGGGGACGAGAATAATTAACGGCTTCCCGTCCGGATCGCTTCGCAGCTTATCGCGGATCCGATCCAAGCAATGCCGCGTTTTCCCGCTTCCCGAGCGGCCAATGACAAATTGAATCGACATCATTCCGCCCTCTTTCGACATAGAATAGATTAGCCCTATTTTAACATAATTGCTGTAAAATGCACCGTATTTGGGCGTGGAGAAAGTTGGATTCCATTCTGGTAAGGCAACTCTATGGAAATCATCCAGCGGTTGACCGAAAGGTTGCAGGCAGTTTGTTTGTCAATAAGAGCGAAGGAGATTCGCGGGATGGTAGATTCTGAGGCAATGAAAGACCTCCATTTAGATCGGAGTCGGTTTCGTTCATTATAACGATTTGCTGGAAAAGCGGGCAAAATGATCATACACATGAGCGGAGCGTGCATCGAATCAGCCGATTTTGTTCGAAATTTCATACACAAACGATGATTTGTGCCCTCATCCTGTAATTGTATGCGAAAAATCGTACAAAACAAGCGGAGCACGCATCGAACCAGTCGATTTTGTTCGAAATTTTGTACACAAATCGGATTTGAGCCGTTTGTTCGTTTAACACGGACACACAGATGCGCTTATTAGCATTGCCGAAAGGTCCTTGACACGTCGATTCGTTACAATGAACGAAACCGACTCGTCATTTTGCGCGTTACGTACAGGCTTACTTTAAAGCGTAAAAAAATCGTCGTACGAGCTAGGGGTTGACAGGTTTCGTTCATATGGGAACGTATCCGAAGTCCGTTACAATCTACGGGAGTTCAGGTACGATCTATTATGCAACCGATTCCAGCAGACGGATGCCTCCGGTCGATCAAGAAGGCGCGAACCCTTCCTGATTCAAACGGATTTGATCGTCGCGGAATACGGCTTGCAATCGTTCCAGCACTTTGGCCGTCGCCTTGGGAGAATACCATTCCGACAGGCCGTGTTGGTCGTAAATGGCGCGGATGCCGAGCTGCTCCGTCCGTTTGCCGAAGCTGCCGTCGCCTTGGAAATAATCGTCCAGGCACACCCGTTCCGTCACTTCCGCAAGCTTGGAGGCGAAACGATCGGAGCTTGGAAGCACCGGGGCGACCGCCGCTTGGGTCTGCAGTCCCGCAGCCGACAATTTCCGCAAAGCGGCAAATCTCGCCGCAATAGGTGGCGCCGCCGGCGCAAACAGCTTCCGCATCTCGTCCGAATCGGTCTCGATCGTCACGCTAATGCGAATGTTGTCCCCGAATTGCGCGAATAAATCGATATCTCTTACAACGAGCGGACTGCGCGTCTGTACGAATAAAAATTCGGGCGGATTTTCCGCCAACGTCTCCAGCAGCGATCTCGTCAATCGTTCACGATGCTCGATCGGTTGGTAAGGATCGGTGCTGGAAGACATGAAAATCGTGACAGGCCCTTTCTTTTTCGCCGAAAGAAGCTCTTTGCGCAGCCGCTCCGATGCGCCTTCCTTCACATGGACCCATTCGCCCCACTCCAATCCGCGAAACATGGCGACCGGCAGCTTGCGCACATAACAATAGGAGCATCCGTACGAACATCCGGCGTATGGATTGAGAGAATGGCTATAGCCTGCCAGAAAACCGCCCGTCGCAGTCAAAATGCGGCTCGGCGGCTTCCGCGTCTCCTCGATTTTCATGTTTTCCGCCTCCCATTCAAGTTCGAACCTAACTGTCTGTTATCATCTAACATCCTTATTGTCTAACATCCTTACCGGCTTACCGACGCTTTCGACGCATCGCCGTTTACAACCGGCTTCTTACTTCGAAAATCGCGAACTTCAAGTAATGCCCTTCGTTGACGCCGAGAATTTGCGGATGGTCTTTGCCCGCGGCCCGCCATTCGATCAGGCGCAATATTTTGCCCGCGTCGGCGGCCGCTTCTTGAATCGTCTGCAGGAACAAGTCCGGGCGCATATGGTACGAACAGCTTGCCGTCACCAAATATCCGCCTTCGTTGACCAGCTTCATGCCATGCAAATTAATGTCCTTGTACCCGCGGCAAGCGCCCGCCACTGCGCTCTTCGTCTTGGCAAACGCGGGCGGATCGAGAATGACGACATCCCAAGTGCGTCCGCCGCCGGCCGTCAACGGCTTGGAAGTATCCACTTTGCCGCGCTGTCCCTCCCCGCGTTCGGTCCGTTCCTCCAAGCCTTTCACCTGGCTGCGCAAATAATCGAATGCGTCGGCGACGACGAATTCGACCCGATCCGTAAATCCGTTCCATTCTACATTGCGCCGCGCGCTTTCGATCGCATGCTCGGAGATGTCCAAACAGGTTACCTTCTTGGCGCCGTATTTGCATGCGTGCAGCGTAAAGCTGCCCGTATGGGAGAAACATTCCAGAACGGTTGCTCCGTCCCAATAAGGGAACGTAACCGTTTTGCCGTTCGCATTGACAGGCCGGCGCTGCAGCACGCCGTCTTCCTCGACCTCCCGCAGCGCAATCCCGCTGCGCGCTCCCCAGCCGGCCATTAACGGCGCGATCGAGGCGCGATTTTCGCGTTGATCGAAAAAGTAGCCCGTTTTTTGCCCTTCCACAATGTCTACCTCGATCTTCAGTCCGTTCTCGGTAACCGTGACATGGCGCGGACATTCGCCGTACAACTCGCCCGTTCTCTGCTCCAAGCCTTCCAATTCCCGGATCGCCACGTCGCTGCGCTCATAGATGCCCTTCGGCCGCACCGTGTCAACCAGCGCCCCGACAATCTCTTCCCGCCGCCGATCCATGCCGAGCGTCAGCAGTTGCACGACCAGCACATCCGCAAATCGGTCCACGATCAATCCGGGCAAAAAATCGGCTTCCCCGTAAACGAGCCGATAAGCGTCCGCCTCGCCGAGAAAGCGCGAACGATGTTCCAGACAGCGGCGGAAGCGTTCGGCAAAAAATGAACGGTCCATCCGTTCGATCGGCGCGTACGAGACGATGCGCACCGTTATTTTCGATTGCGGATTGAAATAACCTGTCGCGAGGTATCGCCCTTGATGATTCGACACTTCGACCAAATCGCCGGCAACCGGCTCCCCTTCCACCCGTTCGATTTCATTCTCGAATATCCAAGGATGCCCTTGTTCCAATCTTTTCTTCCGGCTTCGCTGCAAAATGACGGATGCCATATATCCTCCTAACCGGCATCGAACGATGCCGAAATGCTTGTCATGGTTGTCTTGCTTGTTTCATAAGTATGTATAACTATGCCGCAAAGGAGACCCGCAAATGTTGCATGATATTATTTTACCCCTCTGCATCGGATTGGCCGTTTTTTTGTTCGGCATGAAAATGATGGAATTTGCTTTGCATTTATGGGCAGGTCCGCGAATGATCCAATTGGTCCATTCTTCGACGCAAACGCCCGTGCACGGCATGGTCGTGAGCGCCGGAGCGACGGCTTTGCTCCAGAGCAGCACGGCGATTACCGTTATCTCGATCGGACTTGTCAATGCCGGGCTGCTCTCGTTTCCGCGCACGCTCGGCATTATTCTCGGCAGCAATATCGGCACTTGTTTAACGACCGAATTAATCGGGTTGAATATTAATCATTTGGGCGGGCCGCTCCTGTCAGCAGCCGTCGCCTTATGGATATTGGCCGTCGTCGCGGCGGAAATCGCACCTCGTCCGTTCGAACGGATCGCGCATTGGCTTCAGCCGATGCAATATGCGGCGATTGCCGTTGCCGGATTCGCGCTCGTACTGATCGGAATCCGCTATATGCAGTCCATCGGCTCCGTATTGCAATCCTACGGCATGTTCGCCTGGTTTCTCGAACGTTCGGGACAAAGCTTGCTGTGGGGCATCGCCGCCGGCGCCTGCCTCACCGCGATCATCCACAGCAGCGCGGCGATGATCGGCATGACGATGGGACTGGCGGCCATGGGCGCCATTCCTATCGATCTCGGCGTTGCGATCGTACTCGGCGCCAACATCGGCACTTGCGTGACCGCGTTAATGGCCTCCTTCGGGGGGAGCCGATCCGCAAGCTTCGTTGCATGGTCTCATATCGCCCTCAACGTCGGAGGCGCGATCCTGTTCTATCCGTTGATCGGACATTTGCAAGCCGCCTCCGCCTGGATTTCGGCCGATCCCGCCGGGCAAATCGCCCATGCGCAAACGATCTTCAATATTGTATGTTCTTTGCTTGCCCTTCCGCTGTGCTACCTCCCGGTATGGAAGAAGCTCGGTTGACGATCGCCGCGCCCGAACTTGTGCCGATGCGGATTGCGTCCGCTTCGATCGTTGGCGCCGCCGTGTCGGTATCGCGCACGCCGCCGGACGCTTCCCCCAGATATGCGCGATAGGAAAGCCCGCATGCCGCGGCGACGGCGCCCGGATCGGACCGGCAGTTCGCGGCGTGCCGGCACCCAGACGCGTTTACACAAACGCTGTAGAAGCCGTGCCGCTTCGCTTCCAGCTGTTTTGTAAGCACATCCTTTACTGTCCCGCCTTTTGTCCCAATTTTTCAAACGCTTTCCGCAAGACATTATCGTTATTCGAATAGCCGTGTTGCTTCTGTTTGTCCCAAGCTTCTTCCGGGGCATACCACGCTACGCCCTCAATTTCTTCCGTTTGCGCCTGCAAAGAGCCTTCGACCGCTTCCACCAAAAAATAATGAACGATTTTATCGACCGTTTGTCCATCCGCCTTGCTGTATTGGTAGGCAATCCGTTCGATCGGCTCGACAATGCGGCCGGTAATCCCGGTTTCCTCCGCGATTTCGCGCAGCGCCGTTTGCTCCACCGTTTCTCCCGGTTCCATTTTCCCTTTAGCCAAAGAAATTTTGCCGTACCGGTCCTGTATCAGTTGAATTTCAAGCCGATCCGCCCGTTTGCGGAATACGACGCCGCCTGCGGAAATTTCCTGCATTCGAATTCCTCCTTCGCCTCTCGAAATAACAATCACCCCGTCTTAGCCAGACGGGGCGGTTGAGATCCATGTTTAACTATTGGCCGCCCTCGGAGCGTAATCTGCGTCGTCGATCACGCGCACCAACCGGCCTTCGCTTTCGTTGACTCCCGCCTCGGTAATTTTCACGCGGCACAGCTTGCCGATGAGCGACTCGTCGCCGTCGAAGACGACTTGCAAGTAATTGTCGGAATAACCCATCAGTTTGCCCGTTCCCGGCGCCCCTTTATAGTCGCGTTCCGGAATGACGTCAACCACCTGTCCGACGAATCGCTTGGCGTAATCAAGCTGCATTCGCTCCGACAAGTCGATCAGTTCATGCACGCGCGCATGCTTCACTTCTTCGTCCACCTGATCCTCCATCCGCGCCGCCGGCGTACCGGTCCGTTTCGAATAAGGGAATACGTGCATCTCGGAAAAATTCATTTTTACCATAAACTCGTAGCCGTTCCGGAACATTTCGTCCGTTTCCCCCGGAAACCCGACGATGACGTCGGTCGTAATCGCTACATCCGGCATCGCTTCGCGAATCCGTTCGATTTTCTCGGCGAATTCGGCCACCGTATATTTGCGGCGCATTCTCTTCAGCACTTCGTCATCGCCCGCTTGCAGCGGAATGTGCAAATGGCGGCACATTTTGGCCGATTTGTTCAGCACTTCAAGCACTTCTTCGGTAATTTGGCTCGCTTCGATCGAACTGATGCGCACGCGCTCCAGCCCGTCGACTTTATCCAAATCCCACAATAAATTGGCAAGGCGGTAATTTTCCAAATCGTCGCCGTAACCGCCCGTATGGATGCCCGTCAGGACGATTTCCTTGTAGCCGGCGGCTACGAGCTGTTTCGCTTGCTCAATGACGCTTTCCGGATTGCGGCTGCGCGACAGGCCGCGCGACCACGGAATAATACAAAACGTGCAGAAATTGTTGCAGCCTTCCTGAATTTTCAAAAACGCCCGCGTCCGATCCGCAAAATCCGGCACGTCAAGCTCTTCGAATTCGCGCGTCTTCATAATGTTGCGCACCGCGTTGACCGGTTTGCGTTCTCGTTGAATTTGCTCGATATACGGCATCATTTTATCCCGGTCTTGGGTCCCGATGACGAGGTCGACACCCGGGATGTCCATAATTTCGGCCGGGGACGTCTGCGCATAGCAGCCCGTCACGGCGATAATCGCGTCGGGATTGCGGCGAACGGCGCGGCGAATAATTTGCCTGCTTTTCTTGTCGCCCGTATTCGTGACTGTGCATGTGTTGATCAAATAAACGTCGGCCGTTTGTTCGAAATCGACTTGCTCGTAGCCTTCGTTTTTGAACAACTGCCATATTGCTTCCGTATCGTAAAAATTGACTTTGCAACCTAATGTATAAAATGCTACCGACGGCATTTGGTCAAACTCCTCCCATCTCTCCGGATTCATATAATAGGCACGTCAAACCGACCATCGCGGCCGTTTCCGTGCGCAATATTCGCGCTCCCAACCCTACCGGCTTCGCCCCTGCCGCTTCCGCGGCCAAGCATTCGCCCTCGGCGAACCCGCCTTCCGGGCCGATCACGAGCAGAACGTCTAACGTTCCGCCGCCGTCCCTTTTATGGATCAAAGGCGAGATGCATTCGCGCAATTTGCCGGATTGTTCTTTTTCATAGCAAAACAAAACAAGATCGTACGACGCGAAACGATGCAGCAATTGCTTCCAAGCATTCGTCTCTTCCACTTCGGGAATGCGCCCGCGATGCGCTTGTTCCGCGGCTTCCTTCGCGATTCTGCTCCATCTCTCCAGACGCTTCGTTTCTTTCTTCGCATCGTACTGGACGATGGTCCGTTCGGATACGAACGGGATAAAACGCACGGCGCCGATTTCCGTACATTTCTGAATGACGGTCTCCATCTTATCGCCTTTGGGCAAGCTTTGCGCAACCGTTACCTGCAGCCAAGGCTCCTGCGTAACGGGCCGCAGCTCGATAATTTTCGCTTCGACGCTGCCCGTGCCGATATTCGCAATCTCGGCTACCGCCTCGCGCGATACCCCGTCGCACACAACGATCTTCTCGCCGCTTCGGGCACGCATCACTTTCGTCAAATGGCGCGCATCGTCGCCGACGATCGTCACCGTATGTTCGCCGAATTGGTCCGGCGCAATAAAATAACGCTGCATGTTCATCAACCTTTAATCGCTCTAAATCACCAAACAACATCATAACTCTTTTGCCCCGCAAAATCTAGCGTTTATAACATTTACCACAGAACGATCTACGTGCCGAACAATGTCGTGAAGAAACGGTAGAAACCGACATGAATCGGCTGAATCAGCGAAAATAGCGGCACGAGCGTCACCTTCTGGATCGGCGGGATAAAGACGATAATCAAAAAAATGAAAATAGACCATTTCTCCAACTGCTGCAGCTTCCCGCGCAGGCCGCGAGGCGCCAAATCCTCCAAAATCCGGTACCCGTCAAGCGGGGGCAGCGGAATCAAATTAAACAGAAACAATAAAATATTGATATTGACCAAATAGCCTAGGAAAATGTCGATCGCTTCGTATACGCGGACATTTTGCGATAAGATCCATTCGGCCAAATGAAACCGGAATAGAATATAGTAGAGCATCGTCCCGATGAACGCGACGAATAAATTGCTCATCGGTCCTGCCGCCGAGACGACGATCCCCATCAGGCGCGGATTGGCGAAGTTGTCCCGATTGACGGGAACGGGCTTCGCCCAGCCGAAGCCGGCGACGAACAACAAAATCGTACCGAGCACGTCAAGATGCACGCGCGGGTTTAACGTAACCCGCCCGAGCAGCTTCGCCGTAGGATCGCCGAATTTGTACGCAAAATAAGCATGCGAAAATTCATGTACCGTAAATGCGACCATTAAGACGAGAAAAATAAAGGGTACATGCTCTAGAGGAAAACGGACGAGCTGCTGCAACATTTCCATAGATTCACCTACTTCTTTCTCGCGACAAACGCGATCCAGTCTTCGTCGCGGAACCGTTCCACGATCGTGAAGTTCGCTGCTTCCAGAGCGTCCGCAACGACTTGCTCTTTATTTTTGTATATGCCGGAGGCGATGTACGTACCGCCCGGCTGCAGAACCCGATATACATCGTCAATAAACAGCAGAATAATCTCGGCCAAAATGTTGGCGACGACCACCTGAACGGGCAGCGTAACGCCGAGCTTGGCACCTTCCTCGCCGTTTGCATCGTTCAACACTTGAAGCAGATCGCTCAAATGAACGGTAATTTGATGTTCCAATCCGTTTAAACGCACATTCTCCCCGGCGCTCGACACCGCCACCGGGTCCAAATCAAGCGCGAGCACCTGCTTCGCCCCCAGCTTCGCGGCTCCGATCGCCAAAATGCCCGAACCGGTGCCGACGTCGATAACCTCTTCCCCGCCTTGAATGACGCTCTCCAATGTGCGCAGGCAAAGCGAAGTCGTCGGATGCGTGCCGGTTCCGAACGCCATGCCGGGATCGAGCTCGATCATTTTCTCGTCTTGGCTCTTAGGCGCGTATTGTTCCCACGTCGGCTTAATGGTTAACGTATCCGATACGCGAATCGGCTTGAAATATTGCTTCCAGGCGTTCGCCCAATCTTCCTCGTTCACAGTGCGAAAACGAATGGTATATTGGCCCGGATCGATGTCGAATTCGCGCAGCTGCTCGATGCGAGGCCGTATTTGCTCCGCGATTTCGTCCATATCGGTTTCCTCGGCGAAGTAACCTTGAATGACTGCTTGTCCTTCCGGAATATCGTTCAGCGGAAACTCGTACCATTGCCCGAGCGATGTATCCCGCTTTTTGTTCAACGTTCCCGATTCTTCAATCGATACGCCGCCCGCACCCGCTTCATGCAAAAAATTGGAGATCATCTCCACCGCTTCCTCGGTCGTATGTATCGTTATTTCATGCCACAACATCGATGTTCCCCCCAAATTGCTTTATCGTTTTATTGTACTATACAATATAATATTTCACAAAAAAACTCCCGTGGTCGGGAGTTAAAATGCGTGTTCCAAAAGTCAGCTTTTCAGCACCGCTTAAAGAAGGGTGCCGCCTTCCAGTTCGATAATTCGCTCCGCCTTGTCACGCATCTCGTCGCTGACGCTCGCCGAGAGTACGATATGGCGCTGCGGAGCGCCGCCGTTGCCGTCGTCCCCGAGCGCGTCTCCCAGTTCGGAAACGGCAGCGAACGGAATCATTCCGCCCAATGCGGATGCGGTCGATCCCGGCATATAGCCCATGCCTCCGAGGGCGGCGGCGGCATAATACCCTTCTTCGTCCGAAAGTCCGGCATCGTCCGCGCGGCCGCCCGTCCGGTTGAACGACACTTGCTCGATTCGCAGCGCCTTCAACTTATTGGCTGCGGCTTCCGCGTCGGCCTCCCGCACGAACGCCGCTTTCAACTGCGCTTCGCTCATGGCTCTCACTCCGCTTCCTGGCGCCGGTCCGCTTCCGCCGCGCGGCGCTGCGCCGTTACATCCGCCTGATCCGCGAGCTCTTGCGCAAACTCGACATCTTCGTTTTTCGCGACCGGCAAACGGTTGTTAGGATTTGCGCGTCTTTTTCCGTTATTGTTGTTCATCGGTCTTCTCCTTAGCTGTTTCATTCTATTGATGGTAAGCCTTGCTTATCCTATAGAATGCTTCAAACAAAAAGATTTTAACCGGAAGGCGAAGATCGCCCGCCATCCGGGGCGATTCCGGCTTGAGCAGGCGATCTTCCGTCGCATTTATTCGACGGCGGGCCGAACTTCGGCGAACGAAGAAAGGGCTTGAGGGTGCTTTGCTTCCGCGTTGTTCCAAAATTTCAGCCTGCCTTCAGAAACGGGGATCTATACTGTATAAAATACAACATTTCGTTTCTTCTCCTGATAAAAATGCTGGCAATGTTGCAGTTTATACAACATTTTGCCTTTAGAGCGGGGCTTGAAGCGATTTCAACCCCGATTATGTTGCATTCTATGCAGCATAGCGCCCCATTCCGCCTTCTCTCCGCCCGAAATGTTGTATTTCTTACAACATGTCTGCGAGCGATTCGGCGGCGGGCAAATCGGCAACGGGCAAGATTGAAACAATCCGGCCCCCTCAGGGAGTGCCGGATTGTCTGCTTAAGCGGACTCCGTAATCGTTTGCGGTACGACGCGCTTCTTCAACCGGAAAGCGACGATGCTAAGCAGGAGCAATATGGCGAATCCTCCTGCCAATAATCCAATCGCGGCGCCCATCGTCAGGCGCTCGATCGTCCAGCCGGTGGCAAGCGGCAGCAGCGCGCCGCCAATCCCGCCGCAAGCGATGAGAATGCTGGTCGTTCGCTCCGTTCTGCCCGGCAGCAGCGCATTGGCGTAGATGAGCGCTATCGCGAAAATGCCCGACATCGTCAAGCCCAACGCCATAATGGCCGCGAACGAGCTCCATCCGTTCGGAGCGAAGCCGAAAGCGATAAAAATGACGAGCGATCCGAGCGTGCTCCAAAGCAAATAATTGGCGTATTGGATCTTCTCGGCGATGAAGCCGGCGAATAAGCGCCCGATCGCCATCGTAATCCAGAAAAACGTGACGCTTAGCGATGCGGCGGCCGGCGTGATGTTAATATGATCGATCAAAACGGCAGGGACGAAGTTGACGATGCTCATCTCGACGCCGACATAGACGAGAAAGAAGCAAGCGAATATAACGAGAAGCGGAAGTTCCCGCCGAACATATGCCGCTGTGCCGGTCTTAGCCGCGGAAACGCGGGCCGATTTGGCGATGTCGCGGTCTACTTTGCCAAGCGGCAATAGCGCCCAGCATAAAGCCATAATCAAAGAAAATACGCCAATTAGGATAAAAGAATACTGCCAGGCCGACCGTAAAATCAACCAACTGGCGATCAGCGGCATAACAAGCGCGCCGACGCCGAACAACACTTCCAGCCTGCTCATGACGACCGCTTTCTTCTCTTCGATATAATCGATGATCAACGCGCCGACAACCGCCTCGATGCCGCCGAACCCGAACCCGGCGACAAATCCGATCGCGTACATCCATTCCCAGGCGGGAAGGAAGCTGTACGCCAGTTCGGCAACGCCTAAGCAAGCGGACAAGACGACTAAACAGCTGCGCTTGCCCCATCTCGAAGATAACCACGGAATCGCCAGCACTCCCACAAGGAAACCGCTGAATTGAGCGAATACGAGTTGTCCGCCGACGCCGTAATTGACGCCGTAACGCCCGACCATCTCGACCAAAACCGATCCGATGACGACATGGGCCAATCCGATTAATAAATACGATAAACATCCCATCCAAATTAGTCTGTTCATTGGCTACGCTCCCGCATTCGATTCGTAATCCCCATATTATAAATCTTTTTACGAGAAAATCAATACAAATCATTCCAATTTGCTGTTTAGGAAAACGCCCGACATATAAAAAATATCCCGCTCCACGATGGCATTGTGGAACGGGACGGATGGCGAATTATTCGCCGCGAAACGCTCTTTTCATCCGGTCAAAAAATGATTGCTGCTGTTCATGCGTATGTTCGCCGTCTAATCCGGCAAACTGGCGGAGCAATTCCTTCTGCTCCTCGCTTAATTTCGTCGGCGTAACGATCACGACTTTGACGTGCTGATCGCCTTGCCCGATGCCGCGCAAGCGCGGAACGCCTTTTCCTTTCAAGCGGAAATAGGTTCCTGTCTGCGTTCCGGCCGGAATCTTCAGCTTCACCTTCTCGGTCAAGGTCGGAATCTCAATCTCGTCGCCGAGCGCCGCCTGCGCGAACGTGAGCGGCACTTCGCAATAGATGTCGTCGCCTTCCCGATCGAAGAAATCATGCGGCTTGACGCGGAAGACAATATATAAATCCCCCGGCGGTCCGCCGCGCAAACCGCTCTCCCCTTCGCCGGACATGCGCAGTTGCGCGCCGTCGTCGACGCCTGCCGGAATTTTGACGTGAATGGTGCGTTGTTTTTTCACTTTGCCCGCGCCGTGACATGTCGTACAACGTTCTTTGATGATTTTGCCCGTTCCGCCGCATGTGGAGCAAGCCCTGCGGTTGACCATCCGGCCGAACGGCGTATTCTGCACCACTTCCTGTTGGCCGGTCCCGCGGCATGTCGAGCAGGTTTCCGGCTTGGTGCCCGGTTTCGCCCCCGTACCGAAGCAAGTGTCGCAGTTTTCCGTACGCGGTATCTTAATGTCCGTTTCCTTGCCGAATACCGCTTCCTTGAACTCGATCGTCATCGTATATTGCAAATCGTTGCCGCGCTGCGGCGCATTCGGATCGCGCCGTCCGCCGCCGCCGAAGAACATGTCGAAGATGTCGCCGAAGCCGCCGAAATCCGCGCCGCCGAAGCCGCCTCCCATTCCCTGGTTCGGATCGATATGGCCGTATTGGTCGTACGTGGCGCGTTTTTGCGTATCGCTCAGCACGTCGTACGCTTCCTTCACTTCTTTAAACTTTTCTTCTGCGTCCGCGGCCTTATTGACGTCCGGGTGATATTGCCGTGCCAACTTGCGGTACGCTTTCTTAATCTCATCTTCGGACGCGTTCTTCCCGACGCCGAGCACTTCGTAGTAGTCCCGCTTGTTTGCCATTAGTCAACCCCCATCTTATGATTACAAAACGAAAGTCAAAGCCAAGTTTGCGCCTGGCTTTGACTATGCCGTTTCAACGTACGTTTGCGTTGCTGAAACTTATTTTTGATCTTTCTGATCGTCAACGACTTCGTAATCGGCGTCGATGACATTGTCCTTGCCTTTGGCTGCGCCGCCGTCTTGCCCCGCGTCTGCCCCGCCTTGCGCTTGCTGCGCCTGAGCCGCTTGCTCGTACAGCTTGACGGACAATTGCTGCACGATTTGCGTCAACTCTTCCGAAGCCGATTTGATCTCATCGATGTTATCCGATTCGACCGCTTTTTTCACTTTGTCCTTCGCGGCGTTCGCTTTGTCGATCTCTCCTTGATCCACTTTGTCTCCGAGATCTTTCAACGTTTTCTCCGTCGTGTAGACGAGTTGGTCCGCGTTATTTTTCGCTTCGACGAGCTCTTTGCGTTTGCGGTCCTCTTCGGCATGCAGCTCGGCGTCTTTCATCATGCGCTCGACTTCTTCGTCGCTTAAGCCGCTGGAGGAAGTGATCGTAATTTTTTGGCTTTTGCCTGTTCCTTTATCGGTTGCCGATACGTTGACGATCCCGTTCGCGTCGATATCGAAAGTAACCTCGATTTGCGGCACGCCGCGCGGTGCGAGCGGAATGTCGCCCAACATGAAGCGTCCGAGCGTTTTATTGCCCGCAGCCATTTCGCGTTCCCCTTGCAATACGTGGATTTCAACGCTAGGCTGATTGTCCGCATAAGTGGAGAAAATTTGCGATTTGCTTGTCGGAATCGTCGTGTTGCGTTCGATCATTTTCGTAAATACGCCGCCGGCCGTTTCAATTCCGAGCGACAGAGGCGTCACGTCGAGCAGAACTACGTCTTTTACATCCCCTGTCAATACGCCGGCCTGAACCGCCGCTCCGAGCGCGACGACTTCGTCCGGGTTCACGCCTTTGTGCGGCTCTTTGCCCGTCAAACGTTTAATCGCTTCTTGTACGGCCGGAATGCGGGTGGAACCGCCGACCAACACGACTTTATCAATATCGTTCGGCGTTAAGCCGGCGTCGGTTAACGCTTGTCTTGTCGGGCCCATTGTCCGTTCGACGAGCGATTCGGTCAATTCCTCGAATTTGGCGCGTGTCAAATTCAATTCCAAGTGTTGCGGAACTCCGTCAACGACGGTAATGAACGGAAGCGAGATCGTCGTCGTCATGACGCCGGACAATTCTTTCTTCGCTTTTTCCGCCGCGTCTTTCAAACGTTGAACCGCAGCTTTGTCTTTGCTTAAGTCGATGCCTTGTTCCTTTTTAAACTCGGCTACCAAATGGTCGATAATCGCTTGGTCGAAATCGTCGCCGCCCAGATGGTTGTCGCCGCTCGTCGCCTTCACTTCAAAGAAGCCGTCGCCAAGCTCCAGAATGGATACGTCGAACGTTCCGCCGCCAAGGTCGAAGACGAGAATCGTTTGATCGTCCGCTTTTTCCATCCCGTATGCCAAAGCGGCCGCCGTCGGTTCGTTCACGATGCGAAGCACATCCAGGCCGGCGATTTTGCCGGCGTCTTTCGTCGCTTGGCGCTGGCTGTCGTTGAAATAAGCCGGAACGGTAATGACCGCTTGCGTGACCGGTTGGCCCAAATACGCTTCGGCATCGCTTTTCAGCTTTTGCAGAATAATCGCGGAAATTTCCTGCGGCGTATAATCTTTGCCGTCGATCGTTTCTTTATGATTCGTGCCCATGTGGCGCTTAATCGAAATGATAGTGCGGTCGGGATTCGTAATCGCCTGGCGTTTCGCCGTTTCCCCGACGATACGCTCGCCGTCCTTCTTGAATCCGACGACCGAAGGAGTCGTCCGGTTGCCTTCCGGATTCGGAATAACGACCGCCTCGCCGCCTTCCATTACCGCAACGCAAGAGTTTGTCGTTCCTAAATCGATACCGATTACTTTACCCATACTACTACCTCCTGAATATATTGTGAGCTATTTCCACATCTCGGTTACCCGCTTACTTTCACCATAGCCGGGCGCAATACTTTATCCTTCAACATATATCCTTTTTGGACTTCTTCGACCACGATGCCTTCTTCATGATCGTCCGATTCCACTTGCATAATCGCCTGATGGAATTCGGGGTTGAAAGGCTGGCCGACCGCGTTCATCGCTTGCAGTCCTTCCTGTTCCAACACTTGAAGGAACTGGCGGAAAATCATGTCCACCCCTTTGGAAAAGGAGGACATTTCGGGATTGTCCTGGCCTGCCTGCAAGGCTCGTTCGAAATTGTCGACAACCGGCAGCAATTGGTCGATCAGTTTCATCGAAGCGTATTTGGCCAATTCTTCTTTTTCCTTCAGCGTACGTTTGCGGAAGTTATCGAAATCGGCTTGCGCTCTCAGCAGCCGTTGATTGTTCTCTTCGGCCAATGCGCGCAACTGTTCCAATTCATTCGTTTGCTCCGTCGGCTGCTCTGCGTTCGCTTCCGTTTCCGTCCGCTCCTCTGCCGGAGATTCTGTATGTGAAGAAGCAACTTCTTGTTGCTGATCATTCGTCTCTTCCATTGTCTCGTCCACCTTCTTATCCATCGTATTCTCTTTCCGATTCACGATTCATTCACCTCCTTGACGCATTTTGATGACATTATGAATGCGCAGCACGGCGGCTGCCACTTCGCCCGCGGCCTGCAGCGCGTGTATTTTCACCAATGCGGGATCGACGATCCCCAGTTCGGCGTAATCGATCAAGCCGCCTGTATCGCAATCGACGCCGATCGAATCGCAATTTTGCTCGAGCTGCGCCGCCCGCGCCTCCTCCACCTTCTCGAGCGGATTAAATCCGGCGTTCAAGACGATTTGCGCCATCGGTTTGCTGAGCGCTTGCGCCACCGCCATCAGTCCGAACGTTTCCATTCCTTTGACCGTATCCCGATGACGCTCGAGCTCGGCGGCGACGGCCAATTCCGTCGTGCCTCCGCCGGGCAGAATGCCCCGCTTCACGGCGGCTTGAACGGCGGAAGCCGCATCGGCGGCGATCCGCGCGCGCTCGCCTACCACTTCGGCGGTGCTGGCGCCGACGATGATCGTCACCGTCTGGCCGTCTATCGCTCCCTCGATCCGCTGCTCGCTCGCCGCCAGCCGAACGCGTTCGAGCCGTTCGTCATAGTGTACGCTGCCCACAGTGCCTAGCATGCGTCCGATTTCTTCTTCCGACTTATGTAAGGCCGTACGGCGCATCGGAACGGCTCCGGTCAGGCGGCATATGCGCGCGATTTCGTCCCGGTTCACCCTTTGCAGGACAATCATTCGATGATCGTGGCAGAACTGCTCGGCATCCGGATGAATGCCCCGTTCAAGCACGATCAGCCCGATATCGAGCGCCCGGAGCCGTTCGAGCTGCGCCTCGAAATGTTGGCGCAATTCCATATATCGCGCCAAGCCCGCTTCCGTCGCCATCAACTCTTCGCCGAGCTGCTCCGGCTCGAGCGCGTCGCGCAGCACTAACACGCGCGCGTCCGTTCTAGCCGTTACGGCATGGCGGTGAACCGGCTTGTACCGAAGCAGTATGCCCGGCCATACTTCGTTGTCCGCCTTTTCATGCGCCGATACGGCGTCGGCCAAATGAAATTGCGGGTCCAGCAATTTGTCCTTGCCGAGCCGCTGCGCCGCTTCCATCACCAAATGGACGATGTCCGCTTGTTCGCGCCCGGCGATGTAAGCCGTTTGCCTTAACAGCGGATCGTCCAAGCTGGTAACGGGACGGGCCCGGCGCTGCAGCGCTTCGATCGCCAGAGCGACGCCGCGCTGCAAACCGGACACGACTTTGGTAGGAGGGACGCCGCGCGTCACCTGGGAGACGCCTTCCTGCACCATGGCGCCCGCGAGCACGGTCGCCGTCGTCGTGCCGTCCCCGACTTCCCGCTGCTGGGAACGGGCGACCTGAATCAACAGTTTGGCAGCGGGGTGAGTCACATCCATCTTATCCAATATCGTGACCCCGTCATTCGTAATGATAATCTCCCCGTTCGTACCGACGAGCATCGCATCCAGCCCCTTCGGGCCGAGCGTGCCTTCAACGGCGGAACATACGGCCCGGATCGCGCCCGCATTGTTAATCAGCGCCGCATAACGCTCGTCGCTATCGAGCGCGTTTGGTTTCCCTTGACTCATACCCGCCGCTCCCCTCTCAACCTTATTTAAACCAGCGTTCCAAAACGATTGTCAAATCTTTCGACAAATAATTGAGGAGGCCGAGCACTTTGCCATACTCCATTCGCGTCGGACCGAGTATGCCGATCGTCCCCATCGTTTTGCCTTCGACGGTATACGTAGCCGTAATCAAACTACAGTTATTAAATGCCTGGTGGTTGTTTTCCGTGCCGATTCGAACTTGAATGCCGTCGGGAACCGAGGAAATAATTTTCGTAATCGTCGGCGTTTCTTCCAATAAATCGAGAATCGTCTTCACCTTGTCGACGTCGCGGAATTCCGGCTGATTCAACATATTGGTCGCTCCGCTCAAGAAGACGCGATGATCGCCGCCGCCTTCCAAGGCTTGCTCGACGACGTCGATCAGTTCCTCGTAATGCGACACGTATTTGCGCATTTCCCGCCCGACTTCGTTGATTAATTTCGATTTCAATTTATATAAAGGGACGCCCGTCAGCCTATGATTTAATATGTTGGCGATTTTCTCCAGTTCCGATGCGGAGACGCCCGCAGGCAACGTTAACGTCTTATTCTCCACATGGCCCGTATTCGTCACGATAATCGCTACGGCCGTATGCTCGCTCAACGGCAGCAATTGAAAATGGCGCAACGAAGTGTCGAACACTTCGGGCCCCAGGACGATCGACGTATATTTAGTCATATTGGACAAAATAGCCGCGGCGTGCTGGATCAATTGTTCCATCGCACTTATCTTTTCCGCAAAAAAAGATTTCATCAGGTTCAAATCTTCTTCATCGATCTCGCCGAATTTCACCAAATGATCGACATAATAGCGGTATCCTCTATGAGAAGGAATTCTGCCCGCAGACGTGTGCGGTTGTTCCAGAAAACCGAGTTCTTCCAGGTCGGACATTTCATTGCGAATCGTCGCAGGGCTGAAACCGACTTCCCCCCGCTTGGAAATGCTTCGGGAGCCTACCGGCTCTGCAGAACGAATGTAGTCGTCCACGATTGCGGTTAAAATCATTCTTTGACGTTCCGTTAGCATGCCTAACCCCTCCCCTGCCCGTTTCGTTCAATTCGTTAGCACTCTTACCCACTGAGTGCTAACCGATAATACAAAAATACCAAACTGACAAGACGATTGTCAAGTCGGTTCAGTATCTTTACAGCGGCTATTTCATAAATCAGGCGA
This sequence comes from Paenibacillus sp. MSJ-34, assembly GCF_018918005.1. Classification (GTDB taxonomy): domain Bacteria; phylum Bacillota; class Bacilli; order Paenibacillales; family Paenibacillaceae; genus MSJ-34. Next base: position 21,661 of record NZ_JAHLPR010000001.1, on the reverse strand, counting down.
TTATCCTTTGACCGCCCCTACCGTAACGCCTTCGAGGAAGTATCTTTGCAGACTGAAGAAGAGCACGAACATCGGCAGAGCGGCGATCGTAGCCCCGGCCATCATCGGCGCGAAATACGTCGAGTTGGCAAAGCGGAAATTTTTTAACCCGACCTGAATCGTCTGCATATCCATCGTATTCGTGACAAGCAGCGGCCAGAAGAAGGTGTTCCAGCTATCCATAAAGGTCAGGATGGCCATCACGGCGAGGACCGTTTTGGACAACGGCAATATAATTTTCAAATAAATTTGAAATTGATTGCAGCCCTCCACTTTGGCGCATTCCAATATTTCCGAAGGGATGGAGCTCATAAATTGCTTGGCCAGAAAAATATTGTACACCGTAACAATGCCGGGAAAAATTAACGCGCCATACGTATTTTGCAGCTCGAAAATATTGACGAATAAAATGTACAAAGGCACTTGCGTCACTTGATACGGGATCATCATGGCGCATAGCAATATCGCAAACAGCAAGCCGCTTCCCCTGAAGCGAATTTTCGAGAAAGCGTACCCTGCCATACTGACGAAGACGACGTTCGTCACCATAACGCTGGTCGCCACGATGAGGGAGTTAACAAGCCATCTCACCGAATGTTCGCTGTAATCGAAGAAAAATTTATAGGAAGCAAGCGAAATTTTCTCAGGGAAGATTGCATAATTGATTGCTGCCGCTTCAACGGGATCGCCGAACGATGAGATCACCATAAAGTAAATAGGAAAAATAGTCGCTAACGCAAAGAGCAGAAGGATGATAACAATAACGGTGTTTCTAATATATTTAACTGCAGGTCTGCCTACATGATTATGATACAAGGCCATATGCCGTTCTCCCCTTCCTTCCCGATCAATATTCTACATCTTTGCCGAGGAATTTGAATTGGACCAATGAGATTCCGGCGATAATGAGCGCCAACAGCAACGATTGCGCAGCCGCCTTGCCGAATTCGAAATATTTAAACGCGTTGTTGAAAATGAGCAAACCTACCATGGTTGTCGCATTATCGGGCCCGCCGCCCGTCATGAGGAAGGCGTTCTGAAATACTTGGAACGAACCGATGACTCCGGTTACCAACAAAAATAATGTCGTCGGTTTTAGAAAAGGAATAACGATATACCATAGTTTTTGCAAGAAAGAGGCGCCGTCCAGTTCGGCGGCTTCATAATAACTGTTGTCGATCCCCATCAATGCAGCCAAATAAATAATGATGCTTGTGCCGTGACTGGACAGCCATGACATCAGAACAAGCGAGAACATCGCATAGGCGCTTGTGCCGAGCCAGTTTTTGTTCTCCGCGCCGAATACCCCGATGAACTCGTTCAGGATGCCGGCAGGCAGCGGGTCGTAAATCCAAAGCCATACGACGGCCAGGGTAACGCCGGAAGCGACCATAGGCAAGTAATAGATGGCCTTGAACGTCGTTTGCGCCCATTTCTTCAAAGGCAAAACCAGAATCGCCACGCCGAAGGACAGGATCAGGTTGACCGGCACGGTTAAAGCGGTGTAAACGACCGTATTGCCTATCGATTTCCAGAATAAAGAATCTTGAAACGTGTTCGCATAATTCGCCAAACCGGTGAAGGTGGACCCTAACGGATTATATTCCTGAAAACTGATAATGAAAGCGCTGACAACCGGATACGCCGTAAACAACGCATAGACAACCAACGCCACAGCGATAAACGCCCAGGCCCATGCCACGTCTCCTCTATTTTTCCGTTTTCTCGTCGATATCATTGGTTGAATCATACCACCGGTCCCCTTTTTTTATCACTTTTCATGAACATGGATCGGATAGCCGCATCCGATATGCGGCTATCCGATTCGGATCTTAATCTTTGACGATTCCGTCTTCGCCGAACGCTTTGACGGCGGCTTCTTTCACCGCATCATACATCTGTTCGGGCGTAATTTCATTGGCGAGCAGCGCCTGGAATTTCGGAACGATGACTTCATCCTCGATTTTGATCGCCTTCGCGCCCAAATCGGTCGGAATATCCGGACGGGCCGGCGTTGCATTGGCTAGCATAAATTCGACTGCAGCGACATTGTCGGGGTTTCTATTCGTTTCCATGCTTGCGGCGGCTTCTTTGGCGCTCTTCGTAATATGAGCCGCGAAGATATCGTTATTCGTGAGGGCGGCAATTTTGCCGCTAGCCAGGAAATAAGCCGCTTTGACAACATTCGCCTTATGTTCCGGCGTCGGTTCCTTCTTGCCGCGGAAAGTGACGTATCCGTCAACGACCGTGCTTGCTTGCAGCTTCTGTCCCGCGAACGTAGGAACAGGCAGAACAATATATTCTACTTCGATACTGTCTTTCACCGCGCTGCCGTCGTTGGCCTTAATCTTTTCGTTGTTTTTATTGGCCAAGTTTTCGAAGGTGGCGAGTCCTTTGCCCGTAATCATCGTCTGGCCTGTCAGGAACATGTTCCAGCGTTTGCCGGCGTCGATGGAGCTTAGTTCTTTCGGCATCGAACCGTCGTCGATCATTTCCCGGATCGCTTTCAATAATACCAAATAGTTTTTGCTGGTGTAAGCGAATTTCAAGTTTTCATCGAATGCGGCCGGCATTCCGGCGTTTTTCGCTAAGATGCTCAAATAATCTTTCGCCGTGGCGGCGCCGGCCGTAGCAAATACGAATCCGTAACGGCTCGTTTTATTGCCGTCCTTGACGACTCCTTTTTTGATCGCCTCGCGGAATTCTTCATAAGTCCAGCCGTTTTTCTGCACGGTTTTGTAGTCGATTCCCGCATCTTCCATAAACTTTTTGTTTCCGCCGATCGCATGAACTTCCATATAAGCCGGGAAGCCGTAAATGCCGTCCCCGTTTCTCATATAATCTAACGGAGCTTTGTCGAAATCTTCAAACATTTCCGGCGTCGCCGCATCGGAAATATCCATCAGCATGCCTTGCTGAACGTATTTGGCAATCGCCGCGGACGAAATAAAGGCAAGATCCGGCGGATTGCCCGCATTGACTTGCGTATCGAGCTTCTGCGTCATATCGTCCCAGCTGGCAGGCTCCAATTTCAAGGTCAAGTTCGGATATAGTTTGGTAAATTCCTTTTGAATTTCTTCGAACCGGTCCTGGAATTCAAGTGTTACCGGCGGCAGCAGCGCGGTAATCGTATCTTTCTCTTCCGTTTTCGGCGTCTCGCCGGAATTCGAATTATCCGGTTCCGTCGCGGCGGCCGGCGGATTTTCATTGCCTTGCGTCGTGGTGGAGCCGCCGCCTCCGCCGGATGAACATGCCGCCATCGTCCCAAGCAGCATCATGAGAGCCATAATAAATGCGAAAACACGTATTTTTCTTTTCATCGAAATAACCCTCTCTTCAAAATATCTATTTATATAAAAAATCATGACTGCCTAAAGCACTTTCATGCAAGAACGAATCGCCGCTTTCAATTTCCCGTCATGCTGCCCCAGCGCTCGTTCCGCACTCTCCGCATCCAACCCGGTTTTCATCATCATAATGGCAAGCTTGCAGTTCATGGAAGCCTTTTCAAGAAAATGAATCGCCGTTTCCGAATCCGCTCCGGTAGCAGCTTTGATGATGCGGATCGAGCGGTCGTACAATTTGTTATTGCTTGCTTTCAAATCTACCATGAGGTTATTATATGTTTTTCCCAATTTCACCATCGTGCAGGTCGTAAGCATGTTGAGCACCAATTTTTGCGCCGTGCCTGCCTTCAGTCTCGTAGACCCCGCAATGACCTCCGGTCCGACGACGGGCGCAATGCAAATTTTGCAGACACCCTCCAATTTTGAATTTTTATTATTGGTAACACCTATCGTTTCGGCCCCGATCTCGGCGGCCTTCTGCAAACCGGCAATGACGAAATTCGCGCTTCCGCTGGCGGATATTCCGATCACAGCGTCCCGATTCGTCACGCCGCAGCGTTCAATGAGCGCTATCCCCTCCTCTTTATTGTCTTCGAAACCCTCGACAGCCAATCGCAGCGCCACATCGCCTCCGGCTATATGCCCTTGCACCATGCTAGGGTCAACGCCGAACGTCGGCGGACATTCGGATGCGTCGAGCACACCTATTCTGCCTGAAGTCCCAGCGCCTATGTAGAACATTCTGCCGCCGTTTTTAAGTACTTGATGCAGAATATCAACCGCTTTCATAATTTGCGGAATTTCTGCAGCTACTGCGGCTGGAACCTTAGCATCTTCCTGGTTGAGGAGTCGGAGCATTTCCTCTGTCGTACACTCGTCTATCATCTGAGTACTCTGGTTAATCTTCTCCGTTGTCAGTCCAGCGAAATATTCATTCATACCTATTCTCCTACCCTCAATGTTGCATGAGTTGATCAATCTCTCGATAAAGATGTTTGAATTAATATTAATGGAAGCACTATCATTTCGTCAATACAATTTGAAATAAAATTTTATTATAAAAATAATTATCGGTTTTAAATTTCTTTTTTAGGACAAAAAATGACACCGTCTTTGGATATAGCCGATGTCTTTCATTGTTCATTTTCGATGCTTGCTCGCTAATATATTGTGGGTTTTGGTCAAATATTTTTTCACGTTCTGATATTCCGCGCTCGCCACCCCGGCGAATAAAATGTCGACAACCGTCAGCATCGCGATTCGCGATCCCATTGCGCCGCTGCGGATTGAAATCTCCGGCGTAGAGATGCTGAGCAAAATATCCGATTTATCCGCCAACTCGCTTTTGTTGTATTTCGTAATGGCAATCGTGCTTGCGCCGTTCTTCTTGGCGATTTCGAGCGAGTCGAGAATTTCCACCGTGTCGCCGGAATTGGAGATAAAGATCGCCACGTCGCCTTTGCCCATCAAAGTAGCGGCAGTCAACTGGCCGTGTCCGTCGGTATACGAATGGCATATTTTATTGATTCTTGAAAATTTCTGTTCCGCATCTTTGCATACGAGCCCGGAAGCGCCGACGCCGAAAAAGACGATGCGGTTGCAAGTTCGCAGTATCTTCACCGCGCGAGCCACTTCATTGCGATTCATAACGCTAAGCGTATCTTCGATAGACTTGATATTGTTAAGAGAAATATTGGCGATGATCGTGGACAGATCGTCTCCCGGCTGGATGTCCGTGTACTGGTTCTTATGTTCCTCGTCCATCGAACCTAAAGAAGCGGAAATGCTGACGATAAAACTGCGGTAACCACTGTAACCCATCGTTTTGCAGAAACGAAGGACGGACGCGTCGCTCGTCTTGCTCAATTGCGCCAAGCTTTTAATCGACAGATGCGGAATTTCCTCCAAATTGGCCAATATATACTCGGCCACCATTCTCTCTACCGGCGTCAAGCTATCCTTCATGTCCCGAATTTTGATCAAAATATTATCGTGTATCGCCATAGCTTCCTCCTATTTGCATAGAATATTTCCCCGCTTCCGTACCGAACTGAAATTCTATTTTATATTAAGCGTATTTTTCGCAAATGACAAGATAGAGAACGTTGAATAAATAAAGAAAATATGCATCGGTTCCGAATTTTTATTTCAAAATATATCAATCATAATAAAATTTTATTCTAAATTTTATTGTAAAGGATTCGGCCGCCATGCTATAATAGCGCCAAATCGATATGGAATTCCAGTCTAAAGGGACATGAGGGTGGACGTGATGAAGAACAATAAATTGAAGATCGCCATTATCGGCTCGGGCAGCACCTATACGCCGGAGTTGATCGAAGGCATGATCAAACGCAAAGACTCGCTGCCTATAGGCGAATTGGCGCTTATGGATATCGATGAGAGAAAGCAGGAAATCGTCGGCAAATTATGCGAGCGCATGATCCGGGCGGAGCAGATCCCTTGCCGCGTCGTGATGACGCAAAGCTTGGACGAAGCGCTCCGGGATGCCGATTTTGTGCTGGGTCAGATTCGCGTAGGCAAGCTGCCCGCAAGAGTTCTCGACGAGAAAATCCCGCTCAAATACGGCTTGATCGGCCAGGAAACTTGCGGCATCGGCGGCTTCTTCAAAGCGATGCGCACCATCCCGGTCATGCTGCAAATCGCGGAACGGATGAAAGCGTTATGTCCGGAAGCGTGGCTCATTAATTTCTCCAACCCGGCCGGAATCATTACGGAAGCGCTGCTGAATCATACCGAAGTGAAGATGCTCGGGCTATGCAACGTTCCGTTCAATATGTTCAAAAGCATTCGCGAAAAACTTCAGTTGAAGGATCCGAAGTTTACTTATGTCGGCCTGAATCATCTCAGTTGGATTACCGCGATTGAGCAGGACGGGACCGATTATTTGAAGACAGCGTTACATATGGGACTCAACAGCGAAGCGATGAAGAACATTCCTTCCAGCGGCTTCGGCAAAGAGCTTGTGCAAATGGTAGGAGCTATCCCTTCCTCTTATTTGGAATACTATTATTTCAAAAATAAAAAATTGAAAGTTTTGATGGAAAGCGAGTTGTCGCGAGGCGAAAAATGCATGCAAATCGAAGAGGAATTGCTGCAAATTTACGCCGATTCCAGGCTTCATAGCAAGCCCGAACAGCTCTCTTCCCGCGGCGGGGCCAACTACTCTGAAGTAGCGATCAGTCTTGTCGACGCGATCTATAACGACAAGCAAGAGGTGCATGTCGTCAATGTGCTCAATCGCGGCGCGTTGGATTTCATGGAAGACTGCGACGCCGTCGAGGTGTGCGCCATAGTCGGCAAAGACGGCGCGAAGCCGATCCCGATTCGCGATTTCACAAACCGGCATATTATCGATTATATGCGCATGGTCAAAGCGTACGAGCGGGAGACCGTCGCCGCCGCGGTAAGCGGCAGCGAAGACGCCGCCATGCGCGCGCTGCTGATGAATCCGCTGGTAGGCGATTACGATGCGGCCATTGCCAGTTTCCATGAATTGAAGGAAGCCCACAAGGCGTATTTGCCGCAGTTCTTCCATGGAGTTACGCCATCATGACCGACAAAAAATACATAATCGGGGTCGATGGGGGCAATAGCAAGACGGATTACTTTCTATTCGACATGCAGGGCGATTTTATCGATCATATTCATGCCGGCACATGCAGCCATGAACGTTTCTCCGACGGGTATGCCAGCGCATATCGGGTCATGAACGAGAATATACAGCTTCTGCTTGCGCGCAATCAATTAACGATGGATCATGTCGCCACCGGCGCCTTCGGTCTGGCCGGCGCGGATCTTCCGTCGCAGAAAGCCAGCCTGTGCGAAATCGTAGAGCGGATCGGCTTTGCCCGTTACGCTTTGGACAACGACTCTTTTCTCGGCATTAAAGCAGGCAGCGACAAGGGCTTCGGCGTCTGCTCCATCAACGGCTCCGGCACGTGTACGGGCGGCATTTCCCCCAGCGGCAAACGTCTGCAAGTAGGGGGCATGGGAAGCGAGCTTTTCGGCGACGAAGCCGGCGGATACTATTTAGCCCGCAAAGTGCTTCGGGCCGTATACGACTATTACTATCGCTCGGGACCGAAAACCTCCATGACCGATCCCGTCATGGAGCTATTGCAAATCCCGGATAAAGAAGCCTTCGCCGAGGCAACCATGGATTACGTGCTCGCGCGTTCGCTTCCCAACACCGAGTTGATGCAAATCATGTTCTCCGCGGCGGATCAAGGGGATCGCGCAGCCATCGGCATTATCGACAATACTGCCAAACAATTGGCGCAATCCACCGTAGGATGCATGCACAATCTCGATTTCGGAACGGACGTCGATGTCATTCTGGCCGGTTCCGTGTGGGTCAAAGCGGAAAGTCCTTTGTTGTTTGAAAAATATGCCGACTATGTCGAGCAATTGACCCGGCATCGCTGCCATTTCGTCATCCTCCAAGTTCCGCCTGCGACCGGCGCCGTCCTATGGGCGCTGGAACTGGCGTGGGGCCGCCCGGTTGATTCGGAGATACGCCGGAACATCATTGATACAATAATGCATTTGTAATAGGGAAATTCTATCCCGCCGAAGGTGATAAAATCCTAGTGCCGCTTTGGCACTAGGATTTTATGTTGTCTATTTTGCAATTCATTTTTCAGGTTCGCTTCATTCATTTTCAAGTTGAGAATCAGCTTTTTCAGTTTCTCTTTGTTTATTTTCCTTGTTATCGTATATTTGATAAACACGTTCTTAATCAACTGGGCAAAGTTCGCGATATATTCCGCCTGCGCAATCACCGCTTGACCGGATTTCACTTGAGTCAAATATTTGGAGAGCAAATATCTCGATCCCGTGACCATGGCTAACGCATGATCTATTTTCGTTAATGTCTCATCATTCATATCCTCGTCTACTTGCGCAAAAATCCACTCATATAAAGAAAACGTATCGTCATTACGATCCATCCGATCTTGAAAAAGAGATTGTATTTGAGCGAATTGCAAGGCAGACGGATCATAATCCAAATAAACCAACTCGATTGGATATTTCGAATATTCCAACGCTTTCGCCATTGCATTTTCATCCACAAACCCGGTAAAATCGGGATCAAAATCATGCAAATAATAGAACGTCTCCCGTTCCTCTTGTTTATATGCCGAAATAATAAATGAATGAAAAAAGTGATTTTTTAAATAGTAAACGCGATGTGCAAAATAAAATTGATCCAACCAAATAAAAACGACTTTTCCTCTGTCAATCATGTCCTTAATGGAACGTTCCGCTTGCTTTATGTCTTTGCATAAAATCGCTTTTTCTTGAATGCCTACCAGTTCCAAGTCTTCTTTGCCGAGCAGGCTGCTATTATACTGATACCTTGATTTCCCCTCGCATACGATTTGCTGAAATAATTCATCCGTTTTTTCCATAGCGTTATAAAAAAGCAATTCGACGGGAGCGTTGATCGCGCTTAAATAACTAATGAATTGCATTTTGCGGCAATTCAAATGCAATGATCCTTGATAGGCGGCAATGGGAATCGTCATCGGTCCATCTCCTCGATAATCGTTTGCACAAACTTAACATGCCGGATTCAGGCAATTTCGACAAGCTCTTGACACGGGAAAAATTCGATAATAAGGAAGATCGGTTTCGATCGATGGATAATGCTGTATTTTTTGAAAAACAATAATTCGGATGTGGAACGAAAGTGGGAATTCAGGCTTTCGCTGCCGGCCACTCCCGTTTCCAGAATATCGCGAATCGTCTCCAATTTGTATTTGTCGATGACCCGCCCTATAGGCAATTGACTGTCGTTCAAGTCTTGAACGGCTTCCGCAGGAAGGTTGTCCAAATAGACTAATGAAATGGCATGCAGCACAGGCGTCCGATCGTTTCCCGCGACATAAATGTCCACTTCTCTTACGGCGACGTTCCCGGCGGAATCGAAGTCCGCTTTTGAGCTTAGCAGATGTTGCACTTTCTCCGGTACATGACCCGTAACCTGATTAACGACATTCACTTTCACTTGCGAATCGTAATATAACTCCAACAAATCGGTCATGGAAGACTTCGTATATAAGAGCAATCTTCCGTATGGGCTTAATTTGTCCAAAATCCCATTCATGCCGAACCCACCTCATCTCTTTGATTAAACTCGCCGCATTCATCCTATCTTCGCATTTTTTTAAACCGATCTGTAAATAACGGTTCTTCTTGAATGTACAGTTTGACGGGGATTTGAAAATCTTCAAGCTTATCCCGGCAAAACATGCGGACCTTTCCCTTCAATTCCTGTCCCGTCATCGGTACCGCCAACTTTACAACCGCTGTCACCATTTGCCCCAGCAGCATATTCGGCTCCCCTTTGACGGCAACGTCGGCCAATTCGGGCATTTGCATCAAAACATTCTCGACCTCGACCGGGTATACTTTTCTTCCCCCGACATTGATCATTTCCGACTGCCTGCCAAGCAGCCTAATATATCCGTTGTCCTCGCAAACCCGATCTCCGGTATGAAACCATCCGTCTTCGTCGAACGGATTCGGAGCGTTCAAATATCCTTCCATTGCAAACTCGGATCGGATGTAAAGGATGCCGTTCACGATCTTGGTATCGATCCCTTCGCCGCCGATCATAAGCCAAGGCGAATCGGAACTCCTCGATTTAGCCCGCAATATTCCGATCTCCGACAGCCCGTAGGTTTGACGCAACTCGATATTAGGCAGCGCCCTTCGCACTTGTTGCAGCGTAACATCGGGAATCACTTCCGTTCCGTAAGTAATCATCTTTAATGAAGAGATGTTGTATCGAGTATAGGCCTCCGATAACAATAACAAATTCAGAAAACTCGGCGTTGTAGGCAGCAATTCGACGTTGTATTTTTCGATGAGCGCGCAAATATCGTTAGGATTGCGGCTCGAAGGAATAATAATCGTCCCTCCGTTGGCCAATGTATGGAATAACGTATTCAGGCCGCCGATATGATCGAACAGGAGAAATGTTAGCGTCCTTAACGTTTCTCTTGACGTCTTGTACCGTTCAAGAAATTTGGCGAAATCGTGAAGCATCGCTTTCGGTTGTCCGGTCGTTCCGGATGTAAACAAGATCAAGCCCGCCTTGCCTTGTGAAGTAAAATTCGCCAGCAAGGGGGAATGCTCGCGAACGATCGGGTTGGAAACCGAATAGCGATTCCCTTGGAAGCGAATGCATCGATTGACTTGGGCGATGCTCATCATTTCATCCTGCTTATATCTTGTTCCCGCCGTTAACGGAACGACGGTGTTGCCATTGGCCGCAAATGCGAGGATCGCGGCGCATACGTTCGGAGAGTAGTCTCCTTCCAACATGATGACTTCATTCGGCCGAATTTCATGTTCCTCGATCGTTTGCAGCCATTGTCCGTAATCGGCAACGATGTCCTTGAAACGGATCGGCTTATCTTCAAATATCATCGCGTTCCGATGTTCAAAGCCGGACATTTTGCGCAGCAGCCAGTCCATTATCGACCCTCCTTCGGCGAGTGTTCAATCATTTCCAAATGACCCACGGTTCGCTCCCATTTTTTGTATGATATAGCCCTTCAAGGAACGAAAGTTACTAAATATAGGGAGACTTATTTCTTCCTCTTTCACTGTAATCTGAAACTCTTCCTCCGCGTCGGCGAGAAAATGAACCATTGCAATGGAATCCAGGCCCAGATCGTTCATCAGATCCGTGTCCGGCTCAATCTCCGCCGCATTTCGCCCCACACTTGTACTGCGACGCAGAAGCTCTATAATTTTGTCATCGAGATCAGTTTGCATTGGCATCCCCTCTTCTCATTGCCTCGTCCAGCCACATTAAAAATCGCAGCTCCAATTCCTTCAAACATTCAATTTGCTTTATTAATGCCGCCATCGCCGAACGATCTTCCGGCTTGTTATTATATTTAAGAAGCAGGAAATTTAAATGGTTCCAAGCCGCGGCAATTTGGTTCATATGCCTTTGTCCCGTTAATTCCGCATCGTCGCTCAACGAAGCCAGTTCCCGATAAGCGCCCCAAATCTTGGAACGGATTTTTTTGATGGAGGAAATCGATAGATTGTTTTGCTTGACCCAGGCCGTTCGTTTGGAACGAGTCCAATCCAACGAATTTTTTACGTCATTTCCGAAACAAGTCCACGCATTGATTCCGATTTTCCGATTTTGCAGCAGCAGGCTAATCGAACTCCATTTATCCGCCGGCTTGTTTACATCGGGGTTGACGTTGCCGGTAGCCTGATAGTGCTTAAGATTCCGATTGGAAGCATAGGCAAGGCATATGTTCGTGTCGGGAGAAGAAACGGGGGAAGAATCGCCGGACAATATAAAAAAATGCAGCTCTTCCCTGTCGGTTCTCGCCATGCCGGCATGCAGCATTTGCTCCAACGTCAGCTCGGCCCATGTATGAACGACCGGATCGGATATGAGGAACGTTCGTTGGCGTTCGTTCCAACCGTAAATCAGAATCGCATGATTCAAGCCGGCGGATTCCATCGTTACATACGCTCTAGGGAAATAGTCCAGCCCCGAAGCCGTAGTAAAAGCGATAACGGAATAACCTTGGCGAATCCAATGGATCAAACGGTTCGTATCGCCTTTTTCGAATTGCAGCTCGATACCGTATAAATATTTCAGCGCAATATGTCTGGCGTCTTTGCTGGATAACAGCGTTCGCCGATCGTATTTCAAATTCCAGTAATCAAGCAGCATGATCCGTTCGTCCCTGCCGGTCATATGCAAGTAGGTTAGAATACATGAGGAAAAACATTCCATATAGCCTAAATAGATATGCTTGTGGCCGCGCATTTCCGTTGCCTCGCCAGTCAACGCCATCTCTCCTTCCCCGAAAAACGGGTGGTCCCTCATCCCGTTTGCGCCACTTTCTCCAATAATTCGCTTGTTTTTACCATTTGGGCGTACAGTTTGGACCGTTTCATTAATTCGTCGTGCCCGCCGGAATCGCGAACGGTCCCATGCTCCAACACATAAATGAGATCGGCCGAACGGATGCTTTCCAGCCGATGAGTCGATATAAGAATCGTTTTTCCCTTCATCGCCTTCCGAATGTTGGAAAGCACCTGCAATTCGGTTTGGCGGTCAAGCGCCGAAGTAGGCTCGTCCAAAATAAGAATGTCCGGGCTCCCGATCAATGCCCGAGCGATCGCCAAGCGTTGCCGCTGCCCTCCGGACAAGCGGGACCCTTGATTATCAATCTGCGTATGGATTCCGTGAGGCAGCGAATCCACAAACGATTTCAGATCCACCTCGCATAAAGCCCGGTAAACTTCATCTTCCGCAGCATCCAGTTTGCCGAGCGCGACATTTTCGAACAATGTGCCTTTGAATAAAAACGTTTCTTGCGAAACATAGCTGATCTTCCTCGCAATCTCGTTTCTCGGCCATTGCTCCAGCGGAATCCGGTTGATAGACAAATTCCCCGAAGCGATCGGCATGAAGCCCTGAACCGTTTTAAACAACGTCGATTTGCCCGAGCCGCTTTTCCCTACAAACGCCGCCATCTGACCTTGACGGATTGCCAGATTCAATCCTGTCAGAATCGGAACTCCGTCGTACGAAACGGAGAGATCCTTGCTTTCGATCAATGGCTCATGTTCTCTTACGCTCTCTTCCACTACGGCGATATCGCTCTCAATCGTTGACGCCGTTTCCGCCGGCGTATGGAGGAAAGCTTCGATTCGTCCCATGGCAACCTCGCTGCCCAGCAAGTCGCTAACAAGGTAATTCATTCTTTGAATCGGATTTAGCGCGGCATTGATATAGTTGGCGGAAGCGATAATCAGCCCAACGCTTAAAGCGCCGGACATCGCTTGACCGCTGCCGAATCCATAGACGAGCACGACGAACAGGGCAATGACGAATGTTCCCGTCTGGCCGGATAGCTGCCGAAACATACCCTCTTTGACGCTTACTTTAATAAGGTCTTTATAAATGATTTCGTTGCGTTGTTCTTCCCATGCTTCCAGACCGAACGATCGAATTTCCCTCGAGCCTTGGATGCTCTCATATAGATAGGATCCGATCTCCTCGTTGTGCGTACGAAGATTGCCGACCGCCCAGCGAATGGGCTTGCTGTAAAGGCGGGGAATCGCCATCACGACCGGAATGGAAATCGCTGCTATCACGCCCAGTCTCCAATCCAGCATAAAAACAATGACAAACGAAAGTAACATCTGCGACCATAATATGCATAGGTCAATGACCGTCACATTCATGAACTTCGATGCGGTCGCAGTATCCATCCCCATAAGCGCCATATATTTGCCGGGCCCTGTCTTCTCGATTTCCGGGATAGGAATTTTTCTGATGTGGCGTAGGACGACATTTCTTAAATCAAGCGTAGTCCGGGCCTCCAGATAGCGAAAAATACTGAATCCAATGACCGTAAACGCGGCGGCGGCCAGCGAAAGGCCGATCGATAGGCTTAAAATGGGCAAGAGCAAGTCCATCTTTTTATCAATCAGCACTTGATCGATAAAACGCGAGACAAGAAACGGTTGAATCAGGCCGAGAGCCAGACCGAGGAGGTTCAATAGAAAGGCCAGAACCGTTAATCCCCGTCTGGGGTTCATGTATTGGATCAAACGTCTGTACATCCGTATGCTTTGCATCGATCTATCTCCCTTTTGGAATGCACTCGGCGTTCTAAGCGCCTAAAGTGCAATCCAGCCATTTGTTTGCCGGGTCTCCTAAAGCTCCCCCCAGTTTCGGTATGATTCGCCCGGATATCGCTTGAACGGTTTCAAAATTTTCCAAGAGCATTTCCTCGTCCTCAAAGACGATATCGAAATACAGTTCGAGACGAACGATCAGATGAATCAGCATGACCGAATCAATGCCCATGCTTTGAATCGATTTGGTATCTTCATGTCCCTGTACGAGACTTGCGTGATGAGAGAGATCCGCCACAATCTCACGGATAAATCGTTTGATTTCTTCTTCCATGGAAGTCATCTCGGTCGCTACCTCCCCACAGTTTGGCAAGATTCATAAAATGTCCGGATTTCGGATGCGATAAAGCGAACTTCGTTCTCGGTCATGGCAACATGCATCGGAAGCGACAAAATCTCTCCCGCGTAAAGTTCGGCATGGGGAAAGTCGCCCGCCTTATAGCCTAAATGCGCGTATGCGGGCAATCGATGAACCGGGACCGGATATTGCACGGCCGTCAGTACGCCTTTCTTCTGCAAATGTTTCTTCAATGCATCGCGCAAGCCGTACTTGACCCTTACAACATACAAGTGAAACACGTGGGAATTGTCGTCCGCGAATTCCGGAAGCGTAAGAAACTCCACTGCGCCTAAATAAAAGCGGTAATGGCGAGCAATCTCCCTCCGGCGGTTATTCCAATCGTCCAAGTAACGCAATTTCAATTGCAATGCGCTTGCTTGAATGGGATCCAGCCGGCTATTATATCCGCAAATTTCATGCTGATATCGGACCTCTCCGCCGTGGTTTCTTAATTTGCGCAGCTTTGCAATCATTTCGAATGAAGAAGAGACTACCGCCCCGCCATCGCCAAGCGCCCCCAAGTTTTTATCCGGATAAAAGCTGAAGCAGCCCATCACCCCCCATCGTCCCGCCGCTATTCCGTCAAGGCTTGCGCCTGCCGCCTGGGCGCAATCTTCGATCAATGCGATTCCTCTCTCGGCCGCCCACGGCGCAATCTCTTTCAGATCGGCCATTTTACCGTATAAATGAACGGGAATAATCGCTTTTGTCCGGGACGTTACGCATTCCTTCACCCGCTCCAGGTCGATTAAATAATGTTCGTTGCAGTCGACTAGCACGGGACGCGCTCCGGTATGATGAATCGCGCCGACCGTCGCTACGAATGTATTGGCTGCCGTAATCACTTCGTCGTCCGGCCCCACGCCTAAAGCTTGCAAAGCCAAATAAATGGCGTCGGTTCCGTTCCCCACTCCGACCGTTCCTTCCGCTTGAAGATAAGCGGCAAATGCGGCCTCGAATTCGGAAACCGGAGGACCGCCGACGAAAACGCCTTGCCTTGCGATTTTGGCCACAGCTTCAAGCCACTGTTCCCGAATCATCTCATATTCATATTGTGGCGCTGAAAATAAGATTCTCATCCGGATACTCCTTACTCGGTTGCGAAACAACGCGGATCCGATCCAATAGTTTCATCGTTTCGATTGCTTCTTCCAGCGTAACGGCAAGTTTTCCTTGATTCGTCACAGCATCGGCAAAGGAAGAATAAATCAGTTCCGGTCCTTCCCGCAACGGGTGTTCGTATCGAACGGGCTTGACGGTTTTGCCCGCTTCGTACAGATAAGCTTCGTTATTCGATGCTACGGTTAAGGTAGCTTGATCCCCGCCTACAATCCATATCGGCGCCCCGGCTGAGGAAGCGAAATTGACGTCCATGGAGAGGAGAATGTTCCGATCGGTTTTCATTAGCGCGTGAACATAGTCTTCGACATCCGTATCGTCGCCGCCCCATAAATGTTCCATCGTTGCGCTTACCCCCGAGATCCGGCCCAACTTGAGCTGCAGTAATTGGTCGATGAGATGAACGCCCCAGTCCAGAAGCGCCCCGCCCCCGTAACTTTTTTCATTCCGCCATTGCCGGCGAAATGATTTTACGCCGAAAGCGGCTCCGGACCCGAACATATGATGTCTTCTTTCCACGAATTTTAATACGCCCAAACTGCCTTCTTCGATCATCCGTTTCACCAATAGGAAATCTTGATCGTATCGCCGATTATGGAAAACGGTTACAATTCTTTGTTCCAGCATTGCCGTACGATGCAGTTCAATCGCTTCTTCCGCCGTAACGGTGACAGGCTTTTCCAGCAGAATATGTTTGCCGAACCGCATGCTTGCTTGCGCAAGCTCGAAATGGCTGCCCGGCGGCGTCGCGATTAAAACGGCATCTACGGAGGATTCCAACAATTGCTCCAAATGCGGATAGACGGGAAACCCGCGCTTGGCCGCTAACGATAAACGTTGCGGCGTAATGTCGAATATGCCGCAAACTTGAAATTGGGATAGTTGTTTGAGCAAAGGCAAATGCACCAATTCCACGATTCTGCCGAAGCCGATCATTCCAAGTCGAATCGGACCGCTCATCGCTACACCGCCGACGGAAGGAGCGATTCAATGAGATCGGTTAACGAGCCTACGGTCATAAAAGCTCCCGGATCCAGGCTTTCCTCAGGAAAGCTCACATCAAATTGTTCCTCGATGTAGACCACTAATTGCAGCACCATAATAGAGTCAATAGCCAAATCTTCAAACAATCGCGCCGATTCTTCCAGCGATTCGGGCACGTCCAATTCCAGGTTCTCCGCCATTAGCGTCCGCAATTCGCCGATTATGTCTGTTCGCGTCATATTGATTCACATCTCCATTTCTTGTAATTGTTTTCGACTGATTTTACCGGCAGCCGTTCTCGGAATTTCCCCCACGATCCGAATCGTATTCGGAACTTTATAGGTAGGCAAACGCTTTATGCACCAAGAGCGTATGCTTGATTCGTCAATATATCCGTCTCCGACAATGAGGGCTTGAACGGCTTCCCCCCAAATGTTATGACCGGTTTTATGCACAATGCATTCCTTCACGCCGGGCATTTGCAGAATGACAGACTCTACTTCGGCAGGGATGACTTTGAAACCCGAAACGTTAATCAAATCGTCCATTCTGCCGAATACATGCAGCCGATCGGTACGAAGATCGTAACAGCCCATATCTTTCGTCCTGACCAGGTTTGTGCCGTTCGCGTTCGCAACCACGATTTCCCCTTTTCCTTCCCCGCCGCCGCCGCTTGCATCGATCGTAACGCGAAGATGCTTCAACGGAATCCCCACATCGGTCGCCGAGCATGGACGTTTGCTGACCGATATGCAGCCGGCCTCGGTGCAGCCGTATTGCTGCCACACTTCCTCCGTTCGCGATTTCATCCGATCCAGGAGTACCTCGGAAGGAGGCGAGCCCGATACGACCATCTTGTAAAAACGATCCTCTCCTTTCGAAAGCGCATCCATAACATGAAAAAGAAAAGGAACGGCATATACAATGGGTCTGCGCAACGATCTGATCGTATGAAGCGCGAATTTCGGATTTTTATCCTCAACGATAATCGGTTCGTCCCCCCTTGCAACGGAAGCCATCACGCCTGTAATCAAGCCGAAGGAATGCGTTACCGAGACCAGAATAACGGGCTGCATAACCGGCGTTTCCGCAAACAAATCGTTATAACCGTCCACTTCGGTATCGACCTGTTTCCATTCCCGCGCGATAAGCGACGGAGCCCGGGATGTGCCCGAACTATACTGCAAGATCGAAGGCGCGTAATCGGCAGCGGATGCAGATAGACGATATAGGTTGTCCCACTTGCGATAGATCAAGTAAGAGCAGCCCGATTGTTCGGCCAATTCAAGCGCCGACTCGAACGGAGTGCTGCCATGCATCAGTAGAACCGAACCGTCACGCTCCTTCATGTATAAAACAGCGGCGATCAGATCGAAGGCATGATGCAGGCATATGGCATATCTTTGGCCTACCGGATTACGGTATTCTTCTCTGTTGCGCATTTCGCGATAACGGACTTCGAATGCAGCCTTGTCGAATTTCTGACTATCAACCGACAACATGATTCCACCTCTTAACAAATTAACCAAGTGATGGTATAGTAGTTAAAGAAAACTATTCCACGACATAATTTTACTCTTTGTACTATAGGCCGACAATAAACAATTCTTCAGATTCTTGTTTATTCTTCAGGATTTTTACTAGGTGAGGTGACATGATTATGCTTGAAGCTCTATTACATTCCTTTCCGGTTACATTCATTTCCTTCCATTCGCCGGAGTCGCCGGAATGGATCAGCCCGTACTTTCAGATCGTATGGCTGGATTGCCCCGGAGAAGAAACGGAACTCCTCTTCGCCCCGCCCGGTATACCCATTCGTGTTAAGACAACTTGTTCTAACTACTCCTGTCTATCCTTCGAATCGCAATTGTTCCTCTCTATGGAGGAATTGACGGAAACGGCGCAGCCCGTAGAAATGAAAGCAACGCCGCATGTCCGTGATATGCTCCGTTTGATCGAATCTTTGAAAGCGCAACCATTATCCGCATCTTGTAAAATTAAGCTATCGAGTCTCGTTGCTTGCTTAGCGTCCGAATTTATGCAATACATCGTTTCTGAGCGGCAAACCCGCCGGCATGATACAAATATTAAGCGGAAACCGCTCGATCTCATCAACGGAAAATCAATAATTTACGCTACCCGTTATATGAAAGTCAATATGGGCAATCCGCATTTGTCTCTGCACGATATCGCACAATCGATCGGATACCATCCCAACTATTTCTGCCAGGAATTCAGCAAAATATTTGCCGTCTCCCCGATCCGTTTCCTGAATCGGTTAAGGCTGAATCGAACGTTGCGATTGCTCGCTCAAACCGAATATACCGTGAAGGAAATTTGCAAATTCGTTGGCATATCCGATCCCAGCCGCTTAAGCAGAATGGTGAAATCCGGCACAGGCATGACTCCGCTCGAATTCAGACGCTTCATTTCGCAAAAACGGGACGGCAAAGGAGAAAATATATGGCAAAAGTTTTATTTGTCAATGGCCCGGCCAGCGGGCATGTCTATCCGACTGTAGGTTTGGTGGAAGAATTGGCGGCCCTTGGGGAGGAAGTTACCTATGTATCAAGCCATGAATTTCGCAGCCAACTGGAACGGTTGAACGTTGCATTCGTCGCTTACGATAATTTTCTGAGCCGGGACAATCCTTTCGATACCCAGCTATATATGTCTTTCGTGCTAAAGATTTTGAAGTCATACGAAGTGATACTGCCAATTGTTATGGAATTGGCGGAACGGCATTCCTTCGATTATTTCATTCACGATTCCATGTACGGCTGCGGAACCGCGATCGCCGATTTGTTGGGCATTCCGCATATCGCTGCCTGCACATCCTTTATACATGCCGAACGGTTTACAAATAAATCGGACAAGGAAGCCAATCGGTTGCAGGAAAATCTGCTCCTCTTGAAACGGTTCAGGGTCTTGGCCGCCGGCATCGAGCGTAAATTCGGGCTAAAACGGAGGATCGAAATTCATAACGTATTTTTCAACGAAGGAAATATCAATCTCGTTTTCACGTCCGAACAATTCCAACCTTTCGGCGGGACGTTGGATGGCCGGTTTAAATTTATCGGCCCATGTTTGACGAACCGGTTTGATTCGGCGGCGAATTGTCAAACCGAGGAGCGTGACCGTGACAAACGAACGATCTATATTTCGATGGGTACGGTGTACAATGACGTCAGATCGTTGTATGAGCTTTGTTGCGAAGCGTTGTCTTCCTTCGACGGGCGAGTGATCATGTCGGTCGGGAATCAAGTGGATCTGAATGCGCTTGAAGGGAAAATCCCGCCTCATTTCACCGTCGTTCGATTCGCCCCGCAGTTGGAAATATTGCAGCGTTCGGATTTGTTCATTACGCATGGCGGGATGAACAGCGTCAACGAGGCGCTATACTATCATGTTCCGCTAATTGTCGTTCCGATGGCGGCGGATCAACCTATGGTCGGGGAACGGGTCGCGGAGTTGGGCGCGGGAATCATGCTGGATCGGCACACGATGACGGCGGACCGTTTGCGCGATGCCGTCGAAGAAATTTTGCAAACGCCCGAATATGCGGTTCATAGCGCCCGGATCGGAGACGGCTTGCGAGCCGCCGGGGGACAGAAGAAAGCGATTGAGGAAATTCGGAGGTTTAAAGAGGCGCATAACATTAAGCGGTAATCGATTGAAACGCCAAAAGACCGCTTCATCATTAGTCATTCGTATGTTCTAATGATGGGGCGGTTTGCTTGGGCCGAGGGCGATGTTCATCCGTTGCGATCCCCCTCCTCTTACAACCTCAAAAAACCGGCAGTCACGCGTTTCTCCCAAAATATGCAAGTCGACAAAGAATGGCGTTACGTCAGACTCAATATTTTCAACACGGCAATTTCGTCGCAGCAATGCTGTTTTTTGCAATGTACGCAGTCCGTCCATACTTTCTCGGGAAAAATTTCTTTTTGCACGACTTCGAATCCGTTTTTTTGAAAAAATCTCGCTTCATACGTTAGCGCCATCACTTTCGGAATTTGCTGCGCTCTCGCTTCTTCGACCAGGTAGTCCACTAACAGTGTGCCAAGACCTTGTCCCTTGTGGGTCTCCACGATGCCGAGCGACCGTATTTCCACCAAATCGCTGCCTAGCCGGCATAATGAGCCGCAGCCGACGACCGTTCCTTCGCTCTCAGCGACGACGAAGTTGTCGATCTGCTCCAGCAGCACTTTGCGCGACCTCGGCAGCATAATTCCTTTCTCCGCATACCCTTCTATTAATTGATATAATGCCTCCACATCGTCCGTGGTTGCTTTTCTGCATATCGCCGGCATGGTGTTCCCCTCCCGCAACGCTCCGGTTCATTTTCAAGTAATATGAATAAATATACAACAGAGGGTATAAAATCGCAAGATGAATTTGTCCGTGACCGCAGTGAAAATTAATCGGACACGCCAAGTCGCGCGGCAACTGCATAAGTGTCGTTGTAACGAAAGGAAACATCGCGTACCGCGGCGCCTGCGGAGTGGGGATGCGCTGCGCTTTTGCGTGGGAGTGAGCTACGCTTTTGGCTGGGGTGTGCTTCGCTTTTGGGTGGGTGTGCTTCGCTTTTGCGTGGAACTGAGTTGTACTTTTTCCGGTTTGGGAACGAAAGTGCCTTCTTAAGACATCGCTGGGCGCTATTTCACCCCGATTTCGCTTCGAAAACCCGGTTTTAGGAACGGATATGCTCTATTAACGAATGGAAATTCGCTAATAAGGTAAAACCGTTCCCAATATGCTCAAAAACTTGGTAGGCAGCCGAAAATAGCGAATTTCGGGGCGCTGATAGGGACTTTTAGATACTTCGTAACGAATTAGTGGATTTTGTTCGAAATTTCATACACAAAACACGATTTGAGCCATGATCCAGCAAAGGTAGACGAAAAATCATACATAATGTGCGACGCCCGGATCGAATCGCTCGATTTCATACGAAATTTCATACACAAATTGGCGATAAGAGGCCTGATTCTGGTCAAGTCCATTATTGTGTGTAAAATGATCCTCGTTGAGATTGTGCTAGCCAATCCGAACTACTTTTGAATCACCTTTTTTCCTGGTCTTGCGCCATTCGAGGAACTCTGCCATATCG